>CAZRSF010000005.1:19889-24804 GCA_964602655.1 uncultured Candidatus Moduliflexus sp.
AGACGAACGAGATTAATCAGAAAATCCGCGCCATTCCCATTTCCCTCTGAAAAATTCCTTGCAAAGTTTTCAACGCTTCACGTAAGATAACACAGCACCCCAAAAGAGCCAAACACAAGGCAACGCGCAACCGCGCACATCCTTGCTTACACGTATCCTTGTAGTTCCAAACGGAGGAAACACCTATGAAACGCCGCATCAGTTGCATCGTCATCATGTTATTCAGCCTCTTCCCGTCAATCGTTTTGGCCGAAACCGTTTCGACCGTCGAGATTGACGCTCTGTTCGCGGATCGCAATTACGCCGAAGCCGCGAGCCGCCTGCAAGACGCCTTGACGCAAAATCCCGACAACGCCGACTATCTCGCCTATCTGCTCGGCAACGCGCTGTTCTATCAAAAAGAATACGCGCAAGCCATCGAACGCTTTCAGCGCTTTGCCGCCGACTATCCGCAATCGAAATGGCTGCCGAAAGTGCTGTTCCGGCAGGCCGATTGCTACCTTGCCTTGAAACAATTCCAGCAGGCCGGGGAAATCTATCTGCCGCAAGTGACGCAATTGGTCTCGGCAGAGCGCAAAGAGCGCGTCGCCGCCGTCTATCTCGATTTCGCGGAGGCGTATTTCAGTGGCGAATGGGTGAAAGATCAGGACGAGCCGGGACTTGAAAAAACGCCGGATTACGCCAGAGCAAAGGTCTTTTACGAGTTAGCGCTGCAATTGGAACTCAGCCCGGCGAAAAGCGAGGACATCCGCCTGAAAGCCGCCCGCTGCGCCTACGAATTAACCAATTACGACGAGGCGATCACGCTCCTGACCGCGCTGCAAAAGGAAATGCCGGAGGGCACGCGCCGCGCCGAAACCGCCTACTATCTCGGCCAATCGTATCTGAAACAGGGCAACCTGCCGCAAGCGCGGCGCGTCTTCCGCGATTTCGCCGCCGACTTTCCGCAAGACGAACACGCGCCGGAAATCGCCTTTTTGCTCAGCCGCGCCTTTCGGATTCCGACGCCCGCTTCGACCGAAGAACTCGAGCTCGGCGTCAAAAGCCTGCAAGAGTTCGTCGCCGCGTATCCCGCCGACAAACGCGCCGCGCAGGCGGAATACGAAATCGGCCTGTCGCATTACAATTTCGGCAGGCTCGACGCGGCGGCCTCCGCGCTGACTGCGTTCATTCAGAAACATGCGGCGGCTTCCGCGCAAAATGCCGTTGATTCCGCGTCTGCATCGGCAAAGCCGGACGAATGGCTTTCCGCCGAACAAACGCTCCCGCTCGCCCGTTTCTATCTCGGCAGCGTCTATCAGCGGCAGCGCAAATTTCAGGACGCCATCGCCGTCTGGCAGGAGTTTTTGCAGACGCATCCGTCGCACAATCTCTGGAACGAAGCGCAGCGTCAGATCGTCGAAACCGAATATCTGATCGCCGCGAATTTGCGGCAGGACAAGCAATTCGCCGCCGCCCGCGCCGCCTTCGAACAATTTTTGAACGCGCACCCGCTCGACCCGCGCAACCCCGACATCATGTTCCAAATCGGCGACATGTTCAAGGAGCAAGAAGCCTATCAGGACGCCATCGCGCAATGGAAACGCGCCGTCTCGAAATATCCGCAAACCGACCCGGCCTCGCAGGCGCAATTCGAAATCGGGCAGCTTTTGGAAAGCAAGCTGCTGAAATTCGAGGAGGCGTTCGAGGCGTACAAGCAAGTGACGTGGGGATCGCACTACGGCGCGGCGCAGGAACGGATGACCGCGATGCAGGCCAAACGCCTCGCGGTGCAGACCGAGCGCGTCTTCCGCTCGAACGAAACGCCCGCGCTGAAGGTCACAACGCGCAACATCGAAACCCTGACGCTGAAAATGTATCAGGTGGATTTGGAAACCTATTTCCGCAAAAATCAGACCGTCGGCGGCGTGGAATCGCTTGATATTGCGCTGATTGACCCCGATAAGACGTGGCAGGAAACCATCGCGAATTATGAAAAATATCGCGAATTCGAGAGCCGGTTCGTCATGCAATTCGCCGAACCGGGCGCGTATTTGGTGACGTGCAGCGAAGAAAGCGTCGAAGGCGGCGTCGGCTACGAGGCGACGACGCTCGTGCTGGTCAGCGATTTGGATGTCGTCGTCAAAACCACGAAACGCGACGCGCTGGTCTTTGCCGAAAACATGCGGACGGGCGCGGCGTATCCGGGCGTCAAGTTCTTGTTCAGCGACGGCGCGAAAATTTTCTACGAAGGCGCGACGCAGGCGGACGGCGTCTTTCATGCCGCGCTAAAAGAATTGAAAGAGACGCAAAACCTGCGCGTGTTCGCGTTCGACGGCAAGCATTACGCCGCCGGAACGCTCGGCCTCGATGCCTTGCAATTCGTCGAAGGCGTCGCCGCTCGCGGCTACATCTACACGGATCGCCCAGCGTATCGCCCCGGCCAGCAGGTCAACGTCAAGGGGATTCTGCGGGAAGCCGACGCGGCGGGCAATCTGCGCGTGCCGCAACTTCCTGAAAACGCCCGCTATGCCGTGCAAATTCAGAATTCTCAAGGCGCGACGATCTTTCAAGACGACGCGGCGTTGAGCGAATTCGGCACGTTCGCGGCTGATGTGACGCTGAACCCCGCCGCGCCGACCGGCGAATATCGCCTGTTCGCGCAGCGCGGCGATCAGCAGCCGTTTTCCGGGACGTTTCTTGTCGAGGAATACAAGCTGGAAACCGTCAAATTGACGCTTGAAACCGACCGCGAGGTCTATTTCCGCGGCGAAACCATCACCGGCAAAATCCGCGCCGCCTACTATTACGGCGAACCGGCGCGGGAAAAAAGCGTCAGTTACACGCTCGGCAACGTCGAATTGCTGGCCGCGAAAACCGACCAGAACGGCGAAATCCCGTTCACGCTGAACACCCGCGATTTCACGGAAAGCCAGCCCGTGACGATTTTCGCGCGATTGGACGCGGAGAACGTGCAGGCCGGGAAAACGGTCTTTCTCGCCACGCGCGGCTTTAGCTGCGCAGTCGCGACGCTGCGGGATGTCTATCTTGTCAACGAAGACATCGAGGCGACGGTCAAAACGACCGATCCGGCGGGAAAGCCGACGCAGGAAACGCTGACGTTCGGCGTCTTCAAGCTCGAAACCGCGCCGTCCGGCGACACGTCGGAGCGCAAAGTGTCGGAACAGCACGTCGTGACCGGCGCGGACGGGAGCGGCAAGGCGTTGTTCAAGCTCGCGGACGGCGGCGACTACATCCTTCGCGCCGAAGGCCGCGACCGTTTTGAGAATCCGGTCTCTGGCGAAATCCGGCTCTTCGTTTCCGGCAAAGACGACGAAATCAAATTGCGGATTCTGGCCGACGCCGAGGAATTCAAGGTCGGCGACACGCCAGAAATCCGGCTGTCATCGAACGCCGCTGACGGTCTCGCGCTGCTGACCTACGAAGGCGAGACGATTTTGTCGTATCAGATTTTGAGCCTGAAAAACGGCGTCAATCCGCTGACGCTGACCATCGGCAACGAACACGCGCCGAATTTCACGCTGTCGGCGGCGCAAATGGAAGGGAATAAATTCCATCAAGCGCAGAAATATTTCGCCGTGCTGCGTCAATTGAATGTCGCTTTGACCGTCAAACACGCCGAATCCGCCGCCGCGCCCGACTATTTTCAGCCGCAAGAAAGCGTGACGGTCGAGATTCTGACGACGGATCAAAACGGCAAGCCCGTTCCCGCCGAATTGTCCTTAGCGATGGTTGACGAGGCGCTCTATGCCCGTTACGCCGAATCCGCGCCGCCGATCCGCGCATTTTTCTACGACCAGAAACGCGAATCCGCGTCGCAAATTGCGACCTCTTGCACGTTCCGATTCGATGCCGAAACGAAGGAGTTAGTCACCGAGCTATTGGATGAAGAAGCGCGGCTTGAAGAAGAAACTGTTATGCCTGCGCCTGCGGCTGAACCGATGGTCATGTCCGCCGAATTCGATGGAAATATGCTGGGAGGGGCTGACGAAGCCCCTGCTCTGGCTGCGCCAGGCCAGAAGACGCGAGCAAGCATGGCAAAAGATAAAAAAGAAGGCTTTTTCGCCGATGATTTAGAAGCTGCGAAACCAATGGAAGAACGGCGCAACGAAGCGGGCGCATTTCTCGCCGCGCTGCGCGACTATTTCCCGGAAACCGGCTACTGGAATCCGCGCATCGTCACCGACGCGAACGGCACAGCGAGCGTGACCGTCACGCTGCCGGATTCGACGACGGAATGGCGGTTCACGAGTCGGGGCGTCACGCAGGAAACGCTCGTCGGCGAAACGACCGCCGGAATCGTGACGAAACTCCCGTTTTTCGCCGAAATGAAAACGCCGCCGGTCTTTTTGGAAGGGGACAAGGCGACGCTGCTGGCAAACGTGCAAAATTCGTCGGGCGCGGAACAGCAAGTGAATCTGACCTTTTCGGCGCAGCTTGACGGCGCGGTCGTCGCGCAGCAGGAACAGACCGTCGCCGCGCCGGATAAACAACTGACGGAAAGCGCGTACCGGCTCGATTTGAGCGGCATAACGCCGCCGGTCGCCGGTGCGACGCTGACGCTCGAACTGAACGCCGCCGCCGGGCAATGGCAGGATCGCATCCGGCGCGAAGTCGCGGCGCGGGCGTGGGGCGCAGAATTCAGCGCATCGAAAAGCGGCGCGGCCACCGACGATGCAAGCGTCAAGATCGCGCTTCCCGCCGGGCGTCCGTATGTTGCGCAGGACATGACGATTCTGCTGAATCCTTCCGTTGACCGGACGCTGCTCGATTTGATTGACGACCGCCCCTGGCCGTGCAAAGAGCCGTCGTCCTCTTCGATTCATCAGGCGCAGATTTTGCTGAACGTGCTGCGTTATCTCGAACGCCCCGGCCAGTCGGAGAATTCGGCGGCGCAGATTGCCGATTTGCGGCA
>CAZRSF010000005.1:24814-80544 GCA_964602655.1 uncultured Candidatus Moduliflexus sp.
GAACAGCAGCAGAACGCCGACGGCGGCTGGAATTGGACAGGCTTGAGAACGTTCAGCGATTTGTTTATCGCGGCGGACGCCGTCAGCCTGCTGTCGGAAGCGAAACGCGGCGGGTTCGCCGTGCGGCCTGACGTGCTGCAAAACGGCGTCAACTACGTCAAACAGCAGTTTCAGGCCGCGTCGGACAACGATGTCAAAACGTATCTGCTTTACGCCATGACCGCCGCCGGAGACGTGGATTTCGCGCACGTCAACCGCGTCTATCGCGAGCGGAATTCGCTGCATACGGCGGGGCTTGCGCTGTTGGTGTTGACCGCCGCCGCGATGAATCGCCCGGAAATCGGTGCGGAACTGAGCGGAATGCTTGTGGCGCGGGCGACGACGCAGACGAATGACGCGACCGGCGCAACCATGATTTACTGGGCGTCCGATTCGACGCTGCGTTCGATGGAAGGCGAGGTCGAAACGACCGCGCTTGCGTTGTTGGCGTTGCTGAAAACGACGCCGCAAGCGCCGCAGATTCAGCAGGCGATGGCGTGGCTGAACGCGCAGCGGCGCTGGATGGGCTGGGGTTCGACTCGCGCCAACGCCCGGATCGCGCCGGTGTTGCTGGAATATTTCACGGCGTCGCAATTCGCGGAAAACCGCTACGCGCTGAAAATCAGCGTCAACGGCAAGCCGCTCGACGCGCTTTCGGTCAACGGCGAGCAGGCGGCGCAGACGTTGCGCGTTCCGGAGGAATTGCTGCTTGACGGCGAAAATCGCGTGGATTTCGAATTCGACGGGCGCGGCGCGTTCCAATATGTCTGCGTCTTGACCGGCGTGAGCCGCGAACTTGCGGAAACGCATCAATTTTTCGACGTGAAACGCTATTACGAGCCTGCGCCGATTCTCTACGACGGGCGCGAAATTCAGCGCGGATTCAGCGTGCTGGACGGCTCATACAACACGTGGCGCAATCCGGTCACGCAGATTCCGCTCGGCGGCTTTTCCCGCGTGACGGTCGAATACAACCGGCGGCAGTTCGATTACGACCGCCCCTACATGAATCAGCCGATCATCATCGAAGAGCCGCTTCCGGCGGGCGCGATGGCGTTGGAGCAGTCCATTCAAGGCGATTTGCTGGATCATGAAATTCGCGACGGCAAGCTGATTTTCTATCCGAACAACGCCAGCTACGGCACGGTCACATACGACCTTTACGGCTATCTGCCGGGCGTCTTCCGCGTCTTGCCGACGAAAGTTTCGACGCCGTATCTGCCGGAGCGGTTCGACTACGCCGCGCCTTACGAAATGAGCGTTTTAGAGCGCGGTCAGGCGATTTCGGAGACGTACAAAAAGACGCCGGACGAATTGTATTATCTCGGAAAAGCGATGTTCGACGACAAACGCCGCGCTGAGGCGCGACCGCTGTTGACGGAACTGTTCGAGCAATTCCGGCTGCAATCCGAGCCGTATCGCGACACGGCGAAAATGCTGATGTATATCGCGATTGACGAGCGCAACAGCCGCGACATCGTGCGCTTTTTCGAGGTGTTGAAAGAGAAATATCCTGATTTGGTCTTGAGTTTCGCCGACATTTTGCGCGTCGCGCAGGCGTATGGCGAGATTCAGGAGCATGAACGAGCGGTGCAAGTGTTGCGGGCGACGGCGGAAGCGTCGTTCCTGAAAGACGTGCAGATCAGCGGGACGCTCGAAGCGCAGGGGAAATTCCTGCCGTCGGTGGATTACACGAGAAACGTGCTGCTGGAATATCCCGACGCGCCGGTCACGGAAACCGCGTTTTACGGCCTGTCGCAACTGCTTTACACGGAGGCCGAGACGCTGCGGGACGTGCCGCAATCGAAGAGCGGCAAACTCTCGCGCAAAGAATTGCTGCAAGGCGCGATTGCCATGCTGCACGAGTTTTTGACGCGCTACCCGGAACAGCAGATCGCCGACGAAGTCAGTTTTTCATTAGCGAATGCCTATCTCGATTCGGAAGAATTCGAGCGCGTCGTTTCGCTGTCGCGGCAATTCCGGCAGCGCTACCCGAAAAGCCCCTATCTGAGCGCGTATGAGTACCTCGAAGGCTACGCCGATTTCGAATTGGAACACTACGACGAATCGCTGCAACTCTGCCAGAAAGTCGCGACGGAAAAATATCCGGATCGGCAGGGCAATCTTGTCGAAAGCGACCACAAATATCTCGCCATGTATTTGATGGGGCAGATGTATCACGCGATGGGCAAGCCGGAGCAGGCGATTGCGGAATATGAAAAGGTCAAAGACCGCTTCCCGGACGCAAGCGAGGCGATGACGTATTTCACGAAAAAGCTGCTGAAATTCGATGAGGCGACGACCTTCAGCCCCGGCGACGCGATTGCGATTCCGCTGCGTTATCGCAACATCAAAGACGTGAATTTGCTGGCGTATCGCGTGGATTTGATGAAGTTTTACTTGTTGCAGAAGAATTTAGAAAACGTCGCGGCAATTAATTTAGCCGGAATCACGCCGTATCATCAGGCGACCGCGCATCTCGGCGACGGCAAGGACTACGCCGAAAAAACGCAAACGCTTGCGCTGCCGCTGCAAGAAGAAGGCGCGTATTTGGTGACGGCGAAAGAGGCGGAAACCGACGCCTCCGGGTTGGTGTTGATCAGCCCGCTGCGGCTGGAAGTCGAAGAAGACGCGCAAAGCGGGCGGGTGCGGGTGAACGTCATCAATTCCGCCACGAACCGCTACGAAAATAACGCGCACGTCAAAGTCATCGGCGTGAACGACGCGGAATTCGTCTCCGGCTCGACCGATTTGCGCGGCATTTTCATCGCTGACAACATTCACGGCGCGGTCACGGTCATCGCGAGAAAAGGGAATCAATACGCCTTCTATCGCGGCAAAACCGACTTGCAGCCGGAACAATACGACATCATGCCGCAATCGCAGATGGATATGCGTTCGCAGGCGACGCAATATCTGCGGGAAAGCAATATGATGATTCAGCAGCAGGGCGCGGGCTATCTGCGCCAGCAGTTGTATCAGAACAAGCAGCAAGGCGTCGAGGTGCAGGCGACGTATTGAACTTGAAACCAGTCAGACACGTTTAACGTGTCTGACTGGTGTTCGAAGCGTTTGAGAACGGTTTCATTCCATCCTTGAAAGTGATTGGCCTTCTTGATTTCTTATAAATTTTTATTGACGAAAACTCATCCTACCTTCGATAAAAATTCGTCGCTATTATTCAGTATTCGAAATTTATCAACGAAGAGGGTTTATATGCAGGAAACATGTCCCAAATGCGGGCGTCTAAGAACTCCAAACGATCTGTCAATAATAGAATGTCCGAAATGTGGAATCATCTATGCCAAATATGGAACTTCAACGAAAGCGCAGAAGATAACACCGCTAAATTTGGAAGAAGATTCTCTTCAAGATGAAATTCGTCGGCGTGTATTCGACCGTGAAAAACAACTTCGAAAACAGCAAGAAAAAGAGAATCATACGCAGGCGACGATAGAAGCCTTAAAAGAAATCTCGGATATTCCAGAAGAAGAAGTCAAAAAGATTGCGACACGCGTTCAGATCGAACACTCGATGGAGCAAGAATACCAGAATGCAAAAATTTATGCGAAATGGACATTTCTTCGTTGGGGAATTGCTGTGATTGGATTCATTCTTGTTGTTAAAATCGGCTTTTGGGCGTATGATACGTGGCGTTTTTCAAAAGTATCGTATCTCGCTGTTTTTACGAGCGGTACGGACGAAACTGCCCAACCAGTCGATTCATTACAAGAAATTCCGATTACGATGGAAATGTTTATGCTACATGTCACATGGCGTTCATTTCCAGGCGGAAGTCATCATACAGTCTTACGCATTTTTGACGGGGATGCTAAAGAAGTTTCTAAATCTGATTTGGTGAGTAATAATTCTGGAGAATTGTATATGGTATTTCCTTATCGTCCGAATATCAATTTGGATGAACCTGGAAAATGGCGATTCGACCTTCGTATAGATAATCGAAAAATGTTAGAAGAGTATATCACAGTTCTTCCCCCAGATGGAGTGACTGCGATGAATAAAATTCAAGTTCTTTCATGTTCGCCATCCACCGAAAAACCTCTGCAAATCGGGAAATTTGTGACATTTAAAGTTAAGACAACATACGATTTACGAAGCGATAGCAGCGGAAAGCTCTGGTTGACTGTTGAACAGGCCAAAGCAGATAAAAAACCGATCCTTTTTTCTCAAGATCACGCCGTTCTGAAAGGAAAAGAAACGCGAACATTAGAAACCAGAATTCAGATTCCTGCCACCAAATATCTTGATGTGTATGCTATTCTTAAGACACCCTCTTCTCAATCACAACGCATATTCGATTCCTGTTCTTATCAGGTCAGAGAATAAAAAATTCTCTCTTGACAAGCGCATAGAGGCATAATTATACCAATTGTGTTAAAAAAGATCATCTTCGGCACGTCGAGACTTGCGAGGTTTTCAAGACCTCGGAAGTCTGATATTTATGATCTATTCAAAGGCTATTGGTATAAGTTGTTTTTCGGGGATATTTCTGAATCGCCTCTATCTGATTTTATGCGCAAAGACGCCGAGATGGTTGGCGACCGGGCGTTCGCGTCCGGCGGGAACGCGCCCGTGAATCGGGGAATTCACCACGCGCGGCTTGCCGTTTTCGCCTTGAATCGCAAGTGTTGTTGAGCCGCCGCCATCGAGATTCAAACCGGTAAATGCGCCGTATTGCACGGCTAAATCAGCTAATTCCGGTAATGTCATCCCTTCGCTGTAATTTGGTTGGCGTCCATCCACAACGAAGAGCAGCAGTATCTTTCCTGTTTGATTAATCGCCACTGCTGTTCGCGGACCGGGCTTATTCGCGTAGTAGCGGTCATCCACTTGCTGAATCGGCGCCCCGTCTTTGACGAAAATCCAATACCCGGAGATGGCATAATACGGTTCTGGCAACGCTTGACCGATGGCAATCTGGTTTTCTTTGCCGATGTAAAGCGTATCATATTCCGGGTGCGGCTGCGAATAGGGCTGACCTTCGAAGATTGTCAGACCGAACACATTGACCGGATCGCCGACATGCGGATAATAGGAGAATGGGCCATGCGCGAAAAACGGCGTGAAAAACCCCGCGTTAATCGCAATCTGTACACCGAATTCTTCAGCAAACTGCGAGGTGGTTCTGGCGGCGAGTTGGTGGCCTTTCGTGGAATTTGGCGGCGTGACGAACAGGCGCAGACCGGGCGTTGTCAAGTCAATTGAAACGATATGCGCCACAATCGGGCGCGGCGTGTCGAAGATTTCGCGGTGATAGATTACACCCTGAAACAGTGCGTGATCCTGAGCGGGACGAGGCTGCGGGCGATACAAGAGCCAGACGCTATATCCGCCGCTGAAAAGCAATAGCAGGGCGATGCAACGGAGAAACCACACCGTGAACTTGCGCAACCACGTCGGACGATACAGCCGTCTGCTCGCGCCGAAAAGCACAAGACTGCCGAAAAATAGCAGCATCGTGATAAGAAGAACGTTCATTGAATTGAAAAACGCTGCCGCAGCGCGTTCATAAAATCCTGATACGCTTGCGTTTTCATGCGGGCGACCTGCTGCTGGTCGGCGGCTTCGCGCTCAAGGCGTCCGCTGAAGGCGGCGCTGTCGGCTTCCGGCGGCGTCAGCATCAGCCATTTGCCGCTTTTGACATCCATTACCACGCCTTTCAGCCGAATCCGCATCCGCTGCACTTCATCGGGAATCAATTGACCAAGGAACGGCGCCCACGAAATGACTTTCGTGACCTGATCTTCCTGCGCGGTTTCGATGATGCCCCAATAGACGATGACCGTTGTTGCGCCGGTTTGCGCGGCAGTCAATCGTAAGACCTGTTTCAATGGCGCGGGAGGCGTTGCTGTCTCGCCCTGCGCCGCTTGTTTGGGTTGTTCGGGAATGCCGCTTAACGGCGTGACGGTAAAATAGTCCCGCATCGCCTGAAGCATATCATCGTCCGGGAACATCGCGCCGGATTGGATCAATAAAATGGCGTCGCCGCGCTTCAGCGTGACGGCGGAGGCGTCATTCAGCGCGGCCTGAATATCGGCCTCGCTGATGGCCTGTTCCGCGCTGATGCCTAACACGGATAATTCATTCAATTCTCCCTGATAAAACGGGTTGCTTGCATGACCATACCAGCCGTTGTCGTCCTGATAACCAGAGTTGGAAATCGAGCGCGTCCCGCAGCCAGTTAACAGCATTATGATGAACGTCGAAAAAATCAAATAATGGGTGGTTTTGATTTTCATTATCTCACCTCTGGAATATTATGTAAATTTCGATAGGACATTCAATTGCTCTTCTGTGTAACTTCTCCAACTACAGGGGAATGCTTCTTTGAATGCGCGATGAAAGCCGCGATAATTTCGGCGCAATCGTTCGGCCTTTCTCAGAAAAGTTTCCGACGAATACCTGCCAGCCAGATATTCGCGAATCAAATCCCTGACTAACACATCGCCAAGCGGTCTATCAGGGTCTTTTTTAAAGCGATATTTTCGTTTGGAAAGCATCGCAACCGCATTAAAATCGTCATCGCACGCCTGGCCGACGAGGTGCTTATTCGTTCGGCGCAGCGCCCGATTTCGCCGCCGTTTATTGCGCGGAATGTTTTTCCGGGACGCGTGCGGCGATTCGCCATAGGTATTGCGGCGCTGTTTTTCGTAATCCTGAAAATCCGACATATCGTTGTGCTATTTCATGTTGATGCTGCGCTGAAATTGCTCTAACCGCGCAAGCAAGCCAACCAATTCCTGCTGGCCTTGCTCCAATTCCTCCTGTTCGGCGCGGCAGAAGCGATCCACCGGGCTGATCGTGTCTTTGATCTGCGTGAGCGTGTTCTGCATGTATTCATCGAATTCGCGCCCGACATTGCCTTTCAATTCCTCAATCAACGTTTGAATGCGGCTATTGAACTGCTCTTTGGCCTGTTTGCGTTTGCGCGGCAGGATGAACAGCCCGGCGGCGGCAATCGTCGTCGCGGCGAAAAAGCCGGTAATATCAAGAAAGAGACCGGACAAAACGGAAATCAAAATTGCGCCGATGCCGAGCGCCCCGACTTCGGCGGCAGCGAAATGAATCAGCGCGTTCTGAAAGGTTTTCAGGATATTCTGGCTTTCCTGACGGTAATTGAACTCTTTGATTTTTGAGCGGGCGTCTTTGATGACGCCCTGATAAATTTTGTCGCGATCATAGACGAACTGTCCGCCGATGTCTCCCAGCACTTTGCCGCGATACACGTCCGGGTTCAATTGCTGTTTGTAGCTTTCCAGCGTGTCATCCCAGACTTTCATGCTCTTTTTGACAAGCCAGTCCGCCGCTTCGGTCAGCACGTCTTCGATCTGCTCGCTGGAATCCTTGACGACCTGTTCGTGGAATTGCTGCTGCGCTTTTTCTTTCGAGGTAATATCCCAAATATTGCGGAGTTGCAGGAAATCATCCACAAAATCGTAGGCGCGGTTGCGCAGGTCGAGCAGAATATTTTCGACCCGCAGCAGAAAGCGGGAATAGTTCTCTTTCAGGTCGTCGCGGGTGTAGGCCAATTGCTTTTCGATCTGCTGCAACTTGCGGCGGTCTTCGGCCACGACGTCGAGTTTTTGTTTCAATTCCTGCTGCGCGGTCAGGCAAATCGGCTGAACAGTGTTGAGCGGATTTTGCAGTTTCAATCGAATCCGCTCGCCTTCGTTCAGGGCATTGTAAAGGTATTGTTCGAGGGCCGCAAAACGGCTGGTTTCGAGTAATGTCTGATTACCAGTGGTTTTGGCCTCGAACGCCTGAAGCACGGACAGCGGGAAAATTTGCGGTTCCATCCCCAAAATTTTCGCGGCCTCGCGCCGTAAATATTCGAAAATGATGTTCACGTCTTTGGCGCTTTTCGTATCAATTTTATTCAGCAAAAAGAGGACTTTGCGCTTCCATTTGATACTGACGATTTCCAGAAACTCGCGCTCGCTGTCGGAAAGCGGGCGGTCGGCGGAGATGACGAACAGCACGAAATCCGCTTTCGGAATAAAATTGAGGGTCAGTTCGTCGTGTTCTTTCAGGAGAGAATTCGTGCCGGGCGTGTCCACGACATTGACCGTTTTCAGCAATTCCAGCGGAAAGCGCGTGACGCGCAGATTGTCCAGTACGCGCGACCCCGCTTCCTCGCCGTATTTCAAAATATTGATCAGATCGGTGGTCGGCGTCGGCCCTTCTTCCAACACTTTCTGGCCTAACAGCGTATTGACGAACGCCGATTTGCCGGAATTGAATTCCCCGACAATGACGAGCAGAAACAGTTCGTCCAGCCCTTCGATTGCGTCTTTGATATTCGCAATGTCGCCCTGGCTTGCGCCGGTTTTCAGCAAGCAGGCGTGAATTTCCCACAGCAGCGTTTTTTCCTGATTCAAGTGGTCGTGATATTGTTCATGTAATAACATAGTAATGATGCGGATTCAGTAAATTCTTAGGAGTGTCAAAGCTTGCTTTGACGGCCAAAGCAAGCTTTGGCGCTCTGGATGCTCCTAAAATTTTATGAATCAATACGTATTGCACTGGTTCATTAATTTTTATGGCGTGTGTCGTACCGCCGACATCCTCGTCGGCCTCTCTTCATAAAACCGACGAGGACGTCGGCGGTACGAAGTGCTATTAAAATTAATGACTCTGTGTGGCATGCGATAATTCTTAAGATTCGTTATTGCCACCTCTATTCGTCACTGACGAAATAGTCAATAAATAAAAGGGGAGGCGGCGTTTTTCCCATGAAATGACTTGACGAAACCGTGAAGACGTGGAATACGGCGATACGTCACGCATACATTCTTCGCGCCATGACGAGCGAAACAACATCCATCTCTCCCCGCGATTATGGGAGAATACAAGAGCGAGGCGGTTTCGTCGCAATGGCAGCGCATCACAATCCCCCCTGCGAAAAGCGGGGCAATTCATATTTCAGAGGTGTTCTTATGAAAACATCAACATATTTCGAACGTTGGTTGATCTGTTGCATGACGTTATTGCTGCTTGTCTCGATTTTCGGATGCGACCCGGTTGAAAATCCTACCACGCCGGATGATTCCGACAAGAAAGATACCTATACGGTTCCGATTTCATCCAGTTATTTTTCCAAATTCGGAGCAGAATACAACTGGTTCGAAGGAGACGTATCGAGCGCAGAAGCGTATGTGTACGCGGCCTCGTCGAACGGCAATCCGTTTAACGCCGCCCGCTGGCAAGCGCCGTTTACGAAAGCCGGCGTCTATACCGTGCAGGCGTTTATTCCGGCGGAATCGCAGATGGCGGCCAATGCCCGTTACGACGTGATCGCCAATGGCCAGACGAAAAACGTGTACATCAGCCAGACGACAAACCCGAACAAATGGGTCTCTCTCGGATCGTACACCTTCAGCGGGCAGGGCGTCGAATATGTGGAGTTGACGAACGTCACCGGCGGCACAAACACTCGTGTCGTCTTCAGCGCGTTGAAATTCACGCGGGAAACGGCTGACGCAAAGCTTCTGCCGTCGCTCGCGCACCCCTAAATCCACGTAAGGAACACAATTATGATTGATAAAACCGCGCTGCTGGAATTTTTTAAAACGTCCGTGCCGCAGACGATTGCGGAAAAAGATTTGTTGAAGCGGCTGGATGTGGATAGCGATCACCGGCATGAGGTGAAAGCCGTCTTACACGAGTTGCTTGCCGCTGGCGAACTCGTGGAACTCAAAAAGAATCGCTTCGCGCTGCCGGACGCGCTCGGCTTTGTCGTGGGGCGCGTACAGGGCAATCGCAAGGGCTTTGCGTTCGTGCTTCCTTTGCTGCCGGGCAAAGCGGACGTGTTCGTCAGCCCGGACAATTTAGGGAATGCGTTTCATGGCGATACGGTCGTCGTGAAAGTCGAACGCCGCAGCACTCCCGGCAAAACAGCGGAAGGCGAAGTCGTCCAGATTTTGCAGCGCGGCCAAACTCGCGTCATCGGCTCGTACGAGGCGCACGGCGATTATGGCTACGTCATCCCGGAAGATCTGAAATTGCCGTTCAAAGTCTATATTGACGCGGAGCATACGCTGGACGCGAAGTCGCGCCAAATCGTCGTGGCGCAGATTCTCCGGCATGACGAACATCACCGCAACCCGGACGGCGAGATCGTCAAGATTCTTGGCTATCCGCTGACGCAAGGGATTGACGAGCAAATCATCATCCACATGCACCACCTGCCGACCGAATTCCCGATAGACGCGCTGCATGAGGCGGATGCCTTTCCCGATAAGATTTCCGACGAGGAACTCGCCAAACGCCTCGATTTGCGGGACGACTGCATTTTTACGATTGACGGCGAAAATGCGCGGGATTTTGACGACGCGGTGTCGCTGCAACGCCTCGATAATGGCAATTACCGGCTCGGCGTGCATATTGCGGATGTAAATTATTACATCGCCGAAGGGAGCGCGTTGGATCAGGAAGCGTATCAGCGCGGCACGAGCGTCTATTTTCCTGACCGCGCCATTCCGATGTTCCCGGAGCGGATTTCGAACAACCTCTGTTCCTTGCGGGAAGGCGAAGACCGGCTTACCATGTCGGCGTTCATGGAATTCGATCCGACGATGAAACTCGTCCAGTACGACCTGACGCCGAGCGTGATTCGGAGCAAAGCGCGTCTGACTTATACCGCCGTGCGGCAAATGCTGAAAGACGGCGACGCGACGCTGCGGGAACGCTACGCCGCGCTGCTGCCGACGCTCGAATTGATGAAAGAACTGTCGGAACTGCTGCTGCAAAAACGCATGGCGCGAGGCAGCCTCGATTTCGACCTGCCTGAGCCGGAAATCATTCTGGACATTCAGGGCAACGTGGAAAGCATTCTGAAAGCGGAACGCAACCTCGCGCACCGCTTGATCGAAGAATTCATGCTTGCCGCCAACGAGACGGTGGCGACGCATTTGACCTGGATGAACATTCCGACGATGTATCGGACGCATGAGCCGCCGGATGAAGGCAAAATCGGCCTGCTGAACGAATTCATCGGCACGTTGGGACTGCATATCCGCTCGACGAAAAACCTGCATCCGAAAGATATTCAACGCCTGCTCAAAGATGTGCGCGGCAAGACGACCGAGCATCTCGTCAACACCATTGCGCTGCGCGCCATGAAACAAGCCCGCTACACTGTGCAGAATGCCGGGCATTTCGGCCTCGCTTCGACCTGCTACACACATTTCACCTCGCCGATCCGCCGCTATCCCGACTTGATCGTGCATCGCGTCCTGAAAGCTGCGCTCGCCGGAGAAGCGTTCGCGGAGGAAATGCAGGAGCGGCAGCGGGAGCATCTTAACACGATTGCCGAACATTCTTCGATGCGCGAGCGGATTGCGGTGGAGGCGGAGCGGGAGATTATCGCAGTCAAAAAGCTCCGTTTTATGGAAGACAAAGTCGGCGATGTGTTCGACGGCGTGATTTCCGGCGTCGCCAACTTCGGGCTGTTTGTGGAACTGCGCGACTATTTTGTCGAAGGATTGGTACATGTCACCAATCTGCACGACGATTACTATCATTACCGCGAAGAAACCTACAGTTTGATCGGCGAACGCACCAAAAAAACCTACCGTGTCGGCGACGCCGTCCGCGTCCAGATCGCCGATGTCAGCGTCTCCAAGCGTCAGATTGATTTTCTGCTGCTGTAACAAGGAGGACACTATGTTAAGAAAAATTGTCGTGCCTCATGCGTATCAATATTTGCTTCAAATTCCTCCGGAATATCTGCACCGTCCGGTAGAAATTCTGCTCATGCCGTTCGATGTCGAATCCGAGCCGCTGACGCCAGAAACGGACGAAACGACGCGCCGATTCATGGCAACGTTCGGCAGTTGGCAGGATGCGCGAACTCCCGAAGAAATCGTCGCCGATATTTATGCCTCCAGAACCTCGACCGAGCGGGAGTTTGCGTTATGAGCATGTACGTACCTCTAATAACACAACACGCTATGTCCATAACGTGCTGAAATACGAACAGTGGGGCATTTCATCATGAAAAAGCGTTTCAACGATACCGGCTTGTGCATTCCTGAGCGGCATTACATGGCCGATGTGTCCGGCAAAATTCAGGCGATTCTGCGGCTTGTCGAAGATGGCAGCTATTTCGTTATCAACCGTCCGCGCCAATACGGCAAAACCACGACGCTGTTCCTGTTGGAGCGCGAATTGGCGCGGAGCGAAGAGTATCTGCCGTTCTTTTTGAGTTTCGAGGGCTTCGATATGGCTGCTTACGAAAATGCTCAGTCGTTTATCAAAGCCTTTCAGGTGGAACTTCGTCAGATTTTCGAACGAGCGAGGCTTGCCGAACTGCTTCCTTTGTTCGATAACGATAGGGAGATGACGACTCTGCATGAATTCGGCGGCTGGCTTTCCAAGGTTATCGAGGCGAGCCGGAAGCGGATTGTTTTGATGATTGACGAAGTGGACAAAAGCAGCAATCATCAACTCTTTCTCGATTTTCTCGCGCTGTTGCGCACCAAATTTTTGTCTGCCGCGCAAGGGAAAGAAAGCGCATTTCACAGCGTCATCCTCGCGGGCGTGCATGACATCAAAACGCTGAAGCTGAAAATCCGTCCGGACGACGAACGCCGCTACAATAGCCCCTGGAATATCGCCGTAGATTTTACGATTGATTTGAGTCTGACGCCGCCGGAAATCGAAAGCATGTTGGCCGATTATTCGGCGCAGACGGGCGTGGCGATGAATCACGTGCGGATGGCGGAACGCCTGCATTCGTTTACGTCCGGCTATCCGTTTTTAGTCAGCAAATTGTGCAAAATCATCGCCGAAGACCTGTTCCCCAACGCCCGCGAATGGCTGCCGGAACATCTCGATCAGGCGGTCAATCGCCTGCTTTACACGCAGAACACCAATTTCGACAGCTTGATCAAAAATCTGGAAAATCATCCCGATTTGTACCAACTTGTCGAAAAAATCGTGTTTGGCGGCGAAGATGTCGCATACAGCCAGTATGGCGGGCAAACGATGGATTTGGGCATGTTATATGGCATTTTGACCCGTCGCGGACATCGGGTGGATATTCACAATCAGATTTATCGTGAACAAATTTCCATCTACATGGTGACGAATTTTCGGGTGCAAACGCTCATCGGCAGCCGCGTGAATGAGGCCGCGTTGCAAGGTCAGTACAGCCTGCCGGATGGCGGGTTGGACATGGAACGACTGCTGTTGAAATTTCAGGAATTCATGAAAATCGAATACAGCCAGCGCGACCGCGAATTTGTCGAACGCAACGGGCGGCTCGTGTTTCTCGCCTTTTTGAAGCCGATTTTGAACGGCAAAGGCTTCGATTTCAAAGAGCCGCAGATTTCCGAAGAAAAGCGGCTGGATATTGTCATTACCTACAATACGAACAAATATATCGTCGAACTCAAGCTTTGGCGTGGCGAAGCGGCACATCAGAAAGGGCTGGCGCAACTGCGCGATTATCTCGAACGCGCCAACCTCGCGACCGGCTATCTAATTATTTTCGACCTGACGCAGAGCGGTCAGAAAACCTGGAAACAGGAGCGGATTCAGCTTGAAAAGGCCGACATTTCGGCGGTGTGGGTGTAAATAAAGCTGTTCGTGTAGGTCGAAACTGTAGTTTCGATCTACACCAGAGCACATGAAAATGTCATTTTCAGAGGAGAAATGTATGCGCGTGATCGCATTCAATGGCAGCCCGCGCAAGGGCGGGAACACGGAAATTTTGTTGAATTATGTGCTGAACGAACTGAAAAACGAAGGCATTGACACGGAATTGATTCAGGTCGGCGGCAAGCCGATTCATGGCTGCACAGCCTGTCACACCTGCTTTCAGAAAAAGAATCGGCGTTGTGTGATTGAAAATGACATGATAAACGATTGCATCGCTAAAATAGCAGACGCGGACGGCATTCTGCTCGGTTCGCCGGTCTATTTTGCCGACATTACCCCTGAGATGAAAGCATTTATAGATCGCGTCGGCTTCGTAGGGGTTGCGAATAATGATCTCTACAAGCGCAAAGTCGGCGCGGCGGTAATTGCCGTCCGCCGGGGCGGAGCGATGCACGCTTTTGATTCGATCAATCATTTTTTTCTGCATCGGCAGATGATCGTGCCTGGCTCATCCTATTGGAACATCGGCATCGGCAGGGAAAAAGGGGATGTCGAAAAAGATGAAGAAGGCATCCGCACCATGAAAATTCTTGGACAGAACATGGCGTGGTTGCTGAAAAAAATTGTGTCCTGATTTAAATTAGACAGGATTCACATGATGAATATGATTCTATTTTTTAACGTCCTTTATAATCATGTTCATCATGTAAATCCTGTCTATTTTTTTGTTTCATGAAACGTATTCTGCTGCTTGTGATGTTTGTTTGTCTGATCGGCCTGCGCTTTTACGGTCTGGACTGGGCGCGACCGCATTTATTTCACCCTGATGAAACGCGGCTGCTGTATGCTGTAAACGACCTTGAAGCGAACCACTGGAACCCGAAATTTTTCGCGTATGGCTCGCTGCCGATTTATCTGCTGAAAATCACGCAGATGTCGGTTGACGCGATATTTGCCCGATTCGGCAGGCCGCCCGCCGATTTTTTTATTATCGGACGGGCGATCTCCGCGCTGTTCGGTTCGCTGACGTTGCTGCTGCTCTATCGGTTCGGCGCACGCTTTTTTTCTGAGCGCGTCGGCGTCCTTTCCGCCTTGTTGTTAGGCGTGACCGTCCTGCATATCCAACTCTCGCATTTTCTGACCGTTGACGTGATGCTGACGTTTTTTATCGTATCAGCGGTCTATTACGCGGCGCGGCTGACCGAATCTCCGGCGAAATTCCGGCATTCTCTGCTATGCGGCGCAACCATCGGCCTTGCGCTCGCCACAAAGGTCAGCGCGGTCCCGCTGTTCGGCGTGTTGGGCGTTGCACATCTCCTTGTGCTTGCGCGTGAGATTCGCCAATGTCAGGGAATTTGGAAAACGCTGCTGCGCCATGTCGGAATTTTTCTTGCCGCGATATTACTGGCAGGCATCGTCTTTGCCGCCTGCGAGCCGTATGCACTGTTAGATTATCAGGAATTCGCCCGTCAGATTACAGAACAAAACGACATGGCGCTCGGCAAATCGCAGCCGCCGTATGTCATCCAATACGAAGGGACGCGGGCGTATTGGTATCCGCTCGAACAAATCGTTCGTTACGGCATGGGGCTGCCGCTCGGATTGCTGACGCTGCTCGGCACGCTTGTCGTGAGCGCTTGGACGCTGCAATGGATCGGAACGTCCATATTCGCGATGAAACGCGAACGTTCCGCGCTGAAAAATCCGCAGGCTGCGCTGCTCGCGCTTGCGTGGTTCGTGCCGGTGTTTCTGATTGTGGGCGGATTCAAGGTGAAATTCCTGCGCTACCTTCTGCCGCTGCTTCCGTTTTTGTGCCTGTTCGGCGCGATCTGGTTCGACAATTTATGGCAGCGGACGCGGCTCTGGAAATGGGCGACTGCCGTTGCATTGACTGCGGTTCTCGGCTATTCGGCCTGGTACGCAGTCGCGTTTGTTTCGATCTATCGCCGCGACGATCCGCGCCTTCAAGCGTCGCGCGCGATTTACGCCAACATCCCGAAAGGCTCGACGATTCTTACCGAACTCTGGGAATTTACGTCGCTTGTGCCGGTTGACGGCGGAAATCCAGGAGATTATCACGTCGAACCGGTTGACATCTATCCGCCCGACAGCGCGGAAAAAATTCGGACGATTGCTGAACAACTCAGCCGGGCGGACGTGATTTTTTTAGCCACAAAACGGTTGTATGGCTCGATTCTGGGCGTTCCCGACCGCTACCCGCTGACGATCAAATATTATCAACTCCTGTTCGATGGCGCATTGGGCTTCGAGCCAGCCGCGCCGTTGACGAATTATCCCTCGCTGTTCGGCAAGACATTCAACGACGATTTTGCCGATGAAAGTTTCAGCGTGTACGAGCATCCGAAAACGATTCTCTTCCAGAAGGTGCGTGACATTCCGGCGGACGAACTCGCCGCGCTGATGATGAACGCGCCGTTCGCGCAGAACCCCGACACCCTGCGGAAACGTCTGCTCGTTTTTCCAGCGAACGAGCCGGACGAAACCCGGTTTGCGCGGCATAATATGCCAGCGCAAGGCTCGTTGACGCGCTCGTTCCAAGAAAATCCATCGTTTCAGTGGGCGGCGGTTTTTGTGTGGTGGGGAACGGTTGAATTGCTCGGCATGATTGCGTTTCCGTTCGTGTGCCTTGTCTTCGGCAATCTGACCGATAAAGGCTACGCGGCGGCCAAAGTCTGCGGCCTGCTCTTTCCGGCGTATATCGTCTGGATCGGCGCAAGTCTCGGCGTGATGACGTTTACGCCAGCCATGCTGTGGAGCGTGGTCGCATGGCTCGCGGCGCTCAGTCTCGGCGTGACGCTGGTCAATCGGCGCAGAATCACGGACATTCTGAAAAACCGCTGGAAAACGTTTGCGGCGTATGAACTCGCCTTCTTTGCCGCGTATGCCGGATTTACCGCGTTCAGGGCATACAACCCCGATATTTTTTGGAGCGAAAGTTCGATGGATTTTTCGATTCTGAACGCGCTTGTGCGTTCGGATGCGCTGCCGCCGCCGGATCCTTGGATTTCCGACTTTCCGCTCAACTACTATTATGTCGGCCATTATTTTGTCGCCGCGCTGACGAAATTGACGGCCATTGCGCCGCAAATCACGTACAATTTGGCCTTCGCGCTTTTCCCGGCGTTGGCGATGCTTCAGGTGTTCGCGTTGGCGTATAACCTGACGCGGCGCTACGCCGTCGCGCTGACCGGAGCGCTGTTTGCCTGCGTTCTCGGCAATCTCGACGGTTATTACCTGCTCAGAGACGTGTGGAACGGCAGAGAATCGTATTACCGTTATTTCCGCAGCGCGCATGAAGTCGTGCCGTTTTCCGTGCATGAATTCCCGTTCTGGAGCTTCATTTTCGTCGATCTTCACGCGCATCTGCTGAATCTGCCGTTTTTGTTGGTCACGTTCCAAATTGGTCTGAATCTGCTCTTCAGCAGGTCGAAACCGCGCGCGGACACCGCGCGGCGATCTTCGGCATTCCAACTGTTGCCGCTTGCGACCTATGCGCTGATTATCGGCACGTTGGCGGTCATCAGCAGTTGGGACTACCCGACCGGCGTGATTTTTCTTCTCCTGATCGGCGTGCTGCATCTCTGGCGCAATCGCGCTCGGCTGCGGGGAAACTGGCGCGAGGCGTTTGCGCCGCTCGCGCAAGTGGCGCTTATTATTCCGGCGAGTTTCTGCTTTTATCTGCCGTTTTATCAGACATTTTCCCGCAAAGGAATGGGGATCGGATTGGTCGGACGCTTCACCACGCCATTCAACGCCTTCTTGATTCTTTTCGGGTTGTTTCTGTTTTTGATACTCTCGTGGCTTGCGTGGCAGGCGATTCGCGCGCGAAGAGCGTCTGCGGGCGTCGCGCTGCTTGCGCTGCTGACCGTCGGCAGCGTCATCGGCATCATCGCATCGGGCGGGTTTCGATTCGATGCGACGACGCTGCTTTTTACTCTCGGATTGGTTATTTTCAGCGCAGTTGTGCTGCGCAAACGTTTCGACCATCACCGCGCAGACGGGTTTGCGTGGCTCTGTTGCGCGTATGCCTGCTTGATTGTGGCGGGCTGCGAGGTGATTTTCATTCGCGATTTCCTTGAAGGCGGCGAATGGAAACGGATGAACACGATTTTCAAATTCTATTTTCCGGCCTGGATGTTCTTTTCGATAGCCGCAACCTATGCGTTGGCGCGAATATCGGCGGGTTTCAGGCGGATGAAGCAGAGGCCGTCGCATTCGCGCGTTGCTTATACCGGATATGTCGTCTGGTTTGCCTGCGCCGGCGCGTATGTCGCGCTGTGTGCCGTCTTTCCCGTGATGACAGTCTATACGAAACGGCATGGGCAGGATGTGTATCAGCGTCATCTGCTGCCGCCGACGTTGGACGGACTTGCGTATATCAAGGCGGAAGACCCCGACGAATATGAGGCGATCCGCTGGCTGAACGCGAATGTGCCGGGCGTTTCGACGATTGTCGAGGCGGTGAATAACGATTATCTGTACGACTACGCCCGCATTTCCACCAATACCGGTCTGCCTGCGATTTTAGGCTGGCCGAGCCATGTGGATCAGCGCGAACACTGGCGACGCACCGAACAACGGCGCAAGGATGTCGCTGAAATTTATCGCAGCGACGATGTCTTCCGCGTGTTGGACATCCTTCGTTCGTATCGGGCGCGATACGTTGTTGTCGGTTCGACCGAACGCCGCGATTTTTCGCCGGAGATGCTCCGAAAATTCGACGAGTTTCCTGAATACTTCGTGCCGGTCTTCCGGCGTGGGGATTCGGTGGTTTATTTTGTGCCGCAGATGTAAACTGTTGCTTCAGAACGACTGAGGCAGCGTAATCACGAATTGACAGCCCGCCTGTTCAAGATTTTTGACGGCCATCGTGCCGTGATATTTTTGGATGATCGTATAACTGACCGATAACCCCAGCCCAAGATTATTTTCGCCCCCTTTTTTGGTGGAATAAAACGGCAGGAAAATATTGTTCGGATTTTCGTCGGCAATGCCTGGGCCGGTATCATGAAACGTCATCTGCACATACGCCCCGTTATTGCCTTCGATCAGCGCAGTATGAATCGAAATCTGCCCGCCGGACGGCATCGCTTCAAAGCTGTTTTTGAGCAGATTCAAAATCACCTGTTTGATTTCATGTCGGTTGACGCGAATCATCAAATCTTTTGCGCATGGCTCGAACTTGATGGTAATGTGTTGGTAGCTCGCATTATGTTTAATCAATTTGAGCGTATTGCTCAGTTCATTATTCAGTTCGATCTCTTCGTTCGCAATCGAGTTTTTCTCCGAAAATGAAAGAAGATTGCTGACAATCGTGGCGATATGGGCAATCTGTTCGTGCAGCGTATCGAGTGCTTCATGAAACTCCGGCGTGCGAAATTTGTATTTCATGAAACTGAGGTAGGTGTAAATAATCTCTAACGGATTATTGATTTCATGCGCCACGCCTGCGGCTAACAGCCCGACCGAGGCGAGTTTTTCCGAGAGAATCACTTGCTTTTGCAAGCGGTCGTATTCGCTGACATCTTCGATAATAATGATGACGCCGATCAGGAGCGTGCCGTCATAAATCGGAAACAGTTTCAAATTGCCGATGATCGGCAGGGCGTTTAGGGTGAGCGGGATTTGATACAACGTCGTTTCGACCGGCGAGTCGCTCTTGATCAAGGTCATCACGTCGGCATTCGCGCTGGAGAGAATCTGTTCTAACGGCAAATTGAAATACGAGGATTTTTCCAGCGCAAAGCTCTGCTTGCAGTAGTCATTCACCATTTTGATGCGGTGAGCGTTGTCCATCACAATCAGATTGACGGGAAGATGGCGCAAGATCGCTTCATTATATTTCAACAGTTGGTAAAATTCACGATTCAAATTCTCGATATTTGTTTCGGCGGAAAGCTGCATGTACGCCATTTTAATCAGGTTGAGCTTATCAATATTGCGAACATGATCCGTCACGAGAATTTCGCCGTTCTTGATGACGCTCACCCAATCCGCCAAATCGTAAATATCGTCAATGCGGTGCGTAATCAGCAGCACTGACGTTCCCTGAGCTTTTAAGCGCGCAAGCAGACCGACCACTTTTTTGAACGACACGGAAGACAATTTTTCCAACGCTTCGTCGAGAATCAGGAGTTTGGGGCGGCTGTAAATTTGTTTCAGAATATCAATCAGAATGCGGTCGGATAAGTTCAAATTCTGCGCAAGCGCGATGGGATCAATCTCGATCTCGTTTTCCTGCAAAAACGACAGCGCGGCATGGTAGATGCGATAGCGCCATTTTAGATTTTCGACGAACGGCCCGTTGGTGAGAAATAGGTTTTCGGCTACGGTGAAACGTTCATTGATGGAGAGGGCGTGTTGATGCACCATGCGGATGCCCGCCTGGTAGGAGGTGTTGATCGTAAACGAGCGATATTCCTGCCCATTGAAATGGATGAGGCCGACTTGTGGCTTAATCAGGCCGCAGAGAATGGCGGCTAACGATGATTTGCCGGCACCGTGTTCTCCGACGATGGCGTGAATTTTAGAATATCCGATTGAAAATTCAATCTGTTTGAGCGCGCGAACCTGTCCGTAATCAAGCGTGATGTCCTCTAAAACAAGCAGGGCGTCCTCAGTCTTTGGGGATGGGAATGCCATATTTTCTTAACCGACTATACAGCGTTTTTCGGCTCATATTCAGCAATTCCGCCGTCCGTTTCTTATTATACTCATTTTTCTGGAGCAGGTTAAGAATGAGATTTTTTTCCATCTCTTCCCGGATATTCTCTGGCGCAGCGGGCTCTTCGTCCGTGCCATCCGGAAGTTCCGGCGGCAAATCTTCGTCGGCAATCATTCCGTTAGAAGAAATAGCTGCCGCATAATTGATCACGTTTCGGAGTTCCCGTACATTCCCCGGCCAATAATATTGCGAAAAACGCCGCAAGACAGTTTCGCTGATGTGTTTTATCTGCGTGCCATGCGTCGTTGCATATTCCTGCAAGAAGTGTTCCACTAAGATTGGAATGTCTTCTTTGCGATCTCGCAAGGGGGGGATGGTGATCACTGCCGTGTTCAGCCGGTAATACAAGTCTTCCCGAAAACGTTCGTCCGAGATCAGGCGGCGCACGTCCTTATTGGTGGCGGCGATAAAGCGCACATCTACGGTAATCGTGGTGTTGCCGCCAAGCCGCCGAATCTCTTTATTTTGCAAGGTTCGCAGGATTTTTGCTTGGATTGTCAGCGGCATATCGCCGATTTCATCCAGAAAGAGCGAACTCAAATCCGCGCGTTCGAAGACGCCTCGAAAAAGCGCGTTTGCGCCGGTGTACGCGCCTTTTTCATGACCGAATAATTCATTATCCAGCAAGGTTTCAGGAAACGCCGCGCAATTGATTTTTAACATCGAGTGTGCGCCGCGGCTCGAATAGCCGTGAATCAGATCGGCGACGACTTCTTTACCCGTGCCGTTCTCGCCGATGAGCAGCACAGGAAGATCGGTGGCCGCAAGTTTGCGGGCTTTTTCGCAGACTTCGAGCATCTTAGGATGTCGGGTAATCAGGCGCGAAAGCGGGTCGCCTTTAACCGAATGGAGGGCTGACGGCGCGGTGTCAGAAGGACGGAGCGCGTTTTCAACAACGCGCAGCAAATATTCGAAATCCAGCGGCTTTTTGACATAATCGAATGCCCCTAATTTGATGGATTGGACGGCGCTTTCAATGGAGGCGTAGCCGGTAATCATGATCACCTGGAGATTGGCGCGAATGCGTTTCATCTGTTGCAAGATGTCAATGCCGTTTTCTTCGCCTAACATGATGTCCAACAGAGCGACATTCACCGGAGAGGTTGAAATGAGACGCAGAGCATCCTGGCTATTAGTGGCGTAAAGCGCGTGATAACCGAGTTGTCCGAAGGTTTTGGCGAGCGTTTCACAAAGCTTGACCTTATCGTCCACAATCAGAATGGTGTCCTTCATGCTGTGTCCCCTGTATCCATTTTCCACATGTTACATGCGCGTGTTTCGTTTTGATACACAGCATTCCCTGTTTCCCGTCTCAGAAAGTCAAGAGTTATTTTGAAAAAACAGGGTAACACTGTATATTTTCAGCAGTTAGAGGATTGTTACTCTTTCGTGACTGATGTTGGCATTCAACTTGCTATAAGAATACGTGACGATGAACAGAAGTAGTGTCCAAAACCAGTCGGAAGGACTGCCAGGAGGTGATGGCTGGCGCGAAAGATGGACTCGTCGCCCGGACAGTGTTTCGTTTGTCGGTGTTGTTTTCCACGATATTCTCAACCAGTTACATTACAAACATGTAAGGAGAAAGATTTATGAAGAAGCTTGTGTTATTGGCAATGGCTGCATTATTGATTCAGAGTGTTGCGTTTGCAGCAGACCCGGTGAAAATTGGTATCTCGTTTTCGGATTTCGAGACAGAACGTTGGCCGGTAGAATCTGAATTGATGAAGAAACTCGCTGCTGATCAGGGCGTGGAAGTTGTGGTGCAGGTTGCAAATCATGATGCAAAACTCCAGAATGACCAGATTGAAAACCTTGCGCTTCAGGGCGTGAAAGCGATTGTTATTATCGCTGAAGACGGCGCTGCTGCCGCATCTGCTGTTGATGCTGCTGCCGCTCAGGGCATTCCGTGTATTGCGTATGACCGCCTCATTAAATCTGCCAACCTGGCAGCCTACATTTCCTTTGATAACGTTGCCGTTGGCCGCGCTCAGGGACAAGGCGTCGTTGACAGAGTGAACAAAGGCAAATTCGTCCTCCTCGGCGGCAGCCCGACCGACAATAACGCCATTCTGTTCCGCAAAGGCCAGATGGAAGTTCTCCAGCCGTTAATTGACAAAGGCGACATCACCGTTGTGGCTGATCAGTGGGTAGAAAACTGGGCACCGGCCAATGCGACCAAGTTGATGGAAAATATCCTGACGGCTCAGAGCAATGCGATTGACGCAGTCGTGGCCTCCAATGACGGAACGGCTTTAGGCGCATTACAGGCGATGAAAGCACAAGGTCTGGCAGGTAAAGTGCCGATTTCCGGCCAGGATGCGACGGCTGCCGGATGCAAATCCATCGTGGAAGGCGAATTGTCCATGACCGTGTACAAAGACGTGCGCCTCTTGACCCCGATGGCGATTGACATGGCTGTCAAATTAGCGAAAGGCGAAAAACTCGAAGGTTTGGAAATGTTCAAACTGGCTGACTTGACGCTGGATGACAAATTGCAGGGCGACGTGCCTTGTAAATTCTTGAAAGTTGTGTCGGTTGATCAGAGCAATGTGTATGACGAAATCGTCAAAAGTGGTTTCCAGAGCTATGACGAAATCTACAAAGACATTCCCGAAGACAAACGACCAGCTAAACCGTAATCTTCACACATACGCAACAACCTCCTATCGTCTCCCCTCTCATGCCGAGAGGGGAGGCAAAACAAACCTCCAAACAGATAAAAAATTATGGCAACCAGCGACTACATTCTTGAAATAGACCATGTCACGAAAGATTTTCCCGGAGTTCGCGCCCTCAACGACATTTCTTTCAAAGTTCGTCGCGGCACGATTCATGGCGTATGCGGTGAAAATGGCGCAGGCAAATCTACTTTAATGAAAATTTTAGCCGGAGTCTATCCGGCAGATTCGTATGAAGGCAATATCAAATTAAATGGCGAGGTGATTCATTTCACCCATGATTCCATTCATCAGGCGATTCATCACGGCATCGCAATCGTGTATCAGGAATTAGCGCTGATTCCGAAATTAACTGTCGGCGAAAATATTTTTTTAGGTCGTGAACCCGGCAAAAACGGCGTGATTAATTGGAACGAACTGTATGCCAGAACTCACAAAATTCTTCAGGAATATAATCTGGATATTCCGTTTTTCAGTGTCATTGAGGACTTGAGCGTCGGCAAGCAGCAAATGGTGGAAATCGCGAAAGCTCTCTCGGAAAGCGCCAAAGTGTTAATTCTCGACGAACCGACCTCCGCCTTGACAGAAGCGGAAGTAGATACTTTGATGGGCATCTTGAATCAATTGCGAGATCGCGGCGTGACCTGTTTATACATTACGCATAAGATGGAAGAATTTTTTAGAATTACCGATGACATCACCGTGTTTCGCGATGGCGCGGTCGTGGGAACGGTTGACACGAAAGATGTGAATCATGAAAAACTCGTCGCGATGATGGTCGGGCGCGAGATGAAAGAACGTTTCCCGCAAGGGAATCGTAAGCCTGGCAAAGTGGTGCTGGACATTAAAAATTTAACGGTCGAACATCCGTACCATTTGGGCAAAAAATCTGTAAAAAATGTTTCGTTTCAGGTGCGCGCCGGTGAGATTCTCGGAATCGCCGGGTTGATGGGGTCTGGCCGCAGCGAACTTGTCACGACGATTTTCGGCGAATACGGACGCAATCGTACCGGTGAAATTATTCTGAATGGAAAACCTTTAGAAAATAAATCTGCCAGAGACGCGATGAATAACCGTATCAGCCTTGTGCCTGAAGACCGCAAACGGTTGGGACTCGTGTTGGAACAATCCATCTTGAAAAATATTGCGCTGCCGAATTTACACCAATTTTCGACATGGTTCTCAATCAATTCGCATAAAGAGCATGAACAATGCGAAAAAATGGCAAAACACTTGACGGTCAAAGCCCCGCATCTCCATGTCGCCGTGAACTCCCTGAGCGGCGGGAACCAGCAAAAAGTCGTCATCGCCAAATGGTTGTTAGCGGAACCGAATGTCTTGATTTTGGATGAACCGACGCGCGGCATTGACGTCGGCGCGAAATATGAAATTTATAAACTGATGAATCAGTTGGCGGAACAGGGCGTGGCGATTATCATGATTTCCTCCGAATTGCCAGAGATTCTCGGCATGAGCGATCGCATTCTCGTTATGCATGAAGGCGAATGTACCGGGATTCTGGATCGGGCAGAGGCGACGCAGGAAAAAATCATGGCGTTAGGAACAGGCTTAGTGACAAATAATTAATAACGACAACCGCGAGGGAAACACGAGGACAGATATGGCAACTCAAGCAACGACAGCAAATGTAGAAGTCAAACAAAAAACGATCATGTCGAAAATTGCCGAGCAAATTCAGGCGAACATGAAAACCTTTACCATGATTTTAGCCTTAGCGTTGATCTGGGTACTCTTCGGCTATCTTACCGATTGGATATTTTTCAAACCTCAAAACCTGTCGAACTTATTTCGTCAGATGACGATTGTGTCATTTTTGGCCATGAGCATGGTGCTCGTGATTGTCACCGGCAACATAGATTTGTCCGCTGGAAACGCCGCCGGATTCGTCAGTGTTGTCGGCGCGTATGTCCAGGCGATTATGCTGCCGCCGTTATTGGTAAATATGGCGATTGGTCCGCGCGGCTGGCTGGTCACGATTGTCAGTATTCTGGTCAGTCTGCTCGTTGGTTTAGCCATCGGCGTCGCTCAGGGCGCGGTCATCGCGTATGGGAATATTCCCGCATTTATCGTGACACTCGGCGGCATGCTGATTTTTCAGGGGGGGATTTTAGGCGTGACGAAAGGCAAAACTATCGTCCCGATCGAACAAAATTTCGTCCTGATCGCGCAGGGCTATGTGCCGAAGCAAATGGGCTGGGCGTTGGGAATTATCGTGGCTGTCGCGATTTTCGTCGGCATGATTTGGACGCGCAGACAGAAACGTGAATATGGCTTCAAACTGCCTCGGATAGAGCAAGACCTGGCAAAAGGCGCGGCGTTTTCCGCGTTAGTGCTGCTGTTCGTGTATATTATGAACCAATATCGTGGCATTCCGAACCCGGTGCTGCTCATGGCGGCAATGGCGATGATGTTCGTGTACTTGACGGACAATACCAAATTCGGGCGCTATTGCTACGCGCTTGGCGGTAATAAAGAAGCGACCCGGCTCTCCGGCGTCAATATCAAGAAAAATATCTTCATGGTGTTCGTTTTGATGGGCTTGATGACCGGCGTCGGCGGCATCGTGCTGACCGGGTATGTTGCGGCTGGCACGACGGGCGGCGGCTCTGGCTATGAACTGTTAGCGATTGCCTCGTGTATCCTCGGCGGCACGAGTACGATGGGCGGCGAAGGCACGATTCTCGGCGCGATGGTCGGTTCGCTGATTATGGCGAGCTTGCAGAACGGCATGAGCGTTATGAATATGGATATTTTCTGGCAATACATCATTCGCGGCCTTGTCTTAGTCGTGGCCGTGTATATTGATGTGTTATCCAAGAAACGTAAAGCCTAAGCAGCCTCTTTGCAATATCTCCCGGCGTTCATGCGGTTCGACTTCGCATGAACGCCGTTTTTGCGTTCAATCGTTGTGAATAATGATGCGGCAGCTTTCGCGCAAGATAATGCGCGGTTCGATCACATGCGCCACTGCTTGCATCGGCATGTCCGCTGCAATGATCTGTAAGAGAGTCTCCACGCTCGCGCTTCCCATCTGATAGGTATGCTGATCCACCGTCGTCAACGGGGGAATCGTCCGTTTCGAAAATAGCAGATTGCCGCAGCCGAGTACCGAAATATCCTGCGGAATTTTATACCCCGCATCCTTGAGCGCATCCATCACATACAGCGCAATATCATCGGAAAAGACGAAGAAGGCGGTCGGGAGATCGCCTTCCCCTATCCATGCGCGGATTTCTGCAACCGGGTTTTTCTGCTGCTTCTGCGACATATCGCGAATATCCGAACAGTTCACCGGAAGTTTGGCGTCCGACAGGGCTTGCAAACAGCCTTGCAGCCGTTTCATCGGCGAGGGCGAACTGGTGTCGCTGGTGCAGAAGCCGATTCGCGTATGGCCGGATTCGATCAAATATTGCGTGGCGAGATACCCGACCCGAAACTGATCGCAATAGACCGACGAAAACACCTGGCTGTCTGCGGCATAATTGATCATGACGCAGGGCAGATCGCGTTTGAGATAGCCCGCCAGCACATCTTCCACATAATACGGCGTAATCACCAATAATCCATCCATATTGCCGTGTCGCAAAAATTCCGGCAGATGCGACGTCTCGCCCTGCGTGGTGTTGACTAACACGCTGTAGCCGGCGTGTCTGGCGGCGGCGATGATCGCGTCCGTAAGTTCGACATAATACGATTCCTGAAGATTCGGCGTCAATAGCCCGATAATGCGGGTTTTTCCCAATGCCAACCGCGCCGCGACGGCATTCGGAGAATAGTCTAATTTCTGAATCGCCTCCTGAACGCGCTTTTTGGTCGTCCGGCTGATGTAGCCCTGATTATGAATCACGCGCGAGACCGTTCCCGCCGACACGTCCGCCAGACGCGCCACATCCCGAATATTCGCTGCCATGCTCGCTCCCTTGTTTGTGATACGATGCGCTCAATAATGATGTTTTTCTAAAAACGGTTGCATATCATTTTCTGGACGGGTGTGTAAAATCAAATCCCTCCTATGCAGGCAGGGAGATTCTTTCAAGAACTTTTCTCTCTTTTTCTGAAATCGCCGACTGAAACCGATTTAAGAACAACGTGTCTTCGCGATGAGAAAAAGGGTTGTCAGTATTTTTATATGATGATTTTAGCGTTAGGGGAAGTTTCGAAACGGATCAACCATTCAACGGAGACAGACATGTTCAACCAAAACGTCATTGTGGTCGGCTCGACCACTATTGATCAGGTCGTGCAGGCGCAGAACCGCAGTTTCCAGTTAGGCGGCGTGACGACGTATGCGGGTCTGACTTTTCAACGGTATGGCGTGACGACAGTCGTCGTATCGAATGTTGCGCCGCAGGATGCCGCTTTACTCAATGTGTTTCATCAGGAACATATCCGCTTCTGTAACGGCGTCACCGTACAGACGACTTATTTTATCAACTACAATGATGGAGACGCCAGACGGCAGGAACTCCCATCTATCGCCAGCCCAATCACCTTTGCGCAGATCGCGGCGGTCATGAATTCGACGAGTTTGCTGCATCTTGGACCGCTATTTCCCGATGATATTGCGCCGGACGCGCTTCAACAGTTGGGCGCGCGCGAAGCGTTTATCAGTCTTGATTTGCAAGGATACGTCAGACAGCGAAAACATGGCGTCGTCGTGTCAGCCGTCTCGCCGGAACTCGCTCGCGCGTTGCGGATTGCCGACATCGTGAAAGCTTCGGAAGAGGAGTTGGCGCTTGTGCTGGAACATGAGCAGGTCAGCCTGCCGCATTTGCTGGAACGCTATCGGATTCAGGAAATGTTGGTGACATGCGGCTCGCGGGGCGGAATCGTGCGAACTTCTGCGGGAGAAGACGTCCGGTATGCGCCTCACCCCGTGAAAGAAACGGTGGACACGACCGGCGCAGGCGATGTCTTTTTCGCTGCGTACCTTGTCCATCGGGTGCTTGAAGGCGCATCTATCGCGCAAGCCGCTGAACACGCATCGGCGATTGCGGCGCGACATATCGCCGGACAGCACATTACCCGGCAGCAATTGGCGCTGCCAGCTTTCCTGGCGATGTCTGCGCCCGAACAGACTCGTCGGCATGGAGCAGTCTCACCGCCTCATGTTTCCGCGCCTTTCGTCGCGACATAAGACATGCGGCATTCGAACTCGACCCTGCCAGGGTTTCGAACCCTGGCAGGGTTCATATTGTTATCAACCAACAACAGAAGGAGTCTTATATGTCGAAATTGCATTTCGACATGGATATGGGAGGCATTACAAATGAAATCGATCAATATTGCAGTGGTAGGCGTCGGCAACTGCGCCAGTTCGCTCATTCAAGGCATCTATTATTATCAGGACAAACAGCCTGAAGACGCTATCGGTTTGATGCACTGGGAGATCGGCGGCTATCGTCCGAACGATATTCGCGTGGTCGCCGCGTTCGACATTGATAAACGCAAAGTCGGGCAGGACGTCAATAGCGCGATTTTCGCGAAACCGAATTGCACAGCGGTGTTTTGTGAGAATCTGCCAGCGTCCGGCGTGAAGGTCAAAATGGGGAAAATTCTGGACGGCTTTTCCGGCCACATGAAAGACTATGCCGAACAATATACCTTTGTTCCTGCCGATGCGCTCGAACCGACTCAAGAAGAAATTGTTCGCGTACTGCAACAGGTAAAGGCGGATATTTTAGTGAATTATCTGCCGGTCGGATCGGAAGAAGCGACCAAGTTTTATGCCGAATGCGCATTAGAAGCCGGGATCGCGTTTATCAATAACATGCCGGTGTTTATCGCCAGCAATCCGACCTGGGCGCAGCGTTTCGCCGCGAAAAATCTCCCGATTATCGGCGACGACATCAAAGCGCAGTTAGGCGCAACCATCACGCATCGCACGTTGACGGACCTGTTCAAAAAACGCGGCGTGAAATTGGAACGCACGTATCAGTTGAACACCGGCGGGAATACTGACTTTTTGAATATGCTGAACCGCAGCCGGTTGGCGTCCAAAAAAGTCTCGAAAACCGAGGCAGTACAGTCGGTCATGGCGCAGCGGCTTGACGACCATAATATTCATGTCGGGCCGAGCGATTATGTCCCCTGGCAGAATGACAACAAGGTCTGTTTTATCCGCATGGAAGGCAAATTGTTCGGCGATGTGCCGATGAATCTGGAACTGCGCTTATCGGTGGAAGATTCGCCGAATTCGGCGGGCGTGGCGATTGATGCGATTCGTTGCGTGAAGTTGGCGCTCAATCGCGGCGAAGGCGGCATTCTCCACGCGCCGTCCGCGTATTTCTGCAAACATCCGCCGCAACAATACACCGACGATGAAGCGTATCAAATGGTGCAAGCGTTCATCAGCGGAAACGGCGACGGGCATTAAAAAAAATATCCGTAGGGGTGGGGGGCCCGCCCATATCAGGGCGAGGAGACCTCACCCCTACGAATGCTGTGTTATAGATGCGAGCATTGATGGTTGATAAGACCTCACAGGTTTTCAAAACCTGTGAGGTCTTTGAGCCACGCAATATGAGTTCTAAATGCTTGCATCTATAATTTTTTATGCATGCATGGATTTCGGCAGCGTAAAAAAGAACGTACTGCCCTGCCCGACCGCTGATTCCACCCAGATGTTCCCTCCGTAAAATTCGATAATCTTTTTGACAATCGCCAGTCCGACGCCTGTGCTTTCGATTTCGTCGCGCACATGGAGCGTTTGAAAGATTTGAAAAATGCGCTCTTGGTATTGCGCATCTATTCCTGGTCCATTATCGCTGACGCTGAACTGCCAGAATGCGCCATCATCCTGACAACAGATCGATATTTCCCCTTGCGATTTGTCCATGAATTTGATCGCATTGCCGATCAAATTCTGGAAGACCTGCAAGAGGCGCGTTTTATCGCCGACAATCGTGGGAAAGATGTCCGGCAGCATGACCGTGATCTGCGACGGCGGAGCGAGCGTGTCGAGCGCTTCCAGCAGTAGCAATTTCGAATCGAGCGGTTCGTCGTTGCCGGTCATGCGCCCGACACGCGAATATTCCAATACGCCGCTGATCAGGTTGTCCATTCGCTTGACGCGGCTCAGCAGCAACGCGGTATATTCTTTGCCTTGCTCGTCAAGCGCCCCGGCATAATCTTGTACAAGCCAATTGACGAGCTGCGTGATATTCCGCAACGGGGCTTTCAGGTCGTGCGAGACGATGTAGGCGAAACTTCGCAGTTCCTCGTTGACGGCTTCCAGTTGCGACGTGCGCTGCGCGACGCGATCTTCCAGTTCGGCATTGAGTGTGCGAATGGCTTCTTCGTCGTGTTTACGCCCGGTGACATCGGTGACAATGCCTTCGATGGCAATGGGATTTCCCTGCTCGTCTCGAATCAGCACATTGCGCTGATTTAACCAACGGATGTCCCCGGATTTATGCTGAATTTGATACTCATATGAGGGGGGGACATCTCCCAGTAAGAGTTTCTGCCATGCATCTTCGAAATAGCGCCTCCAATCCGGATGTATCACCGCAGCAATCAACTGCGGCTTCTGATAGAATTCTTCCGGGGCATACCCCAAGATCACCTCAGCGGCAGGGCTGATATATTCATAGCGGCCATCAGGCAGCGACATCCGGTAAATCATATCTTTGGCGTTTTCGGTCAACCTGCGGAACCGGGCTTCACTTTCACGTAACGCAGCCTCGGCCTGGGTGAGAGTCGAGATCGTCGAACGTTGCTCATGCAATAGCGTATTGACCTGCTGTGAGAGCCGATTAAAGGTCTGTCCCAATGTTCCGTACTCATCCGCCGTCTTCAGTTCGACTCGCGCCGCCAAATCACCTTGTAACTGGCGATGCGTCACGGCGGTGATATGCTTGAGCGGCTGCGCGATCACGCGCATAACCACGACAGACATCAACAGGAAGGCCATGATCAGAACTCCGCTCGCAATCCCGACCAATACCCACACGGTTTCTCTGATTTTTTGAAACGTTTTCGCCCGTGAAATGTTCGCCGCAACATAGCCCACGATCTCGTCTTGATACATCAGCGGTCGCAGCATCGCATCATACGTCTTCCCATCCGCATCCGCAAGCTTGATGACCTGGTCGCGGTCGGATGCGTTCCCCCCATGCTCACGGTCAAGATTCGGCATAGGGAGGACGCCCTGTCCTTGCTGACCCTCCATATCATAGATCGTAAAATGTACGCCTAAATCGTGATCCAGTTCTGTCAAATTGAAGTCCAGGGGTTTCTCTAAGAGAAAGCGCCCTAACTCTTCTCCCTGATGTAAGTTGTAGTTGATCTCATTGAACGCGCTGCGATATGGCAAATCGGCTATCAGCAACAGCCCGTCATGCGTCGTTTTCAGGAACAGCGTTTGAGGAAACGTGGGAAACGTCAGGGGAAATATCTGGGGCGGCGAAGTGAGCGCGGCAATGGATATCTGCCCGTCGGCCTGTTTTCGAATCAGCCGATATTTGAGGATTTGCTCCTCAAGATAGATTTGGCTGGTTCCTCCGAGGGCGCGGTCATAATACAGACGCAACTGCAAGTCCCCGCTCCCTTCGATCTGATAATAAAATGCCAACCGGGCAGCATTGACCAGCGTTCCAAACTCAATCATCTTCGCAGGGACCTGGATATCGGTGCTGTCAATCAGGACCATCGCCTTAAACGCCAGTGTGGTAGTGAACGAGTTGGTCAGCGATTCATAAAACAGATGATTGTCACGGGCGACGCCGCGCTCGAATTCCCGCTGAAAACTCCCCAGCGCGGCAGTCAGCCGCTCGGCATTTTGATCCCGTGTCTGCACATAGTTGAGCAACGCGGCGCCCATTGTCAGGCCAATAAACGCGATGGCCAGCAGCAGGGTTAACAGCAGGAGCACTTTGTTTTGGACGGTCAACGTTTTCATGCGAATCCTTTTCAACTTCCTTAAAACCCATAGATTAACGGAGGTTCCTGATTCACCTCCACTTTCGGAACGTTCTTATACCGGGCGATGTCATCTTTCCCAATGATCGTTGCTCCGGTATCAATGCTGGCCGGCACATGCCCAAACCCCGGACGGCTGGATGGGATGCCGGTCGGATGTGCCGCGCTATACGCCAGCAGCATCCCGTAATAGCCCATCAAATAGGGGTTCTGAACCACCGTGGCGCGGATTTCCCCTTGTTCAATCCTCGCAATGGTTGCCCGACTAAAATCAAACGCCAGAATGGAGACCTGCCCCTGTAACTGAAGATCGCGGACTGCTTTGACAGCGGCCTCACCCGTCCCCGCCCATGTACCGAATAACCCCTGGATTTCAGGATGGGCTTTCAACAAAATCTTATACTCATAGAGCGCATTTTCCTGTGGTTCTCCCTGCCCTTCCCCTTCAATGAGATAGATGGCTGTGTCTGGCGACTGGCTCGCCACGCCAGCACGAAACCCCTGTAGCCGCTCCTCTAAGTGCACGGCGTTTTTGATCGTCGAAACCCCGATGGCCCCCTTACGATTCAACCATTGTGCCATTGTGATCCCCGCCGCATACCCGGCCTGATAGTTATCGGTTGTCACTACGGCGAGGCGTTTGCTTTCCGGCGCATCCGAATCAAAACAGATCACCGGAATCCCGGCCTCAATCGCGGTATTGATCACAGGAGTAAGCAGCGTTTTATCCCCAGCGGAGACGAGAATGCCATTGACGCTGCGGCGTATTGCGTTTTGCAATGTATTTGCTTCCAGGGAAGCATTCCAAGTGACCGGGCCTTGCCATTCGACGTTCACATGCGGCCCAAGCATGCGGGCGGCATCATACATCCCGGCAAACGTCCAGGCAAAAAATTCTACGCCCCTGCTAAACGAAATCATGACATAGGTTTCCTGGCTGGCCGCAGGCGCGGGGGCAGGGGCGGGGGCGTCTGCGGCATGCGCCGCGACATTCCAGCATACGCAGCCTGCAAGTGACAAACACAGTACACTGATGCCGATCCGGTGCTGCCAGACGATATACCGGCGGATACGCACCGGAGTGACACAAATCCTTTGCGCCCATGTAGTTATCAGCTCGATTCTTCTCATACGTAGCTTCCTTTTTTGCCTGTTGGCATGTGTATGACGCGCTGCCGGTCTGAGGCGGAAAGGCTTCAGACAGTCATTGCGCGATAGCATCCCAATATGTGTTCCGTGGTCTTCTGGACATTAAAACCCGTAGATTAACGGAGGTTCCTGGTTCACTTCCACTTTCGGGATATTCTTATACCGGGCAACGTCATCTTTCCCAATGATCGTTGCTCCGGTATCAATGCTGGCCGGGATATGCCCAAACCCCGGACGGCTGGATGGGATGCCGGTCGGATGCGCGGCACTGTACGCTAAGAGCAAACCATAATACCCCATCAGATAGGGATTCTGCGCCACGGTCGCTCTGATCCTGCCCTGTTCGATGGCCTGAATCGTCGTGGTATCAAAATCAAACGACAGAATCTGGATGGTCTCGGTCAGGTTGAGATCATGGACGGCCTGGGCTGCCGCAATGCCTGTTTTGGCCCAGACAGCAAATAAGCCCTTCATGTCTGGATGCGCTTTCAGGAGGATTTTATAGTCATTCACAAGATTCGCATCAGGGAGGCTGAAGGCTTCTTCTTCAATAACGAAGATTTGCGTTTCAGGTGAAACACTGGTCATTCCGGCCTTAAAACCGCGCAGGCGCTCTTCCAGATGGATCACATTTTTGGTCGTGACCACGCCGACGCTGTCTTGCGTCCCATTGAGCCATCCGGCCATCGTCGTCCCCGCCAAATATCCGGCGCGATAATTATCCGTCGCGACGATGGCCAGCCGTTGACTCTCCGGCACATCGGAATCAAAACAGATGACCGGAATCCCGGCTTCGATGGCTTCATTGATGACGGGCTTAAAAATATCTTTATTGGCGGCAGTCACCACGATCCCGGCGACGCGGCGTTTGATGGCCGCTTTCAGAATATTGGCTTCAAGCGACGCTTGATCTTTTAAATAACGGGGCGGACCGTGCCATTCGACCTTGACGTGCGGGCCTAACAGCGCGGCCGCATCATACATCCCGGCAAACGACCAGGCAAAAAGCTCGCGGCCCCAGCCAAACGAGATCATGACATAGGTTTCCTGATTGTCTGCTGGCTCGGGAACGTTTGCGGCATCCACCTCGACATTCCAGCATATACAGCCTGCAAGCGCCAAACACACTAAACCGATGCAGTTCCAGCGCTGCCAGACGATAGACCGCCGGATACGCGCCGGAGTGACACCAATCCTTTGCGCCCATGTGATTATCAGATCAATTTTTCTCATACGCAATTTCCTCCTTTGCTTGTTGGCAGCGGCCATCGCGTCAACAGACGCAATCTGTTATTGCGATGTGTTCGGTAGCGTAAACACAAACGTACTCCCTTTTTCTATCGTTGAATCCACCCAGATTTTCCCACCATAAAATTCGACGATTTTTTTGACAATTGCCAGTCCGACCCCGGTGTTTTCCACTTCGTCGCGAGGATGGAGCGTTTGAAAAATCTGAAAAATCCGCTCATAATGCTGCGCATCGATCCCCGGCCCGTTATCGGCCACGCTGAACTGCCAATATGCCCCGTCATCTCGACAACCGATGGTAATGGTTCCCTGTAACTTGTCCATAAATTTGATCGCATTGCCGATGAGATTTTGGAAGACTTGCGCGATGCGCGTTCTGTCGCCGACAATGGTCGGCAAGGCGTCAGCAAGCGTGATCGCGATCTGAGGCGGCGGCGCGAGCGTATCCACCACTTCCGGCAGCAGCGCGTTCAGATCGAGCGGTTCGTCGCTGCCCCGTACGCGCCCGATGCGCGAATATTCCAGCACACCGTTGATCAGGTTGTCCATCCGTTTGACCCGGTTCAACAGCAAATCGGCGTATTCTTTGCCTTGCTTGTCGAACGCTCCGGCGTAATCATCCACCAGCCAATTGACGAGTTGAGCGATGTTGCGTAATGGCGCTTTGAGGTCGTGCGAGACAATGTAGGCGAAGCTTTCCAACTCCTTGTTCGTCGCTTTGAGCTGCGCCGTGCGCTGCTGAACACGCGCTTCGAGTTCGACGTTGAGCCGACGCACATCCTCTTCGGCGCGTTTACGCTCGGTGATGTCACGGTTGAACCCGACTAATCCGATAATGTGTCCTTGTACATCATAGATTGGCGCTTTGGTGGTCAAAAACCAATATTGTTCGCCTGTCGCATGGCTGAAGGCAGAGTCTTCGCGATTGATCAGCGTTTGTCCCGTTGTCATGACGACACGCTCTTCTTCTTCGAACCGAAGCGTCCGTTCCGTGTCGTGAAAATCGCGATCAGTTTTTCCGTACACTTCTTCTATGGAGCGCAGCCCAAACACTCGAAGCGTGGCTTGATTGGCGATAAGAAAACGATGATCCAAATCTTTCGCGTAAATGTGATCGGGCGTGCTATCAATCAACATCTGCAACAGGTTATGCTTTTCCGCCAGCTCCTTTTCGATTTTTTGCTGCGCGAGTTCCGCGCGTTGACGCGCCGTAATCATCTGATTGGCCGACAGCGCTAAGCGTTCGAACTCCGTAAAATGCAAGGGCGCATCCGTAATCGGCGTCAGGTCGGTCGCGGCAGTCTCGAAAAAGGTCGTGAAGGCGTGAAAACTGTTGGCGATTTGCTTGCCAAGAGAGTGAGCCGCCGCGAAACTTCCGCCAAGCAGTGCGGCGAAGACAGCAAGCATACTGATGATGTCGCGTCGAATCTGCCGCATGAGCGCTGTCTGTTTCAGGGCGATGATTGCGTCAATCTCATCGAGATAGACCCCAGCGCCGATGATCCATTCCCATTCCGGCACACCTTTGACAAACGCAATTTTCGGGGAGGGCGTCGGGTTGCTGAGTTTTTTCCAGGAATACCGGACGAAGCCACCCTCTGGTTGTTCAGCGGCTTTGCGCTGCGCCTGCGTGATTTTGACGCCGTTCGGATCGGTCAAATCCGAGACGCTTCCTGTGCCGACCGTGATTGCGCCGTTCGTAAAGAGCGGATCAGCGTGATACGTGCTGCCGAACAGATAGCCGTCTTTGCCGAATCTGACCGTTATCAGCCGTTGGAGCGTTTCCTGCTGAATATCTGCGCGGACATCCTCCAGATACTCGCCCGTGCCGATGATCCAGTCATACGGCTCGAAGCGCTTGACAAATGCCATTTTAGGGAAATCCTGCCCTTGCATATTCGGTTTCGTCCATCTGTACTGATAAAACCCCTCGCCGGATTGTTTCACGAGCGCGATGATGTCTCGAATAACATACTGCCCTTTCGTATCCCGCATCCCGGACATATCTTGCCCCTCGAATTCCGGGCGATCAGCGAAAAGCTCTTCGATGCCGTTCATATTGACGGCGAAATAGTAGCCCCGGCCATGATTGAAGCGCGCAGGGCGCAGCGCGTCTTTAATCATCTGCTGAATCGCCTCGGCATCGAGGCTGTCGTGATATTGGTTATACAGATTCCAGGCAATCGCATACGCTTCATTGACACGGTCGCGGATTGACTGTTGCAAGCGTTCTTCCGTCAGGCGGCTCTGATACTGAATATAGGCGACGGTTTCTTCCACGGTGTTTTTCAACAGGTCTTGCTGGTATGCCAGATCATCGGCGCGCATCTCGTCAGTTTCCTGGCGCAACTCTTGAAATTCACGAAGAATCCACCAGGTCGTGATACTCGTCATTACGACAAAAATCGTGACAATCATATACATCCGAAAGGTATGAGCGACACTGGCTTGCCTGCGTTTCATGCGTCTTCCTCCGATATTGCGCGTTTCGGAAGCGTGAAATGAAACGCGCTCCCTGTGCCGACTGCTGATTCGACCCAAATTCTGCCGCCAGACGATTCGACGATCTTTTTGACGATAGCCAGGCCGATTCCGGTGTTTTCCATGTCATCGCGCTGGCGCAGCGTCTGGAATATCTGAAATATTTTTTCGTGATGCTGCGGGTCGATCCCTGGCCCATTGTCGGTCACGCTGAACTGCCAATATGCGCCGCAATCGGCGCAATCAATCGTAATCTCTCCTTCAGGTTTGTCCAAAAATTTTATAGCATTCCCGATCAAGTTTTGGAACACCTGTTGAATCCGAATTCGATCCCCCCACAGCGCAGGCAATTCCGAACCGACTCCGATTCGGACGGTCGGCGGAGGAGCCAGGGTCTCACAGACCTCGCGCAGCAGGAGCGGCACATCAATCGGTTCTTCGAGCTTGCTGCGTCCGACACGGGAATATTGCAGCACGGCTTGAATCAGGTTGTTCATCTGTTTGGCTCGATTCAGCAGCAAATCCATATATTCCCTGCCTTGCGCGTCGAATGCGTCGGCGTAATCGCTCACAAGCCAATTGAGCAATTGCGTCATATTGCGCAGCGGGGCTTTCAGGTCATGCGAGACCACATACGCAAAGCTCTGAAGCTCCTTGTTGGCGGCTTCGAGTTCGGCTGTTCGTTGCCGCACGCGTTGTTCCAATTCGGCATTCAACGCATGAATTTTTTCCTCCGCCCGTTTCCGGTCGGTGATGTCGCGATTGAACCCCACCAACCCGATGATATGCCCCTGTTTATCACGCAGGGGCGCTTTGGTAGTCAAATACCAGCGCCTCTCGCCAGAGACTTCATCAATGAGAGAATCTTCGCGGTTGATCAGGATTTGTCCCGCCGTCATGACAATGCGTTCCTCTTCGTGATATTGGCGCTCCCGCTCCGGAGGGTGAAAGTCACGATCTGTTTTTCCCTCCAGTTCGGTAAGGGACGTTGCCCCAAGTTCTCGGAGAATTCCTTTGTTGACGATCAGAAAACGGTGGTCCAAGTCTTTCACATAAATGTGGTCGGGCGTGCTATCAATCAGCATTTGCAACAGGCTATGCTTTTCGGTTAACGCCTCTTGAGCCTGTTTGTGTTCCTCGATCTCCTGGGCTAACGCTCGATTCGTGACGGCTAATTGTTCCGCATAGGCATGCGCTTGTGTCACGATGCGCCGGAATTCGGCCACCAAAAACCAGAGTAATCCGGATAACGTGATATAGACGCCAGTGACAATGATGATTCTATTGGCAAATGCGGTTTCAGGAAAGCGTATTTGCACGAGATGTCCGGTCATCAACGCCGAGCCGATCCCGACATACGCCCCAACGCTGATGATGAGCGTAATACAATGGGCGCACGTACTTTGCAGCGTCGCGCTCAATGCGATGGCCAGAGCATAGAGCGCCATGGCTGGCGCGCCAATGCCGCCGATCCGATTGCCATACATGGCTGCGGCAAGAATCAGCACAGGGGGGAAATATCCGGCAATCCGCCAATGTCCCCGATCAGAGAGCCACCAACCGCCGCTGAATACCAGCGACATGCCAAGCGTGATCACCAAAGAATCGAGCGGAAGAATATCAAAACCCCATCCCACTGCGAATAGCAAGGTCAATGCTCCGGCAACAACTCCCGCGATCAAGGACACGGCTTTGGTCATGTACTCCTGTCGCGCGGCCTCCACTTCCATCGAGCGCGGTGTCGTCAGCGTTTGCCAGAGCTTGAGCACATTCTGCATTGAGAGCCTGTTGATGTAGTCCATCTTATTCACCTATGACGATAAATAATTCATAACCACTTACCGGGAGATGCTTGTTTTGGGAAGTGTAAAGTGAAAAGCGCTTCCCCGCCCTTCTTCCGAGTCGAGCCAGATTTTTCCGCCAGACGATTCGACGATTTTTTTGGCGATAGCCAGTCCGATCCCGGTGTTTTCCATTTCATCGCGCGGGCGCAGCGTCTGGAATATCTGAAAAATCTTCTCGTGATATTTCGGATCAATGCCTGGCCCGTTATCGGTGACGCTGAACAACCAGTCCGCGCCAGCGTCCTCCCATTGTACGCGGATGTTGCCCTGCGGTTTATCCATAAATTTGATGGCATTGCCGATGAGATTCGCAAAAACCTGCTGAATGCTTGTCGCGTCCCCCTGAATCGTCGGTAGGTCTGGGGCGGCTTCAATCGTGATCGCGGGCGGCGGGGCGAGCGAATCTATGATCTTGGGCAGCAGCAGCGCGAGATTGACGCTCTCGGTCTGCTTGACGATCCGCCCGATGCGCGAATAGGCCAGAATGCCGTCAATCATTTCGTCCATGCGCTTGACCCGGCCAATCAACATTTCTGCCATCTGTTTGCCGTTGTCGTCGAAACTGGGCGCATAATCCTTCACTAACCAGTGCGCAATTTTGGCAATCGCGCGCAGCGGGGCTTTCAGGTCGTGGGAAATAATGTGCGCAAAACGTTGCAGCTCTTTATTCGCGGCTTCGAGCCTGGCGGTTCGCTCGCGGACGCGCTGCTCCAATTCGGCATTGAGCGTGCGAACTTCCGCCTCCGCCTGTTTGCGCTGCGTGATAAATCGCGCTTGCTGCACATTTTGATACGCCTTCAGCGATAGTTCGTTCGAGAGCAACAGAAGGATTGTCGCGATCTTTTCGAATTGCGTGCTTGACATCGTCGGCACGTCCTGCAATGCGCAGCGAAATTCCTCTTTGTCCACGCCGATGTCGCTGGCGTAGCGTAAAAGGTCTTCTTCGTTGACGCCCTCATTTTTGACCTGACCAATCAACCAGTTGGCGATATGCTTGCCGCTGACCGTAATGCACGCGCCCGCTTCCCAGAGTCCCGCGCCGAAACAGCGCCGAATAAACAACTTTCCCGGACGAGGGCCGCCGATCACCGCGTCTGATCTGATGCAATCAGCTAAGCCTTTTTCTGTCTTGCGAATCAGTTGGCATACCCGTTTGAAATTACTGGGGATGGTCAGCGGAATGCCTTCAGGCGTAGTAATGAGCGACGAGACATTCGTGGCGGCGGCGAAGGCATCCTGAATGTGTTGAATGTCTTCGATGTTAAACAGGTCATGAAACGTAATCTCCCCTGTTTCCAGCGGCTCTGTTAACGCGAGAATCCTTTTATTTAGAGCATCTTCGATTTTTTTCCGTTCCGTAATATCTTCTGAAATGCCGAGAAGATAGAGCGGGTGTCCGTCGTGGTCTAAAATCGGCAGTTTCTTCGTATGCAGGATTCGCTCTCCATGTGTTTTGGTCTGGATCGCCTCTTCCGGTATATCAATCAATGTTCGGCCTTCAAGCACGTCTCGGTCTTTTTTGATAAAAAAATCCGCTTCCTCTTTTGGGAAAAAATCATAATCGTTCTTGCCGAGCAGTTCTTCTCTGGAATAGCCTAATAACTCTTCCCCGGCTTTATTGAACCGCACAAATCGGAGATGTTCCGCATCTTTCACAAAGATCATGTTCGGAATATTTTCAACAATATTATGAAGAAATTCCTGGCTTTCTCGCAGCGCGCCTTCGCGGGTTTTGATCGCCGCAATCATGAGTGAAAAACTGCGAGTCAATTCGTCTAATTCTTCGTAATTGCGCTGAAGCGGGGAGAGATGATACTCGCCCTCAGCGATCCGCTTGGATTGGAGTGTCAGTTGGGTGAGCGGCTGAAGCGTTCTTCTCAGGCTGATCAAGGCGGTGATCAGCGCGAACGCGCTGGCGGCAAGCATCCCCCCGCCGAGAATCATCCCCATTTTTCGCACCCCGGCGAAGGCTTCGTTGACAGGCTGCGTGACGATGACGATCCAGCGTGTCGCATGAACCAGCGCGACACAGCCGATATAGCGCTGTCCAAGCTCTGAGTACGCGATCACGCCCTCGTATCTTCGCCGCCCCTGTTTGACAATCTCAAGATGTCCGACATTATTACGCTGCGCCATCAACGCATGATCGGGATGGGCGATGATCGTGCCGTCGCGGTCTATAATTGCCGCATAACCGCGCGCGCCGATCATGACTTTGTCAGTAATGGCAGACAACGCGGCCAAATTCAAAAATCCGACGAGCCTGCCGGATGCCAGCGCGATGCTGACGGTCAGTGTCGGATTGCCGGCTGGCGACGAAATCGCCGTTAATGACCAATACGGAGCGTGCGTGTCGGCAGGAGCCTGGAAAAATTCCTGCGCAGAAGCATCCAGCATGGCGAAATCGGGGTGATACGGCGCGAGATGGGTCACTTTTCCGGCGGTATCGAGCATCCAAATCGCTTCGAATGACTGATAATTCCGCAAGACCGAATCCAGATAGGCGTTCGTCTCGTCGGGCGTGATGACGTGCTGCTGTTCCACGATAAATGCAATCTGGCGGAGCAAGCCTAATGGCTCTTCAAGAAATTGATCTACTTCTCCGGCCAGCGAACGCGCTAACAGGAAATGCCGGGCGGTGATCTCCTGGCGCATGTTCGTGGTCACGCTATAGAACGCGACTCCGCCGATGGCAATAATCGGCACGATGGCGACCATCAAAAAGTTGATCGTCAACAGATGTTTGAGGCTGATAAACAGTTTCATGAATTCAGGCGTGCTCGTTTCACGCTCCGCGTGGAAGGAGAACGCAACAGCCTTGCTGCGGGGTCAATGGTAATGAATAATGCTGTAATATCGCGTATTCTACCAGGACAAATTACCCATGCTGCATGGTAAATCAGAAGGTTTTCCGCTGCGCGTCGCCATCTGATCGCTCGTCATAGAATCGGCGACAATTCATCTCATGCAGCCAGTCTCGCGTCAGTCCTCCACCCTCCATGTCAGAACGGTGAAATCGCGCGCGTTTTGCTTTGCGCAGCGGAATGTACCCCTTATCGTTTACATTACGTCAAGCGGCGCGCAACGTCAAGAAAAGAATTCAGACCTCGGTATATTCGATAACTCCGTTTTTCATGCGAGGATTTCTTGTGTTTTGCCCCTAATAAAGAGAAATAGTCAGCAATTTTTGCCAAAAGTTCTTGACAGAATCGCGCAACCATAGGGATAGCATTTTTTCATGGAAAATACGGAACGAGAGCATCGCAGCATCGTCGCCATCAATTTAGGATTGGGCGTCAATATTGTTCTGGCCATTCTCAAAACGACCATCGGCATTATCGGTCATAGCCCCGCGTTATTGGCCGACGGCGTCAACTCAACATCGGATGTCGCCTATTATATCGTCGTGCGTATTTTCGTCGGATTGGCGCGAAAACCGGCGGATGAGGATCATCCCTACGGCCATCGTCAATTCGAAAGCATCGCCGCGCTGATTGTCGGCGCGTTCGTCATGACGACAGCGGTCACGATTTTCTGGGATTCCATCAATCAAGTGTACGAATTGTGGTCAGGGCAGGGCGACTACACCGGCGCGTCATCCTTGACGCTGGTTGTCGCGTTGCTGACGATTGCGACAAAAATCGTGTTAACGTCTGTGACCCAGCGTATTGGGCGCCAAACCCAAAACGCCGCGATTTCCGCGCTTGCGTATGATCATCGGAACGACATTTTTGCGTCAGCCGCAGCCAGCGTCGGTATTTTTTTCGGGCGGATGGGATTTCTTTGGGTTGACCCATTGGCCGGAGCAGTGGTCGCATTGGTGATTCTGAACACCGGACTCAAAATCTTGCGGGAATCCTCCAATGACTTGATGGATACCGTGCCTGGCAAAGAATTGGAGCAGCAGGTGCAGAACGTGCTGCGCAAAATTACTGACATTCAGCAAATCGAAGAAACGCAGGCGCATCGTTTTGGTCCGTATTTTGTCATGAATATCACAATTGGCATTGACGGTTCGTTATCTGTCTTCGAAGGCGACCGGATTGCCACGCAAGTCGAATTGGCGCTCTCGCGCGAGATTGATTGGCTCCAGCGCGTTCATGTGCATTATCATCCGGCGCATACGATGCCGCGTCAGGACTGACGCTGCGCGTGTTTCATCATGTAGCAGACGCATGAAGATGTCAGTACTATTTCCACTAAAAAGCCTTTACGTCATGTTCGGGATGATTTTCCTGAGCGTCTGGCTGTTCGAGCCGTTAGTTGCCGCGGACGACGACGCGATACGCTACGAAATCGCCGTCGAAACGAGCATCGTCTCCGAAGAGCATACGCAGGATGATTATGTGGTGGCTGGCGAAGCGTCTCCGGGCGTTCGGGCGCAGCGCGAGCGCGACTACCACGACATCAGCGGCGATTTTTCCTTTTTTTTCACGCCGATTCCCGAGGACTCGTCTCTTCCGATTGCGTTGCGCCGATTTTTTGCCCATTCCAGCGCATTGCGTTTCTCCGGGACAGTCGAGCCGGAACATACAACGACATATACGTTTCTCAACCCTCTCCTCGATTATCGCACATCATCCGAAGACGATGAACGGCTGCGAGCGGCTGGCGTTGAGGGCGTCTTTTATCTGCTGAACAATAGCGGGCTGAGGCTTCACGCGAGTTCTGCCAAAGACGAACAGGTCTCGTTCGAAACATCGCCGTCGGTTGACAATCAAAGCCGATCCGAAACCAACGAAATCCGCCGCTATTACGGCGTCGGCCTGACGCAATATCTCGCCGATAATTTAGCGGTGACGCTCGATTATACCCGCCATGATCACGAATTGCGGTCGCTTGAAAAAACCTGGGAGGATAATCCGCTGGTGTTCAGCGAAGTCGGGCGGGACACCGATACGAAAGGCCATCTGCTGTCGTTCGCGGGAGAATACGTCTGGCGGAAGCGCGCCGGATTTCGATTCGCGTATGACTATTTTTCTTACAAGAGCGATTCTGATGTCCGAATCATCCATCTTCAGAATGTTGCCGGAGAGAAATCAACGTTTGATGATGATGGCGCTCAACAAACAATTACGCCGATAGTGAGCCTGTATGTCGGTGAAAAATTTATGGCGCAGTTTGGCGGAAGCATGACATGGACAACGATTACCAGAACCTATGATAAGACGAACGATGTTGAGTATGCCTGGACGTGGAAGCAAGCGCAAGGCGGGGTATCGTATTATTTCACGCCTCATCTCGGAGCGCGGGTGAACTACCAGTATCGCGTGCGCGACGGTGAGGTCAGTATGCGGAATGAAGGCAAGACGCGTTCCACATTTCAGGTTGAGTCAGACGTGCAGGAAATTCAGGTTGGCGTGACAGGGCGTTTTTAACAATTATCATGGTTCTTGATGCGCGTCTTGTTCAGCAATGGCGCTGAAAGGCGAGGGCAACAAGGAACGAAAGGAATCAGTCACCAGGAACAGGAGTATGAAACGTTTAGAACTGGATGAACGTCGCGAAAAACGGATTGACACAGAGATTCTTGCCGATGCATTCGATGAGCAAGAACGAGCAATGGGATGGTATTACTATTTAGCGGATACGGTAGAGTTTCCCTTTACAGCCAAATGTCTGTACTCCTGGCATAAATCGCCGTTGGCTGAAAATGACGAAGTTGAAGTGTCGGGCATGGCCCCTGAAAGCAAATGTTTACGTGAGATTTTTGTGGAAGCGGAATGGAAAGGCAAGACGATTACCGTGCCGTTAGCGCAACTGAAAGCGACTCAGCCGGACGAGCAAACCCAGCAGGCGTTGGATGACTGGCATTACTGGGTCGGACGCGGCTACGGGTTTTGATTCGGTAGAATGACGGATTTACCGAATGCCTCGTAGGGGCGTTCAATTGAACGCCCCTACGTAAGAATTTACGATTGGCCGACTAACTCGGCGGAATCTTCCTGTTCGATCTCCGCTTTCAACTGCGGATACTTCTCCTGCGCCGGATAGAGACGCAAAATTTCTTCCTGCACGCGCAGAATCAATTTTCGTAACGATTGCCGTTGAATCGCGGCGATTGACACGCCATGATAACGAGCGCAGATTGTTTGTGCGAAGCTCGCCTCAACCTGATCTTCTTTGTTGAAGACCATCAACTGCGGGATGTCCTGCAATTCCAACTCTTCTAAAATCGTCTGCACCGCCGCGATCTGCTCCTCGAATTCAGGACTGCCGATGTCCACGACATGCAGCAGCAAATCCGCGTCTTCCAATTCTTCCAGCGTCGCCCGGAACGCCTCAATCAAGTCTTTGGGCAGATTCCGCAAAAAGCCGACCGTATCGGTGATAATCACCTCAATATCTTTGGGAAACCGCAGGCGGCGGCTCGTCGGATCAAGCGTCGCGAACATCTGGTTTTTGACCTCGACCTCGCTATGCGTCAGCGCGTTCAGCAGCGTGGATTTTCCGGCGTTGGTATAGCCGACAATCGAGATGATCGGCACGTCATTGCGCTGACGGCGAGCGCGGCGCTGCTTGCGCCCCGTGCGAAGATGTTCGATCTCTTTTTCCAAATTCCGAATCCGGTCGCGGGCGCGGCGGCGATCAATCTCCAATTTCGTTTCGCCCGGCCCGCGCGCGCCGATGCCGCCCGTAATTCTGGACAGCGCGTCATCGCGTGTGCCGAGGCGCGGCAATTGATATTTCAACTGCGCGAGTTCCACCTGCACTTTGCCGACGCGGCTATGCGCGCGCTGCGCGAAAATATCGAGGATCAATTGCGTCCGATCAACGATTTTCAGTTCCGTCGTGTCGCTGATCATCTTATTCTGCGCCGGCGTCAACTCATGATCGAAAATCAGCATATCCGCGCCGACCTGGAAACTCCGCATAATCAGTTCGTTCAGCTTCCCCTTGCCGATCAGGAATTTCGGGTCTATTTTCGGGCGATGCTGCAACACCGCATCCATGACGATCAATCCGGCGGCTTCGGCCAATTCCTGCAATTCCCGCAACGATTCTTCTGCAACGGCGCGTTGACCGTTCGACACGCCGACCAGCATCGCGCGTTCGCGAGAATCGTCAACCTGCCGCCCTTCCCGTCCGCGCTGAAATTCCTCTTCCAGCGCATGGATGAATTCATCGAATTGCAGCGTCACCTGCCCCGGATACATCGGCTCCAGCACTTCCCAGCGTTTTTGCTCCGGGTTTTCCGGCACAAGATGTGCGAAGTAGTATTTCGCCGGGAGGCCGTACTGATTGATCGTGATCGCGCCGACCATATCGAAACGCAGCAGCGCCAAATCGGTCAAATCCTCCTGACTGAGCGGCGTATCCGTGAGATGCGTATGCAGATAGCGCAGGCCGCGCAGTCGCAGATATCCGGCGCGGAAACGGCCTAACGGCGGGATTTCGATTTGCCGGTGATCGCCGATGACGACGTCCTCCACCGCGCCTTTCCGGTTGACAAGGATGCCGATCTGTCGCGCGAGTTCGGCGGAAAGTTCGGTCAGATAATTGGCGAGTTCCTGCGTGATGACCTGATCTGCGGAGATTTTTCTGCGGTAAATCCGTTCAAGACGGTCAAGTTGATTCGGTTTTAAGCCTGTAAGGTTTCCGTGAATTTTTCGAATAGAAGGAATGGTTGTCACGGATTGCACGAATCTTCACGAATTTTTAAAGCAGAAGCGATTCGTGTTTATTCGTGCAATTCGTGGCAACCCTTAACGTTGTTCGACAATTTCCAATGTTTGGCGCAATTTGACGATGCAATTCGGCGGCACATAGCCGGACGCGGTGGCATTCGGATAGACCAGGCTGCCGCGCCCGATCAGCGTACCAGGATTCAGGACGGAATTACACCCGGTCTGGGCGTAATCTCCCAAAATCGCGCCGAATTTCCGCAAGCCGCTGTCATACACTAATTCTCCAACTTTGACCGAGACATTTCCTTTGATCATTTTCAGATTCGAGAGTTTCGTCCCCGCGCCAAGATTGACCTTTTTGCCAAGAATACTGTCGCCGACATAGTTAAAATGCGGCGCGCCGCTCTGGTTAAGCAAAATGGCCGTTTTCAGTTCCGAGGTGTGACCGATGACGCAATTGTTCCCGGTCAGCACGTTGCCGCGAATGTATGCGCCCTGCCGCACCACTGTGTTTTCGCCGATAATTGTCGGTCCGGCAATATACGCGCCCGGTTCGACGACTGCGCCTTTGCCGAGATAGATGCGATCATCCGCGAGAAACGCGCCATCCATCACGGTGCCGTAAATGCCGGGCTGCAATGTGGCGGCGATGTAATCCGGCAGGCGTTTCAGCGCGTCCCAGACATAATCGAGTCCGGCAAACAGGTCGCCGTGCGTAAAGTCTGTCAAATCAAAAAAATCTTCTGGTTTCAGCATAAGATATTCAAGGTGTCTGACACGTTCGACGTGTCAGACACCTGCTGCGAATTATTCCTCTTCCATGTACGCCACGCCGCCAGGCGCAGGCTTTTTCGGGAACAAATCATCAGAGGCATTCACGATACTGACGAGTTCCATCGTCCAATCAGCGGCTTCGACTTTGGCAACGCCCAACACCGGCACATCAGCGCTCACCCACAGCGTCACGCCATCGGCGGGAACTTCTTGTATGGCGAATTCTCCGGCTTCGACCTGCACCCGGATCACGCTATCTTTATCGGCAGATTCAGGCGTCGGCTGCGGCAGGATTTCGTCTTTTCCCATTTTCGCGAGCGGCAGATCAATGACGCTCTCCGGGCGATCCATATTGGCCGGGCGGTGCATGATATACCGTTTTGCGGCATGAGTCTCGTTGTCTAACAAGGTTTGCGTAATCGAAAGCGGCTTGGAGTCCAACGTCATATACGTCGTGCGTTGCAGCCAGTAGCCGTCATTGTCAGCCGCCGCGATATTGTAACTGACATACGTCGTCAAATCGCCCGCCGACGAGCGCGTGATCACTTTGTATGTGACCGTCATATCCGTTTCGCCGAGCGCATACGCCGACATCGCGAAACCGGCCACACTCAACAGCAAGGTCATTATTGCAAATAGTTTCTTGTTCACCTTCTTTGCTCCTTTGTCTGTTCGAATCATCTGATATGCGTTTTTCACGCAACCAGCGATTGTTTTTTCATTCACAATTAACAGAATACGAGTAATTGAGACAACGCAACCAACATACGATGTCAGGCCGTCGCTTGTCAAGCTCTGAAAAGATATTTTCCGTAAATTCTCGCGGTGACGCAGAAGATCGCCTCGCGGCAACGCGACCGAACCGGGGGCGCGTAATATTTTCTTCTCCCGACAAAATTCTCTTGACGGTCTCTGATATTCGCAATGAAAGCCATTTTATCGAATAGAGGCAATAGTTGTCAGACACGTTAAACGTGTCTGACAACTTATTATGGAACTAATATGAAATCATCGCAAACAACAGCCATTCTTGTGGCGGCTGGGACAGGCTCGCGCATGGGCGTTCAGGCGACGCCGAAACAATTTCTGCCGGTCGGCGGTATGCCGATTTTAGCGCATACGCTCAACATGTTCGACAGCGCGGCGGTTATTGACCATGTCGTGTTAGTGATTCGCGCCGAAGATCGGGAGCGCTGCGAAACGTTGATCGCCGAACATGGCATCGCGAAAACACTCACGATTGTGGACGGCGGCAAAGAGCGGCAGGATTCGGTCTTGCGCGGATTACGCGCCGCGCCGTCGCAGACCGAGATCGTGCTGATTCACGACGCCGTGCGGATGTTCGTGACGGTGGCGATTCTGCGCGAATCCATTGACGCGGCGCGGCAGATCGGCGCAAGCGTGGCTGCTGTTCCAGCCAAAGATACCATCAAAGAAGTCGCTGCCGTTGCGAACGACGCCGACGGGCGCTGGCCGGTCGTGTCGAAAACCTATAATCGCCGCTTGCTGTGGCAGATTCAGACGCCGCAAACGTTTCGCTTCCGCCTGATTCTCGATTGCTACGAACGAGCGGTTGCCGAGGGATTCGAGGCGACCGACGACGCGATGATGGCCGAGCATTTCGGCTTTCCGGTGGCGCTCGTGTCCGGCTCCTATCGGAATATCAAAATCACCACGCCTGACGATCTGCTGATCGCCGAGGCGTTTTTGCAACGATAAGAAGAGAGATAGAGCATTATTCTCGAAGATCGAACCCAACCCTGCCAGGGTTTAAAACCCTGGCAAGGTTCTCACGAGGGCATGATGCTGTCAACAAGACATTCTTGCGTATCTCCCTTCCTCTCGTTCCTCTTATTATGACTGCACCACTTCCTTTTCGCGTCGGCATCGGGTATGACGCGCATCGTCTCGTTTCTGGCCGCGATCTGCTGCTTGGCGGCGTGAAGATTCCTTATGAAAAAGGGCTGCTCGGTCATTCCGACGCCGACGTGCTGATTCATGCCATCTGCGACGCCATGCTCGGCGCGCTCGGACTGGGCGACATCGGTCGTCATTTCCCGGATACCGATATTCAATACAAAGGCATTTCCAGCATGAAACTGCTCAAACATGTCGTCAAATTGATGCAGGCGCAGCAATACGCTATCGGCAATGTTGACAGCATCATTATTGCCGAGAAACCGCGTCTCAGCGGCTATATCGAGGCGATGCGGACGAAATTGGCGCAGGCGCTGGAAACTGAGCCGCAATGTGTCAATGTGAAAGCGACGACGACCGAAGGGTTGGGGTTTACAGGAACGGGCGACGGAATTGCCGCCGAGGCCATTGTTCAGTTAGTCCGCGCATGACAGGCCATTTTTTCAATTCTGAAGTTTTTGACTTGACTTTCCGATGCGAGCCAGAAAAGTCGAGCCTACTGCGCCTGGAAAATGTCTGGAAGGTTGAGGCGTCCTGATTTATCCCGGCCACAGAAATTTAGTGAACACGCCTGCAAGCAATATGAAGACATCCACTTTCTCCTCTGAGGAGGGGGAAGGAGTGTGTAACACATCGCGTATCGGTTGCAGGAATTTTATGGTGAAGCGCTCAACACGATTGAATGAAAGGGTAACGGCTCATGGCAGACAAATTCTCTCCGAAACATGACAAACAGAAAAAAGTAGAACACATTGAAGACATCCTTCATACCCCATTTCTTCAGAAAGCGTCAGATTGGACGCTGGCCAATCTCAAAACGATTGGCATGATCATCGCTGCGATTATCGTGGTGGTTATTGCGGCGTATGGATGGACGAGCTATCAACAACGCGTCACAGAAAAGGCGCTGAATTTGGAAGGCAAAGCGGTGAAGCTGCATCAAGACGTGAAAGATGTTGCGGCGCAAGCGGCGGCGAAAGAAGACGAAAAGGCTGCCGTTGCGCAGGAACACCCCTATAAAGATGTTGTGGCCGCATATCAGGAAGTCATCAATAAATATGCCGGCACGGAGAGCGGAAAACGCGCCGTCTATATGCTTGGCAGCATTGCCTATGATACCGGAAAATATGATGAGGCCAAAAAATATTTTTCAGAGTATCTTGCTAAAAATTCCTCCGGTTATCTGGCTGTCAGCGCGGAAGAAGGCCTGGCCTATATTCTCGAACAGCAGGGGAAATTTCAGGAAGCGATAGACGCGCTGAAAAAAGTGGAAGGCAAGGCATCGGCAAGTCGTAAAACCGAGATTGCATTAGCGATTGGCCGCAATTATGAAGCCTTGACGCAGATTGATAACGCCAAAGCGACATATCAGCAAATCGTAGATTCCAATACGTCTGCTGCGTTGAAAGATCAGGCCAAAAAACGGCTGGAAATCATCGAAGCGCAGCAGAAAGTCGCCTTAGGCCCGGTTGCGCCGACCGAAGCCCCGCAAGCCGCCGCCACTCCGGCAGCCGCGACGACGGAACCGCCGACCGCTCCGGCAGACCAGACGCCGACCGAAGCCGCGCAAACGCCAGTAGAAGCCACCGCAGTTCCCGAAGCCGCCGCAACTCAAGAACCAACCATAGCGCCAGAGGCGACGGCAACAGCCGCTCCTGAGCCGACAGCGACCCCGGAACCGACGGCAACAGCCACTCCCGAGCCGACTGCGACGCCTGAGCCGACGGCAACTCCTGCGCCTGAAGCAACGGCCACGCCGACCCAAGTGAATTAACGGGAATTGCCATGATAACGGTTATTTCAGAAATGGGAGGTTTCGTTTCTGAAATAACCTTATTGAGTGATATCAGCCCCCTCAGAATACCATAAGGAAATAAATGGACATAAAACGAAGAATTAATATCAATAAAATATTTTTCTGTGTTATTTTGTGCAGTGTATTTTGTGTGTTCATGGCATTCCAGGTATATGGGCAGGAAGCTCAGTTGAACGATGATGCCATGCGGGCGATGTTAGCTCTCAATTATTGCCACATGGCATTAGTCAATATTTTAACTTATGAAGATCGCATCATTTTAGATGAAGAATATAACAACATTATCAATAACATTAGTTTGTCAGCGATTCAAGATGAAGAGGTTTTGACGATTTTAAAGCAATTAATGGATACGCTGATGACGTTTAAACTAACAGAAGAGCAGACCGCGCGACTTCTTAAAATTTATGATCAACAAGTGGTAAACTCTGTCTATGCAACGGCGACGCAAGGCTCGAAGGATGTAATAATGGCTCTTGGAGTCAAACAATTGATAGATCAACTACAAGCAACGACGCAAAAATCGGTTTTGGATGAAACGATAGATGGTATTTCTGGGGGATTCCCTGGCGTTCTTATTCATTTGGGCAGCGGATTTCTTAAAACGATCCTTACGGGGACAACTCCTCTTGTTGGAACAGAAGTAATAGCTTCTTATGTGTTATCGCAAGTCGGAGGTTTATATCAAAATTATCGAGAAAATACACAACTGTATCGTCAAGCCCTTGACGAGAAGCTCTGGAAATTAGATGTGCAAACTCTTCAAGCGATCCATGAGATGCGAAAATCGTTTCTTGAAGTCTATTGGACGCTTATGAAACGCTATAATATTCCTGAGAATTTACGACTTACAGAAGACCAATTACGCAATGTTGTCGAAGTATTCAAAATTAAGGAAAAGGAAACAATTGAGGATGTAGAAAAACGCTATCGCCAATTAGAAAGATTGCAGCAAGATTTTCAAGCGTTTCCCCCTTTTTGGTATAAGTTTGCTCGCACGGCTCAGGAGCTTGGATATTTCAAAGAAGCCCTCAAACTCTATCAGAAAATCGAACAAGAATATCGTCCATTTTTCAGGAAGGATCATGAATTAGCCGCGACACTCATGGATAAAGTCGTGTTAATTCAAGCTCTTAAACAAACTCATCCTGAAATATTAGCGCAATTAAACGTTGGGGATGATGTTTCAAAAGATTTGGAGCGAATTCTTGCCGAAAGTAATAGTGATTGGCGTAATAATGCCTTTGTCGCTTTACAATATAAAGAATTAAAAAACTATGAGGCTGCTAAAAAACTCATCGTTCAAAATCTTGATAATGAAAAGGAAATGTCGTTAAATTTCAGGCTGTTGGGTGAAATTTATGCGCTTTCTGGCGAACAACAGGCATTGGTAGAACTAATTCGGCAGATGTCTCAAGATAACAGAGTAACCTATCAAGATACGGTCTATTTAATCGGCAAGGTTCAAGATCAACAAGATTTGCAGGACATGATCCAATCATTGCTCAGTCCTGTTATTACGGCAACAAATTTTAGCGTCGAATCATCGCTACTTGGCGAGGACACTGTCAAAATAACAATCCCTGACGTTTGGATAAAAGAGCAGTCTCAGAATTTTAGTGTTAAAGCTCGCTTTGCGCAAGAGGATAAAACTGTAACCGCAGAGAAGAAAGTTGCTGTGGATAATGAAGCAAAGACAATGACGTTTTCTTTGCACGGAATTATGAATAAGGATGACATGCTTCGTAATAGAGTAGAATTGCCACTTGTTATCGAATTCGTTCATCCTGCCCAAACGATAGCCTTTTTGGTGAAAGCCAATGTTCAAGATGTGGCTGTTGAGAAAAATTTTCTTGATAAGTCTGTAGATGGTTCGAAACAGGTGTTTGATGATAGCGTAGGGTTTTATAAAGGGCTGTTTTCAAAGAAAGAGAATCAAGATTCCGAATCGGAAACGCCCAAAATTGATGCTTCGCAATCTCAGAAAATCGAGTCAAGGATCGTTTTTGACTTACAACGAGTTGCAACGTCAAATGCCTGTTATCAAGTGAACGAAGGAAATAAGATCATACGATTTTCTCAATGCCAATCGAATTGAAAAAAATGATTGATTATGCCTATTCCTCAAAGAAAACAAGAAGTTATCACTGAAGACTCCTACCTTTTACAGGAACGGCAGGCCGCCGAACGACACGAATTCGACGCAGGCGAGATTGTCGCGATGGCGGGCGGCACGCGCTGGCATAATCTGCTTGCCGGACGGCTCTTTTCGGCCTTACTCCAACACCTTGACGGAAAGCCTTGCATCCCGTATATGGCTGACATGCGCCTCTATATCGAGACGCACCATCATTATGTGTATCCTGACGTGATGGTGGTCTGCCGGGAAGATGCGTATATCGCCGATGATATGGTCAATGACGCGACGGTTGTGGCTGAAATTTTGTCTCCCGGCACAGAAGCCTATGATCGCGGACGAAAGTTTTTGCATTATCAACGTCTGCCGTCGCTCCGAGAATACGCGCTCATCAGCCAATCGGCGATGCAAGTGGAAATCTTTCGGCGCGGAGAAGAACGGAAATGGCAATACGAACGCTTAGAACAGCCGACAGAGGTGTTGAGCCTGGAAAATCTGCAATTTACGATAACGTTAGCGGAACTGTATAAAGCGATTCGATTTTAGATTCGGTTTCGCCCCGCGACGCCAATATGAGCTTTTTTACCCCAGAAAGGACATTGTAACATGAGCGCAATTATTTTGGATGGCAAAGCGTTATCGCAGCAGATTGAGCAGGAACTTGCGATCCGCGTTCGAAAAATCAAAGAGCAATCACACGGCAGGATTCCGATCCTGGCAACCATCATCGTCGGCGACGACCCCGCGTCGGCGACCTACGTCCGCATGAAAGGCAACGCCTGCAAACGGGTGGGCATGGAGTCGCTGAAAGTCGCGCTGCCGCAAACCACGACGACCGACGAACTGCTGCGGGAAATTGACCTATTGAACGACGATCCCGACGTGCGCGGCATTTTATTGCAGCATCCCGTCCCGTCGCAAATTGACGAACGCCGCTGTTTCGACCGGATCGGCCTTGAAAAAGACGTGGATGGCGTCACCGCGCTCGGCTTCGGCAGAATGGCGATGGGCGAACCCGCGTATGGTTCCGCCACGCCTGCCGGTATCATGCGGCTGCTGCGGCATTATCGCCTGCCGATAGAAGGCAGACACGCCGTTGTCGTCGGTCGCAGCCCCATACTCGGCAAGCCGATTGCGATGATGCTGTTGAATGCGAACGCGACCGTGACGATCTGCCATTCGAAAACGCAGGGTTTATCCGACCTCGTGCGTCAGGCCGACATTGTCGTCGGCGCGGTGGGGAAACCCGAATTTATCAAAGGGGCGTGGATCAAAGATCGCGCAATTGTGGTTGACGCCGGGTATCATCCCGGCAATGTCGGCGATGTCGAGCTTTCTGCCGTGATCGAAAAATGCGCCGCGTACACGCCTGTTCCCGGCGGAGTCGGTCCGATGACGATTGCGACCTTAATCGAACAGACAGTTGAGGCGGCGGAGAGAAATCTCTAATACGTCATGAAGGAGAGGTTGGCGAACGCTGTTTCGTTGAATTCAACGCAGTTTAGCCTGCCAGAGCGGAAAAGATGTTATCTCAGAAACATATTGGATTTATCGGCGCAGGCAACATGGCTGAAGCCCTGATTCGCGGACTGGCGCAGCCGTCCGGTGTCGTGCCGCAAGCGCAGATCGCTGCCAGCGATGCCTCGAAGGAGCGTCTGGCATTTATCGGCAGCACCTACGGCATACGCACGCTTCAGGAGAATAACTATGTCGTCAAAGGCAGCGATATTATTATTCTCGCGGTCAAACCGCAGGTGATCAACGCCGTGCTTCAGGAAATTGCCGCTGATGTGGATGCGACAAAGCTCGTAATTTCCATTGCGGCGGGCGTCAAAATCGAACTGATTCAGCAACTTTTGCCAACGGCGCGCGTCGTGCGCGCCATGCCGAATATCGCCGCGCTGGTTCATGCCGCGATGACCGCCATCAGCGCGGGAACTCGCGCCACGCAAGCGGATGTGCAGATCGCCAGCGATATTTTTAATGCCGTCGGCGAAACCGTCATTGTCGAGGAAAAACTCATGGATGCAGTCACCGGGTTAAGCGGCAGCGGCCCGTCGTATATTTTTCATATCATCAACGCCCTTGCCGATGCAGGCGTGAAAGTCGGATTTTCCCGCGAAATTGCGCTGAAATTGGCGCGACAGACCGTGTTCGGTTCGGCCAAAATGGCGATTGAAACGAACGAACATCCGATGAAACTGCGCGACATGGTGACATCGCCCGGCGGCACTTCGATAACCGGCGTCTATGTGCTGGAACGCGACGGCGTCACCACCGCGATCATGAACGCGGTCGAGGCCGCCACGCGCCGCTCTCAGGAACTCGGAGGTTGACATGAATAATCTCTGGTTTCTTTACCTGAAAGGTCTGATTAACCTTGCGTCTATCATCGTGTTCGCCATTGTGATGATCCCCGCAATTTTAGCGGTGGTGGCCTGTTTCTGGCCGTATCATCCGATGGTGTTGAATCGGATTCCAGAGATTGACAAATTCACGCTGCCGGTGTTCTCATTTTTCAGACGAGTCTGTCATTCGTCATTGGAAATAGAATTTCACGAGGGGGCGCAGTCGCTCGATATTGCGCCATTCATCCTGCTGCTCCTCGTTTACCCCATCAATCGGCTGGTGATATTTCTGCTGATGTTGATGTTTGAGTAAATGACCTTACGCAGGCCGATCTGAGAGGCAACCGCTGATTCCCC
>CAZRSF010000005.1:80554-88378 GCA_964602655.1 uncultured Candidatus Moduliflexus sp.
CTCGAACGCCTGTCTGCCGGTCACCATAACCCACCCCCAACCCCTCCCAGGAGGGGAATTTCGGAAACACTGCGTAACATCAGTGAGTAATACCAATTGTGGTAAGAAGATATTATTCGTTCCATCAGGGAAACGACGCCCCGCCGGGGCGTCTCTAAGGAAGACACGATATTAGGAGGTTGACATGAACCCATTGATTGGGCTGGCAAATCTGATAGACCTGGTATTGGAGGTCTATATCTGGATTATTTTTATCGCCGTGATGTTGTCATGGATTCCCGTCTCTACCGCGAATCCGAACACCGCGAAATTCGTGCGGTTTTTCGCTCGCGCCACCGAACCGGTCTTCACGTTTTTCCGCAAAGTCTTTCGCCTGGATCGGCTCTCCTCGCCGATTGACATCGCCCCGCTGATCGTTATCTTGGCGATCTATTTTTTCCGCATGTTTGTCGTTCAGACCATGCGCAATATGAACTTGTTCGGCAACCTGTTTCACGCGGTGTTTTACACGCTGCATTTCCTGTTCAACATCTACTTCTGGATCGTGGTTTTTGCGGCGGTTGTTGTCGTGGTGGCCTGTTTCTGGCCGTATCACCCGATGGCGCGGATGCGTATTCCGCTGATTGACAGACTGACCGAACCGGTGTTCGCGTTTTTCAGACGAGTCTTTCGCTCGCCGTTAGAAATTCAGTTGCAGAATGCCGCGCAACCGCTCGATGCCGCGCCATTCGTCACGCTGCTCGCCATTTACCTTATCAAGCGGCTGTTGCTGGTTCTGGCGATGTCGGTTTAAACGAAGTTGTCAGACACTTTAAAAGTGTCTGACAACTTTTAGTAAACGCAACGATGCAAAACCTCCTTGACGCCATCGAACATGCCAGAACCATCCTCATTCTCGGCGAAAAAGACACCGGCAAAACCACGTTGACGCTGACGCTTGCCAATCAATGCGTTCGCGCCGGGCAACGCGTCGGCATTGTGGACGCCGACATCGGCCAATCCGATATTGGGCCGCCGACCACCGTCGGCTTCGGCGAAGTGACCGCCGAACTCGCCAGCCTCAGCGACGCGGCGCTGCGCGGCATCTATTTTGTCGGCGATACGCGCCCCACCGGTCATCTGCTGCAACTCGTCATCGGCACGCGCCGCATGGTGGATAAAGCCCTCGCTGCTGGCATGGACAAAATTCTGATTGACACCACCGGCTTAGTCTCCGGCCAGTTGGGGCGCGTGTTGAAAACGCAAAAAATCGCCGCGCTTGCGCCTGACCTGATTCTCTGCCTTCAGCGCGGCGACGAATGCGAGCATATTTTGCAACACTACGCCGCTTTTGAAACACCGGCGATTCTCCGCCTTGCCCCGAATGCCGAGTGCCGCGACAAAACCCAGGCATTCCGTCAAAATTATCGCGCCGCCATGTTTCAGCAGCATTTCGCCGCCGCGCAGGAAATCGCCTGCTCCCTCGCCCAGATCGGCATTTTCGACACGCCGCTCTTTTCAGGGCAGGCCTGTTCGCCGGAACAATTGCAGGAATTATCGGGCAAACTGACGCCGCAGCAGCCGATATGCTGGGGCGAGCGCGTCGAGCGGGAATTGCTGATCGTGACGGAAAAGAAGCTGAATTACGCCGATTTCGCCGCGCTGAAAGCCGCGTTTCCCGGCGTCGAATTCGTGCGGGACATGCTGCTGAAGGATTTCAAGAATCTTGTGCTTGGCATCCTGAATCCGCAGAACGAATGCTGCGGGTTGGCGCTCCTGCGCTCGATTGATTTTCAGACGAAATCCGCCACCCTCTTCACCGCCGCCGATCCTGCTGAGATTGCCGGGATTCAGTGGAGTCGGTATCAAGATGAAACAACCCTGCCAGGGTTTTAAACCCTGGCAGGGTTCATTTCAGCATATTTATGAACGAATCGCTGTATGCTAAAATAGCCAATCTACTGGCGACGCTGCCGAATGCGCACGATGAACAGGCGCGGCGGGCGCTTATGTTAAACGCCGGGCTGCCTGATCATTTCATCGCTCAGGTTGACGCCACCGGCACGACAGCGACCTTCTGGCCGAATTTTGTCGAAAAATTGGGGAAATACGGAAATATCGCAAACGGCGAATCCACGCTGATTGCGGTGCTGCTGGAGGCGCGAAAAGCGGTCGGCGCTGACAAAAAGGAAGAATATAAAACGTTGATTAGCGAACTTGAAAACGCCGCCGGGCAATTTCCGTTTGCGGGCGCAACGGCGGAGGCGTATCAACGCTATCGCGACGACATCAAGCAGCAATACGGCACGATGAAGATTCTGACTATGCACCGCCCCATGCCGATGGAAGGCTTTTTCACGCAGGTCAATCTCCTGAGCAAGCCCGCCGCGTTTCGCCGTCATCCCAAAGAGATCGAGCGGCTGCAAGAGGTGTTTGTCGGGAAGAACAGTTTCGGCGAGGCGATTGAAAAAGGGCAGGACGGCCTGCAAGCGGTGCGGGAGCATTCGCGCCTCTTCATTCTCGGCAAGCCGGGCGCGGGAAAAACCACGTTTTTGAAATACGTCGCGCTGCGAGCGGCGGCGGGAACGCTCGACCCGGACGCGCCGCTCGTGCCGATGCTGATTTTCCTGCGGGACCTGCACCGCCGCAATCTGTCGCTGTTCGATTTCATTGTCCATGAATTCGAGCGCAGCGACTTCCCGGACGCCCGCGCTTTCGTGACCACACAGTTGAAAGAGGGGCGGGCGCTGCTCCTGTTCGACGGCCTCGACGAAGTGAACGTGGATCAGGCCGAACGCCAGCGCGTGATTGACGAAATCAAGGATTTCAGCCAGACATACGGCCAGAGCCGGATCGTCGTCACCTGTCGCGCGGCGGCGGAAGAATATCATTTCACGGATTTTATCTACGTCGAAATGGCAGATTTCGAGCCGGAACAGGTGGAAGCGTTCGTGCGGCACTGGTTCGACAACACGCCGAATGCGGAGACGCGCCTGGCCGGAACGCCGGAAGAACATGCGGCGCGATTTTTCAAAGAATTCGAGCGTAGCAAACGCCTGCAAGATTTAGCGAAAAGCCCGCTGCTGCTGACACTGCTCTGCATCGGCTTCGAGGAAGCGCAGAGTTTTCCGGATCGCCGTTCCGAAATTTATAAAGAGGCGCTGGACGTGCTGCTGCGGCAATGGGATAAAAGCCGGGGCATCAGCCGCGACCCGCGCTATCAGGCGTTGTCGCAGGATCGCAAGCATCAGATGTTTGCGCGGATTGCGGCGGAAACGTTCGAGCGCGGCGAGTATCTCTGGCCGTTAGAGCAGATCGGCGGGCGCGTGGCGGACTTTCTGCGCCGCCTGCCGAATGCCTACCCGCACGACGAAACGCGCGGCGCGGACGTGGTCAAAACCATCGAGGCGCAGCACGGCGTTTTTGTGGAGCGGGCGCATGACATCTATTCCTTCGCGCATCTCACCTTTCAGGAATATTACGCTGCCCGTTATCTTGTCGAACATCCGGCGGCCTTTCCGAATTTGATCGCGAATCATGCCCACGAAGAGCGTTGGAACGAAGTCTTTCTGTTGACGACGGAAATGCTGGCAGACGCGGATGATTTGTTCGCCGTGTGGCTGAACGCACTGGATGACATGGCGCGGAAATCGGATCGGCTGACAAGGTTGCTGAAATTGGTCGAAGCGCAAGCTCCGAATATGCAATTGGATGAAGAAGAGGCTGATGAAAAATTTCGCACTGCGTACGCAAGTTATATGTCATTACAACGCCGTGCTATGACCATGTGTCTTCGCACCATGAGTGCCACCTCCATTTCTACTTTCGCCATTCCCACTCTTGTCAACGCCGGTGACGCCTTCGCTGCCGCTATGACCATCTCCTACATTGATGCTTTAGCCATCGCAACCACATCTGCCGATGCCGCTGCCGCCTTAGCCATCACTGTCAACGTCACCATTGACGCTGACGCCGCCAAACGGCTTGAGAAAGCGATTCGATGCAGCCAAAAACAAGGCTTGACCGCGCTTGCCGCCGAATTGCAAACCGTCAAACTTCCGAAAAATAAGAGAAATAAAAAGGTATGGAAGACGGCGAGCCAGCAGCTTTTGACAATTTTCCGCGCTCATTTCCCGGCGGCAGAGTATGAATTGACGCAAAAAGAGGTACTACAGGTGGCGCCCTATTTGCAATCTACGGCACTGCTGCTGCGCTGCTTGCAAAATGCCTGCGTGTCGAATCGCGCCGCCATCGAAGATCGGCTGCTGCGCGCGTCGGTCGCCAGCGGTTGAAACCGCTGGCTATACGCCGCCGCCCTTTCAGTGCGGCATTTTGCCGCGAAGCGGCAACGGAATAAAGACAGGCGTTTCAACGCCTGGGAGAATTTACATGGCGGGCTATTCGCGGGCGTCCCTGCCGGGACGAAAAAGCGTCAGGATCGTCTCGCAGACGACCCGCGCAATCAAAATCAACACGATAAAAACGACCGGCGCGAAAATCATGACAATGACGCCCGCGCTGACCTGACCGGCCTTGAACATCGTGATTCCGGCGAAAAAGAGAACGGCCATAACGAACGTGGCGGCGAAAATACTCAAAATAAACAAGATCGGCAAAATCTGCGGCGTGACAACGTGTTGCAGTGATACGTCGAAACAGGCTGACCAGAAGCCCTTCTGCGGTTGCGATTCTTCGTGGCGCATCATTTTTTTCTGTCGTAGGTCGAAACTGGAGTTTCGACCTACCTTATTTCTCCTCATTCTTTTTAAACCGTTCCGCCGCTTTTTCGAAGGCGATATTCAATTCGTTCACGGCCTTATCCATGCCGCTTTTCACGTCATCCCATGCCTGTTTGGTCGGGTCTTTCATCTCTTCGAGTTTCTGCTGGATGATGTCCCGCTGCTGCTCCAACGCGGCCAACTGTTTTTCCATCTCACGTCGGGCGTCTTCCTGCATCTGCTCGATTTGCGGCTTCCATTCCTCGATCTGGCGATCCATTTCGGCCAGATTTTGCTCTAACTCTTTGCGGTACGGCTCGCTTTCCTGCAAAAAATACTCTTTCGTCGTTTTGAACGCTTCGCCGAGCTTCTGCTTGACATCCTCCGTCGAAATTTTGGCCTTCACGGTCGGCGCAGGCGTGGGCTGAACCTCTTGCGACTGTTGTTTGCACGATACAAGCAACAATACACCACATAACATCATGTAGAATCGAATTTTTTTCATTATATGCTCCTTTCATCTCAGGGGTTGAAACCCCCGTCTTTATTCCGTTGCCGCTTCGCGGCAGGTGTCCGCCCTGAAAGGGCGATGGAATATAGACAGGGGTTTCAACCCCTGGGAACTGGTCGGATGTTGTTCCCTCTGTTTACAATTTCGCCTGATATGTTTAACATCGTCCTTCTCGCGAATTCTGTCAATAGAAAAGAATCCGGTATGCAGGGGTTGAAACCCCTGCCTTTATTCCGTTGCCGCTTCGCGGCAGGTATGCGCCCTGAAAGGGCAATGGAATATAGACGGGGGTTTCAACCCCTGTGAACAACTTTTTCTTGACATCGTTGCCGACGATGTCTATGTCAAACGCAGATTTGACCTGCCAACAAGAAGAAACAGACACGAAAGGACTCGCCATGAACATTCATGAATATCAAGCCAAACAACTTTTTGCCCGCTACCATATTCCGATTCCGAACGAGCGGGTCTGCGTGACGGTGCAAGAGGTGAAACACGCTTTTTTAACCATCAATCGCCCGATAGTGATCAAAGCGCAGGTACACGCGGGCGAGCGCGGCAACGCGGGCGGCGTCAAAATCGCGAACACGCTTCAGGAAGCCGAAGAGAACGCGCACCAGATTCTCGGCATGACGATCAAAGGTCTGACCGTCGAAAAAGTGCTTGTCTCTCCGGCGGCAGACATCAGGCGCGAAACGTACGTCGGGCTGATTGCCGACCGCAACACGAAAAACATCGTGCTGATGGCGAGCGCGGAAGGGGGCATGGAAATCGAAGAACTCGCCGCCACCTCGCCGGAAAAAATCGTCAAAATCGAGATCGACCCCGAAATCGGGCTGCTCGATTTTCAGGCCAGAAACGTCGCGTTTCATCTCTTTCCCGACCCGAAACTTGCCACGAAAGCCGCGAAAATTTTGAAGCAATTATATCGCTGTTATGTCCAATCCGATGCGTCGTTGGCAGAGATCAATCCGCTGATCGAAACGCCGGACGGCGAGATTCTGGCGCTTGACGCGAAAATCAACCTCGATGATAACGCGCTCTATCGGCATGAGGAATTCGAGGCGTTTCGCGACCTGACTGACGACGAATTGAAGGAACTTGACGCGAAAAACAAAGGCTTGAGCTACATCAAACTCGACGGCGACATCGGCTGCATGGTCAACGGCGCGGGCTTAGCGATGGCGACGATGGACGTGATTCAGTTGTACGGCGGGCGTCCCGCCAATTTCCTCGACATCGGCGGCAGTTCCAACCCGCAAAAAGTGATTGACGCTATGACGATTCTGCTCAGCGACAGCAACGTCAAGGTCGTGATGATCAACATTTTCGGCGGTATCACCCGCTGCGACGACGTGGCGAAAGGCTTGCTGACCGCCATGAATCAGATGGAAATTGCCGTGCCGATTGTGGCGCGGCTGACCGGAACGAACGAACAGGAAGGACACGAAATTCTGCAAGGCAATAACCGGCTGCGCGTCGCCTCATCTATGCGCGAAGCCGCGCAAATGGCGATTGCCGCAATATGATAATAGAACACTGATGAGACTGATCTCATCAGTGTTCTATTCCTCACAATGAGCATCTTGATTGATCAGACGACGCGCGTGATTGTGCAGGGAATTACCGGGCGCGATGGCCGGTTTCATGCGCTGAACATGCGGGAATACGGCACGAATATCGTCGCTGGGGCGACGCCGGGCAAAGAAGGGCAAGATATTGAAGGAATTCCGGTCTTTCATTCGATGGAAAAGGCGGTGCGGGAAACCGGCGCGGACGCCTCCGTGATTTTCGTGCCGCCGCAATTTGCCGCCGACGCCATCTGCGAGGCTGCTGACGCCGGAATCAAGGTGATTGTGGCGATTACCGAAGGGATTCCGACATTAGATGTGATGAAGGCGCTCAAATTTCTCGAACGCAAAGGGGCGGTATTGATTGGCCCGAACTGTCCCGGCCTGATTTCGCCGGGCAAATGCAAAATCGGCATTCTGCCGTCGAACATCTTCAAAGAAGGGCGCGTCGGCCTGATTTCCCGCAGCGGCACGCTGACCTACGAAATCGCGGATCAACTGACGCAGGCCGGATTCGGGCAATCCACCTGCGTCGGCATTGGCGGCGACCCGATTATCGGACTCGGCTTCATCGAATTGTTAGCGCGATTCGAGGCTGATCCCGACACCGACGCGGTCGCGCTGATCGGCGAAATCGGCGGGAATGCCGAAGAGCAGGCCGCCGCCTTTATCGCCGCGCACATGAAGAAGCCGGTCGTCGCATTTATCGCCGGACAAGCCGCGCCGCCGGACAAGCGCATGGGACACGCTGGCGCGATCATTTCCAGCGGCTCCGGCACGGCGGCGGAAAAAATCGCGGCCTTCGAAAACATCGGCGTGCCGGTCGCCGGAGAACCGGCGGAATTTCCTGAATTGATGCGGCGAGTGCTGCATTATTGATGCAATGGCACGCGGCGGCGCACCGAATCTAACAGCAGATCGAGCGTGGACAGGCTGAACGCCTCCTGATCAAGCGCAAAGTGGGCGGTAAAGGTTGTGCCGGAGACGGACAGCATGTTCAAAAATCCGGTCAGCAAAAACGCGAGCGCGTAGGCGCTCTGCGCCG
>CAZRSF010000005.1:88388-124228 GCA_964602655.1 uncultured Candidatus Moduliflexus sp.
TATCTTATCGTCGAATGGCTGCAATTCGACGATAAGATATTTCAGGCGCTCTGCGCCGCATCGAGATCAGCGCGGATGCTGCCATCGGCTTGTCCCGCTTCAATGAGTTTCGCAAACGCCTGAAATATCTTATCGTCGAATTGCAGCCATTCCTCGCGCCGGGGGCTGCGTCCCCCTTTTGATTTGACGTAGCCGACATAGGCCATCAGTCGGAACGTTCCGGGATGGTCTTTGTAAAATTGATAATAGGCGCGAGCCGCGAGTCTGAGCTTCTCAAAGCCGTTCGTTCCTTGCTCGCTTGCTCCTCCCATGTACGCAGCCATTTGTTGAAATCCCCGAAGCACCACCGCAAAAAACAGGTCTTCCTTGCTGGGAAAGTATTGATACAATGTCCGTTTGGTGAACTCCGCTTCTTTGGCGACTACGTCCATCGTCACCTGCTCGAAGCCATGCTGCGTGAATAGCTTTTCGGCGGCAGCGAGGATGTCTGCTTCATGCGCTAATTTTTCCCGCGCGCGTCTTGGTAATTTTTCCATAAATATTTTACATCTCCCTCTTGACAAATTTAAAAAGTAAACTTATAGTATATTAAAAATACTTGAAGTTTATTTTATCTATCGTAAGCATAATAACTCATCACCGATTTGTCAACAGGAAGAAGGAGTGTAAAATGAAAAGAATGTTAAATTGGTTTGATCGCTTCAGCACAAAAGAACACAGCAGAAAGGTTATCATCTTCTTTTTTATATCAATCGTTATCATGGAAAACGACTGGTTTGGGCAGGCGCGTCTGAAAGAATTGACCGGGGGCGTCGGAATGCTTGATATGAATTTTGCCAATACGGTTGCGCAAACAATCAACTATCTGACCATGATTGGGCAGCAGGGACGCGATGCGTATCTCTTGCTGTTAGGATTAGATTTCCTTATTATTGCCAGTTTCGGACTGTTGCAAATCAGTTTCATGCTTCGGCTGCTGAACGGGCTTCAGCTTGACTATCCCTTGAAATGGTGCGTGATGTTCCCTCTGGCAAGGGGATTGTTCGATGTGATCGAAACCGTCAGCATGATTGTAAATGTCATCAGCTTTCCGGGGCAGATTTCGACCATGCTGTATTTAGCCGTCTGCGCCACTCCGCTGAAATGGGTGTCGCTCTGGATGACCATCGCGATGTTAATCGCCTTAATGCTCGCCAACGCCGTCAGCAAGATTCGCGCAAAAATTATTCGTAACGAACCACAGATATCCGTTTTATAAGGAATTGTCGGTCGAAACTGAAGTTTCGACATACTTGAACTTTCAAAGGAGAACACATGATGAATATCATTGGAATTATCAGCAGCCCGCGTAAAAATGGCAACACCGCCACGTTAGTCAGAGAAGCCTTGAAAGGCGCAGCAGAAGCAGGCGCAACCACGCAGGAAATCTTTCTGGCCGATTACAATATCCAGTTCTGCACCGGATGCTCCGCATGTCTGAGCACGGGTGTTTGCCCGCTGCGCGACGATTTCGAGCAGTTGAAACAACTTGTGTATAAGGCTGATGGCGTCATCCTCGGCTCGCCGACGTATGCGGCATCGCCGAACGCCATCATGAAAAACTTCATGGAGCGGATGGGAATGTTCGAACGCTTCACGTCAGCGGGCTTCGGCGGAAAATATGTGGTCGGGATATCAACCGCCGGGAGCATGGGAGCGGAAAAAGTGGCGAATGATCTGACAGAATTCGTGAAAGGGAGCGTCATGCGGCGCGGCTATGTTTCCGGTACGCTCGGCGTCAGCGTGAAAGGCGGAACGGTTAACAACGTGCCGAACGCGCTCGCCCGGGCACATGCGTTAGGAAGACGGCTTGCGCAAGACATTCGGAGCAAGAAGGCGTATGCGTGGCAGAATCTTGTCGGGCGGATCGTCAATCAACTTTTCATCAAGCCGACCTTCGTGAATATCGCGCGAAAACAGCATGATGGTCGTTTGAAAGCGGTGTATCAAACGCTTCAACAGCAAGGGGTTTTTTAATCGGCTATCAGCCCTGCCAGGGTTTCAAATCCTGGCAGGGTTATTTTCTATCTCGCCGCGACCGTTCGCGTCGTCACGACATCCACGCCGGTATCGGCGAAATTCTTGATGACCGCGACGCCGATGTTGATGGGCGCGGCGAGCGTCAGGCGGTAAATCTCCGCTAATAGCGCGTTGATCTGCGCTACCGGAAGCGGCTGGCTGGTGCGCACGGGGACGCGCGGCACCACGCCATTTTCAACGGTCGCGGTCGCCGTCACCATGCGGCGGGGATCGTAAAATTCCTGTTTGGCATACTCCACGCCGCGCTTGCAGGAATTGTGCTGAACGGCGCGAAGTTCCCCATCTTCAACCTCCAATTCCATGCGGCAGCCCAATGGGCAGGTAATGCAGACCATTTCTCGCAATTGTGTCGCCATAATATTTCCGATGAAAGCTGTCAGACACTTTCGAAGTGTCTGACAGCTTGGATTGCCCCACCCCTTGCCCCTCCCAGGAGGGGAATTCATGAACAAGCGATTTATTCAATCGAAATTTCAATCCGTTCCGGCAGTTGTTCGCGCTTGCCGATCATCTCCGCCGCGCCTAAGGCCACCTGAATCATTTCCGAGGGCTGCACCTGCCGCTGTTTTTTGCGCAGAATCGCCACGCCGTCGGCATTGACCTGCAAATGCACATCGCGCCCGACAATCAGCGGACGCAGGAACACGGTCACATCCTGACGCGGATCAATCTGATTCGGGACGACATACCGGACGTTATTGCCAGACGAGACGCGGGTGCGCTTATGCGCGTAATCTGCGCCGCGTTGCAGATAGCGCAGCACGCCCTGAGCGCAGCGCTCGGCTTCATCGCTGACATAATCCACCAAATCATGCACATGCAGCACATTGCCGCAGGCGAAAATCCCTTCCACTGAGGTCATCAAGTCAGAATCCACCACCGCGCCGCCGGTGATGTTGCTCAGTTTAACGCCCGCGTCGAGGGATAATTCGTTTTCGGGAACCAGCCCCACCGACAGCAAAATCGTATCGCACGGAATGACGAATTTGCTCTCTTCGACCACATGCCGTTCATCATCTAATTTCGCGACTTCGACGCCGCTGACGCGGTCTTTCCCGAAAATGTTCGTGACGGTGTGCGACAGATAGAGCGGGATGTTGAAATCCTCAAGGCATTGCACGATATTCCGTACCAATCCGCCGGGATACGGCATAATTTCGATCACCGCTTTGACCGCGATGCCAGACCAGGTCAGACGCCGCGCCATAATCAAGCCAATATCGCCAGAGCCGATGATGACCGCTTCTTTGCCTGGAAGCAGCCCTTGCATATTGACAAGTTTCTGCGCGAAACCGGCGGTAAAAATCCCGGATGGCCGCGTGCCAGGGATCGCGATATTGCCGCGATTGCGCTCCCGGCAGCCCATCGCAAGGACGACGGCCTTATTTTCGATCTGCAAAATGCCGAGTTCCGGCGACATGGCCGTCACGTGATGTTCGGCGTTCGAATCGGTGACAGTCGCATTCGTATAAACATCAATCTCCGGGCATTTCTGGACTTCGGCGATCAGGCGTTCGGCATATTCCGGGCCGGTCAAATCGGCGTTGAAATGGTGCAGGCCAAAGCCATTATGGACGCATTGCATCAAAATTCCGCCGAGCGTCGGTTCGCGGTCAATCAGCGCGACTTTGCAGCCTGCCCGCCCAAGCCGCGCCGCAGCCGACATGCCCGCCGGGCCGCCGCCGATGACGGTGACATCATATTGTTCGTTACGCATGGTACGTTTTCAGAAGTGCAAAAGCTTGCTTTTGCAACGCGGCATGGCCGCTTCGTTGCAATGCAAAAGCAAGCTTTTGCACTCCTGTGTTGTCGCTTTTATTTATCAGCATCGCGCATCGTTTCGCCAAGCTGGCCGGAAACCACCCAGCTTCCGCCGCCGCGTTTCGTGATTTCGTCGTAACTCATGCCGGTTTCGCGGCAGATAATCTCCATGACTCTGAACGTGCAGAAGCCGCCCTGACAGCGTCCCATGCCGGCGCGCGTCGCGAATTTGACGCCGTCCAGCGTGGCATGCCCGGCGCGAACGGCCTGGATGATTTCGGCCTCGCTGACGCGCTCGCAGCGGCAGACGACCCGCGCATACGCCGGATTGTCCTGAATCAGGCGATCAATTTCATCGGTTTTCAGGTGACGGATTTTTTTCGCCCCCACACGGCGCGGATTATAGGTTGGTGATTCGACTAACGCTAATCCGGCTTGCAGCAGAATGTCTTTCACCATTTCCGCAATCGCCGGGGCAGACGTGAGGCCAGGGGATTGAATCCCGGCGGCCTGAATCAACGCGGGGACTTTCTGGCTGCGGGCGATGTAAAAATCGTCACCCGCGATAGTCGGGCGCAGGCCGACAAATGAGGTGATGATGTCTTTCAACTGAATGCCCGGCACCATCGGGCGCACATGCTCCAGAATATATTGCAGCCCTTCCGCCGTCGTCGTCCGATCTTCTTTATCTTCGACTTCCGACGCGGTCGGCCCTAACATCAGCGTGCCGTCCACCGTCGGAATGACTAAAATCCCCTTCGACTTTTTCGTGGGAATCGGGAAAATGACCGTTTTAACGAGCGACCCGGCGCGTTTATCCAGCAAATATTCTTCCCCTTTTCTGGGAATGATCTTGAATTCCTCCGCCCCGGCTAAACGGCTGATTTCGTCCGCATACAGTCCGGCGGCGTTCACGACGAAACGCGCTGTCAATTCGCGGTCGCCGCTTTTGACGCGCAACCCTTCGGGCAGGCGTTCAATCGCATCCACTTTCGTGTTGGTCAAAAGCGTGACCCCGTTCTGACAGGCGTTTTCGACAATCGCAAAAATCATCTCGTATGGTTCGACAATGCCGCCGGTCGGCGCATAAACTGCCTCGCGCACGTCTGGCGTGAGATTCGGCTCCATTTCCATGACGCGCTCGCCGGAAAGAATCTGCATGTACGGCACGTTATTCTGGACGCCGTGCCGGTACATCGCCTCGATTTGATGCGCCTGTTCTTCGTCGGTGGCAATCGTCAAAATGCCGCAGCGCCGGAACGGAAATTCGAGTTCCTCCGCCCATTGCCCGTAGAGCAGGTTGCCACGCACGCAGACTTTCGCTTTCAGGCTGCCCGGCTTTTCATGAAATCCGGCGTGAACGATCCCGGAATTCGCCTTCGACGTGCCGAATGACACATCCGCTTCTTTCTCAAGCAGCGCGACGCGCAATTGATAGCGGCAAAGCTGCCGCGCAATCGCCGCGCCGACAATCCCTGCCCCGATAATTAACACATCATAGTCCATGTGATGGAACCACGAAACACACGAAAAACACGAAAATAATGAGGTATGAGAACCCTGCCAGGGTTTAAAACCCTGGCAGGGTTGTGCCGTGAAATTATTTCGTGTCTTTCGCGTGTTTCGTGGTTAATAAAGATGCTCGGCAATTTCGCCGAGATGGTTGAACACAAAATCGGCCTGCTTGCCCCAGGCGTCGTACATCTCGCGCGTGGTCTCGCCGCTCAGCACGAGAATCGAGACGATTCCGGCGTTAATGCCGGTCTGAATGTCGGTGTACAGCCGATCCCCGACCATCGCGACTTCATCGCGTTCGTAAGGATATTGCTCGAAGAGCGCGTCAATAATCGGCGGGTTCGGCTTGCCGATAATTACGTCGGGTCGGCGTTCCGCGCTGGCGGCGATCAGTTCGATCATCGCGCCGGTATCTGGAATCGGGCCATGCTCAGTCGGGCAGTTGATGTCAGGATGCGTCGCGATATACTTTTTTCCGGCGCGCAGCCAGTAACAGGCATTTTTCAGCTTTTCGTAGGTCAATGTCTGATCGAAACCGAGCAGCACGATGTCCGGGTTTTCCTGCACAAGCGTCAGACCGGCCTCTTGCAGTTCTTGCTCCATCAACGGCGTGCCGAGGACGTAGAGTCTGGCGGCAGGATGATGTTTTTTGAGATAGACGATGGTGGCCGTCGTGGAAGAAAACACGTCCGACGGCGTAGTGTCGAAGCCCATTTTCGTAATCTTGTCGGCATAAAACGCCCGGCTGGCTGATGAATTATTGGTAAGAAACAGGTGACGTTTGCCCTGCTGTTTCAGCGTTGCCATAAACCCTAACGACCAGGGAAACAGGTGCGGCCCAAGATAAAACGTGCCATCAAGGTCTAATAAAAACAATTTGATTTTGCGTAAGTCCTTCATCGTCCTCCTTATCATTTTACGTTGTTCGATTGCCATTGTTTACGCGCAAGACGGATGCTGTTCGGCGGCGGGAACGCTTGTCAAGCCTTTTATCGCTGTGCGGAAAAATTGGTTGACAGATTCCACGCTGCGGCGTATCAGTTTCCATAGGAGGAGTATTTTATGAAATTACCTTACGGGCTGGCGGGATTTCGCAAAATTCGGCAGCAAGGCTATCTGTATATTGATAAAACGCGCTACATCGAAACGTTAGAGGCGCTGCCGGAAAGTCATCTCGTGCTGCTGCGTTCGCGGCGGTTCGGCAAATCGCTGTTTGTCGATCTGCTGCGCTGCTATTATGATCGCCGCGCCGCTGCCGACTTCGACGCCTTGTTTCAGGGCTTATACATCCACGCCCATCCCACGCCGCGCCATCATGCGTATTTGATCTTGTCGTTCGATTTCAGCGCGATTGATACCCGCACGTTGCGCGACGCCGAAGAGGGCTTTGCGTTAGAAGTCCGGCGAAGCGTCGAATTTCTGCTGGCGCAATATCGCGAATTTTTTACGGATGCCGATCAACAAGCGATCCTATCGAACCACAAACCGAATGATCTGTTGAATGCGCTCTTCCAACGGATGCGGCTCAACAGCGTCGCCGAAAAAATTTACGTGCTGATTGACGAATACGATCATTTCGCCAATAATCTGTTGGCGCAAGATAAAACGCTGTTTCAGGATTTGGTGCGCACCGATGGCTATGTCCGCCCGTTTTTCGAAGCGTTGAAGCGCGGCGCGGGGGATGTCGTGGATCGGATGTTCATCACCGGCGTCCTGCCGATTCTGCTGGATTCACTGACCAGCGGCTTCAACATCGCGAAAAATAAATCTACCGATTTGGCGCTGAATGAGGTGTTGGGCTTTACCGAAGCCGAAATCCTGCCGATTCTTCAATGGTTGGGCTGCGAAGACCGGCTTTCCGAAATCCGCACGTATTACAACGGCTACCGCTTCAATGAAGATGCGCCGCAGACTGTCTATAACAGCGACATGATTTTGTATTATGGCACGGAGTACGACCGCGAGCGGCATTCGATTCGAAATATGGTGGACATCAATGTCGTCAGTGATTACAGCAAAATCCGGGCGATTCTCAGCATCGGCGACCGGCAGGTCGAGGAAACGATTCTGACGCAGATCGTGGAAGAGGGCGTGGTCACGATCAATGAAATTGCGCAACTCTTTACGCTGACGCGGGAAACGGAGTTTCGCTTCGACGCCAAAGCGCTGATCAGCCTGCTGTTTTACATGGGCTATTTGACGATTACCGGAAAAACCGCAGGCGGGTTAGAATTGCGAATGCCGAATCTGGTCTTGAAAAGCCTGTATTTGGATTACATGCGCCATGTCCTGATGCAGCGCGGCCAGACGCGCATTGACGGCATGAAACAGGATGAAATGCTGCGCGATTTATTGCGCGGCAAACTCGATCTGCTGATCGCACTCACAGAAAACCTCTTGAAGGGGTTGTCGAATCGCGATTACGAACGCTTTGACGAAAAATATATCAAGGTCGTGATCTTGAGTTTGCTCTCCAATGTGAATTACTACATCCCGCGCAGCGAATACGAAGTCAACGCCGACGGCTACGTCGATCTCTATTTGCAGGCCGCCTACGAACCGGCTGCGTCCGCCAGCTATTTCATCGAATTGAAATACGTCAAAGCCCGCGCCACGAAAGCGATACGCACCAACCAGGCCAGCAACGGCGTCGCCGCCATGCAGACGTATCTACAAAGCGCGGCGGCGCAAAGCGTCAAACATTTACAGGCATATGTGCTGGTATTTCAGAAAGACCGGTGCGTCGAGAAGATTCGTGTGAACTGAACAATTTCAGCAGCATTGCAAACTATCTCTTTTGCACCATATCCTGATCGGGGGGATGACGATGAACAAGCGCATCGGCGGCGCGAATCCGAATAATTCGTTCAAAGATTCCGCGATATTCGATTCAACAGACTGATATAATCGTCAATCGCTTCGTATCGGTCGAGATCATTTTCTTCAGCAGCGGAAAGCGGCTGCGTTTGCTGCTTGCGAAGCAACGAATCAATCCGTGACTGTACGGATTTCGAGGCGCGTAATGTCGGAACGCCTTCATGCAATTCTATGGATAACGCGCCTTCTTTGGGGAGCGACTCCGGGAAATCGAACGATTTTGGCACGGGTGAAACCATTGTGGCATGCATCATTTATTTTACCTCATCGAAGAAATACAAGTTATCTTACTGTGCGCCGGAAGCGCGTAGCCTCGGCGCTTGAGCAAAACAGCGGCATAACTCCGGCGAAACATCACAATATCAGCCTCGCGCCGCAACTCCGCTAACTGGCGTTCCTCCTCGTCCGTCAACGGCGCAGATTTTTTTCGGTCGAGCAGCGTTTCATACATTGCCCATCTTTCCGGCGAAAACACCTGCCGCAACTCCTGTTGTAATGCCAGATCATCCATCGCCAGCAATGGAAACACGTCGGCATGATATTGGACAGGAATTTCGTCTAATAATGGCGGCAGCGTATGATTCAAACTCCGCAGAATAATGGTTTCTGCAGGTTGGCGATACAATCTGGCCGCCTGCGTGATCTGCTGATATAACTTGTCAGGCAACTGAATACTCATCGTGTGAGACAGACATTTCCCCTTTTTTTATCCTTTCTTACACTTATCCTTGTAGCTACTCAAGCTCCGGAAACTGCGCCTGCAATTTTTTCTCCCCGTCCGCTTTCGGAGATTCGAGGATGTCAATCAGCGTGTGAGGAGCAAGGTTTTGTCTGCCTCCGAAAGCTCTACAGCTTGAAAAAATCGGTATATCCGCCAGCCAGCAGATGAGCCTTTAATTTTTTATCGCCAGTCCATAACGACGCATGTAAATCAAGCGCTAACGCCACAAACGGGGTATCTTTTTCATCAACGTCTCGACAAAGACGGAAAGCCTCCTGTTTACTGGATATTGAGACCTCGGCATCTCGCACAAATCGAACAACCTGGATGAGTTGTTCGAAGGTGACATAAAAATCCTGGGAGGGTCGGCGCGTATAGCACTGGATTTTTTCTTTCTTTTCGTAAATTTCTCGAAACGCAAAATTCGGCGCAAAGAACTGGTGTCCCTTGCGAAACAACGCCTCTTCACGGTCAGAATTTTTGCTGAGCAGCGTTGAAAACATGATATTCGTATCAATGACGATCTGCATGCGGCACTCCTTGCAGATATTCCCGGCGATGACTCAGCCACCATTGGTCTTTGCCGAGATCGCTCAATTTTACGCAGAAATCCTGCACTTGCTCGTCATTATCGAAGTCAACCGTTTTCGCCAATTCATCGATCCTCCGTTCTGCATCGCCATAGGGAATAACGGAAAGTTCATAACGGTCTTTGGGAAATAAGTCAAACAGCGAGACAATCCGCTCGACAATGCGTTCATCGGCTTTGATCACCATAGTTTTCATCATACGACTTCTCCTTTTAGTGCGTCAAGGTTGCTGCCATCAGAGCTTCCAGTTCTTTCCTTGAGCTAAAATCCTTTCTTACACGCATCCTTGTAGTTACTCAAGTTCCGGGAACTGCGCCTTCAACTCCTGCAATTTTTTCTCCCCATCCGCTTTCGGCGCTTCGAGGATGTCAATCAGCCTCTTTCGAGCGCCGCAAACAGCCAATCCAGTACGCTCGAAACTTCGTCGGAATGTTGCATCGAGTCCGGGAATGGCTTAGTTATGCCTCAAATCTTGAACTCCTTTGTAACAGAATTCCCAGTCCGCCAAATCATTTTCCCAGAGTTTCGAAATCGTTGTTTCAATCTGTTTGACAAATTCTTCGTCTTCGGCTGTTCGCTCGGCAAATTGCGGAAACGCCATTCCGTATTTCACCTGATATGACGTATTTCGCTGCCGCAATTCGGTAATCGTCATTATCATAATTTACCTCATCGAAGAAATACAAGTCATCTTACTGTGCGCCGGAAGCGCGTAACCGCGCCGTTTGAGCAGGACGGCGGCATAAATCCGGCGAAACATCACAATATCCGCCTCGCGCCGCAGTTCCGCTAATTGGCGTTCTTCCTCGTCCGTCAACGACGCAGACTTTTTTCGGTCGAGCAACGTTTCATAGATTGACCAGCGTTCCGGAGAAAACACCTGCCGCAACTCCTGTTGCAATGCCTGATCATCCATCGCAAGCAATGGAAAGACATCAGCATGATATTGGACAGGAATTTCGTCTAATAATGGCGGAAGCCCATCATTCAGGCTTCGCAGCATCACGCCACCCTGTTTGACGCTAAGTAATAATTCTTGAAAGTTTTGTTTTTCATAGAAATTCTGGTTTGATGTTCTCTTATATTGATACAATTTGACATTTCTTTTCATTAATTAAGGATTTTCTGAAAGATGCAATGACATCGTTTCAATATATCGCCTTAATATATCATTCCAATGTTCCCAAAGAATTTTCCAGTATAAATCTGAATCATAAATTTTACGCTCCTGGTTGGGCGCAATTTCTTCTGAAATTTTTCCAATGCTTACTTCAAGACCATCATTTTTAATTTTGAAACTAATTTGGCTATAAATAAATTGATTTTCGATTTTGTAAACTACACTCATCGCTGAAGCAGCGTGTTTATCTTTAGCGAGAGCAGCCAAAATAGTTTTAGCTTTATGAAGAGAAACACCGACTGTACTAAAATCTTTTATATGATGATCTAAATCTTCTTCAACATTAACAGATTCAACTAAATTTGCTTCTTCAGGAGACTCTACTTCTCTATTCCACCTAAACATCTCTATTGAAGGCACATCTCTTATCTTCGATTGCGCCATAACTGGATTCTCAAGTAATCCCATCATAAATTGGTTAGATGAGGAACAATTACGAAAAAAATAAGGAAAACAATTGCTTGGATTTTTTATAGGCGCTTTAAGAGATAAAACTCTTATCCTGCATTGAAATAGTTCTTCACGTTTTAGCATCTTTACAAATTCATCTCTTATCTGAGCATAATCAGAACTTGTTGTGGGCTGTATCAAAACACAAAAGAGTGCATGGTCGATATTCCATTTTAAGCCTGTATCATATATAAATAATCGCGTGTCTATAGGGGTATCTCTGAACATACTTAAATCGGATTTTACCCGTGAACGATTATAACGAAACCGACATTCAAGTAGATTATCATTCTGCTGGGTTACCCTTGTAATGCCTTGTAAATTTTCGTCATTTATCGAATCTTTACGTGTCCATTTAACGGCATAGCTTAATTTGTTATAGAATGTTTTTAGGCTAACTTCTGCATCTGCTTGAATTAAGAAACCCGTCACATGATTGGCATCTTCTGATAATGCATACATATCTCGTAAGCGTTTTGTTGTGGTATAATCCCATGATATAACATAAGCGCAATAATTTAATATTTCTTCTGTGGTTCCTTGAAGAATTATTCCCATATTATCAAATAATTCTATTAATTTATCACGTCCTAATTTCTCCATGATAAATCGTAAATCGTATGAATTCATTATTGGCAAAACATCTTTAAGAATTGGAATAGGTGATAGCATATGACATTCCTCCCTTATTTATTTTTGTAATACTGGATAGGCTGGGTTAAATCCTTGTATAGATAAGAAGCCTTTCTGAATATTGAACTTATGTTCTATATTACTACGAAATGTATCATTCCATAAACCAATTTTACTCGGATTGTTAGGAGGAAAATCCCAAACAAAAACATGAAGCCCTTGAGATGTATTAATATGCTGTCCCAACGTTTCAATTACAGACGATGCAAAATATTTAAGCCTTCTTGAGGATGTCTCACCCAAATAGAAGCAGACCAACCGATATTGATTCGTATCTTCGTTCACAATCGCTCTTAAGAATATGTTCTCACTACGCATCATCATTAAATTAGGGTGATCATAAGGGCCAAGCTTGGGATATTCAAATTTATAATTTCCTGGAAGTTTATGACGCCCTATTAATTCCAAAAGTTGCTTTATGAGATTTTGTAGTTTAAGTAAACGTTCATTATCAAAAATTGAAATCACAACTAATTCATCGATAGGCTTTTGCTTATTTTTAAATTCTTTCACTGCGTTGTAAACTATTTTTTCATATTCTAAATAATGATATGGCTCATCAATCCAAATAGTCAACAAACCTTCTTGAACCTGAACAACTCCAGTATCACTCATCTCTTGAAATGGTCGATGAAATAAGCCTTTATTCGTATTTAATACTCCACTATTTACACCATCAAGCCATTTTGGCAATTGGTATTTTAGGGTTTGTAAGTTCTTACATTTCTTTGATTCGACATGTACACCAATATCATATTTAAGAGTTGGATCAAAATACAAACAATTTCCATCAATCCCTTGCTGCCCGGATGAACGAATTTCTACAGGAACATCTATTTCTGAGTTTCTTTCAATGATTTTCCATCCAAAATCCTGTAAAATTTGAAAAATGATGTGCTCAAAATTATCACCAACCTGCCTTCTGCTTTCAGGTCCTAAACGCATAAGCATACCCTTTATGATGAAGAATCGTTTAAATATGTAACGTATAAGACAATTTCCGAGAATCTATTTTGCGGCAGAGTTGTCAACCTATTTGGTAGGCCGACAACTCATTATCAATTTTACTTCTCCAACGTCTTCATAGTTTCTATAAAAAAACATCCTATTTGATCATCTCGAATATCCGAAGCCCTTGTAAGCCATGCAATTTCTGCTCGGCGCGTTGCAATAATTCATATTCTCCCGACCATTCGATAAAATCGGCGGAATCGTCCAATTCGCCACGCTCCATTTTTTCGAAAAAGAGATCGGACGCGAGGCGATACTTTTGCTCGAATCGGGTGAGCGCCTGTTTCGATAGACGAATGGCAAGCGCGAGCATAGCGATTTCTCGCTGAATCGCCTGCGCAACCGAACGTTCAAGCGCAACCGGACTGTCGTATTCAAGAATCATTTGTTTCATCGAAAACCTCTTGATTTGATAATTTTAATTCGACAGGATTGACATGATGAACATGATAAGCAAACTATCATGTTCATCATGTCAATCCTGTCAATGCAAAACCTCTATTTCTCCAGCGTCTTCATCGCGTCTTTGCCGCCTTCGGAGAACTCGGTCCAGTCGCCTTTATCCTCCTGACTTCGCTTTTCGATGACGCCGTGCCAGAATTTGTTCAGCACGGAAATATCTTCCGGCAGGCGGCGCACCAACGTGCCGACGAGCGACCTCGCCAATATGCGGGCTTCGATTTTGGATTGGCCGAAAAAGTTGCTGTGCAAGATGGCATCTTCCAGCACGCCGATCTGTTCGGCAGTGGAAAGTGCGGATTCGAGCCGCTGATCGTCGGAGGACGCGGCGTCGCTCGCTTCGCGCAAATCGGCGAAGGTCTGAATCAGAATATCGAGCAGCGTCGGCGGAATTTCGGCGCTGAAACTGTGTCGTGCTAACAGGTCTTTGACGCGGAATTCGATGATTTCTTTCTCCGATTTTTTGTTCGTGACAATCGGAATCTGCACGAAATTGAAGCGGCGTTTCAGCGCGGACGACAAATCGTTGACGCCCCGGTCGCGGCTGTTGGCGGTCGCAATGATGTTGAAACCGGGCTGCGCGAAGACGATGTTGTCGTTTTTCAGTTCGGGAATTGAGATGTATTTTTCGCTGAGAATCGAAATCAGCGCGTCCTGCACGTCGGAGGTGCAGCGTGTCAATTCCTCGAAACGCCCCATCGCGCCGCGCTGCATGGCGGTCATCATCGGCGACGGAATGATAGATTGCCGCGATTGCCCCTGCGCGATGACCATCGCGACGTTCCAGGAATATTTGATCTGGTCTTCGGTCGTGCCTGCCGTGCCTTGCACGACATACGTCGAATTGCCGCAAATCGCGGCAGAGAGGAGTTCCGCGAGCCAGCTTTTGCCCGTGCCGGGGTCGCCGAGCAGCAGCAAGCCGCGATCCGATGCGAGCGTCACGATGGCGCGTTCCACGAATGACGGGTCGCCGAACCATTTCTGCGAAATCTGTCGGTCGAGCTTATCCGATGGCATACTGCCCAAAACGAACGTCCGCACCATTTTCGGCGAAAGCTTCCACGTAAACGGCTTCGCGCTCGTGTCTTTCGCTTCCAAATAGGCGATTTCTTCCTGATATTTGATTTCTGCGGGCTGGCGGAGAATGACGGTTTCTGCTGTTGCCATAATCGCTTGCATTCACTACTCCAGATGTTCAAACATCTGTCTTTATTCCGTTGTCGCTTCGCGACAAATGCTCGCCCTGAAAGGGCGACGGGATACAGACAGAGGTTTCAACCTCTGGCAGCGAACATTCCTTTACACCACGATCACTTTTTTCAGTTCATCAATCAGTTTTCTCGGACTTCCAGTCAAAATCGGCGTGCCCAAATCTTTCAGGCGCGACCGGAACCAGTCGTTGACGCTGAAATAGCCGGAACTCGTCACCGATCCGACCGGAATGAAATGGACGCCGGAATCTTTCAGCGACTTGATATAATCGAACAAAACCTGATTGCTGCCGCCTTCGAAAAAGTCGGAAATCAGCGTCAGCACGGTCTTTTTCGGCTCTTGAATACGCTGCGCGGCCTCGACGAGGGCTTGATAAATCAGCGTGCCGCCGCCGAGCTGCGTCCGCAGCAACACCTCGAACGGGTCGTGAATGTACGGCGTCAAATCCAGCACCCGCGTATCGAAGGCGAGCAGATGCACGTCCACGTTCGGCAGCGAGGCGAAAATCGAGGCGAGAATCGTGCAGTTGACCATCGCGTCCACCATCGAGCCGGATTGATCCACGACGACGATCATCCGTGTCGGGACTTTTTTGCGGGCGGTCTGGCGATAATAGAGCCGGTCAACGTAGAGCCGCTTTTCTTTCGGATCCCAGTTGATCAGATTTTTCCAGAGCGTCCGTTTCAAATCGAGATTGCGGAAGACGCGCTTCGGCGGCACGGAGCGGTCAATTTTTCCGGCGGGCGATTGGAAGACTTGCAATCTGAGCGCGTCCGCGAGTTCGTCCACGAACTGCCGGATCAGGCGTTTCGCGTTATCGAGCGCCACGCCCGACAGATTCGACTTGTCCCGCAGCAATTGCTCGACGAGCGCCATTGACGGCGTGAGCTGGCTGGCGAGTTTGTTATCTTGCAAGACTTCCCGCAGCGCCATGCGGTGAATCATCTCTTTTTCCATGTCGCGCAAACCGGCGCGAAGCTGCTCTTCGGAAATGACGAAGCCGCTCCCCGTTCCAGCCCCCGCGCCCTGCGCCCCTTCGCCGTCACCGGGACGCAGCGGTTCACCTGTTCCGCCGGAGGCGTCTCCGGGCTGACCTTGCTGACCCGCGCCGCCGCCTTTGCCGCGCAATGCGCCGGGCGCGAAACCGCACGCCTTTTCGAAAAAGCCGACATCTTTGATCCATTGCGAATACTCCTGCGCCGAGACGACCGGCGATTGCGTATTCTGACCGAAGGCGTTCAGCATGAGTTTGGAAAACAAAAACGCCTGCCGTAACTGCTGTTCCGGCGTCAGCGTCGGCTCGATGTCCGCGAGCGTCGCAAGGTTCAACGACTGAAATTCCTGCGCCAATTCGGGATGCTGCTGCAACAGCGTTTCGATGCCGATGCGCGGATGCAGCACGGCTTCCGGCAAATCCAGCGTGTGCGCCAATTCCGCCGCCATCGCGTCGAAATTCGGCGCGAATTCCCGCAGGCCGAACATGGCGGTCATCATCCGCCAGTGAATCACCTGCCGATATTCTTGATAATGCGCCATTGTTTCTGGCATAGGTTCGATCCTCTTCAATCACCACGAAACACACGAAATACACGAAAAAATATTGGGTTTTGTTTTTCGTGTGTTTCGTGTGTTTCGTGGTAAAAAATTATTGCCCGCGCAGCAGGCGGCTGGCGCGTTCCTGCAAAATGGCGATAGTGCTGGTTTTCGGCGGTTTTTTCAGGACGGCTGCCGCGTTTTCGCCGGAAAACATGATGACGTTTTTCTTTTTGACGGTCGCGGCGACGCCGAGCGGCTGGATTTCCCAGCGCTGCCGGTCGAAACGAAGCAGGCCGAACATCTGCGACGAATTCGCCGCGACTTCCGGCGTCAGTTCCGAAAAGGCGCAGATGCGCTGCGTCGCCACCGGCAAGCGGCCTGATGCGCCGAAATCGAGCCAGATCGTGCCATCTTCTTGCGCAAAGGTATAATCTTTCAGAAAAATCGGGACGGCGATTTGCGCGGGGTGGCGGTCTGCCGGGAACATGACGCAGGTCGTCGGCGACGCGCTTACGCCGGGCGTGAACCATTCTTCGGCCTGTTTCAGCGGATTGAATTTTTTTCCGGCGGCGGCCTGTCCGTTCCAAATCAGATCGCCGGTCGGCAAAAGCGGCATGTCGGTCAATTGCAACGTCTGATTTTTCGCCAACGCCTCGAACAGCGGCGCGGCGTCGCTGAACAGCAGCCACGTTTCATTGCCGATAATCGCGTCAACTTTGTACGACGAAAGCGTTGTTTTTACGAATCGAGCGCCCGCGTCATTCGTCAAGACGCCATACGCCATCAGGCTGATCATGTTGGCGTGGCGATGCAAATCTATTCCTAAACAGGCGAATTCGCCGGAGACCGTTTCGCCTGCCGGATCGGGAGGAATCGCGAGGGCGTTCGTCATCGCTCGCGACCACAAATCCGCCCAGCGCCTCACGGGAGCGGCATTGGCGTCGGCGAGCGGTACGCAATTCAGCAATTCATTGATGAAGCCGGTCAAGAGCGTCGAAAGGCGCAGAAGTTGCGGTTCGGCCTGAATCTGTTCCAATGTACGCAAAAACGGCAGCAGGTTGGCGCGTTCCAATTTCGCGAACCCGGCGAGCGCGATTTCCATGAGCCATTGCCGCGTGCTTTCGAGCCAGACCGCGACTTGCGGCGGCATTTCAGGCGAGGCGACGGCAGATAATACATTGTTTTCGAATGTCCGTCCTAATGCGTCGGCGCACTGCCGTTGCAGCGTGTCGTGCCACGTTCCCGACAACGCCGAGCGCACGGCGGCTAATACGGCGAAATGCCGCTCGACAAATTCATTGCGCAGCAAGGCGGGAACGCTGTGATCCAACGCCTCTTGCAGCGGCGTTCCGCGAAAAATGCGCTGTAGCGCGTTCAGCGTCGTTTCGTGCGAACTGTCGAACCGCGCAAAGCCGGAGAGAAAACATTGATCCAGCGCCGCGACTGCGTCCGCAAGTTCGGCGCAGCCTTCGGGAGGTGATTGTAAGGCAAGCAGCCATTCCATAATGAGTTATGCGAGAGCGCTTCATGCGAGTGCGAACATGAAACTTCCGGCCAGAAAAGAATATGTTCAAAAAAATTCTCTTTTTCTATAAGATTCGTGTCAAACATACTCAGAGAACGCATGACATGTCAAATTTTTTCGCGTAACAGAAGAATATTCCAGCGCAAACAGCACCGCGTGGAAATTATCTTGACATTCCATGCGGGTTTTTGGCAACTTTTTCCGTAATTTTCACCTCAACGCATAAGGAGCGATATGCAGTTACTTTTCATAAATTGCCAACAGTTATTGGAAGAAAAACTCGTGCATCTCTCATCAAGCGAAGCCGTCATCGCGATTTTTCTCAAGCAGAATCACGCCCTGTTAGGCGCATTAATCCAACTCCTGAAAATCAATCTTGCCGACGTGTTGTTAGGGCGGGCCTCAACCGACAACGCCGATGTCATGCTGCTCACCTTCTCCAACGTAGAGAAGGCCAAAGACATGTTTTGCGCGATTCCGGTTCACATCGAATTGGAACGGCAGCAAACCGCTTTACATGCTCAACTCTGGCACGGCGGCGTCAAGCAGGCCGAAACCTCGTGCGCGGCGCAGCCGAAAGAATCAGATATTACTCCACAAACCACATCATCTCTGGAATGGGATGTCTGGACGCCGACAATTCCAGATAGCGCAGATATGTCAAAAACCGACTGAAGACTTCATTGGCCGGTTCTTTTTTGGGCGTACCGTTCAGATGTTGAATGAGTCCCCAGGCGGCTGTGACCTGACTGACATCAATCGGAATTTTTAAAAACCGCCCGACCCGCGCCGCGCCGTATTGCGCCATTGCTTCCTCCAACATTTCTTGAATATGCGAACAAGGCCGCCCGCCAAGCCCTCCGCAGGGGCGATTATTATTCGTGCTGCAATAGAAATCGCCCGTGCCTGCTTCGATAAACGCCACATACACCCGGTTAATATCCGATCCGCTCGACACGACGCCCTGTATGCGACCATTGAACAGTTCCACGAATGGCACTTTTTTGACATTTCGCTTTTGCGGCAGTTCCTCTGGCTTATACGGCCAAAACGATGATTGCAGCATGTCAGCCTCCTGATGATTCTTGAAAGAAAAAGGTTGCAAAAATTCTGAGCGAGATTATGGCTGTTTTATACGCGACAGCAGACCTCACAGGTTTTCGAAACCTGTGAGGTCTAATAAATATTGCAAATCGCGGAACTCTTTGTCAAGCGATTTTCTTTCGAAGGATAGATACCATGAAAACCATCGGCATTCTTGGCGGAATGAGCAGTCAATCCACCATCCCGTATTACCGTCTGATCAACGAAGGCGTCAATCATATCTTAGGCGGGCATCACGCGCCTGAAATGCTGATCTACAGCGTCAATTTCCACTATATCGAAACGTTTTTGCGGCACGGGCAATGGGACGAGGCGGCGGCGTATCTCTCGGAAAAAGCGGTAAAATTGGAGACCGCGGGCGCGGATTTTCTGCTGCTTGCCACCAATACCATGCACCGCGTCGCGCCGCAGATCGAACAGGCGGTTTCGATCCCGCTGATTCATATTGTGGATGTCACGGCAGAGGCGATTCTGAAACAGGGACTCAAAACCGTCGGCATTTTAGGGACGAAACCGACAATGGAAGCGGAGTTTTATACGGCGCGTTTTCGCGATAAATTCGGCATCACGCCGCTTGTGCCATCTCCTGAAGAACGCCAGCGCGTTCATGATATTATTTTCGACGAGTTGTGCCGCAATGTCGTCACCGACACCTCGCGCCGGGATTATCTCGCCATCATGCGGAATTTAACGGCACGCGGCGCGGAGGGAATTGTTTTAGGCTGCACGGAAATCGGCATGTTGATAACCACCGAAGACTTTCCCGATGCGTCGTTATTCGATACCACGATTTTACATACGCAAAAAGCAGTGAACCTCAATTTGGAGCGCGAGCCGCTGCCGTCGAAATAAGAGGAGGATGCCATGAAATCACGCCAATCGCGAAACGAACTTCCGCCCAAAGACTCCATTTTTGCCAGCCTTCCTGGGACAGTGTGTTTTATTCTCATTAACGTCGGCGTTATCGGAGTTATGGCGTTCAAATCCTTTACGGCGGCGGTACTCGGTGCGATCGGGGTCGCTGTCATCTGGTTGCTTTACTGGTAAATATCGGCATTACCGCCGTTCGCATGAAGAGCGATTGTCAACAATTTTTTTACCTTCAACAGGAATACACGTATGTCAAGCACTATCGCAACGCCGCAGGCAGAGATCATTCGTCAGGAAACCATTCGTTATCAGGCGCTTTTGAGCCGAGACGCGGAGACGACGGAGCGCGCGATTCCGATCCATCTCACGTTAGGAAAATTGTACGAACGCGCCGGCGATAAAAACGCGGCGATTCAGGAATTCGCGAACGTCGCGTTATATTATGCGGATCGCGGTCAATTCGTCAAAGCGATGGCTGCGGCGCAGATGATCGTGAAAGTTGACCCGGAGAACGAAGAAATTCTCGACCGGCTGCGCGAACTCTATTTCATGCGCCGCGCGGTCTCCGACGATCAATTGGCCGATTACCAGGAATCTGTCAGCCGCATTGACGCCTTACAGGGCGAGCAGGACATTGTCGAAGACGCGCCGCGCCATGAGGAAGCGCAGGAGATTTCCGATGTGGTGCAATTACTGAAACAGGTGCCGCTGTTCGCGAAAGTTTCGGTGTCGGAACTGCGCGGCATTCACCAGAATTCCACTCTGCGGACGTATGCGGCGAACGAGACCATTCTGGCGAATGGCAATGTGCAGCGGTCGCTGTTCGTGATTTTACAAGGGAGCGTCAAGATTTTCGGCAAAGATAAAGATCGTCGCCCCATATACTTAGCGACGTTGGAAACCGGCAATTCGTTCGGCGAATTTGCCCTGTTCGGCAAAGTTGACCCGAATCTGTCGGTGGTGGCGGAACGCCCCAGCGCGTTATTGGAAATTTCCAAAGACATGGTGTTGAAACTTGCCAAAACGCGCCCCGCAGTCACGCAATTTCTGAAAGACCTCTTCAAACAGCGGATTTTGGATACGGCGTTGGCGCGCGTGCCGTTATTCAGCCAGCTTGCGCCGCAGGATCGCAAAGCGATTGTCGCCCGGTTTACGGGGGTCAAAGCGAAAAAAGGCGTCACCATTATGCGGGAAGGGGCTGTCGGCGATTGTATGTATTTTCTGGTCTCCGGCAAGGTCGGCGTGTTCACGTCGCTGATTGATGCCGATGAAAACGGAAATGTCGAACTTCCTGATGAGCCGCTCCTATTAGCGACGTTGAAAAGCGGTGATTTTTTCGGTGAACAGGCGATTGTGAACGAAGAGCCGCGTTCGGCGACGGTCATGGCATTAGAAGATGTCGGCTTACTGCGGCTGTACAGAAGTGACTTGAAGGATGTCATCCAGCAGCATCCCTGGATCGAATCCGCGCTTCAGATCGAAGCCTATGAGAACCGGCTCAAAAAAAATATGACAATTCTCAACAACCTCGTGCCGAAATAGCGGGTGTTTGAACCATGTGCTTGACATATCTGCCGTGAAAGCATATATTGATATTGTAAAACAATGAGATGAATGGAATCGTTCTTATAAACAACATAATAAAAAAAGAGGCCAGTATGCAGACGATTACACTTCCTGAGTTGAACCTGAAATTGCGACAGTTACCCGGCGAGAAGTTAGCGGTTGTCGCCGATTTTGTTTCCTATTTGCTCGAACGCGCAACCTATCGAAAGAATGAACCATTTTCAGAGGCATGGCAGACCATGCTGGCCTCTGAAGCAACGCTTCGCCACGACTGGGAAAGGCCGGAGGAGGAGCAGGCGTGGGCAAATTTATAAAAGGCGATATTGTCGTTGTTCCATTTCCGTTCTCCGATTTGACGGATCAGAAAAAACGCCCGGCATTAGTATTGGCAACCATGCTCGGCGATGATGTAATTTTATGTCAGATCACCAGCAAAGCCGTTTCAGATGCGTATGCGCTGCTGATTTCCGATGCGGATATTGCACAAGGCTCACTGCAACAAGAAAGCAATATTCGCCCGAATCGTCTGTTCACGGCTGATTCGAAAATTATTCTGCGACGAGTCGGCGTGTTAGCTCCGCAGAAACTCCAACATGTGCTTGAAACGGTGATTCGCATTTTTACCGCATGATGTGTGGAATGCCCTGATGTGGCGTTGCCACGCAGGGCGCGTGGCAACGCGGAATTTCTTGCGTTGCGATATGAAGAAAGAAGTGAACAATCCTGTTTTATTGCCGACGCATCAGGCGTTCGGGATACCATTCCTGGAATTTCGAGGTAAAGATAAACATCGGAATAAGGAGCAGTTGAATGCCTATCGTGAACCAGAGCGGCGAACCGTATCCGGCGATGCGAATCAGGTGGAGAACAGCGGCGACAAGATAATACCCGCCCCAGGCAGCAGTGATGATTTGATTCGTAATGAGAAATGACGGTTGTTTCCAGATGACCTGCGGAAACAGGTAACGCGAATATTCGGCGGTCAGCGAAAAGCGTTTGACGACTGACGCAAACCAGAGTCCGCCAAGAAAAATATAATCTACTACCAGACAATATTCTTTCCAGAACGTCCATCCGAATGCCGCAATTCCAGCGCTGACCAGCAGGTATGCGGCGCTTCCGGCCTCGAACAGCGTCACGACATTCGTGGCGGCATGATACCCGACCAAAATGAGCGCAGCGACAGCGGCAAGCGCATACGATACGATAGCAGGCGCGAAGCCGTCGAGCACCCAGTGCAGCATCCAGGGAACAAAGGCAAGTGTCATCCATGTCATTGCCGGAAGCTTGAGCGGGCCGCGATGATCTGGAATAGCTTTTTTCGAAACAGCGTGATTCGTTTCAGCCACATCTTCAGCAGCCGGTTGTTTCTCCTGACCGAACAGCCGATCCAATTTCAGCAACAAGCCCATATCCCCTTCGGTGCGGTACAGTCCATCCATCAGCGCCTTCTGACCGTCGAGCGTTCCGGCGGAAATATCGCCCCAGACTTTCGCTGGTGTAAAAATTGTCATCGTCGGCTCAGGATGCGCCCCGGCGTAAGCTTTACAGCCATTTTCGCTGATCAGTAGATGATATACGTCCCCCTCGAAATCGAATTGCAGCACCCCCGCATAGCCGGGAATCGCCTTCGAATCGTATTGCATTGCCATGCCCGCCAAAAACGTCGCCATGCCGCCATCGCGGACAGTCAATTCTTTGCCTCCAGCAGTTTTAATCGGGGGTAAATTGGTCGGGGTTTTCGCAATCAGCGCCGTCCAATAATCATTGGCGATGCGCCGAAACTGTTCGACTTTTTGCGGCGGCCATGTTGTCAAGTCGCGAATCTGCTGCGCAGTAGTTTCCTGCATCTTGCCTTGCGTGGCGACTTCGTATCCGGCCTGTTCGATCTGGCGGTACAATTCCGTATAGCTGCTTTGCGCGTCATCGCGGCTCATCGGCTCTGATCCGCCAATCAACAGATGGCCGCAATAGCTCTCTGTCATTTTTTTACACATTGTCACGACGGCGTCAAAGTGCGATTGTTCGGGAAAACCAGCCACACAGATCACAAACAGCGAATTCTTCGCCACACCATCGCGGGAAGGATGGGTCGTGATGCCATCCTGCTCTACGAGAAACGGTTCGTACCTCGGAATCTGGCGGTCTAAAAAATCTTTGACCGCTCCCGGCACGCTATATACATAAAGCGGCGTGGCAAGCACAACGAGGTCAGCGTTCATTTTCGGCAGCAGCGCATCCATATCATCACGATGGACGCACTTGCCCGGCGTTTTCGTCCAACAGGTGAAACAACCGATACAGTGGGAAATCTTCTGATTTTTCAAAATGATTTCCTCGATTTCAGCGCCACCTCGCCGCAGCCCGGCGGCGAATTGCTGCGCAATGCGAGATGAGGCGCCTTTCGCGCCTCGCGGACTTCCGAACACTATTGTGGCTTTCATGCGGTTTCCCCCTGATGTTTGGGAGTGCCAGTGGTAAATACGATCATATTTGCCACATGACGGTAAAGACGCCCCGGCGGGGCGTTTCTACGGGAATATACGATATATTTAAATACAATTGGTATTATTTCACTTCGATCACGATATCTTTCATCGTTTCTTTTACATCGAACGCCATTTCTTCGAACTTCGGCCCTCTGAATTTCGGGCGCACGTTGCGATAAGTGCCCCAGGGTTCCTTCGGCCCGAACGATCCGATGTCAAGATCGCCATTTCCGTTGACATCCTGAAACACGCGGATCGCATACATCCCGGCAGGCACGTTTTCGAAGCTAAACGAGACTTTTTTGGCCGCCAATTCCTTTTCGCCGACTTCAATAATCGCGCCGAACGGCGATTTCGCGTCCTTCTTTTCTGCGATTTCTTTCGAAATCAAACTGACATAAATTTTCCCGGTTTTCGGAAATTTCACTTCCCCGGACACGGTCACGCCATCCTGCGCCAACGCAAAAAACGGTAAAAAACACACAAACCCCATCGCTATCGTAAGCACTGCGTTTTTCATAATCAATTGTCTCCCGGAACATATCGGCAACATTCTCCAAAACGATGTAAACAGAATATCGCCAGATAACCCTTTCTACAAATGAGATGTTTTTATTTTGTTAGACAGTTATTTACTGATAAACGTCATGATTGACGTTAGATAACATTCGTAATAAAACAACTGTTATTTGTCAATATTTTTTTATCGAATTTATTTCTTGACAAATTTATATGCGTTATACATTATTTGCATTATACAAATAATGTATAACGCATATAAACAATCACAAGGAATACGTGTATGTCAGCTTCGAATTTGTTACTGTCTCAGCTTCGCGCGAATCTGCGCGTGATCGAACGCGAAACGGCGAATTATTTGAAAAACGAGACGGCGTGCTGCGGCGTCTCGCTCTCGCAATGCCATATCCTGATGGAACTTGACGCGCAGGGCGAAATGTCGCTGAAACAGCTTGCCGCCAATTTAGAATCGGATGCCAGCACGCTCAGCCGCGTGATTGACGGCATGGTCAACACTGGCCTGATTCTCCGCGCAGCGAACCCCGACGACCGCCGCGCTGTCATCCTGAAGCTTTCAGAGCAGGGACAGCGCACCGCCTCGACGATTAACACGCAATCGAATCGTTTTTATCAGCGCCTCTTCGAACTACTCCCAACCGAGAAGCATGAACCGCTTGTCGAGAGCATCGCCTTGTTAGGCGGCGCGTTGACCGCTTTACGGCGAAATCAACCTTTTGATCAACACACCTGCTGCACATATCAAACGGAGGAAAAATAATTATGGCGAACACATGTGGTTGCGGGCAGCAAACGACCTGCTGCTCAAGCGCATCATCACAAACAACGGCAGCGCAGTTGCCTGCCGGACACATTCCGATCATTTCCAGTCAATTATCCCGGGCGGATATACTTAACGGCTGGAAAGTGCGCTGGGGCATCGGGCGCATGTCGTCTATCGTATCGCCTGGCATATATGGAATCGGTGCACCTGACGCCAATTCACCGGTGTTGGTAACGGCGAATTACCGGCTGACGCTCGACGCGCTGCGCAAAGAGCTTGGCGGGATTTCGGCCTGGATTCTCGTCTTAGATACGCGCGGCGTCAATGTCTGGTGCGCCGCCGGAAAAGGAACGTTCGGTACGGAAGAACTTATTGCCCGAATCAATGCGATCAAATTGCATGACATTGTCGCGCATCGCACGCTGATTCTTCCGCAATTAGGCGCAACCGGCGTCGCTGCGCATGAAGTGCTGAAAGCATCCGGTTTCAAGGTGATTTACGGCCCGGTCAGAGCCAAAGACATTCCGGCCTTTTTGCAGAACGATCTGAAAAAGACATCTGAAATGAGTACAGTTGAATTCACGCTGCAAGACCGGCTGGCTGTTGTTCCGGTCGAAATCGTGCAGGCCGTCAAACCGACTTTGCTTGTCTTTGCGATCTTCTGGCTATTGCGCTCGCTAATTGCCTGGAACATTGACTTCGCCAGCGGATTCTCGCTTTTGTGGGCATATCTCGGCGCAATGCTGGTCGGCACGGTCATTTTCCCGATGTTGCTCCCCTATTTGCCAAGCCGCTCGTTTGCCGTCAACGGCGCGTTATTGGGAATCGCCTGGGGTATAGTGAGCAGTCTGATCAATCAGTTCAGCGTTCAGGAGAGCATCGCGGCGACTCTGGTGCTGTCGGCGCTCACATCATTTTTTAGTATGAATTTCACCGGTTCGACCACATTTACATCGTTATCAGGAGCAAAACTGGAAGTCAAAACCGCGACGCCGATTCTCGGCATCTGCGCGGTGATCGGGCTGATTGTCGGAGCATTTTCATGAAGATGTAGGCCGAAATTGTAATTTCGGCTTACGACATCGGAGGGAAAAATTATGAAACAAATGAGTTATTTGCAAAATGGACACACGCTGCGTTTCGACGCCGAGCGCTGCGTTGGTTGCGGTCGTTGCGTGGAAGTCTGCCCGCATCAGGTGTTTGCGCTTGAGCAGCGCAAGGCGAGTGTCGCGCATCGCGAATGGTGCATGGAATGCGGCGCGTGCCAGAAAAATTGTCCGGCAAACGCTATCGAGGTTCAGGCGGGCGTCGGCTGCGCGGCAGCGATTATTCAGGGCTATTTGAAAAAAACCGCGCCGCAATGTGGCTGTTCGACCTCGTCCTCAGGCTGCTGCGGCTGATGAACAAACCCTGTCAGGGTTTCGAAGCCCTGACAGGGTTTGTTGCGTTATAGCACCGGCCCGCGTCCCGGCACGAATTTGCCTGTGTAGTAGGCTGTTCTGATATTCGTCGCCTCTTCCTCTGCCCAGCGTTCCACGCCGATTTTCTGTATCCGGCAGAGATTATACAGCTTGTAATTGTGCGGATAGCGATCCGCGCCTTCTTTGGCGGGCTGGAGGTTCTGACACGGGAAATCGCTGCATTCGAAGCAGAAATCTACGCCTTTCGTTGTCGCGCAATGGTATGTCGCGCAATCATTCATGTGCAGCAGGCATCCTTTTTGCGCCCGGCAGCCTTTGCATGAGGTCTCTTCCGGCTTGCGATTCAACATTTTCGCAAAATGTTGCCGGGTTTCTTCCGTAATGATCGTTTCGAACAGCGGGCAATTAAAACAATCCAAGCCGCACACAGCGGTCAATTCACGCGCATTTTCCATGAGATGATTTCTCCTGATGTTTTTTTAGTTATGGGCAGAGCTGCCAGACATGTTCAGCGCAGGGCTGTTAAGTTCTCGTTCCACGCTCCGCGTGGAACGCCCCAGCCCTCCGCTCTGCGGCGTGGGGACGCAGAGCGTCCAAGAACTCACATTCCACGCGGAGCCTGGAACAGAGGCATCTTCGCCCCTCGCAAAATGTAGAACAGCCCTGCACGTTCAACGTGTCTGGCAGCTTTTATGTTCGGCACAACGAACAGAAGTCTTCGTTGTCATAAGATGTGTGTCAATCGGAGAAAATTTGTGACTGCTTTGCATCGAAAAAATATTCATTTTTTAGGTAATCACATCAAAATCGCCGGAGAAAACGCGATCCAGCCGTCCGGTGCGCCAATGACGCACACTGTCGCGCACCAATGGGGACGGCGTGTTGCGATACCGCCGCGCGACAACCGACGCGGTCTTTTCAGCATCGGCAAACGCGCGTTTGGCCTGGTCCAGCAGCGATTCGTTTTCATTGAGCGGCACGACCGGCTGCGGCGCGACGCGCACGCGGACATGGTGCCTGGCAAAGGCTTTCGATTCGCCGGGGATTTCCAGAACATGCAGGCCGGTTTCCGGCGCAAGAATCGCATACGCGCCGAATCCTGACACGGCGAGCAGGCATTGCGTCTGTTCCAATTCATGATGCGTAAATTCTTGCAACACTTGCGCATACATCCGGCGTTTCTGCGCCCAGCCCGCATACATCGCCTGCAATTTCGCGGCGAATTCCCGCAACGTCTCTACGGAAGCGTCGGAGGTCGGCGCAATTTCAAGGAGCAAAAAAGCATCGCGCGGCAAGCCGTCTTCATACGTCCGATACGCTTCCTGCAACAGATATATTTGCTCGGCGACGCGGCAAATCAGGTCTTTCGGAAATACCGCGCGCTGGTGGCTGTCCGTCCCGATCAGCCGATGCAGGAGCGATCCGGCGGTTTGCAAACCGGCTTCGATTCGATCCATGAATTCCACGCCGCCGAGTACGCCGTAGCGTTCGGGGCGCGTCCAGAATTCTTTCGATGACATCTGCTGCAAGCCATCCTGCTTTTTCTGCCGCCAGGCGTCGGATTCCACCGCGCTCGACAGCATCTCATACGCCTGTTCAAGCCGTTCGACGTCTTCGCGGCTGCCTTGCGCGTCGAACACCAGCGATTTGATCTGCATCGCGGTAGAAACCGCCGCCGCGTCGTTTTTTAGCGCTTGCGGCGGAACGTCCTGGGCTAAATGGGCGTCAGGGTCTATGAATTCGACCTGAATCTGCGTATTGTCGCCCCGCACGAACAGAAATTGGTCGCCTTCCGGGAGTTGATGCTTGACAATCGTCAGCGCCAACGGCGACAGGAGATAGCGTTCGATAGCGCGTTTCAGCGGGCGCGCGCCGAGCGCGGCGGTAAAGCCTTTTTCCAACAAAAATTCAATCGCCGAATTCTCCCATTCGACCGCCCATTCGCGATTCCGCAGCCCTCGGCGATGCAGCGCGTTATTCAATTCTTTGTACAAAATCGTCCGCATGACCGAACGACTGAGCGGCCTGAATACGACCACGCGGTCGAGGCGGTTCATGAATTCCGGCAGAAACGTTTCCGTAATCGCCTGTTCCACCGCCTTGAACGAAAAATTCGACGCCATCGGGTTGAAGCCGATGCCTGCGCCGGTCGGCACGGTTGCGCCGAGATTGGACGTGAGAATGATCATCGAATGGCGAAAATCGGCGGTGTTGCCGTATCGGTCGGTCAAGCGGCCATCGTCGAACACCTGAAGGAACAAATCCCAGATATTCGGATGCGCTTTTTCGAACTCGTCTAACAAAATCACGGAAAACGGCTGCTTGCGAATCAGGCTGATGAGCGACGAGGTGTTATCGTCCCGGTCTGCGCCGCCGACAATCCGTTTTTCGGATTCGTATGTTTTGAATTCGCTCATGTCGAGGCGAATCATGCGTTCCGGCGAGCCGAACAGAAATTCCGCGAGCGTTTTCGCCATTTCAGTCTTGCCCGTGCCGGTCGGCCCGGCAAACAGAAACACGCCATACGGGCGCGTCGGATCGGTCAATCCGGCTTTGATCATGGCGACCCGCTCCACAAGGCATTCGATGGCTTCCGGCTGCCCCATGACGCGCTGCTGGAAGAGTTTTTCCAGCCCGGTGAGATCGAGTCCTTCGCGGTCATCCAAAATCGAACGCGGCAGACCGGTCAGATGGGACAGCGTCGCGTATAGGCTGTCGGTCGTAATCTGCCGGGGTTTGCCGTCTAAAAACAGCGTTTTCTGCGTCAGCTTCAAGAAATTCAGCAGATTGCCGGGCGTCGCTTTATCGCCGAGAAATTGCCGCGCCAAATGCCACGCTTCCGTGATGGTGTCGTGTTCGATACAGGCGCTGCTGCCATGCGTTTTTTCCTGGTAGGCCGCCCATTGATAGGCTAATTCCAGCGTTTCTTTGTCATGCAGCGGGAGCATCGCCACTTTTTCGAAGGCGGTTTCGATGCGCCGCGTATCTCTCAGCAGCGCGTCGTAGGCGACGGGATAGGTTTCCCCGATCAGGCGCAGCGTGCCGTTTTCGATAAATGGCAGGATTTTTTCCAGAATGCCGACCGGGTTGTATTTGTAGCGCCCGGCATAAAACAATTCGTGAAAATTGGGAGCGAACCAGACGACCGAACGGCCTTGTTCAAGCTGTTTGACGAGCTTTTGCAGCCGTTCTTCCAACTCGCCGATATAGACCTGCCCGGCCAGCACATCGGTTGCGCTGGCTTCGAAGATGCGCCAGCCGCGCGCCCGCAAACGCTGCTCTAATGCGCGAATCAACACGGTCTTGCCCACGCCGGATTCGCCGACGACAATCACCGATCTCGCAGGCGTTTCGAAGAGGCTGCGCTGCAAATGTTCCAGCAGTTCGAGGAAATGCGGATGTTCCCAAATCAGGTCGTCATACGGTTTGGATTCCCAGAGCGTGCCGACCGTGTTCAGATACGCGGCGTCAAGCTGAGAGTGCGATTTTTTATTCAGTTCTTCGATCAGCGGCTTGACCGTCTCCTGATCCAATTTTTTCAACAGGTCGGCAAGCACGGCGGCTTTTTCGTCGTCAATGCGTTCGAGATGTTCGCTCAATGAGGGGACTTCGCCGTGCTCGATACGTTCTTTCATGAACGTATTCATGGTTTTGATAAACAAGCGCTCCTCTTCCCACCAATCCTGCGCCGATGCCAAAATCGCTCCAACCACAGGCTTTTTCGCTCGTTGCAGCAGGCGAAACGCAAAATACATCGGCCAGAGATAACATTCATCGAGGTGGCTGAGGAGTTGATCAGTCCATTCGTCGGTTTCGGAGCGCCGATTCAGCGCTTCTAAGGCGATGCAGGCAATCAGCGGGTTTTCTCCGGCGTAATAATCCAAGAGTTCTTCATCGGAATAGGTCGGCTGCGTCAGCATCTCGACGCCGCGCAGAAAATCCTGGGATTGGAGCAAGTCTTTGGGATGCGCGGTGCTTTGATAAAAGTCCCGCATGTCGTTGGCGAGCGCATAGAGCGCCGCGCCTTTGGTATCGGGCGGCGAATCGGGTTCTTTTTTCTCGGAATCGGCGGCCTCTGGAATATCTTGTACCGTCTGACGCGCAGACCTTTGCCGCCAGAGATGTTGCAGTCCGAAACCGAGAGCAATTCCAAGCAAAAGAGAGATGAGACTGTATATTATTGACACTGTCATAGGATGGTATGGTATTCGTTTCGAATCGCGTCGAGAGGGAACTAATGGGCCCACCAGGACTCGAACCTGGGACCAACCGGTTATGAGCCGGTAGCTCTAACCAACTGAGCTATGGGCCCGACGCTGTCGAATTACGCCTTCATTAGGGAGATAGTAGAAAACTGTCAATATTTATTTTGAGTGATGAACGTGGAAATCGAGGACGGATGAAAAACCTCACAGGTTTTTAAAACCTGTGAGGTCTCATGAAGTCACTTTCCTTCGAGCAAAAATTCGCGCAGTTTATCGCCGCCGCCAGCCCGACGCAGTGCGCGTAAGGCGCGTTGTTCGATGTCGCCGATTTTTTCTCTGGTGGCGTCAACATCTTTGCCGCCGTCCCCACCGCTGACATCATACGTTTCGCCGATGCCGAACCGCATCCGCAGGACTTTTTCTTCGCGATAGGTCAACGTGCTCAACACCTGGCGCGTCTGTTCCTTCAAATCGCGTCCTACGACGGCGTCCGACGGGGCTAATGCGCCTTTGTCTTCGATAAAATCGCCAAGATGACTGTCTTCTTCCTTGCCAATCGGCGTTTCCAAAGAAATCGGCTCTTGCGCGATTTTCATGACCTTGCGGACTTTTTCAATCGGCAGGTTCATTTTTTCCGCGATTTCGGCGGTCGTCGGTTTGCGCCCCAATTCCTGCACCAAATAGCGCGATGTTTTGATCAGCTTATTGATCGTTTCGATCATGTGCACCGGAATGCGGATCGTTCTGGCCTGATCCGCGATAGACCGGGTAATCGCCTGTCGAATCCACCATGTCGCGTAGGTGCTGAACTTATACCCGCGCTGATACTCGAATTTGTCCACCGCCTTCATCAGGCCGATATTGCCTTCCTGAATCAGATCGAGGAATTGCAGGCCGCGATTGGTGTATTTTTTCGCGATGCTGACCACGAGGCGCAAGTTCGCCTGCACCAATTCGCTTTTCGCGTTTTCCGCGAGCGCTTCTCCGATTTCGATGCGCTGTAAAATCTTTTTTAATTTATTGGCGGAGACGCACGCTTCCAATTCGACACGCCGAATTTTCCGGCGACCGTTACGAATGATGCGTTCGTATTCTTCCACCATCTCAACCGAGATGCCGCGTTCCTTGACGACACGTTCGCATTCCTCGGCGTCTGCGCGTTTCAAGCGGCGGGAATATTTTTTCAACTCGCCGACCGTCATCCCCATTTGCCGTTCGCAAATCGCGATTTCGCTTTCGCCGCGCTCGATCCGTTTGACTAATCCTTTGATTTTCGCGACCACGCGCTGCACCTGCGACGGGTGCATATTCATTTCCAACAGGATCGCGGAGCATTTTTCCATCTCTTCGCGAATAGACAACTCGAATTTTTTTCGTTTTTGCGAATCAACCGTGCCGGAATTGAGAATATTTTCGATCCGCATCATCTCTTTCTCGCTTCGGCGAAGCTCGGTAGATTTGGAGACCACATCTTCTTCTAATTCATCAATCCGGTTTTCACGAATTTCATCGCCGTCCGTCACTTGAATAAATTCTCGAATCTTGATGCGGTTCGCCTGAAGCCGTTTCGCTAAGTTCACGACTTCCCGCACAGCAATGCGCGTGCTTGTGACTGCTCGCATCACCTCGGTACGCCCTTTTTCAATCCGCTTGGCGATCTCGATTTCCCCTTCGCGCGTCAGCAGGGGGACAGTCCCCATTTCACGCAGGTACATCCGCACCGGGTCGTCGGTTTTGCCGATGTCCTCGGTTTTGACCATTTCTTTTGCGATTTTGGGTTTCGGCTTTCCCTTCAGCGTCAGTTCCGTTCGGTCGGTTTCGACAGTTTTATATTTATCCGTGATCTCGATATCCATCTTATCGAGCAACACGAAAATATCGTCTAACTGCTCCGGCGCGAGAACATTGGCAGGCAAATGATCATTAATTTCATCGTAATCCAAATATCCTTTTTCTTTGCCTAAAGTAATCAATTTCCGTACTTCAGGTATCTTCAGCGCATCATTCATAGAACGTCCCCTTTATGCGATTTTCGAATGCAATAGATTTTCTCAAAAATCGTTTTTTCCGATCCGGTAAGAATCGCTCGTCACTTCGGCCATTTATTTATATTATAGTACGTAAAATTTTTTTTCAAGAGGAATCTCAATATTTTTTGAAATTTCCTGTTTTTTGACGCCAGACAACGTATGATATTCGGCATGTTGTTCTGGCATGTGGGGTTGCAATTATGGGAAGCTGCGTCGGTCGGCTTGCGCCGAACGGACGCGACAACGCGTCATCGAACCTGCCTTGCGCGAGCCGCCGAATATGTCAACCAAATCTTGAGAAATGACGACATTCATTTTTTTTATTGCGCCGTCCGATCTCAAAATGAGCGCAACAAGACATTGCTTGACATTTTTTGCGTGAAACGCGATAAAGGATTCGCATGAATTCGACAGCCCTATTCATTTTCATCGAACATCGCGAAGGAATTTCGAAGCGAAGCTTTGACGGCAAAAGCTGCGCTTTCGCACTCCGGAGAGCATGACGTATGAACACGAAGAGCCTGAAGCAGTTCGACTGGCGGATGCTCGGCATTTTGGCCGGGATGTTCCTGATTGCTGCGATTTTTTGGGATACGGTATTTATTTATCCGATCAAATTATTTGTCGTGATTCTCCATGAATTCAGTCACGGCCTGGCGGCGATTGCGACTGGCGGCAGCATCGTCAAAATCGAAGTGGACCCGCGCATCGGCGGCGTCTGCTACACGCGGGGAGGCTCGTTGTTTTTCATCGCCAGCGCAGGCTATTTGGGGAGCATTCTCTGGGGCGGGCTGATTCTGGTTCTCGCTTCGCGCACCAAACACGACAAAATCCTCGGCATGGCGATTGGCGGGCTGCTGATTGTGCTTTCGATTTTCTACATCCGCAATCTGTTCGGCTTTCTGTTTACCGCCGGATTCGGCGCAGCATTAGCCGCGATCTCGTATTTTGCCCAAGAGCGGATCGTGGATATCTTGATGAAATTTCTCGGCATGACAAGTTGTCTGTATGTGATGATCGACATCAAAGAAGACCTGATTCAGCGCACCAATGTAGGCAGCGACGCCGACGTCATCGCGCAACTCCTCGGCTCGCAGGCGCTTTCCATGCCGATTGGCATCTTCTGGATTTTGTTAGCGCTCGTGGCGTTCGGGTTTTTTCTCTGGGTGTCCGGCAAAGGGGAAACAACAGGCGACAACAGATATTGATACGCACAGACACAATGAATAATCTGCCGTACCAGCCCTGCCAGGGTTTCGAACCCTGGCAGGGCTAAAAAACCAACATTCCGTTTCACCACACGCGGCAGGCCATCCCTTTCAAATACGCGCCTTCCGGAAAGGCTAACGCCACCGGATGGTCTTCGGCTTGCGTCATCGTCTGGATAATCTGCGCGTGACGATGCGCGTCGAGCGCGGCGTCTGCCACGATTTTATGAAACAAATCATACGTCATCAGTCCGGAACAGGAGAACGTCAGCAGCAGACCGCCGGGACGCAGCGCCCGCATGGCGAGCCAGTTGATGTCTTTATAGCCCCGGCAGGCGCGTTCCAATTGCCCTTTGGATTCGGCGAATTTCGGCGGATCGAGAATCACGACATCGAATTGCCGTTCGGCATTGCGATACGTTCGCAATACTTTAAAGACATCGCCAACCACCAGTTCGGTCTGTTCCATACTCAGCCCATTCAGTTCGATATTCTGGCGAGTAAGCTCCATCGCTTCAGCGGAAGATTCGATATTCGTGACATGTTTTGCGCCGTGTTTCAGAGCATACACACCGAATCCGCCGGTATAGGCAAAGCAATTCAGCACCTCGGCGCCGTTGGCGAACCGTGACAGTAACGCCCGATTTTCGCGCTGATCGAGGTAGAATCCGGTTTTTTGGCCGCGTCGAATATCTACCAGAAAGCGCAGGCCGTGTTCCTGAATTTCAATCAATTCCGGCGGATTCTCCCCGGCTAAAACGCCGACCGATTCGGCAGTCAAGCCTTCTTTTTCGCGCACGTCCGCGTCGGAACGTTCATAGATGCCGATATGAGGCATGATAGCCGCGAGTTCCTGCACAATCGTCGCTTTCCAAAATTCCGCGCCGGTCGAGAGAAATTGGCAGGCCAAAAAGTCGCCGTAGCGATCGATAATCACGCCGGGCAGCCTGTCGGATTCGGCATTGACCACGCGATAGGCGGTCGTATGAGTTAACGCCTTGCGAGCAAGTAATGCCTGTTCCAATCGCAGGCGAAAAAACGCGGCATCAATCTCTTCTTCCTTTTCGAATGACCAGACACGGGCGACGATTTGCGACGTCGGCGAGTAGGCCGCGCGCGCGAGCCACTCGCCCTGCGCGGAATACACATTCATCGTGTCGCCGGGTTGCGGCGGCGTGCCTTGAATTTTGCCGACTGCCCCGGAAAATATCCAGGGATGGTGGCGCAGCACCGATTTTTCCCGTCCAGCTTTCAACATAATTGCAGCAGCCATGTAGTTGTCCTTTGTTCTCTCGTCTGCCTTCGACTATGACAGAGGATGATATGATTTTTTACCACAGAGGCGTGGAAGAGATGAAGTCTCACCTGTTTTTCTCTCTGCTTTTCCTGCCGTAGTGGTTCATAATAATCGAATCGCTTAATACGCATAAGTTTCATACGCGCTGATTCTGTCAATGATAAATCCATCGAGTCTTGTGTCAAGGCGCGGATTCGAGCGTAACACGGCGTCATTTGGCGAAACCGGCGTCTTCTGCCAGGGGCGATTGGGATGAATAATATCTCAACGCCGTCAGATGCGTTAACCGCCCCTGATCGCTTTTCCTCTGTATCCTCTTTTTTCTTGACAGTTTGCCTGTCCTACAGATGGCTTATCAACATGACGATTCCACCGATTTTTCACGATCCTTTTAGCTGAACGCTCTCTTTCCGGATGCTTGGCATCTGGCAGGTTGACATGTTCTCACTCTCATGGAAAAAACAATTATTAGCACAACATTGGCTCCGCAAGCGATTGGGCCATATTCACAGGCAGTTCAAGTCGGAAATCTGCTGTTTGCCTCTGGTCAAATTCCGATCAATCCGACGACTGGCGAATTGGTGACAGAGTCATTCGAGGCGCAAGTACGGCAGGTTTTGAAAAATATCGAAGGCGTCTTAACATCCGTCGGCGCGAATTTTTCGAATGTCGTCAAAACCACCGTCTTTTTGAAAGATATGGGGCAGTTTGCCGCAATGAACGCGATTTACGCGCAATGTT
>CAZRSF010000006.1:0-123469 GCA_964602655.1 uncultured Candidatus Moduliflexus sp.
GACTTGACATCACGGCTATTTCTGTCAACTTTTCTTATTCAGCAACAACTCTATTATTCATCTACCGGAGAGCACCACCTCCCATAAGAATAAAATAGTATCATTTTTCCGTTCGAATTATAATTGACTTGTTCAATCTTGTGCTTATATTAAGTAGTAATATGAACATGTCAAGATGAATTTTAAAAAATTGTATAGTATTTATGTATATCGTTTTTTTATAAATAGTTGCAATGATAAAAATTTTTATGATGCATGCCTTCTGCGAAAAAAATGCTGGACAACGCGAAAATTTCTTGACGATAAGCCCCGCATTAAGTACAATTGATATTAGGTTGTACTAAACAATAGAATATTATTTATATGAAAGGAGATGGGGCGATATGACGATTGACGCGGAAAAGGCGCTGCCCAAATATCGGCAGGTGAAAGAGACGATTATTCAATATTTTACAGAAGAACAATATAAGATAGATCAACGGATTCCTTCGGAAAATGAGTTGGTTGAGCGGTTTCAGGTCAGCCGAAACACAATACGGCAAGCCCTGGCTGAATTGAGTGAGGAAGGTTTGATCTATAAAAAACAGGGGTTAGGCACGTTCTTTTCCGGCAATTTTACCGCGCCCCGGCAGTTGAGCCATTTAGTCGGCGTGTTGTCGCCACGCATTTCCTATTATATTTATCCGCAAATCATGGAAGCGATTGATAAAGTCGCCCACCAGAACCGCTATAATATTGTCTTAGGAAACTCGTACGCGAATTACGAAAAAGAATTGACCTGTTTGGAACAACTGCTTGAGCGTCAGATTGACGGATTGCTCTTCGAGCCGGTCGGCGGATTTCAGCGATTGGAAGAGACTCAAATTTTTCACGCCTTAAATGCGTTGACGATCCCGTTTGTTCTGATGAATTGGTGGTTTGAGAACCCTGATATTTCGTGCGTCTCCGTAGATGATGTCGAAGGCGGCCTGCGGGCGACGCAATACCTGATTGACGCCGGACACCGCCGGATTGCCTGCCTCTATCCTTATGATAAACTGCCGGGCATGCACCGGTACCAGGGATATCGCAAGGCGTTAGAGCAGGCCGGAATTCTGCCAGAACCACGCCTGGAAAAGGCCGTCACCTCGCTGCAATGGGATGAGCCGGAGACGATTCCGCGTTTGGTGCGAGAATTGCTTGTACTGAACAACTCCGAACGCCCAACCGCCATCTTTTGTTTTAATGATGACAGCGCATTGCGGGCAATGGCGACGTTACGCGACGCGAACGTCGCCGTGCCGTCCGAAATATCGCTGATCGGATTTGATAACGCTGGGCAAGCGGCAACGGCGGATGTACCTCTGACAACGCTGCATCACCCCAAGCATCTGATCGGCAAATGGGCGGCGGAGATTCTGTTCGATCAGATTGCCGATCAGCAGCAACGCAGCCCGCGCAAAGTCCTGATTACGCCGACGATTGTCGAACGCGAATCGGTACAGTCACGCCGGACGGCTTCTTAAAAACGCGGAATGACCCTGGCAGGGTTTCAAACCTGCCAGGGTTCACAACTTGCAGCGCTCGGAAAAAATCACCCTTTGACTGCGCCGGCGGTCAAGCCGGCCATGATCTGGCGCTGAAAAATCAGCACCAAGAGAATCAGCGGAATTGTCACCACGACCCCCGCCGCCATGATTTCGCCGAATGGCTCTTGACGGCTGATTTCACCGGTAAAGAGCGCAATCGCGACGGTGACGGTTCGCGCCGCAGGCTGCACGGAGGTGAAGGTCAACGCGAACAGATACTCATTCCAGGCTGCGATAAACGCTAATAAGCCGGTCGTGACCAACGCGGGCGCGGTCAGCGGCAGCAGAATCATGTAGAAAGTTTGAAACGGGCTGGCGCCATCCACATACGCTGCCTGCAATAACGAAGTCGGCAAGCCTTTGAAAAATGAGGTTTGCACCCAGACCGTAAACGGCAGCGTAAAAATCATGTAGGACAAAATCATAAACGGGATGGCGGAAATATTCAGCCAGTTCATCAGCGCGTACAGACCGGACAACACGCTGATCTGCGGGAACATCGTCATCGCAAGGATCAGATAGGTTGACGGGGTTTTGCCGCGAAAATGCAATTTCCCCAGCGCAAAGGCCGCAAACGAGCCGACGACTAAAGCGATTGTCGTGGTCGTGCCAGCGACGATCACGCTGTTCCATATCCCTTGCCGGAATTTGGCATTCCGAAAGACCGCCGCAAAGTTTTGCAGCGAGACGGAGACGCCGAGCGTGGTCGGATCGCGAGGGACAAATGTGGCGGGCGTCATTTGCAATTGCGGCTCGGTTTTTAACGCGGAATTCACCATCCAATAGAACGGGAACAGCATCCAGACCGCCATGATCGCGACGGCCATCCAAAATAAGACTTTCATCAGTGGACTTTTTGGCATAATTTTCCTCCTTGCGATTAATCGCCCTCAGATTGGACGCCTAACATTTTAATGTAGGTGACCGCAAAAATAAAGATGGTGATGAACATGATCACGCCGCCAGCGGAGGAATATCCCATCGCGCGGTTATTGATAAGCTCATAATACACGAAACTCCCCATCGAATAGCGCGATTGCGCCAACACGATTTGAAAGAGATCGAACACGCGCAGGGCATCCAGCGTACGGAACACCAGCGCCACTGCCAGCGTGGGCATTAACATCGGCAGCGTGATCTTCCAGAATTGGTGGAATTTCGTCGCGCCATCCACATCCGCAGCCTCATACACGTCTTTGGGAATCAGTTGCAACCCGGCTAACAGCAGCAAGGCCATGAACGGCGTCGTTTTCCAGACATCAATCGCCACCATCGCGGTCATCTGCCAGTTTTCCAATTGCAGAAAGGCAATTTGCCCATTTCCCATGCCAAGTTTTTCTAACATGACATTGAAAAGCCCCGTCCGCGTGGACTGGAACATCCACTGCCACATTCGCGACGAGATTGGCGTGGGCACAGCCCAGGGCACAAGGAGCAGCGTCCGCATAATGGCGCGACCGGGAAATTCGGCGTTCACGATGAGCGCGAAGGCCATGCCGAACATGGTTTCTAACGAGACGGTCAAAATGGTAAACAGCAGCGTATCTTTGATCGCGAGAATGAAATCAGGATCGCGCGCCCCAATGACATATTGCCCGCCCAGCAGATGAAATTGGCTGACCTCGCGATACCGCACCGGTTCGCGAGGCAGCATCCGCACCGCCGATTCGTACTGAATTTGTTGCGTCTTTGGGTCGCGCTGCGCCTGCCGTTCCGCCGCGCTGAACAAGACCTCTTGATATTGCGTGACGGCGTCTTTGCCGACGGCTTTCTCCAGCGCTTGCAGATATGCGTCACGCCCTGAATAGGCCATGTCTTTGACCGCTTCCAACGCAGTGAGCGTTTCTGAGGGCATCTTCTGGGCGAGATTGCTCAGCGCTTGCGGCGTCAGCGTAAACGTTTCTTTTGGCGGCAGTTTGACAATGCGCAGGCTGAGCAATTCCGCGTAATTGGCCAGTCCGACAACCTTCGTCGGCGTGTCGCTGGCAAACGTCTCGTTGGTAAAGCTTTTAAGAAACGCCGAGCCTAACGGATAAATCGCAATCGCCAGAATAATCAGCATGGTGGGCGCCATCAAAAGATACGCCGTTTTTTGCTCGCGCCGCGCCATCTCATCCATCGGCTGTTTTTTGAATAGTGGCATACTCTGTCCTCCTGTAATCATGGTGACAACATCGTTTTATAGGCATTGACCATCACCGATGTGAAATGATCAGGGCAACGCCAATCTTCCTGATGAACGACATGCAAAAGCGTGTCACATGCAGATGTCGCAAACCGTGTCGCGCAGGTCAAGAAAAATGTCTTCCACATCATCCCACATTTCCCTTCTAAATGACGGGTTTGCCTGATTTAAAACCGATTCGAGTTTTTATTTTTTACATCATAAAAAGGGAGATTATCAATTGCTAAGAACGTCGAGTTTTTAACATAAATGATTTATTTATCGTATGTTATAGAAAATAGAAACATATCAGATAGCCGTAACGGCCTCCACGAAAATTGCGGGAACAACATTAGTAGAAAGTTATTTTATTGAAATCGCTAAAAAATCGAACCGATTTTAATATAAGATGATAATTATCGTAAATAAATTCTATAGATAAATATTTATTTTATAATACGTTATTAGCATTAATCGTTGATTGGTTTTCGTATGGTTATTTTTTTCTTGACACCGCAAAAGATTTTTTGAAAATCGAACCGATTTGATTTTATCAATTCATTTATTATATCATTCATATCAAACAACCAAACAAAACAGCAAGGGTGTTGTGTTCTGAAAGAGGAACAGAAATTTGGCAGCCCGGCAAAAGGGGGGTGGGAGTGGCGAAATAATTGTACGAGGAAAATCGTATTGCAGCCATGTCGTTATGTCTGGCCAATACGATCCGGACGCATCTATCGAAACAGCGTTTTGCCGTAGAAGGCGAAAAGGATATTGACCGAAAATCGGTCTGACACCACCAATCCAAATATGGAGGAATTCTCATGAAATCGTTGAAAAATCTTTGCATTTTCACACTGCTGGTCGCGTTAGTGGTAGGAATGCCGTTTCTGAGCAACGCGGAAGATAAGATTAAAATTACAGTGGCTTGCGGCGCTGTGGGCATAGAAAAACAATTAACCGACGAAGCGTTAGCCGAGTTTATGAAAACGCATCCGAATATTGAAGCCAAATCGCTGGATACTCCCGATTTGGCCAATGACCGCTTAGGTTTATATCTCCAATTCTTCCAGGCGAAAAGCTCGGAAGTGGACGTGTTGCAGATTGATGTCATCTGGCCGGGCGATTTAGCGGAACATCTCGTAGATTTGAACCAATTCGGCGCGGCGGATGTGGCGAAAGAACATTTCCCGGCTATCGTGCAGAATAACACGGTCAATGGCGAACTCAAGGGGCTTCCATGGTTTACGGATGCCGGTTTGCTCTATTATCGCGCGGATTTGCTGGAAAAATACGGTTACAAAGACGCCCCGAAAACCTGGGATGAATTGGAAGCGATGGCAACCAAAATTCAGGAAGGAGAGCGCGCCGCGAACCCTGATTTCTGGGGATTTGTCTGGCAAGGCAATGCGTATGAAGGCTTGACCTGCGATGCGCTGGAATGGGTCGCGTCGCATGGCGGCGGTTCGATTATCGAGCCAGACGGCAAAGTATCGATCAATAATGACATGGCGATCAAAGCCATCGAACGCGCCAAAGGCTGGGTTGGCAAGATTTCCCCGGACGGCGTGACCGGGTTTGCGGAAGAAGATGCTCGGAATATGTGGCAAGCCGGAAACGCCGCCTTCATGCGCAACTGGCCGTATGCGTACAAATTAGGTCAGGCGGATGACAGCCCGATCAAAGGCAAAATCGGCGTTGCCCCGATTCCTGGCGAACAAGCCGGACAGAGCGCTGCCTCGCTTGGCGGCTGGCAATTGGGCGTCTCCAAATACAGTCAGCATCCGAAAGAAGCTGCTGAAGTGGCGCTGTATTTAGCCTCTGCCGCAGAACAGAAACGCCGGGCGATTGCCGGGTCATTCTCTCCGACCGTCATGAGCGTCTATCAGGATAAAGACGTGTTGGAAGCCGTGCCGTTCTTCGGCAGCTTGTATAATGTGTTCATCAATGCCGTTGCGCGGCCATCTACGATTTCCGCGCCGAAATACAACGAAGTTTCGACGCTTTTCTTTACGGCGGTGCATGATGTCCTCGTTGGCAAGAAAGATGGGAAAACAGCGGTCGAAGAATTGGAACTCGATCTGCAAGATTTGATGGCAAAGAAGTAAGCGACGGGTCAGCCTGAGTTGCATAATGCGTCAGCGGTCACGTTTGTATGGTGACCGCTGACGAAAAACCGCTCAGGCTATTTTTATCGAAAACGCAAGGGAAAAGGTATGGCAGCCACAATTTATGATGTCGCGCAACTCGCCGGAGTCGTTCCCAGCACGGTCTCGCGTTATTTGAACGGCTACGGCGTGCGGGGAAAAAATCGCGTCAAAATCGAGCAAGCGATTGAGGCATTGGGTTTCAAGCAAAATCTGATCGCCACCGGGTTAAAACGAAACCGACTGCGTTCAATTGGTGTGTTGCTGCCGAACTATACGATATTTTTCATGACCATCACCGCGCAATTGGAGCGGATATTAGCGCAGTCGAACTACAGCCTGCTTTTAGGGAATTTCGAAGACGATCTTGACCTGCTTCGAACCAAATTAGATTTTGTCGAAGAACGCTTTATTGATGGTTTGATTTTATTTTCATCCGGGGTCGGCGCGGAAAGCGCGCCACGCCTCCAGCAATATTTACAGAAACAGCTACCCGTAGTATTGGTGGAGCAGGAAATTCCCAACCTTTCAACGGACGCGGTCATTGTTGACAATGCGCATGCCTCTTTTCGCGCTGTCGAGAAGCTGATCCACGAAAACCATACCCGCATCGCGATTGTCAACAGCCCGCAGCATATCTATGTGTTTCGAGAACGGCTTCGAGGCTATCGTCATGCGATGCAGACGTATAATCTGCCAGTTGACGAACGCTGGATCGTCACCGGACGCTTCGTGGATATGGGAGAATATGCGCAGATTCAACAACTGTTCGATTTGTCCAATCCGCCGACCGCCATTTTTGCCACGACCTATTACGCAACGTTAGGCACCGTTGTCGCAGCGCATCAACGGCATTTAAAAATCCCTGAAGACCTCTCGTTGATCGGATTCGATCATTTCGATCCGATTGATGCCTTAGAGCCGCCGCTGAGTTTAGTGCTTCAGCCAATCGAGAGCATGGCCCAGACCGCTGCTGACCTGCTGTTAAAGCGTTTGGATGGTGATTATACGAATTTCCCACACGTCGCCACGCTCAGTACGCGCATGGCGATGCGTGAATCCATTCGTAAATTATGAATAATCACTTTAAGGAGAATGATATGTCAAGAGTGAATACCCCTCCCTGGTGGGAAACCGGGATTGTGTATCAAATTTATCCGCGGAGTTTTCAAGATAGTAACGGCGACGGCGTCGGCGACCTGCAAGGGATTCGCGCCCGCCTGCCGTATTTGCAAGACTTAGGCGTGACCGCCATCTGGATCAGCCCGATTTATCCTTCGCCGATGGTGGATTTCGGGTATGACGTGGCGAATTATTGCGATATTCATCCGCTGTTCGGCACGTTAGCGGATTTCGATCAACTGCTGGCCGAGGCGCATCAGCGCAACCTCAACGTCGTGCTGGATTTCGTCCCGAATCATACGTCCGATCAGCATCCCTGGTTTCAGGAAGCGCGTTCCAGCCGCGAGAATCCCAAACGCGATTGGTATATCTGGCATGATCCCAAACCGGATGGCAGCCCGCCGAATAACTGGGTGTCGTATTTTGGCGGTTCAGCCTGGCAGTGGGATGAGCAGACGCAGCAATATTATTTGCATCTGTTCACGAAAGAACAACCGGATTTGAACTGGCGCAATCCCGATGTCGCGCGAAACATGTTCGATTCCATGCGCTTCTGGTTAGAACGCGGCATTGACGGCTTCCGCGTGGATGTGATCTGGCTGCTGATCAAGGATGCGCTGTTCCGCGACGATACGCCGAATCCGGCCTGGAATCCGAGCCTGCCGATTATCCAATCCACGCTGCATGAATATACCGCAGGCCGCCCGGAAACGCACGACATCATCCGTAAAATGCGGGCAATGCTGGATGAATACGGCAATCGCGTCCTCATCGGCGAGATTGATTATCCGTTCGAACGTTTAGTGACGTATCACGGCGCGCAGTTGGACGAATGTCATCTCCCCTTCAATTTCAGCCTGATTTATGCGCCGTTTCAGTCCGAGGCCATTCAGCGGCTGATCGAAGAATACGAAGCCGTGTTGCCGCAGGGCGCATGGCCGAATTGGGTGTTGGGCAATCACGATCAGGATCGGATTGCCTCCGCGCACCGCGCCGACGCGGCCAATGCGCCGTTAGCGCAAATGCTGCTGCTCACTCTGCGTGGCACGCCGACGATGTATTATGGCGATGAACTGGGGATGCCGAATGGCGATCTCTCGCCGGAACAATATCAGGACCCGATGGCCTTGAATGAACCGGGCATCAATCGCAGCCGCGATTTGGAACGCACGCCGATGCAATGGGATGCGTCGCCGTTTGCGGGATTTTCGACCGTCGCGCCCTGGCTGCCTGTGACAGAGGATTATCCGACGCGAAATGTCAACGCGCAACTCGCGGATTCGCATTCGATCTTGAATTTAGTGAAACAATTGATTGCGCTCCGTCAGCAGACGCCAGCCTTGAATCATGGCGATTATACGACGGTATCCGTGCCGATGCCGGATGTGTTGGCGTATCTGCGCCCCGACGGCGCGACGCGGTTTCTTATCGTATTGAATTTCGCGGCGATCAGCCAGGAACTCAACCTCGCCGCCGTCGCGCCGCAAGGGCAAATTCTGCTTTCGACGCGCCTAAATCGCGCTGAAACACTGGCGTTGAACGCGATTGCCTTACGACCGCACGAAGGACTTGTCATCCGCGTTTTCTGAGAAACCTTGACGATCAAATCAGCGAAGAAAAAAGCGTTGTTTCCTCGCGCCGCGCTTCATCAGCGCGGCGCGAGGTATGTACAATTGATGTCGCAGCGCCATGTCTGCGCATCAATACCAGGCATTCGCCGAAAAACGGGTATCCTCCTGAAATTCGAAGTCCAGGTCGCTGAAAATATCGTATTCCATCAATTCCATAACGCCATCGTCATGATGCTTATAAAACTCGACGACTTTGTCTGCCGATTCATCGTCGCCGAAGGCATCCGCATCGTTGAGACCAAGTTGCAAATACGTCATCGGAACGTCATGCGCTGCATGTATGTTGCGTGATTGGCGAGACATGATACTGTTCCCTCCTTTTTGTTAAAAGTCAGTTCACATAGCGATCACAAACCTCCTCTTCGTTATTTGAGATACCATCGTAATATTCATATTGTGTTATGACACTGTGTCGTTTCTGCTAAAATTCGAGAACGCTGTAAAAATTTTCCGAACAATCAATTCGCTTGTTGAGCGTCATCGCGCTCGACAAAGACTTCTTTCGCGGCAAACACGCCATTTAACGCCGCCGGAAATCCAGCATACACCGCCATCTGAATCATAATTTCAACGATTTCTTGCCGGGTGCAGCCCACATTCAACGCGCCATGAATATGCACTTTCAATTGCGGTCGCGCATTCCCAAGCGCCGCGAGGGCGGCGACCGTCGCGATTTCGCGGGATTTCAAGTCCAATCCGGGACGCGAATAGACATCGCCGAACGGAAATTCGATGATGTAGCGTCCTAAATCCGGCGCAATATCTTTCAGGCTTTCAAGCACCTTCTCTCCGGCGTCGCCGTCAATTTCTCGCAGTTTTTGCCATCCCTGTTCATATCGCTGATTTTCCATAAAAACATGACTCCTTTGTTGTCGTTCAGAGATTGTCCACGTTGATTTTTCCGAGAATACAAGCAACCGCTGTCGTCCATTTTCGTCCAATCGGGACATCAGTTCGGCGATAATGATCCGGCAGCATCTCGCCTCAGCGACTCAAACCGTATGCTGTCAAGCGCATTGTCAACAACAATTTCATCTTATTTTTCACTTGACATTTGCGATGATTATAATGTGTTCTTAAGGCGGGATTGCGCACCTTGACGAAATCCTTCTTACAATATATCCTTAAGTAGGTCTTACGGAGGAATGGCATGAAATGGAATGGCTTACAGATGCGGGTGACGTTCTGGGCGGCAGCGTGCTTGCTGCTCACCGCCGCCGTGATTATTGCGTATTCGGCCGTTACGATGCAGCGCACCGCCGAACTCGGGCAGAAAGATACCGCGTTTATCGCGTGGGGATATGCGGTCGCCGTCTCACAGCAACATGCCTACCGCGCGCAGGCGATGTTGGACACCGCGTTAGACACCTCTCGCACACTTGCCCAAACGCTTCGAACGATCCATGCCAACAACACCGGACTTGAGCGAGACGATGTCACGGACATCCTGCGCGGCATCCTGGAAGACAACCCGAACTATGCGGGCATGTATGTCGCATGGAATCCGAATGCCTTCGACGGACGAGACGCCGAATTCGTCAATCAGCCAGGGCATGACGCTCGCGGGCGCTTTCTCCCGTATTGGATGCGAAACCGCGACGGCGCAGTGACGCTTGAAGCCTTGAGCGATGCTCAATACCGTCACATCGAGGAAGTCTGCCGATTCACTGATCATTCCGCGCAAGAATGCATCGTCAATCCCTCCGCCGACCCGTCGCAAAGCGCGTCAACACTGAAAATTTCGTTGATTGCCCCGATTATCGTCGAGAATACCGTGTACGGCATGACTGGCGTTGATCTCTACCTCGATGCGCTTCAGTCGCTTGTTGATAATGTGCAGGATTTGCAGGGCGGCGCGGGACGTATCATCATCCTCAACCATGATGGCGTGATTGTCGCGGCGACCAATGAACCCGATTTGGCCGGACAGCACTATCAACTCATCCAAAAAGATTGGGAAGAAGACCTTCAATCTGCTTTGCAAAGCGAGCAGACCTTTTCGGAAAACAACGAGGACGAGGAGCATCTGGAAGTCTTTACGCAACTTCATATCGGCAAAATTGCCACGCCCTGGTTGGTCAATATCCTGATTCCCCGTGAAAAGATCATGGACGCCGCAGACGCGCAACTGCGACGCGCGAAACGCGATATCTGGAGGATGATTGGCATCGGGGCGGTCTGTTTGCTGGCCGCCATTGCGATCCAGTGGGGCTTATCCCGAACGATTGTCCGACCGATCAAAGAAGCGGTGGTCTTTGCGGAAGAATTGGCGCGGGGCAATCTCGACGCCACGCTCAGGCTGCATGAAAAGGATGAACTCGGCGTATTAGCCGATGCGCTGCGCTCGATGAAGGAGAAAATCCGCAGCGTGCTGCAAGAAACCACCGTCATCATTCAAGGAATCGAATCCGGGCATCTGAACGTGCGCGGTAATTTCGACGGCGTGTCCGGCGGATGGCGCGAATTGGGCGCAGGCTTGAACAATGTGGCGCAGGCGTTTCTGTCGCCGTTTCAGATGACGATTTCCTATCTGGATCGCATTGCCAACGGCGACATTCCCCCCAAAATCGATCCTGACCAGTATCAGGGCGATATTGTGCAGGTGATCGAAAATTTGAATCAATGTATTGACACCATGACGGGATTAGCGTCAGAGACGCAGAAATTGACGACTGCCGCGATGCAAGGGCATTTCGGGTATCGCAGCGAGATCGAACGCTTCGGCGGCGCGTATGCCGAGATCGTGCGCGGCATGAATAGTGCCATCGCCGCGCTCGTCGGCCACATTGACCGCATTCCGGTCGCGATTCACGTCATTGATCGGGAGTTCGCCATTCGCTATATCAATACGGCGGGAGCAGAGATGATCGGAGCGCCGCCGGAAACGCTGATCGGCCAGAAATGTCATGCGTGTTTCAAAACATCGGATTGCCAGACCGCGTCATGCGCCTGCGCGCAAACCTTCGTCAGTGGGGCGATTCACGCTCGTGAGACCTCGGCGCATCTGCAAGACCGCGCGATGCATCTGACGCATAACAGCATTCCGCTCCGCGATCAACAGGGCGAGATGATTGGCGCATTGGAAATTCTTGTTGACCAGACGGAGATCAAAGACGCGATGGCGTCGGTGCAGAATCAGAACTGGCTGCGCACCGGTCAGGCCGAACTCAGCAATGTGATGCGCGGGGAACAAGACCTGCCGACCTTAGCGAAACAGATCGTCGCCTATCTCACGGCCTATCTCACCGCCGAGATCGGCGCATTGTATCTTGCGCAGCGCCAGCATGACGCCACGACCCTGCAAATCATCGGCAGCGTCGGCTATACCCGGCGCGCCCATCCTGACACGCAGATCGCCTTCGGCGAAGGATTCGCCGGACAGGCCGCCTTAGAGCAGGAATGCCTGCTCTATACGGACATTCCGGAGGAGGAGTTGCTGATTAAGACGGCTGTCGGGTATGTGTCGCCGCGCCAGGTGGTTGTCTGCCCGTTTTTTTATGATGGCGAATTGGAAGGCGTCGTCGAAATCGGTACGCTTCAGGAGTTTCGCGACGCGCAGATCGAATTTCTCAAACAGGCAGCGGAAAATATTGCGGTCGCTTTTCATTCCGCCCGCACACGCATCACAATGCAAGCCCTGCTGGAACAGACGCAGCAGCAAGCCGAAGAATTGCGGATGCAGCAAGCGCATTCGTAAAATTCAGAACGCTGGCAGGATATCAGCGATCCCGAATCAGGTTTTGTAAATTTATTGGATGGGTACATTGACACACAACTAAAGCCCTTCAAAAGAGCATCACAGAAACAATTCAGCAGTTCACCACATGCGATGCTGAAGGACGATTCAATACTCATGAATAATGCCGCATATCAATAAAAATGAGTGATATACTGGTGAAAGCAAACTAAAAAGACTTGGTTTTTATAAAAGGGCTTTTTGAATCCGACAAAGTCACACCTGTGAGAGATAAGCTTTATCCGTTATGTGATGCCTCTGAAGCGCTCTGGTATTTTGAGAAGGACAGGTAAATCATCACAGTGGAACATCACGATAAACCTAAAAATGTTTTACGTCGGACGCAAGAAGGCGGGTGGAAAAATTCGATGGTGTTTCTCGGCTTTGAGTTGCGCCCGCCTTCTTGTACCGGAGAAAACTATCTTTACCTTTTTATAAAGGAGGGGAAAATGCCAAACATGTTATTTTCGAGAATTTCTAATAAACGTTATGGATTATGTGTGTTCACGATCTTTCTGCTAATTTGCGTTCAAGGAGGCGAATATTGGATTGCATATCTTACTGGAGACTGTGATGGCAAGATCACGACGCCATTATTGATAGATAGTTTATATCTGATCTATACATTGTTAGTTGTTGTTTTTTTTATTGCGTTTTTCCGTATATTTTCATCTCGTCCATATCCTATGATTTTGCATTTTTTGAACATTAATGCGATTTTTGTAGGTGGAATTCTTCTTCCTTTCTATGGGAATTCTATTGTACTTAAGATCGGAGGAGTGCTTCTGACGATTCATTTTCTTTTTATCATAGTGTTTAAGAATATTCTTGTCAAGGTCAGCGATATCCTTTTTAAAACATCGTTTGCAAAAGAAATTAGCCTTGCAATGACCGTGGTTATAATATCCATCGGAGGGAGTGAATATTTCGCTTTAGTTGCAACAAAATATCAAATCTTATCGTATTCTGTCCCAATGACAACAATGTTGCCTCAAGGTACCGAAGATTGGCGATTAGCGCATATCACCGCTGATGCTTACAGGGAAGCAGACCCTGTTTTTTGGTGGAGACCGATCAATCGATATCCCTATAATTCTCAACGATTCAAAGGAAAGGAAGTCTCTATAGAAAAAAAGGCTAACATATTTCGGATTATCTGCTATGGAGATTCCAACACTGATGGTCCAGATCGAGGAAATTGGCCAGAACAATTGCAATCTATTCTTGATAAAACTGCGCATTCAAAACAACAAATGATATATGAGGTACTTAATGCTGGAGTGGCTGGCTATTCTTCTCATCAAGGATTTTTGCGATTCAAACAAGATATGCGGAAGTTTAAACCAGACATAGTCCTTGTTTCTTTTGGATGGAACGATTTGGCAGATGCAATTGGAAAGCCGGATAAATTGTTTACTCCTCCTCCTCCAATGGTGGTTGCAATCCAACGATTTCTCCTGCATTTTCGTTTCTATCTTTGTTTGAAATATTATGTAACCCAATTACATGCCCAACAACAGTTCTCACTTAGTCAGAGAGTCTCTTTAGAGGATTATCTTGAAAATATGGGGAAATTTTTTTTACTTGCTAAAGAGAATCACATCAATATTGTTTTTTTAACGCGGCCTCATCAAAAATCAGTATCTGAATTAGAACACACCTCTAATTGGCGGAAGCTGGTTCCTTCATATAATAGAAGTCTATTAGAGTTTGGTAAGCAAAACGATGTTTTGGTAATCGATGTTCAGAAGACATTTGAAACCATACCTGAATTATTCGGAGATGAATGTCATTTTACTATAGAAGGGCATCAAAAAATGGCCAAAATCATTTATCAGAGTCTTGTTCATAATAGATTGCTTCCTTAGAGTATATCCCTAAATAGGGATGGTTTGATTTTTTACACAATATTTCGTGTTTTTCAGCAACGCATGTTGAAAAATTTTTACGAATTTAGCGAAAAAAACGACCTCAAAATTTGAGCCATTGCTATTTAGGGATATACTCTTAGAAACTGTTTTAAAATTTTTTCAATTCTGTTTTCTGTGCAGCGCTATCGGGTCGATGACGCGACTTAGGTGCGAGGCCTCGGCTGGGCAATGTCGTTCGGGTTGATAGCCCTCCCCTACGATCAAATCACGAACCCTGTCTTTGCTGAAATAGCCCAATGCGCAATCAATGAAGTTCTTGCCATGATGCGAGCAAGTGAAGGAGTTTGTGAAGCGGGGGGCATAGAGTGGTCTGAACCCATTCCCCAATCGCTTACTGTTGAAGCTGGAAAGCGCGGGCGAAAATTATCGTGAATGTCTGCTTCAATGGCTGCGCTTTCCGAGGTGGCTGAAGCGAAGCGTTAGGAGGTTATGTATGATTCAGCGCATCAACCGATTTCGTCACAGCATTCTGACCAAATTATTCGGCGTGGGATTTGTCATCTTCCTGTCTGTCGCAGGCATTATCACGGTGACGCTGCTCTCGTTCATCCAAACGCGGGCGTTGCTCAGTTCGGCCATCGAGACGCAGATGAATCGGATGATCGCCAATTCGACGCTGACGCGGCGCTTAAGCGAATCCTTCAATCAGACGACCCTGCGCTTCAGCCTGTTTCTTGACGATGGCAAGAATCTGGAGGCGAAACGCGACGAATGGATGCGGCAATTTCAAACCATTGTCACGGATGCCGAACAGCAGGGGGCGAACGATTTTGTCGCGACGTTACGCCAGTTTCAGCAGCAGGTTTCCCAGGAGTTTGAGACCTGCCAACACATCATCGAGACGTCCGACGCAATCCGCGAACTCGACGCGAATCTTGAAAACAATCTGACCAACCTGGAAAACCTCCTGAGCGAAGCCCTGATCAACATTGGGCTGGGAGCAGCCGAATCAGACCGAGACGCCATTGTTGCCAACCAAATCGCCACAATGATCCCGGAGTATCGGTCATTCTTATTTCAAATTCGGATACTTGTGATGACGTTCACGCGGGCGCATATCGGCGCGCAGCAGGTCGAACGCGCCTATGAACAGGAGATTCTCACGCTCTTGGACGAATTCGGAAGCAAGCTCCAGCCAGTGACAACGAACGCCGCCGCCACATTCAGTTCTGTCGGGAAGCAGTTGTCTGAAACCATCGCATCGTATCAAACCGCCGTCACGGAACTCCGCCGATTATTATTGCAGTATCAACGCCAACTGCTTGAGTTGCAAACGACACAGCAGCAGATCACCGCAACCATCGCGGAAATTGACCGCGAATATCTCTCCGCCTCGGAGAATATCCAGGAGAACATCCGCAGCGCCATCCGTTCGTCTCTCACCCTTGTTGTGGCTCTTTCGGCGGTGGTGTTGTGCATCCTGCTGGTTGCCAGTTCCTATGCCTTGAATATCGTTCGCCCGATCCACGATTTAGCGGGCGTGGCCACGCAAGTCGCGGAAGGCAATATGTCGCAGCATCTCCGCGTGAAAGGCTCAAAGGACGAAATCGGCCAGCTATTCGAGGCCATGGCCTACATGACGGACACCATCCAGCGCGTCACGCGCGAGATCGAGCGTTTGACGCAGGCCATCCTGCAAGGCAAATTGGCGGCGCGCGGCGATATTCAGGCGTTTTCAGGAGGCTGGCGCGAGTTGATTGCCGGAGTCAATAGCGTGATCGAGGCGTTTCTGATTCCGATTGAAAACACCACGAACTATTTGGGGCAGATCGCGCGCGGCGACTTGCCCGACGAAATCGCGGCGGAATATCGCGGCGATTTCAATTCGATCAAAAGCCATCTGAACCTGTTGATCGCCTCGCTGCAAGATGTCACTGCGCTGGCGCACAAAATCGCCGGGGGCAACGTCAACGTCCGCATTACGCCGAGATCGGAACACGACGAGTTCATGGGCGCGCTGCAAAAAATGGTGACATATCTGCAAGAGATCGCGAACGTGACGGAACGAATTGCTCAAAACGAATTGACCGCGCAAGTCGCGCCGCAATCCGCCGACGACATGCTCAATCATTCCTTACAACGCATGATCGAAAATCTGCGTGCCATTTCCGCCGAAAACGCGCATTCGCTTGAAGATGTGCGGCAGCAAAACTGGATGCGATCCGGACAGGCGGAATTGGGGAATGTAATGAGCGGTGAACAACGCCTCGTCACGCTCTCCAAAAACGTGATTACCTATCTCGCAAGGTATCTCGACCTCCCGGTCGGCGCATTATATCTCGCCGAAGAGCGGGACGGAGAGACGGTGCTGCAATTAACCGGGAGTTATGCCTATTATCGGCGGAAGGGCATCCGCAGCACATTCAAAATCGGTGAAAGTTTAGTCGGGCAGGCGGCGTTGGAAAAAGAGTGTCTCCAGTATGCCAACCTGCCCGGCGATTATCTTCAGGTCGGCTCAGGATTGGGCGAGACGCCGCCGCGCCATGTTCTGGTTATGCCGTTCGTGTACGAAGGCGAACTCAAAGGCGTCATCGAACTCGGCAGCCTCGACCAGCTTACCGACACGCAGACCGATTTCTTGACGCAAGCCGCCGCCAATATTGCGATCACCTTTCATACGGTGCAAAATCGGCTCAAAGTGCAGGCATTGTTGGAGGCGACGCAGCGTCAGGCGCAGGAACTTCAATTGCAGCAGGAACATCTGCGCGTGGCGAACGAAGAATTGAAATTGCAAACCGACGCCTTGCGCGAATCCGAGCAGCATTTACAGCAGCAGCAGGAAGAGTTGCGGCAGACGAACGAAGAATTGGAACAGCAGACACGGGCGCTTGAAGGGCAGCAGCGCGAAATGGAGGAAAAAAATCTCGCCCTGCAAGAAGCCCGGCGCGTCATTGAAGAAAAAGCGAAAGACCTGGAATTGTCCAGTAAATACAAATCCGAATTCCTCGCCAACATGTCGCATGAACTTCGCACGCCGCTCAACAGCCTGCTGATTCTTTCCAATCTGCTGCGCGACAATAAAGACGGCAATTTGACCGCCAAACAGGTGGAATTCGCGGCGATGATCAACAAGTCGGGCGTGGAGTTATTGGAACTGATTAACGGCGTGCTCGATCTGTCCAAAGTCGAAGCCGGCAAAATGGACGTGAATGTGGAGGAGATGAGCCTGTCCGGTCTGGCTTCGTATATCAAGCAGGCGTTTACGCATGTCGCCGACAGCAAACATCTGACGTTGGACGTGATTCTCGAACCGAATGCGCCTGCGGCCATTCACAGCGACCGCCAGCGTATCGAACAAATCGTGAAAAATTTTCTTTCGAACTCCTTCAAATTTACGGAACGCGGCGGCGTCACGGTGCGCATGTTCTGCCCGCCAGAGACAACGCGCCTCTCGCAGAGCGGTCTGAAGCCGCAAGAGGCCGTTGCCATCAGCATCGCAGACACCGGTATTGGCATTCCGCCAGAGAAACAGCAGCTTATTTTCGAGGCGTTTCAGCAGGTGGACGGCAGCACCAGCCGGAAATACGGCGGCACGGGGTTAGGGCTGTCTATTTCCCGCGAATTCACGCGCTTGCTCGGCGGCGAGATTCATGTGCAGAGCGACGTGGGGAAAGGGAGCATATTTACGCTGTTTCTGCCGAAACGGTATGTGTCGGACGCGCAGAAACAGCAGTCGGAAGCGGCGGCGCATCAACCGCAGCGCCCGTCTGTCGCGCCTGTTGCCAATACGCCCCAGCCATTTCCTTCGGCGGAGGCGCTCAAGCAGGATGGCAAGGACAGCGTTGATCGGATTCGTGACGACCGCCTGTCCTGTTCGCCGGGAGACCGGTCGCTGCTGATTATCGAAGATGATCCGAACTTTGCTAAAGTCTTGTTCGATTTAGGACGCGGACGCGGGTTCAAATGCCTTATCGCAGGCGATGGCGCGGCAGGGTTGCAATTGGCTTATCAATTTCTCCCCAGCGCGATTCTGCTTGATCTGCTGCTGCCCGAAATAGAAGGCGAAACCGTGCTGGAAAAACTGCAATCGAACCCCAATACGCGAAAAATTCCGGTGCATATCATGTCCGCCAAAGACATGCCATCCGGCCTTGATAACTGGCCGATTGCAGGCTATTTAGCCAAGCCGATTTCCGCCAATACGCTGGAACAGGTTTTTACGACGCTCGACGAGCAAATTACCGCTCCGGTCAGGCGCATCTTAGTCGTGGAAGACGATCCGATTGCCTCCGCCTCGCTGTTAGAGTTGTTGGGACAGATTGCGGGGAGCGAAGTGACCGCCACAGAAAGCGGCGAGCAGGCGTATCGCGTGTTGCAGACATCGGACATGGATTGCCTGATTCTGGATTTAGGCTTGCAAGACATGTCCGGGTTCGATTTGTTAGATACGATCAAAGCCGATCCGGCGATTGCGCATCTGCCGGTCATTGTCTATACCGGAAAAGACTTGACAAAAGAAGAGGAACGGCGTCTGCAACAATATACGGAAAGCACGATTATCAAAGGAGATAAATCCTCTGAGCGCTTATTGGACGAAGTGACGCTCTTTTTGCGGCAGATCGAAACCAGACTCCCGGAAGAGCAGCAGATCAAGCCGCGCATGAGACATGATAAAGATGCGGTCCTTCATGGGAAAAATGTGCTGCTTGTGGATGATGACATGCGGAATGTCTATGCGCTGGCGAATGTGCTGGATGATAAAGGCATGACCGCGATCATCGCCGAAAACGGCAAGGAAGCGTTAGAACAGCTTCGCGATCACGGAGATGAGATTCATTTGGTGTTGATGGATATTATGATGCCGGAAATGGATGGCTATGAGGCGATGCGTTTGATTCGCAAACAGCCGCAATTCCACAAGCTTCCCATTATTGCGCTCACCGCGAAAGCGATGAAAGGCGACCGGCAGAAATGCCTTGAAGCCGGCGCGAACGACTACTTATCGAAGCCGATTGAGATTGATAAGTTGTTATCGCTGCTGCGCGTCTGGCTGTATTGACACATACATTGAGCGCACTGTACCGCGAACGTCCTCGTTCGCTATTCAGTTAGATTGACACCGACATGTACATGGGAGTGAAATATGAGCATTGAACAGCAGCCGAAAATCTTGATTGTTGACGATAAACCCGAAAATTTATACGCGCTGGAACACTTAATAACCGATTTGAAGCTGGATTGCGAGATCGTGAAGGCGCAGTCGGGACAGCAGGCGATTCAGCATATTGCGCAGCACGAATTTGCGCTGGTGCTGTTGGATATTATGATGCCCGGCATGGATGGCTATGAAACGGCCAAACAGATTCGCGAGACGTATGCCAAAGAGATACTGCCGATTATTTTTGTGACGGCGTATAGCGGGCCGAAGCCGCTTGACAAATTTATGGCTGCCGGCGCAGTCGGGTCATTAGAGAAACCGATTGACCCACAAGTCTTGCAGCGGAAAGTCACGCTGTTTTTGAATATTTACAAACAACGCCATAAAAAAGCCGCCGCATAGTATTTCGACGCAAGGAGTGCAAACGCTTGCTTTTGCACTCCTGCGCAAGTACGAATCACCTCGTTTCTTAATTCGGAATCTCCGCCGCCCAATCGAATGTGGCGCAATCTTCATACCATGCAGGCCAATGGCGGCACCATTCCGGCACAGACGCCTCGCGCACCCGATCCATCCGATGATACGGCTTGACGTCCACGACCGGCGATCCGGATTCGGCGTCAATAAAGGCGAGATAGATTCGTCCGGCGTCACAATCAACTTTTATGATCGGCGCAACCGTCATTGCCACCGGATTCGGACGACGCGGCGACCGGGTGGCGAACACGCCGATTCGTTCCGGCCCGCGCGCATACGGGCGCTCGCATTCCGTGATGGCTCGATACTCTGGCGTGTCGAGAAAATGACACCACCAGACAATATGCGCGTGGCTGAAATGTTCTAACTCCTGTAACGCCGCGCCGCGATACTCCGGCGCAAGTTCGATGTAGGCCATGCCCTCTTCCAACTGAATCGTTCCAATCTGCTGAAGCGTAAATGTCGTGTTTTTCATGATATTCTCCTTAGGAGAACCCTGTCAGGGTTACTCGCGTTCGATATGCGTGACTCATGCCGACAGCCATTTCGACGATGCGCAACATCCTCAGCATTCATCGTCGGATAACACGATACGCAAACGCGGCGTTTTTGTCTTGATGCTGCTTGCGGAATCCGACGCAATTTTGGCCACGATTTCGGCGGCGCTTGATGTTTCTTGCGATACCTGCCTCAAGAAGATCGCAGAAAATCTTCTTGACATCTCCTGCCGCGCTTGTTTCTTTCGAATCAGTGTGATGTCCCTTCATTCCAAACGCACGATATACGGAGGAAATAACAGTATGAACACACGCTATCTGCTTGCGCATGACCTCGGTACGACTGGCAATAAAGCCACGCTCTATTCTTCTGATGGAGAACTTATTTCCAGCGATTTCTACGGCTATGAGACCCACTACCCGAAACATAACTGGGTCGAACAGAATCCCAACGATTGGTGGGAGGCGACCTGCGTCTCCACCAAACGCCTCTTGGAAAAAAGCAAAGTGTCTCCGTCCGATGTGGCGGCGATCAGTTTCAGCGGCCAGATGATGGGCGCGGTGATGGTGGATAAATCCGGCACGCCGTTGCGCGAATGCATCATCTGGGCGGACATGCGCAGCGAAAAGCAGGCGGCGGATATTGCCGCGCATGTCTCCAATGAGGAGGCATACCAGATAACCGGCAACCCGATCAGCCCCTCGTACACGATTGAAAAAGTGATGTGGATTCGCGACAATCAACCAGACATCTTCGAACGAACACATAAATTTCTTCATGCCAAAGACTACCTTGTTGCCAAACTCACCGGCAATTTCGTCACTGATTATACCGATGCATCCGGCACGAATGCGTTTGATTTGGTGAAACGGGAATGGTCGGCGAAAATGGTCGAGGCCACCGGCCTGCCATTCGAAATCTTCCCGGACGCGCATCCCTCCATCGCAGTCGTCGGAGAAGTCACGACTGCCGCCAGCCGGGAAGTCGGCTTACGCCCAGGCACGCCGGTCGTGATCGGCGCGGCGGACGGCTGTTGCGCGGCGGTTGGCGCGGGAGTCGTTCGAGAAGGGAGCGCCTATAATTATATCGGCTCGTCATCGTGGATTGCGCTGGCAACGCCGAAACCGCTGATCGATCCGAAACGGCGCACCGTCACCTTTTGCCATGTTGACCCGAACATGATGATGCCGATTGGCGTCATGCAGTGCGTCGGCGGAGCATATCAATGGTTTCGCGATGAAATCGGTCAGACAGAAGCGCGTGCCGCACAAGACGCCGGCGTCAGCGCGTTCGATATCCTCAATCTGAAGGCCGAATCCACGATTCCCGGCTCGCATAATCTGCTGTTTCTGCCGTATCTGTTGGGCGAACGCACGCCGCATTGGAATCCGAATGCGCGCGGCGCGTATATCGGCTTGAGCAGAGGGCATAAACGGGCAGATTTGACACGCGCGATTCTGGAAGGTTCGATTTTCGGATTGCGCTCCATTGTGGACACGTTTCTCGATCAAGGCGTCTTGATTGACGCGGTGCGCGTCCTCGGCGGCGGCGCAAAAGGGCGGCTCTTCTGCCAGATTCAAGCGGACGTGTTTCAGCGCAATATTCTGCGGGTGCGCTTATTGGAAGAAGCGACTTCGTTGGGCGCGGCAATTGCTGCCGGCGTCGGCGTCGGAATTTTCAAAGATATTCTGGTCGCGGAAGACCTCGCGAAAATCAGCGACGTGTTCACGCCGAACGACGCGAATCGCGAGCGCTACGAACAATTATACGGCATCTTTCAAGACAGCTATCATGCCTTAGTCCCGATTTACGAAAAATTAGCCAAACTCGACGCATAGTGGCAACACATCAGATAATAAAGATGGTTTACACATATTTTGCTGGCTCAATACTTCAAGAGGCCGTTGGATTTCTATGAAAAAGGATCACGCCCAACATCGCCCGACCATCGGTTATATCACGTATGGCGTTCATGATGCCGCCCAAATGCAATGGGCTGGCGTGGTTGACGCTGCCCGTCTGCATGATGTGAATCTGGTCTGTTTTGCCGGAGGGGTCTTGACAGATCAAGATCATCTTTGGGGGCAATCGAATATTCTGTATAATCTCGTCACTGACCAGAATCTCGACGGCCTGATCATCTGGACCTCAACCCTGGCGAAGCAGGCCTATCTCAGTGAACGCGAGCTTCAGACCTTTTATACCCGTTACGGCTCGCTGCCAATCGTGAGCATCGGCAAGGTGATTGAAGGCATCCCCAGTTTCGTGATGAACAGCTATCCCGGCATGTGTGAGTTGATGGAGCACTTGCTTGAAGCGCATCGCTATCGGAAGATTGCCTTTCTGCGAGGTCCGACGGATCATTTCCCTGCGCAAGAGCGGTATCGCGCCTATCGCGAGACGCTGGAAGCGCATGGCATCCCTATCAATCCCCTGCTGATTTCTCAGCCATTAGAATGGACAGTGACGACGAACGATGTCGCAATGGCTCTACATCTCTTGTTCGATGAACGCGGCTTGCGTCCCCAAACAGATATCGACGTCATCGTTGCGGCCAGTGATTCACTGTTATTCAAAGCGTTGCCCGTCCTGGAAGCGCGCGGGATTTGCATTCCCGACGAGATCGCGATTACTGGCTTTGATGATGTCATCGAAGGTCGAATCAGCACTCCGCCGTTTACGACACTGACAGCCCCATATAATGAAATCGGTTCTCAGGCGGTACAAACCGTCCTCTCCATGATAGAAGGACACGCCGTGCCGGACTCCGTGTTGGTGCCATCTCGATTCATCCTGCGCCAATCATGCGGATGTCTCGACCCGATAGTGACGCAGGTCGGCCTCGCTCAAGAGGCAGAAACCTCCTTGCCGTTCGAGGTCGCGCTGACGCGCGCGCGACATCAGATTATCACGGCAATGTCGAACGCATTGGAAACGCCTGTGGCCGGATTGCGTTCTGATTGGGCGGAAGAACTGCTCGATACGTTTATCACGGCCATGCAGAGCGGATCGTCGGAGACGTTTTTGCGAGCCTATGAGCATCTGTTACGTCAAATCATCGCCGCCGATCACGATGTGCTGAGTTGGCATAACGTCATTTCTGCGATGCGCCGAGTCATGCTCCCGTGTTTTAACAAGGATTCTCGCGAAACATTGCTCCGAGCGGAAACGCTCTGGCAGCAGGCGCGGGTGATGCTCGCAGAAACGGCCTTGCGCGCCCAGATGCGCCAGGAATTTCGGCAAGAGCAACAGGCGCGGACATTGCGAGAGATCAGTCAGGCGTTGATCACGACCTTCGAGATACAGGGACTTATGGACATTCTGGCGCGCGAACTGCCCCGCCTGGGCATTCCCGGAGCGTATCTGTTTTTGTATGACCATCCGTCGTCGTATCGGTATCCTGCCCCGATGCCAGAGCAATCCAGAATGATGATGGCCTACAATGATCGCGGACGGATCGCATTGCCCGCTGAAGGTCAGGCGTTCCCTTCGCAGCGGTTGACGCCGGAAAAGGTTGACGTTCTCGCGCAGGAGCAACAGATGGGGTTGGTCGCGATGCCGCTCTACTTTCAGCGGGAACAGATTGGCGTTGTCTTATTCGAGATCGGTCCTCAAACGGGAAATATTTATGAAGTCTTGCGCAACGAGATCAGCAGCGCCTTACAAGGCGCGCTGCTCGTGCAACGGGTGCAAGAACGCTCCGCCGAAATCGCCCGGAAGAATTATATTCTCGATACCTTTATTGAAACCGTGCCGGATCGCATCTGGTTCAAAGATTACGAGGGACGTTTCACTCGCGCCAATCGGGCGCACGCTTTGGGCTTAGGACTCCAAGACCCTGCCGAGGAGATCGGGAAGACCGACCGCGATTTTTTCGGGGAAGTCGGGACGCGCAACCGTCTGGCAGAGGAACAAGAGATTCTCCGCACCGGCCAGCCCATGTTCAATAAAGAAATGTCGGGAATCTGGCCTGACGGTCAGAGACATTGGTCGCTGATCACGAAAATGCCATTGCGAGATGAACAAGGCGTCATCATCGGCACCTTTGGCATCTCGCGCGATATTACGGAACTGAAACACGCCCAGCAGCAAGTCGAAGACGCCTACGCTCACATTCAGCGGTTGAATGACCGTCTTTCGCAAGAGAATCTGCGCATGGGAACGGAGTTGGATGTCGCGCGCCGTTTGCAGCAGATGGTGCTGCCAAGACCGGAAGAATTGATGTGTATTCCCGGCGTAGATATTGTAGGCTATATGGCGCCTGCGGCGGAGGTCGGCGGCGACTATTATGATGTCCTCCCCACTCAGAAAGGCCACGTCTGCATCGGGATTGGCGATGTGACAGGGCATGGCCTGGAAAGCGGCGTGTTGATGCTCATGACTCAGACGGCGATCCGCACGCTGATTGAGCGCGGAGACACCGATCCGGTCACCTTCCTGACGACGATCAACCGGGTCATGTATCATAATATCGAACGCATGGGGCTGGATCGCAGCATGACGCTCGCCCTTGTGAACTATCAGGACGGACGACTTCGCATCATCGGGCAGCATGAAGACGCCCTGATTGTGCGGCGCGGAGGCGAGGTCGAACTGGTAAATACCACCCATTTAGGGTTTCCGGTCGGTCTCGTGAACGACATTCGACAGTGGGTCGCGGAAGCGACGATGACGCTTGCTTCCGGGGATGGGCTGGTGTTATATACCGATGGCGTGACGGAAGCCGAAAATGCCGAACATCACCTCTATGGTTTGGAGCGATTATGCGCGGTCATCAGTCGCAATTGGAATGGTGCTGCCGAACAGATCAAAGAGGCGGTGGTGACGGATGTTCGCGCTTTTATCGGTAACGCGCCGATCCATGATGATATGACCGTCGTCGTGTTAAAGCGGCAATAAGCGCCACCAGACAACGCGCGGAGTTTCAGGCGTGAAGTGTGCAACTACCTGTTTCGAACAAACGGTCATGTCGTATGCAGCAACAACCCGAACGAAAAAAGGAGAAATGTATGAACACGATCTTGTGTTATGGCGATTCGAATACGTGGGGTTACAGCCCGCGCCTGAAACGCCGCTGCGCCAGAAATGAACGCTGGGCAGGAGTCTTGGAACACCGACTTGGCGAGGGGTATTTCGTGATTGAAGAAGGCTTGGGAGGCCGAACGACTGTCTGGAATGACCCCATCGAGGGGGAATATAAAAACGGGAAAACCTATTTGCTTCCCTGTTTGGAAAGCCACAATCCTGATGTCGTCGTGCTCATGTTAGGCACAAACGATTTGAAAAAGCGATTCGGACTGAGTGCCTATGATATTGCCAAAGGCGCAGGGACGCTTGTGCAAATCATTCAGAACAGCGGCGTTGCTCCGAACGGCCAATCACCGAACATTCTTCTGATTGCGCCGCCGCCGCTTGCAACGTTGGCTGGTACGGACTTTGCGGAGATGTTTGACGGCGGAGAAGAAAAATCGCGGCAACTTGCGAGCGCGTACCGGCGTGTTGCAACAGAAGTCGGCTGCGAATTTCTCGACGCCGGCAGTGTCATAGCCTCAAGCCCGATTGACGCCATTCATTTCGATCCTGAAGAACATCAGAAGCTTGGCGTGGCTATCGCGGAAAAGGTGCGAGGCATGTTGTCGTGATGATGTTCGCCGCGTAAAGAATGACGGTAAAGACGCCCTGCTGGGGGCGTCTTTATGAACGATGGCAGAAGATTATCGCTGTGAAAGAAAGAGGTGAGTGTCTGTGTCAGAAATCCGCGCGAATTCCTGGCGGCGGGTTGTGCGCTCTACAACGCGAATGCGTCCTCTGGACACTAATTTCGGCGAGGCGCTGACAGACGCCGACCCCGAAGAGACTGACGGTAGCGCGGCAGTTGCTTGTAATGCTTGCATATCCTGCCGAAGTTGGGCGATTTCGATTTGCTGCTGCCGAATCTGTTCCGATTGCGCGGCAACGAGCGCCATCAAGTCGTTTTCCTCCGTATGCGCCGTTGCTGCCCGCGATGACGGCTGAATAAGCGTCCCATTTTGCGAGGAGGCGACGATGTCCTGAAATTCGCGGAGCGTCCGCCGCATTTCGACAGTTGTCTCGCGCAGCAGACGATTTTGCTGCTCTAATTGTTCTGTCTGCGAAAGACTCTGCTGGTATTTCTGCTCCCATTCCGTTCGTCCGTTGATGGCTTGCTGCAAACTTTGTTCTAACTCGTTGACGCGCGCGAGCAATGCGGCCATATCTTCCTGGACGGATTCCGGTACAGGAACTTCAGCGGTGTCAGGCGTTGCCGTCTTTGTGACTGGCGGTTGTGACAGCGCTTCGACAGGGTTCGGCGTCTCCGTCAACAGGTTTTCAACAACGCCGGACGGCAGGACAAGACGTTCGACATTGTTGCCGGAGAATTCTTGTTGTAGCGTCTCTTTTCCCGGCGTTTGCAGGTAGTAACCGCCGCCTTGCGGCGCGTGTTCGATTGGCGGCTGCTTGAGCGGCATGGCGTCGAGCAGCAAGGTCGGATCATCCGGGGGGCGATTGGAATAACGCATCATGCCATTTGCGTCTTTCCAGCGATAAATTTCCGCAGACGTCAGGCTGGATGTCAGCATAAGCGCCCCGCTTAACGCGGCAATTGCCAGCCTGTAGGATGTGCGGCGCGCGCGAACTTCTCTGGCGCGTCTGCGAGAGAAAACACGTGTGATATTCATAATGCACCTCTTGTATGTAGGACGTTTCGTTGATATGCTGATGAATTCTTTCATTCAGCGCATCATGCCGCACAAATGCGTATCAGCATGATTCGTATGAAAATTGACACGAATCGGCAGAATGTGTCAAGAAAAACCTTGCATTGCTTGATAATATATGATTGACTACAGCATTATTCATTCATTCGGCTCGAACAGACCCCTGACAGGAGGGCTGTTACGTTCTCGTTCCACGCTCCGCGTGGAATGCCGATCAATCGCCGCTCTGCGGCGTGGACGGGACGCGGAGCGTCCGAGAAATCGCATTCCACGCGGAGCGTGGAACGAGGGGAATCTTTCTTGAGGAATATATGATATGGCAACACTTCGGGTCGCATTGTTAGCATTTCGGGGCGCGGGAACAGACGTTTATGCGAATGGTCGGCAACGGATAACGCAACTGTTACCGTCAATGAATATTGAGTTTGTCGAAGAACAGCCCGATGCGCTTTTTTTTCTCTCAGGGGGATCAGAGGCCAATGCGACGGCCTTGCTGACCCCTGGAAAATTGAATCTTCTGTTAGCGTGTAAAGAAGGCAATTCGTATGCCGCTGCGACTGAAGTGCAGGCGTATGCGCGTCAGCGCGGCTATCGGTCGCTGTTGTTCGATGTTGAGGATGCGGATGTTGTCGCCTCTCTTCAGTCTTTTGCCGACGCGATACAAGGCGTGAAGCGGCTGCGCGGTCAGCGGCTCGGACTGATCGGAGAGGTCTCTGAATGGCTTATCGCCTCGCGCATTGACGCGGACAGACTGCGGGATGTTCTGGGGATCGAATTGGCGCACATCCCCTGGGATACCCTCCCGACGTATGATACGCAGCCACCCGCGCCGGAATTGCTGGCAGCATTTCAGCGCGCAGAGCATGACCTCTCCGAGACGGCAAAAGTCCATAGCCTCCTCAAGCATGTGATTGAGGCGGAGCGGTTGGACGCGATCACGGTCGAATGTTTTTCTTTGGTGCAAGGCCATGCCGTGACGGCATGTCTGCCGCTGGCAACATTCAACGCGAACGGCTTTCCGGCTGGATGCGAAGGCGATGTCGCGAGCATTGCCGGGATGATGTTTGCGCGGGCAGTGACCGGCATCGTTCCATGGATGGCGAATACGGTGCAGATCAAGCCGGATCGCGGCGTATTTGCGCACTGCACGATTGCGCTGACGTTGCTGAAAGAGTTGACTGTGACCACTCATTTCGAAACCGGCAAGGGCACGGCGATTCAGGGGACGTTCGCGGCGGATGAGGTGACGCTCTTTCGTCTCGATGCCGCATTAAATCGCGCATTTATCACGTCGGGAATGGCGCTGAGTCGTCCATTCGATGCACATGCCTGCCGCACGCAGCTTGAAATCGGACTGTCTGCGCAGGCGGCCACGCTGTTGCGCTCGTCTCCGTTAGGGAATCATCATCTGATTTGTCCGGGAAATCATGTTGGACAACTGCGGGCAGCGTGTCAGGTTGCAGGAATCGAGGCGCTGCCGATTATGGAATGATCTGGAGCTTGATGCTGGCATGAAGTTCTTTGACCCAGGTCTGGAATAATTCCATGACCACGCTTGATGATTCGATGTCGGCGCTGAAGCGATGTTTTCGCCGAATATAATCCATGCCTTTCATGTATAAGAGCAGTTCGTCTTCGACGGAAGCGCGTGAAATCCCCGCGTCTTCCAGTTTCGCGCGCAATTCGTCCGCTGTCCCATGCCGATAGGTCTCGGCGAGGTACGCCAGGGCGAGTTCTTCCATGCGTTCTTTGTCCTTCGGATACGCTAACGATTGGATTTCTCGTTCCAACAGCCGCCGTTCGACAAGATACGGCAGGGCGTCGCGCTCGGCTGAGGCAGCAACATTCGCAATGATGAGCGTTGCTGGTTTGGCTGTTTGCTCGCGAACTTCGCTGAGCAGAATCAGGTCGTGATCAAGAAGCGCGATGATTTTATCAATCACTTCGGCAGACAGGCGACATGGCAGACAGAACAACAGCAGAGAACCGATGACACAGCAGGCCGCGATGTTTTTCATAACCAATGATTTTTTCAGGGAAAAGAGGGAAGAGGCGTTCTTCCCTTCTTTCGATTTTTTTTCTTGACTTTCTCTTATTGACAGCGTACACTTGTGGAAAAGTTCTTAAAATCAACCAGTTATGGATATGAGCATTTTTGTCAATCCTTTCTGAAAAGATAATAGCGTTTGAGGAGGATGGAGCGAATGAAAAAGACGATCATAGCAATAGTGATGGGATGGTTATGCGTGGCAGGGCTGACAGCAGAAGCCGCGTTGGATTGGCGAATCGAGTGGAATGACGCATCATCGCCGCAGACGGCGCGCGTCTATATATTTAATCCTGAAGCGACGCGGCAGACATTTTCGCTTGAGGCGGGCGATGTCGCGAAGATTACGGACGATGATCAATTGTCGCCGCAGTTGATTGTCGGGCAAAATGTCGCGCTCGTTCTCAATCCGGGGGAACGGAAGATTTTCGATATGCTCGTGTATCAGGATTTGGACTTGAGCAAGACATCCTCGACAGCAGGGGGAGCGACCTACCAGTTGAGCGCGGAGAGCTATCATCAGTTGAATCAATATAACGATCCCTCATCGCGGCAATATCCTGTCTCGATTCAAGCGATTACGCCGATAGAACGTGCGGACGCGCAGGAGACCCGGCATGTTTATCGCAGCGGGCGCGGATATTGGATGATTTCTCTTTCCGATCATAATCATGTCGCTGAACAACTGATTCGCACCGGCAATCGAATCGGCGCGCTTCATGCGAGCATTCAACAGGCCATCTTGTTTTATACGCAAGGAAGCGTTCAGCTAACAGGCGAAGCGCTGAAGGTCTGGCAATCGGCCTTTCCTGAACTGAAAGTCGGACAAGTTCAGCCAAACCCTGGAACCGGAACGGGGACGGGCAATTGTCTGACGTTTGTGACGTATGCGGCCACAAATGCCACGCAACACGCTTCGACACGCAAAGTGACCGTCGGCGATGTGGTGGCCGCCAAAGATCAAATGTCATCTCAGGTCGTTGCCGCAGAGGATTTGACCTATACGGTTCCGGCGAACGCGCAAGAGGCAAAGTATCTGTTAAAAGTGTTTATGATGGCTAAAACGGCGCAACCGACCACGCAAACCCAGTATGTCAGCATCACCAAACACGACACGCAGATCGAACAGGCGATTCGCATCGGCATGGCGGAGAATTATCAGCCCTGCGCGATTCAGGATGTGGTGTACTATATCAATCGCGTCGTTGCGACGCCGACCACCGGCAGAACCCTCTGGGAAAGGCTGCAACGCGGTACGACGCCTACCAAACCGGGACGACGAACCTGTTTCGGCGGGCAGGCCACTACGCTCCAACAATATTCCGCGCTGACGAATCTTGGATTGATTCTTGGGGCGGTCGTGCCGATTAGCTTAGTTATCCGACGCAAAGGGCGCAAGTAATTGCGTAACATCTTCCCGGAATCGCGCGATGCGATTCCGGGAGCATTCTTCTCATGAATCCTATCCTCTTCGACTCCTCGCCATTCCCGATTTCTTCTCAGGTCGTGTTGATCATTGCGGCATTTTTGGCCGGATTGGCGGTCGCTCTTCGTGAAGGTCGGCGGTTTGGGTTTTCCGCAAGAACGATGACTGATCTGGTTCTCTGGGGATTTCTCGCCGCGCTGTTTGGCGCGCGATTGTTTCTGTATATTTTAGACACGCGCTCGTTATTTTTTCCCCTTGACAAAACTGGCATCTTGCAGATAGTTAATGGGGGATTTTCTTTGCATGGAGGATTGCTGGGAGGCGGCATTGCAATATGCATACTCGCTCGATGTCGTCGCATCTCTGTCTGGCGTATTGCTGATGCGCTTGCTCCAGGGTTAGCCATCGCCATGTTGTTTCTGCGTATCGGCTGTCTGTCGAACGGATGCGATTATGGCGTGGTATCCTCTGTTCCCTGGGCGCTCCCGCTCTATGGGGAACTCCGCCATCCGATTCAACTGTATGAAGGCATGGGCAATGCGATGATTGTTCCATTGCTGATCTGGTTCAATAACAAGCCAATCGCTCCCGGTCGCGTGTGCGGCATCTACCTTTTTTTGAGTTCGTGCCTTCGAGTTAGCGTAGATATGTATCGAGACGATCCTGCAAGATTCTGGGGGATGACCGTTCCTCAATATGTTGCCGCTGGAATCGCGCTTGTGGCAGGGCTGAGCCTGGTGTTCGACATTCGTGAGGATAGATTATGAAATTTCGACAAGGCGTGTTTTGGGGGCTTGTGTTGATGGGAATGCTTCCTCTTGTTCTCATCGGATGTGTTGCTGCGGTTATATGGGGAAATCAACTTGACGAGGCGCAGCAACAACAGGCGGCGCTGTTGCTGCAACGGTATGATGTCTGGCTGGGACTGGCGGGCATTGTCCTCTGTATTGTCGCGGCGGCATTTCTGCTTTCTCGCCGCATCCTTATTCCAGTGGAGGCGTGTGCCGTCGCATGTTCTCAGGTGGCAGAAGGCGATCTTGCGTCTGCTCGACAGCGTCTGCTTGAAAAATACGGCGCGCGCGCGTCTGATTCGATGCGCTCTTCTTTATCGAACCCACCCATATCAGCCCAGGAGATGCTTCCCGCATTTCTTCACATGCTGACGTCGTTAGAACAGGTGATCGCACAACTCCAGCGCCTCTCCGAAGGAAAGATTCCCGCCAACGCCCCTTACACATCGGATCGCAATGGATTCGGACTGGCGTTTCAAGGTCTTACCACGTATCTTCATCGTATTGTCTCTGTGGCGAACTCTTTCGCAGAAGGAAATTTTCAGAACGAATTTCACGCCAGAGACGAACACGATTTATTAGGAACGGCGATTGAAAAGCTGGCTGAATTGCGAAATGTGCTGACCGAAATTATGACAGAATCGGGGCAATTCTGGGATGCGTCCGAGAATTTGAAAACCATCAGCAAAGAGATGGCTGAGGACTCGATGCAGGCGGCTCAGAATGTCAAATTAGTCTCGGAAACCAGCCAGCAAATCAATCAATTAGTCAGCAATATTGCGGCGGCGACAGAGCAGCTTTCTACCAGCAGCCGCGAAATATCTCAAAATACGCATAATGTGGCGGGCATTGTGACCAAAGCGGTTCAAACAACAAATGGGGTCACGCAAATTATTACGCAGTTAGAAACGCAATCGAGAGAAGTCGGAGAAATTACCCAGGTGATTACGGCCATCACCCAGCAGACGAATCTGTTAGCGTTAAATGCGGCGATTGAGGCTGCCCGCGCAGGCGAAACCGGGAGAGGATTCGCGGTCGTCGCCAACGAAGTCAAAGAGTTGGCGCGTGAAATCGCCCGGTCGGCTGATGATATTACGCGAAAAATCGAGGCGATTCAGCAGGGTATCCATGGGGCTGTGGCGGCAATGCAAGACGTGACGAGCATTACGGATGAAATCTATGGCGTCATGCGGCAGATTGCCTCCGCCGTTGAACAACAAACGATGACAACCAACACGATTTCGCGGGAAATTACGTACGCGGCGTCAGGAACCAGCGAGGTCACTACGGCGATTGGAGAAGTGGCCAATGCTGTTCAAAATACCTCCGATCAAGCAGTCTTGATTTTAATGGCGGCAGATGAGTTGGGATTGTTAGCGAACCAACTTCATGCGTTACTTGAAAAATTTACATTGTAACAAATTTGGGATACATGTACGAATGGATCGGTGCTTTTCGTGAATTCGAATCCCCTGACAGCATCGGGAAAGACATCGGGTTTTTGTCTCGGCGCGCATATTTTTATCTTGACAAGCCATCTGAGAAGACATATTCCTCAAATGGGAAGAGATGTCTTTACTCACGATAACAGCATTTCTTAAGCGACGGAGAATGAGGGGGCATGTCCATTGTGTTTGGAAATTTTGTAGAAGCTGATGATTCTCACGAATATCTGTGTCTTACGTTTTTCGGGAAGAGTCATTCACTTCAGGAACGTTGGCGGAATAATGGAATTTCAGCAGATTTTCTTGCTGATTACTGGGTCACATTTTTTCCTGCCAGCGATCCTGACTTGCTTGCGCGGCAGAACGAGATCAAGGGAACCATTGCGTATGTCGCGAATGAATTATTAGAGAATACGATGAAGTTTCGTGAGGTCGTTCACCAGGTTCCTGTATCCCTCAAAGTATCGTTATCAAAGCAATTGTTACGGTTTTATGTGACGAATACAATATCGCCTCTTTCATCTCTACGGTTTCAAGAATATATTCGACGAGTGCTCACCCATGATCCCATAGATTTGTATCTGCAACAATTAGAGCTCAATGCTCTGAATGAAGACACCTCAATTTCTCGTTTAGGATTATTGACATTATTGAATGATTATCATGTGGAATTAGCCTGGAAATTCGAGGCGCTTGAAAATTCCTCGGAAATCATGACGGTCACGGTTATGGCAACGATTCAATTGCCGTCAGCAGAATAGGGAAGAACATCGTAAGGAGCAAACAGGTATGAAGAAAGTTACTGGGGATGAATATCAGATACTCTATGATCCAAGCACCGCCACGATTGAATTTATCGGATCGCTTCGTCTCTTAGGCGCGTCAAGCTATGGGCCAATCATTGAATTACTTGATGAAGTCGTCGAACAAAAGCCTAAAATGATTACGTTGCAGCTGAAAAATTTGCAATTTCTGAATAGCTCTGGCATTAACACATTATCAAAATTTGTGATTCGTGTGCGTAATGAAAAGCAGAGTGAGGTGCTTGTGCAAGGGACTGAAAAGTTTCCGTGGCAAAGCAAGTCCTTGCGAAATTTGCAACGATTAATGCCGGAGTTGCGGTTAGAAATCTCATGAATACCGGAGAAAATCTGATTCACAGTTTGCAACGAGAAAATAGCAAATTGTTGCAAGAAGTGCGTCGCTTGCAACGAGAAAACGCTGATATCGAACTCTTGTCGGATGTGGCAATTACACATTCTGACCTGATGGAAGATGATTTATTAAATAAAATCGAGGCGACACTTCGAGAGAATGAACAGCGCTTTCGTTCGATTCTTGAGACGATTCCTATCGCAATCGTGATTGTGCGCCTTTCCGATGAGCAGATTGTGTATGCCAATATGCCTGCCAGTTTGTTGTTCGGTCACGATCTCCCCGCCCTTTTTCAGCGGAAATTCAGCGAGATTTATCCTCGAATTCACGTACTGAACATCCTGGAGCAGTTAGCCTCAGCGGGCTCGTTACGGAATTATGATTTTCAAATACAGCGAGAGGATAACACGACATTTTGGGGAGAATTATTTGCCCAGCCGATTCGTTTTGATAATGAGGCATGTGTGCTGAATGCCATCCATGACATCACAGAACATAAACATTATGAAGAGCAAATTCGCAACTTGAATGCCGAGCTTGAACAGCGCGTGGTAGAACGAACCGCCCAATTTCATGAGGCAAATGAGCAACTGCACGAAACGTTGATGAACCTGAAAGATGTGCAGCAGCAATTGATCGAATCGGAAAAAATTACCGTCTTAGCCAACGTGACCGCCAACATCGCCCATCAAATGAATACGCCGCTTGGTTTAAGCGTGACTTCGACCTCCCTGTTTCTGGACAGAATAGACGCCATTGAACGAGAATATCTGCGAGGAACATTAACCCGCACGGAACTCGAAGGCTACTTCAGTTCCTCGAAAAATGCGATGCAGATGGTTCTTCAGAACCTCAACAAGGTTTCTTCTTTTATCCAATACTTCAAAAATGCCGCATTGCAGACCGAACTTGAAAAAGTCGCGTTTCCATTGAAAAAGATTCTCCAGGATATTTTAGTGTTTCTCCAGGTTCGAAATTCTCACCATCTGGTGTCGCTTCAGTGTCCGGAAAATATTGAAATTATCAGCTATCCGGGGATATTTTTGCATGTGCTCACGCATTTAGTCACCAACTCATTCCAACATGGCTTCGAACACATCGAGGCCGGAAACATTACAATTGATGTGACGCAAACGGACACAGAAGTTCAACTGGTGTATCATGATAATGGGAAAGGGATTGAGCGGGAACATCTCCAGAAAATTTTCGAACCGTTTTTTACCACCAGACGAGGGACCGGAGGAACTGGTTTAGGGTTGTACATCGTGCAGACGCTGATCTCTCAAAAACTTCATGGACAGATCGTCTGCGACAGCCTTCCAGGAGAAGGGACAACGTTTACAATTCGTCTTCCCTTGTTGGATAATCCCACGTTATATCTGCGCTAACGATCTTTCAGAAATGCTCCTCATTCAGTTGTATTGATACCGATTTCCGGAATGCGAACGGCTTGCTTTTGCACTTCTCTCACAGGCCAACCGTAACGAATAACGCGATGATATGAATATCGTTTCTCGGTATATCTGGCTTATGCTGTTGGCATCGGCGTTCACGCTTGTCTCGTGCTCGGAAAAAAGGCAGGCGGATGAACCGCTGATATTTGTCTTTGTTCCTGGCGTGTCCGATCCATTCTATTATACGATGGAACGAGGGGCGAGGCAGAAGGCCGAGACGCTTGGCGTCAAATTGATTGTGAGTGATTACCCCGCCACTTGGGGACCGCAGGCGCAGATTCCCATATTAGAAACGCTCTCCGCGCGTGGAGAAATTGATGCCATTCTGATTGCCCCAACCTCCGTAGATGCCATGATTACGCCGCTCAACGTATTCCATGAACGAGGCATTCCCATTATCACCGTAGATACATTTCTTGGTGATGGAGATTATTCGAAAGACGCGGACTATACGTTTCCATTAGCCTACATTGGAACGGATAACGAATTGGGCGGTCAGAAAGTCGCTGAAAATTTAGCGCGACTCTTAGGCGAAACTGGCAAAGTGTACGTCAATACCACGAACCCGGATGTCTCCTCGGTTGAAGGCCGGGTCAAAGGGTTCCTGTCCGGCATCGCAGAATTCCCGAACATGGAAGTCGTGAAAGTGGATTATTGTCTCGATGTGCAGGACGTCGCCAGAGAACAAACGTTGGCCGCGTTACAAGCCTATCCTGATATTGTCGGCGTATTCGGAACGAATGTGTTTAGCGCGCAAGGCTCGTATCAGGCGGTCGTTGATGCCGGATTAACCGGCGCGGTGAAAATTGCGTCATGGGATGCGACCTCGGAATTGATTTCGGCGCTCCGCACCGGGCATATTGATCTGGTCTTAGCTCAGAAACCGGCGGAAATGGGAGCGCTGGCGGTTGAATGGGCGTATAATTATCTCACGCATCGCGCACCAGTGCCGAAAAAAATTATTCCGGGTTTCGAATTCTTTACACTCGACAATGTGAATGAACCGGCCATGCAGCAATTCGTGTATCAATAGAATCTCATGAAGTTATTCACCAAAATGCTGTTAGGGTTTGTCGGTGTCGTTGTCGTGCAGTCAAGCCTGACAATCGGGCTGCTGACGAATATAACCCGGCAAGATAACAATGACAACGCCTTGAAAGAACTGAAGGCGGAAGCGCAGATTGTCCGGGCGAATTACATGGCCTGGAAACGCAACCTTTGGAAAATGCTGATTGAGATTCATCAGAATCAGCCGTCTTCGAATTGGCAGGAAACGGCAAGAGGGGCAGGCATTGATGTCATCCTGCTGAAGTTCGCCGAAGAGGATAGCATAGAGACGCTTCCGATCAGCGCCAATCATTTCCAACCTCAAGAGCTTGCCGCACTGGAAAATCGCAAGAGTCATCCCTATGTGGAACTACGCTTCATCGGCCAGCACTTGTGCTTGGTTGGCGTCCTCAGCATGCAAATGCCGCAAACTGCTGTCGCGCCAGCGCCTCGCCTGCTGGATATGTTTCTGATTAAACAGATTGATCTGGAATTTTGCCAAAAACTTGTACTCAACCGCTCATCTGATGCGGCCTTTTTTGCAGGAGCGAAGTTTGTTTCCGGCACACGCCATGCGCCATTAGAACGCGATTTGCTTACCTATCGAAGCGCCAGCCCGATCTATCATATCGGACTGGAACGCCTCGGCCAAAATATTGCGTTTCAGTCGGTTGAAACATTTGAGAACGAACAACGGCTTTTTTTGCAAGTCGCCGTATCGAATGCCGGGTATATCAAACGCATTGTCACGCTTGAACGCGCGCTCTGGATTGCCACCGTTCTGAGCGCCTGCCTTTCGGTCTTATTCGGTTTTTTCCTTTCCACCACGATCACGCATCCGCTCCGAAAATTGCTCGGCGCCATGCAGAAGATTCGCGCTGGTGCGTATGATACGGCATTGGAAGTGAATTCGCGCAGCGAAATCGGCGAATTAGTGCGCGGATTCAATGAAATGGCGCGGACGCTCCACTGGGATAAAGAGCAAATGCACGCCTATATTCATGAAATTACGGTGCTCAAGGATTACAACGAAAACATTATTCAGTCCATCCGCGCCGGAATGGTGATAATTAACGCCGCGTTGATTATCGAAAAAGTCAATAGCGCATTTTTACAATATGTCGGGCTTGAAGATGTCGCCGCCATCGGTCAGTCGGCACAAGAGGTCGCGCCCGAACTCTTCGACGCTGAGACGGTAGCGCAGTGTCATGCAATTCTGCATAACGAACGGCAGGAATATTCCAAAACGTTTCGCAAGCCACCGCATCAGGTCTATGAAATGAAATGTTATCCGATTATCAGCCACGAAGACGATGGCGCGGAATCAGTAACGCCGGTAGGCTGCGCCATCGTGTTGGAAAATATCAGCAAAAAATTGGAATTCGAAGAAAAGATTTTCCAGGCGGAAAAACTCTCGTCCATCAGCATGCTTTCTGCCGGAGTTGCCCATGAAATCAATAATCCGCTCAGTTCTATCATGACCAATGTGCAAAACTTAATTGAAGATGAGCCGGATGAAGAAAAACGGGTTTCGTTGCATTGGATTGAAAAGGAAACCCGGAGAATTGCCACGATTGTTAAGCATCTGCTGGATTTTTCGTCGTCGCATCAGCATGAACCATTGGGCGCGGACGTAAGTCATATCGTCAACGAGACGCTGATGCTGGTTTCCTATTCGTTAAAGAAAACTCAGAGAATTGACCTTGTTACTGAGTTCACAGAAGAGCTTCCATTCGCCCGGATCAGTCCGGACGAATTAAAACAGGTGATGATTAATCTGATCAAAAATGCCATGCAGGCGATTGATCGGCATGGCGCGATCACCATTCGCACCTGGCAGGACGCGCAGAACCGCCAAATTATCATCATCGTCGAAGATACTGGCATCGGCATTGCCGATGAGCATCTCCCACGCATCTTTGACCCGTTTTATACGACGAAAAATGGCGGAGAAGGCACAGGATTAGGCTTATCGGTCGTGTATGGCATCTTAAAGAAATATGAGGGGACGATTTCCGTCTCCAGCCAGGTCGCTGTCGGAACGCAGGTACGCTTAGCAATTCCGATGATCGCGAAGGAGAACGCATGAGTGAAGACACGCGAGGAAAAGGCTTTTCGCTGCTGATTGTTGACGACGAAGAGGGGTTGCGCTATGGGCTGGAACGCTTGTTCAAAAAACAGGGGTTTCGCGTCTATTCCACCGATAACGAGTGCGACGCGAAAACGATGGCGTCAAAGAACGCGATTGACGTGGCGTTGTTAGATATTCGATTGCGCGGCGGACAAGGCGGGATCGCGCTGCTGAAAGACCTCAAACAGATGGAACCCGACCTGATTGCGCTGATGATGACCGGCTATGGCAGCATCGAAACTGCGGTCAGTTCCATGAAAGAAGGCGCGTCGGATTACCTCCTCAAGCCGCTTGACAACGCGAATTTGCTCGATGTTGTTTACACCCATCTCGATTTGCGCAACCTCAAGACACGCAACCGATTTTTGCGGGATGAACTGCTGCTTCAAGGCTTATCACACCAATGTGTGACGCAGGACGCACAGATCAAAGCCCTGCTGCGTCAGGCCGATAAAATCAAAGATAATGCCGTTACGGCCTTGATTACCGGAGAAAGCGGCACCGGAAAAGAAGTCATCGCGCGGTATATTCATTTTACCAGCAACCGGCGAGACGGCGCGTTCGTCTGTGTCAATTGCGCGGCGCTGTCGGAACATCTGCTGTTGAGCGAATTATTCGGCCATGAACGTGGCGCATTCACGGGCGCAATGTCCCGCAAAATCGGCAAATTCGAGATTGCGAATCAGGGCACGTTATTTCTTGACGAAATCGGCGATATGTCGTTGGATATTCAGGCTAAACTGTTGCGCGTGATTGAAGAACAATGTTTTGAGCGGGTCGGCGGAACAAAGCATATCATCTCTGACGCGCGGATTATCGCCGCCACCAACAAGGAGTTGGAACAGGCGGTGCGCGATGGACGTTTCCGCGAGGATTTGTATTATCGGATCAATGTCGTCCGTTTTCATCTTCCGCCGCTTCGCGAGCGCGCAGAGGATATTCCGCTGCTGATCGCGCATTTTTTAGGAAAATATAATCAAAAATATCAGACGCATGTCGCCAATGTGGATGACGAAGTATTGCGCGCATTGATGGCATACGATTGGCCGGGAAATGTGCGGGAGCTTGAAAATGTGATCAATAATGCGGTGCTGCTCTGCGAAAACCGTCTGATCGGCATGGAAGACGTGAAACGCAATATTGTTCCCAAAACGACAGCGGTTGCTCATCATATAGACATTTCCCGTCTCTCTTCTTTGAAAGAGGCGATTGATGAGATTGTCGCTCGTCATGAAAAACAGATTATCGAAGATACATTGCGTCGGAATCAACACAACAAATCGAAAACGGCGCGCGATTTAGCCATCACGCGCAAGACGCTGGCAGAAAAAATGGGAAAATACCAGTTGAATTGATAAAAAGAACGAGATGAGATATTCGATTTGAACCAAACTTTTGTTGATGTGTATGGTACTCGTCTTATTAGCCACGAGCAGTGCATCAATCGCCTATTATCTGACCGATTATCATCGTAGAGACTCCCCCGCCGGGAAGTCTCTATAGGGTAAATCGGCATTATTTTGTTGGATGATAATACCGCGCATAGTCGTTGACGAGGAGATAAAGCGGCTCTTCGTCTTCTTCCACATCTGGAAAGCGGCCAATCGGCGTGTGAAAGCGATTGTCGCGGTGATCGTCATTAACAGCAGAGACTTCGCCGACTAACACCTGCCCGCCGTCCGCCCAGAAGGTGTGATACATGTATTGCTCCAACGTAATGCTTTCGCCCGGCAGCAAGGTGATTTTTCCGCCTGCCGGAATCGTATGTTTCACGCCGTCCACGCTGACCACCACATCGGTATTGGCTAATTCGCCGTCTGGCGTGGAATTATACAGTTGCAGCAAAAATCTGCCGCCGCCGCGATTGATAATATCCTCGATTTTGTTCCAGTGAAAGTGCATCGGGGTTTTCTGCCCTTCCCGCACAATCATCAACTTTTCGGCATATATTTTGCCCTTGCCGGTTTTCAAGTTGTCCGGCGAGCCGTTGCGAACCGTAAACAGGAACAGCCCGAATTCCGCATAATTCCCCTTGCCGAAATCGGTAATATCCCAGCCGAGCGCGTTGTCCACGATTTCCCGTACTTCTTCCCCTTTGCTCGTCCAATCTGACGGCGTCCAATACGCAAACGGCGGCAGATAGAAGCCCTGCCGCTTGATAAAGGCGTCTGCCTCGCGCATAATCGCGTTGATTTCCGAACGTTTCATCTGTTTCTCCTTTTTAAATTTTATTGTGCCCTGAAGGGGCAGCGGAGAACCTGCGCCCCGTCAGGGCGCAAGGGATTCTTAGAACATGTTTCCTGGGGTTGACACCCCAGGCTATATCCTGTTGCCCTTTCAGGGCACAATCAATTTAATTTTCCACAGAACCGACGATCAATCCGACGACTTCATCCGGGGTCGTATCTTTGACTAAGCGTTCCCCGGCTTTTCTGCCGCGCCGCATCACGACGACCCGGTCGGTGACGGAAAACACATCGTGCATCTGATGGCTGATGATGATAATCGGCACGTTTTGCGCTTTCAGCGTGCGCACCAAATCGAGCACTTTGCGCTGCTCCGCAACACCGAGCGCGGCGGTCGGCTCATCCATAATCAGCAGTTTGGCATCCCAATAAATCGAACGGGAAATCGCGACGGCCTGCCGCTGTCCGCCGGAAAGCGTCGCAATTTTATTGCGCAGCGATGGAATATGAATGTCAAGGCGATTCAGCACTTTTTGCGATTCGGTGCGCATGTAGTCATGATCCAGCACATCCACCATGCCCCAGAATTTTTTCAGCTTTTCGCGGCCTAAAAAGATATTGGAATAGACGTTCAGATTTTCCGCTAACGCCAAATCTTGATAAATCGTTTCGATGCCGACTTTCAGGGCTTCCATCGGATTTTGAAACGTCACTTCTTTGCCTTGAAAGAAAATCTGGCCGCCGGACGGGTGATACACGCCGGAAATCATCTTAATCAGCGTAGATTTTCCCGCGCCATTATCCCCCAACACACCGACGACTTCGCCGGGAAATACCTGAAAATCTACGTTATCTACGGCAGTCAAGCCGCCGAATTTTTTGCTAATTTGACGAATATCTAAAATTGGTTCCATTTTATGTGCTATAGTGTAGGTCGAAACTGTAGTTTCGACCTACAAAACTCCTTATTCCTTATGCGTCAATTCGGGAAAGAATTCCACTAACACCGCTTTGTGTGCTAAAGTGTAGGTCGAAACTGTAGTTTCGACCTACAAGACTCCTTATTCCTTATGCGTCAATTCGGGAAAAAACTGATCGACTAAGACCGCGAAAATCAAGATGCCCCCGACCGTGATATACAAATTGAACGTTGGAATCGCTAAGTTGACCAGCCCGATTTCAAGACAGGCGATAATCAAGCCGCCGATGACCGTGCCGATAATCGTGCCGGTTCCGCCGTACATGCTTGCGCCGCCGATCACGACGGCAGTGACGGCGTCCATCATTTTCGCGCTTCCGGCGTCGGCGCGGCCTGTGACGAATTTCAACACATACATCACGCCCGCCATTGAGGCGAAAAACGAAGAAATCATATAAACTTTGATCAAATGGCGCGACACATTGATGCCGGCGCGGCTGGCGGCTTCTTTATTGCCGCCGATGGCGTATGTATGCTGGCCGAAGCGGGTTTTCGCAAGGATAAACGCAAAAATCAGAATGATCACCGCCGAGAAGACCACGACATTCGGAATAATGCCGATCACCTGTTTCAACTCCTCGCGGCTGAGGTTCTCCGGCTTGCTGAACCAGAAAATTTTCCCCGGCAGATAATACAACAAATAGCCATGCCCGATCATCCCAACGGCAGGCGGCAGGTTATGCACCGGCACGTTGCCGGAAATGATTTCCGCAAAGCCGTAGGCGATGCCGTACATGCCGAATGTGGCGATAAACGGCGGCACGCGGAGGTTCGTCACCAAATAGCCGTTGACGAAGCCCGGAATCAGCCCTAACGCTAACGCAAGCAGGATGCCCGCCGGAATCGAAATCGCCTGGAAGACGCCCTGCGCCTGCAACGCGACCATCGTCTTCGCGCAGATGACGCCGCTGAAACCGACCATAAAGCCGACTGACAGGTCAATGCCGCCGGTAATGATCACGAACGTTTCTCCGGTCGCCAACAACATCACGGTCGTGGAGGCGACTAAAATATTTTGTAAATTATTGAGCGAGAAATAGCCTGTGCCGGCGAAACCGAAATAGACGATTTCCATTAGCAGAAACAACAGCGCCCAGCGTCTGCCGATTTGCACCAGCGCGTCTCGTCCCCAATCGCGACTTGTGTAGGTTTGCTGCGAAACGTTATTCATGATGCACCATATCCGGGAAAAATTGATCAATCAAGACGGCAAGAATAAGAATACATCCGACCGCGATATAGCGATAAAAGACCTGAATCCCGACCATAACAAAGCCGCTTTCCAGCGTCGCCAACACCAATACGCCGACGGTCGAACCCCAGATCGTGCCATTCCCGCCCATCAAGCTCGCTCCGCCAATGACGACGGCGGCAATCGCAAACAATTCATACGTCGAGCTGAACTGCGTGTGCGTCCCCATCGTAAAACGCAAGACGAGTAAAATGCCGCCGCAGGAGGCTAAAAACGACGAAAGCGCGTAGATTTTGATAATATGCCGGGGCACGTTGATGCCGGCGCGAACGGCGGCGTCTTCGTTTCCGCCGATAGCGTAGGTATGCTGGCCGAAACGGGTTTTCGCTAAAATGAACCCGCAGACGAGCAGCAGAATGATTGATACGAGGACAGACACCGGCAGCAGGCCGTGCAGCGCTAAGATGTCGGCGCGTTCGGTGAGCGCGGGCTTATGAAAGAACGAAAAGCCCTGTTTGCCGGAGTAATACGCCATGAAGCCATTGCCGATCTGTCCGGTCAAATTGGGCAGGAACGACACCGGATAGCCGTCGCAGATTTTCAGCGCAATGCCGTTCGCGATGCCATACATGCCGAGCGTGGCGATAAACGGCGGCACGTGGAATTTGGCGATCAGCACGCCATTGATAATACCGGGAATCACGCCGACAATCAGCCCGACAAGGCAGCCCGCAAGAATGCAGACGATTTCCGGCGCGCCTTCTCCTCTGGCATACAAGCGCTGCATGACGGTGGAGGAACTGATCGCCACCAATCCCATGACAAAGCCGATAGAGAGGTCTATGCCGCCGGTAATAATGACGTAGGTTTCGCCTGTGGCTAAGAGGAGCGTCGTCGTGGCGGCAATCAGAATATTATTAAAATTTCGCGAACTGAAAAAATTCGGTTCCGCAAGACTGAATGACGCGATCAATATCAGCAGAAACAGGAATGCCCAATGTTTGGCGATCAACGCCATGATATGTTTGGGAGATTGCATACGCACCTCAAAAGGCAGGAATGCCACCCTCGCAGATGGCATTCCTTCGTGAAGAAACTATTTGGAGTAGATGTATTGCTGGGCGTCAGGACTTTCGACGTTTTCTTTGGTGAAAACAAAGAAACCAGGAACAACTTTTTTGTCAGCAATCGGGGTGCCGTCTTTCAAGAATTTCAAACCGGCTTCTACGGCCAACGCGCCGATTTCTGCTGGTTTCTGCGCCAATACGAGGTCAACTTCTCCCTTTTTGAGGGCGTTGATCAAGTCTTCGGTCGCATCCCAGGTCGCCACTTTGATGGCTCCGGTCAAGCCAGCGTTGACGATTGCGCGATATGCGCCTTGCGCGCTGAACACGTTCACGCCGAACACGCCTGCCAAATCAGGGTTCTTCTGTAATACGGCAGCCACTTGCGCCTGTGCTTTTTCCTGATTGTCAAGGCAATATTCGATAGCGACCACTTCGATGCCCGGGAATTTTTTCATACCTTCCACAAACCCTTTTTCACGTCCCTGAACGCTGGAGACATCCGGGTTGGTATTCTCGACCATCACTTTGCCTTTTTCGCCGATCATTTTCGCCATCGCTTCAGCAACAACCACGCCGCCCGCAAAATTGTCCGTGCCGATGAAAGCCAGCGGGAAATTGAAGGCGCTCTCTTTGTTATAATCGCCGTCGCCGATGTAGGTGTCAACGGTAATGACCGGAATACCGGCGTCATGCACTTTTTTCAATACTGGAATCAAGGCTTCGGTTGAGGTCGGAGCGGTGAAGAGCAAATCAATGTCGCCGCGAGCGACGAGCGCTTCAAGAATCGGGACTTGCGATTCCGGGCCCCACGCTTTCGGATATTCGCCGACGATCAGTTCGACGCCTAATTCTTTGGCTTTGGCCTGCGCGCCCTTTTCCATCGTGAAATAAAACGGATCCGCAACGCCCGGCATGAACGCCATTTTGTAGGTTTTGTCTGCGGCAACTGCCATGAACGCCATGCTCAGAATGACTGCCATCGTGATGAAACCAACCAACGCTTTTTTCATAACATTCTACCTCCTAACTGAGTGAATAAACGGAACTTTCGGGTGTTCCCGAAAGTTCCCCTGTATAAAGACGCATCGTGAACAACGTCATTCTTCATTATAAGCAAGCACAATGCCACCGCCGCCGAAAGCGCCGCTCTTTTTTTATTTACGTCGTGAGATTGCCTGTTATCAAAGGAAAATGCCGAGCGAAAATCGGAAGAGTCAAGACGGAGAAATGGGTTCGAATGGCGAGAAAAGCGCCAAAGTGGTTACTTGAGTAACCACCTTTGTGGATACTCAAGTAACCACTTTGGCCCAACCCTGACAGGGCTGAAGCGGAAGGCGATAGATCGCACTAATGCAGGATGGAAAATCGTCCGCGTAAATTCAGGAGGCGGTTATAAATCGTGTTCAATTCGGCGCGTAAATAGCCTTGAATCTGGTAGGTTTTGAAAATTTGTTCCAATTCTTTGATCGAGCGGGCGGTGAGATGCTGCATGTCGTAACTTTGCTGGCGTTTCACGCCCTTCATCTGATGCATAAATTCATGAAATGCCCAGAGCATCAATTGTTCTCGTTCCGACAGTCCGACTTTTTCCAATAACACCAGCGATTCCCCTTTGCTGACGCGGCGGCAGGCGCCTTCGAATGTCAATTCTCCGCTTTTTTCTTCAGCCGTGACTTCAATCTGCTGCTTCAGAGTGCGAAAGCGCTCTTGAAATTCGAGATATTCCTCATCAGTGACATCAAATTTCTGAGTGCGTTCCGGTTGTTTTTCGTCAACGCGTTCTTTTTTGATTTCCTCAACAACCTCAAAATTCTCGCCTAACACAAATTCGGATTCTTCAGGAAGAGGCGGTCGATCCGCTGGATTCACTTCGAGGTCTTCGCTTAATTCGAATTCGCCCTCCGAAAATTCATTCGATTCGTCAAGCTCAAAGATGTCTTCATCAATGTCTTCCGGGGTCTGCTGTCGCTGCTGTTGAACCTCCGAAAGCATGTCTTTCATGCGGTCCTTTACCAGTAAAAATTCCTGGTCGGTCAAGCTGTCTGCGCCTGCGTGAAAAGGGGAGGTGCCTTCTTCCGAGTCTGCGCGCGATTGGGGCGGAACGAATGTCCGAGTTTCATAAGGACTATCGGCGCGTTGCTGTTTGACATCGTCTAAAATCTTTTGCAGGCGCGCCTTAACCTGTTGCTGCTCCTCTTCATTCAGAACATCTGTCGCAAGCGTGCCGATTGGGTCGTCCGGAGATACGCTCGACGTCACATCTTCTACAAACGTCGCCGCTTCGTCTTGAAGCTGTTGTCTGCGTCGGTACACCTCTTCGAGCATGGCGTGGAGTCTGGCGGCAACAATCGGCGTTGCCGATTCAAGGCGTGGCCGGATTTTCTCTTCCAACTTTTCGAGGTATTCTTCCGTTGCAGTTTCGGGAATTTGCGGAAATTTTACTGTTGCGTCCATATCAATCGTCTTTACTCTCATGACCAAACATGCGATGATGATGGCTCATCATCCATGACGGTTATTCAGGACATGGTTTCGTTCGAGTTGCGTAATCTCATTGTGTGACGACATTTGTAAGACTGTCAACGAAATTGTGTTCCTGAACGCGAGATTTGTCGAAATCGTTGGCCGGATAGTTGTCTCTGACATTTTCATTATGCATACATCCTGCCACCAGTTCAAAGACGTAACGCGAACGTGATGAGTGGGCGGCAATTCTCTGCGCCTTTGCGTCTCTGCGGTGAAAAAATGTGAGAAATCGAGATGGCAAGGAATTCTGGCAGGCGCTCGAAAATAGTTGACATAAATTCTTGCGAACAGATGATTGCTATCAGAATCTTGCACGTAGAATTTATCGTGACGCGAACATGAGACACAGACGTGAGGTCGGATATGATGGAAAATACTCCAGGAAGTCATCTCTGGTGGGAAACCGATATTATTTATCAGATATATCCCCGCAGTTTTCAGGATAGCAACGGCGATGGAATCGGTGATTTGAAAGGAATTCGGGCGCGATTGCCGTATCTGGAGGAGTTAGGGATTTCGACGATCTGGTTGAGTCCGATTTATCCGTCTCCGATGGCGGATTTCGGTTACGATGTCTCCGATTATACCGATATTCATCCTCTGTTCGGCACGATGCAGGATTTTCTCGATCTGACCGAGGATATCCATCAACGCGACATGAAATTGATTTTGGATTTTGTGCCGAATCATACCTCGCGCGAACATCCCTGGTTTCTCCAAGCCAAAAGCAGCCGTAGTCATCCGAAACGCAATTGGTATATCTGGAGCGACGCCAAACCGGACGGAAGCCCGCCGAATAACTGGGTGTCGTATTTCGGCGGCTCGGCGTGGGAATGGGATGAGCATACCGGCCAATATTATTTGCATCTCTTTGCAAAAGAACAGCCCGATTTGAATTGGCGGAACCCTGATGTCGTGATGAATATGCTGAATGCGTTGCGTTTCTGGTTGAATCGCGGTGTGGACGGGTTTCGCGTGGATGTGATCTGGCTGATGATCAAAGACGCTCTGCTGCGCGATGACACGCCGAATCCGGCTTGGACGCCGTCTCGTCCTATCATCGAATCCACGCTGCACGACCGAACCTCCGATCAACCCGAAGTGCATCACATTATCCGCAAGATGCGCGCCGTGCTCGATGAATATGACGAACGGGTCTTGATCGGTGAAATTTATCTGCCGTATCCGAAGTTGATGGCGTATTACGGCGAACACTTTGACGAATGCCATCTTCCGTTCAATTTCGGATTGCTGCAATGTCCATTTCAAGTTGACGCCATTGCCGATTTAGTGAATCAATATGAAGGATTGCTGCCGCGAGGCGCATGGCCGAACTGGGTGCTTGGCAATCACGATCAAGACCGCATCGCTTCAGCGCAGCGCGCCGGACGCAATGCCCGCATCGCGCAGATGCTGCTGTTGACGCTGCGCGGCACGCCAACGATGTACTATGGCGATGAAATCGGACTGGTGAACGGCAATATCCCGCCGGAAAAATATCAAGACCCGCAAGCGCTGAATGAACCCGGCGTGGCGCGAAGCCGCGATCCGGAACGGACGCCGATGCAGTGGGACGATTCGCCCTACGCCGGATTCTCGACTGTCGAACCCTGGCTGCCGGTGAATAAAAATTACATGACCTGCAACGTTGCGACGCAACGCGAAGAGCCAGATTCGTTTTTACAGATGGTCAAAGAACTCATCGCCATCCGCACATCATGCGTCGCCTTGCATCATGGACGGTATGTCTTTGTGCCCGCTGGCATCGGCGATGTGATGACGTACTTGCGTATTCAGGGCGCGGTGAAACTTTGTATTGCGCTGAATTTTTCCGACGAGGAAAAATCCTTGAATTTTTCGTTTGTCGGGGAACGGGGATGCGTGATGATGTCCACCGAAATGGACAGGCATGGCGATGTGGCGTTGGAAAAATTAAAGCTCCGTCCGCATGAAGGCGTGATTATTCAGGTGTGTTGATCGGAAAAATTATGAACATGGCAGACGATTGGGCGAAACACAATTTCGCCCTACATAATTTAGTGAAAATATGAAAGAAGAAACAACGCAACGTTGCGGTTGGGCGGGAAACGACCCGTTGTATGTGCAGTATCATGATGAAGAATGGGGCGTGCCGATTACCGACGATCAAAAGTGGTTCGAAAAAATATTGCTGGATAGCGCGCAAGCCGGATTGAGTTGGATTACGATTTTGCGGAAGCGCGAGAACTACCGCCAGGCGTACGCCAATTTTGATTATCGTCAGGTTGCCTTGTTTGATGGGCAAAAGGTCGAAGAATTACTCGCGAATCCCGGCATTGTCCGCAATCGGAGAAAAATTGACGCATCGATCAAAAGCGCGCAGGCGTTTTTGCGCATCCAAGAAGATTTCGGCAGTTTTAACGCGTACGTCTGGCGTTTTGTCGGCGGAAGACCGATGGTGAACAAGTGGACATCGTTACAGGAAATCCCCGCCAAAACGCCGGAATCCATCGCGTTGAGCAAGGATTTGATCGCGCGCGGTTTTGCGTTTGTCGGGCCGACGATCTGTTATGCATTCATGCAGGCGGGCGGCATGGTCAATGATCATTTAGTCAGTTGTTTTCGCCATCAGGAACTCGTACATATCACGGAGAAAGGCTGACATGATGGATGCGCAAGAGCGGTTACGTCAAATTCCGAAAGTGGATACGCTGCTGCAAACGCCAGAAATCGGCGCGTTATTCGCGCAGTACCCGCGCGAACTTGTTGTTGACGGCATTCGCGACGTGTTGCAGCGTCTTCGGGCAGAGATGCTCCGGCAGGAGACGCCTGAGTTGAGCCATGCCGCGATTGCCGAACAGACTCGTCGCGAGATAATGGGCAGGCAGACGCGCCATTTGAAGCGTGTGATCAACGGCACTGGCATTATCGTACATACGAATTTAGGACGGAGCAACCTCAGTCAGGCGGCTGTCGCAGCGGTGGTCGAAGCGGCAAGCGCGTATTCGAATCTGGAATACGAACTCGACGAAGGGCGCAGAGGCTCGCGTTACAGCCATGTCGAAGGGATTCTTCGGGAACTTTTAGCGTGTGAGGCTGCATTAGTCGTCAATAATAACGCGGCGGCGGTATTGTTGACGTTGACGGCTTTAGCGCAGGGCAAAGAGGCCATTGTGTCACGCGGCGAACTCGTGGAAATCGGCGGCAGTTTTCGGATTCCCGACGTGATTCAGCAAGGCGGCTGCATTCTCCGGGAAGTCGGCGCGACGAATCGGACGCATCTGCGGGACTATGAACAGGCGATTTCAGCGCAGACCGGCGTCTTGCTGCGCGTTCATACCAGTAATTATCGCGTGGTCGGTTTTACGAAAACGACGACGCTGGCCGAATTGAAAGCATTGTCGTTGAAAACCGGCATTCCATTGATCGAAGATATGGGAAGCGGCTTGCTCGTTAAATTCACGCAACATGGCCTCGATGATGAGCCAACCGTGCAGGAAAGTCTCGCCGCCGGAGTGGATGTGGTCACATTCAGCGGCGATAAACTGCTTGGCGGACCGCAGGCAGGCGTTATTGTCGGAAAACGGTCGCTGCTGGATCGGATAAAAGCGCATCCGCTGCATCGGGCTGTGCGCGTGGATAAGATGACATTGGCGGCCTTAGAAGCCACGCTGATGCATTATCGCTACGAACGCGAAGCGTTTCAGCAGATTCCCACCCTGCAAAAAATCGCGATGCCTCTTGACGCGCTGAGGCGTCGGGCTGACGTGTTGTGCGAAGGTTTATGCCAGGCGTCAATTGCGGCGGAGGTCGTCCAGGAATTTTCACAGGTTGGCGGCGGAGCGCTGCCGGTTCAAAATCTGCCGACATGGTGCGTGGCGGTCACTGTGACAGATTGGTCAGCGAATGACGTCGAGCAGCGCTTGAGAGCGGCTTCGATTCCGATTATTGGCCGGATTGCGAATCATCAATTTTTATTGGACGTTCGAACGCTTGAAGATCGCGAATTTCCCATCATTGTCGAACAGGCGCGAGTGTGCTTCGGGCAGCATGGTTCGACATTATGAAACGGTCATGTTGGTTCATGTCGCGTTTCTATTGGAGAAGTTTAGAGAGAACTCATATTTTTTCTTGACAAGCCCGCCTTCTTCTTTATATGATTTTTTCGATGGTGGGAAAACGTCGTCATCGTTACATGCTTTTGGGCAATCGAATGACATTATTGGTGTTTTCAGATGAGGGATCGAGGATATGGCGAAAAAAATCGGAGAAATTTTACTCAAAGCAAATCTCATTACAAACGATCAACTCCAACAAGCGTTACAAGAACAAAAGCGCTCAGGCGAGCGTTTAGGTTCATTACTCGTTAAAATGGGGTTTCTGGCCGAGGACGATATTCTTTCGTGCTTGAGCAAGCAATTCGGCGTTCCGGCGATTGATTTAGAAACCTTTCAGATCGAAGGCTCTGTGCTGGAAACAATTCCGATTAACACCGCCAAAAAGTACACCGTGATTCCTATCAGCCGCGTTGGCGGAACATTAACCCTGGCGATGGCCGATCCCTCTGATATTTTTGCCATCGAAGATATTAAGTTTATGACGAACTATAATATCGAACCGGTGGTTGCCTCTGAACGAGCGATTTTAGAAGCGATTGACTCTCAATATTCCCAACGACCCAAAAAGCGCGCTCTGACACCTCAACAACAGCAACAACAGCAGCAACAACAGCAGCAGCAAAAGAAAGAAGAAGGCGGTTCGATAGATTACAAAGATTTTAGTTTCAAAGCCGATGATATCGAACAAAGCTCGATTGATGAAAATTTTGACGCGCCGACCGTAGATATTGATGATTTCGAGCAAATGGTCAAAGGCGCTATCGATCAAGTCGAAGTCGTCGAGGAAGAGGATGAAGTTTCCAATCCGTTAGAGGCTGAAAATGCGCCGGTGATCAAATTAGTCAATGGGATTTTGCTCAACGCAGTCAAGCGGAAAGTCAGTGATATTCACATCGAACCCTACGAAAAAGCGTATCGTGTTCGTTATCGCCTGGATGGTTCGCTGCATCAGGTGATGGGTTTGCCGTTGTCGTTAAAAAATGCCCTCACGTCGCGCATCAAAATCATGGCGCAATTGGATATTGCGGAAAAACGGCTGCCGCAAGACGGTCGGATCAAGCTGAAGATCGGGAAACGCAAAGATATGGATTATCGCGTGTCAATTCTTCCGACGCTGTTCGGAGAAAAGGTTGTCATGCGCTTGTTAGACAAATCCAATCTCCAATTGGACATGACGAAATTAGGGTTTGAGCCGATTTCGCTGGAGCGCTTCAAAAAAGCCATCGAAAGTCCGTATGGAATGGTGCTCGTCACCGGCCCCACCGGAAGCGGTAAGACGACGACCCTGTATTCCGCGCTCTCTTCTCTTAACACCCCGGACATTAACATCATGACGGCAGAAGACCCGGTCGAATTCAACTTGATGGGCATCAATCAGGTACAGATGCATGAGGAAATCGGGTTGAATTTTGCCGCGGCGCTTCGTTCGTTTTTGCGTCAGGACCCTGATGTCATTCTGGTCGGCGAGATTCGGGATTTCGAAACGGCTGAAACCGGAATTAAAGCGGCCTTAACAGGCCACCTTGTTTTAAGTACGCTGCATACGAATGATGCCCCCAGCACCATCAGTCGTCTGTTGAATATGGGCGTCGAACCTTTTTTGGTGGCGTCTTCGGTCTTGTTGATTGTTGCGCAACGATTACTCCGGCGTTTATGCTCCGAATGCAAAGAACCGAAACGAGTGCCGGATGAAATTCCGCGAGATGTGCTTGTGCGTTCAGGATTTTCCGAGCAGGATGCCGAAGAAATTACTCAGGTTTATGGGCCTGGACAAAAGCCAAAATGCGCTCTTTGCGGCGGTTCTGGTTATAAAGGCCGTATTGCGTTATATGAGGTCATGCCGATGACGGCCGGGTTGCGCGAAATGATTCTGCAAGGCGCGTCAACGGATGAACTTCGGACAAAAGCAAATAGTGAAGGCATGTTGACTCTGCGACAAAGCGGATTGCAAAAAGTGCGAGATGGAATGACGAGTTTGGAAGAAGTTCTCAAAGTGACATTGGTGAGGTAATGAACTATGGCTGATTTACATGAATTATTGAGCATTATGTATGAACAAGGGAGTTCCGATTTGCATCTTTCGACTGGAATTCCGCCAACCATCCGAATTGATGGGGAACTCCGTCCGATGGCAAATGAATCGCCATTAGGTCCAAGTCAAACGAAATCATTAGTGTATAGCGTACTGACGGATGCGCAGAAACATTTATTCGAAGAAGAGAACGAGTTGGATTTCTCATTCGGAATCAAGGGGTTATGCCGTTTCCGCGGAAATGCATTTGTGCAGCGAGGCACGGTTGGCGCGGTCTTCCGAACTATCCCATATCAAATTCTTTCCTTTAAAGATCTGAGCTTGCCATCGTCTATAGAAAAATTCGGCGAACGCCCCATGGGATTGATCTTAGTGACAGGGCCGACCGGTAGTGGCAAATCTACGACATTAGCGGCATTAATTGATAAAATCAATCGGGAACGGCATTCGCATATCATTACAATTGAAGACCCGATTGAATTTTTGCATGAACACCGCTCCTGCGTGATCAATCAACGCGAAGTGCATTCGGATACGCATTCGTTCGGGGCGGCGCTTCGTCACGTACTTCGGCAAGACCCCGATGTTATTCTCATTGGAGAAATGCGAGATTTGGAGACGATTGAAGCGGCCTTGATGGTGGCGGAAACCGGGCATTTAGTGTTTGCGACATTGCATACGAACTCTTGCGCCCAGACGATTAACCGGATTATTGATGTTTTTCCACCCCACCAACAAACCCAGGTGCGGACACAGTTGTCTTTTGTCTTAGAGGGGGTTGTAACGCAGCAACTGATTCCCAAAGCGACTGGTAAAGGACGCACTGTGGCAACAGAAATTATGGTGCCGACAGCCGCGATTCGCAACCTGATTCGAGAAGATAAGGTACATCAAGTGTATTCGCAAATGCAGATCGGGCAGGAAAAAATCGGCATGCGAACGATGAATCAATCGCTCATCGAATTATACCAGCGACGAGTGATTAGTCGTGACGAGGCCATCAGACGTTCTCCGAATTTGGAAGAATTTACTCAAATGATTGCGCGTGTGCAGACAGGAGCAAAACCCGGCAACACGAAATAGCGAGTCTTTCGTCATTGTGGCGGGATGTTTTCTCTCTGTATAAGCGCGGAAATGTATGCCTGAATTTACATATAAGATTAAAATTGCAGGACGAACGTTAAAGAAAACGATCGAGGCGTCATCGCAGGATGTGGCGCTCAAATTGATCAAAGGGAAAACCGGCGCCGATATTAAAACGCTGAAGCCGAAACCGAAAGATATTAGCATCCCCTTTTTAGACAAGCTGTTGGCGCCGAAAGTTACGACCAAGAATATTACCATGTTCGTCCGAATGTTTGCGACCATGATTGATGCAGGGTTGCCATTAGTGCAGGGGTTAGAGATTCTCTCGCAGGACAAAGAAAATGCGACGATGGCTGCATTATTGAAAAAAATACGATCTGACGTTGAAGAAGGTTCGACATTTGCGGATGCCTTACGGAAACATCCGAAATATTTCGACAATCTGTTTGTCAACTTGACAGAAGCCGGAGAAACAGGCGGTATTTTGGATACGATTCTCGCGCGTATTGCGACCTACATGGAAAAAAACGAAGCCATTAAAGCCAAGATCAAAGGCGCGATGACCTATCCGATCATCATTAGCACCGTCGCCATCATCGTTGTCTCTATTTTGCTGATTTTTGTTATCCCGGTCTTTGGAACGTTGTTTTCAGAAATGGGAGCCACGCTTCCCCTGCCGACGCGTATTGTTATTGCGCTGAGTAATTTTTTGAAGCGTTGGGCGATCGCGATTATTATTGTTGCCATCGCGCTTGGATTCGCGTTTAAGAAGTTTTATGCCACCGAACGAGGGCGCATGATTGTAGATTCGATTACCCTGAAACTGCCCCTCTTTTCTACGTTAATCGTCAAGTCGTCAGTTGCCCGATTTACGCGGACGCTTGGCACGCTGGTCAGCAGCGGGGTTCCGATCTTAGATAGTCTTGAAATTACAGCGAGATCAGCGGGACATGCCGTGGTTGAAATGGCGATTATGGCCACGCGGGACAGTATTAAAGAAGGCAAAACGATTGCCGAACCGTTAGAGGCGACCGAAGTGTTTCCTGGCATGGTGGTGCAAATGATTTCCGTCGGCGAGCAAAGCGGGGCGTTAGATACGATGTTAGCCAAAATTGCCGATTTCTATGAAGCTGAAGTAGATGAAGCCGTCGAAGCGTTAACGACCGCCATGGAACCTATGCTGATGGTCTTTCTCGGTATCTCTGTCGGCGGAGTTGTCGTTGCCATGTATATGCCGATGTTTACGATGATCCAGGCGATTAAATAATTATGTCGTCCCTGATTCACCAGGAATATCCTGAAGATACTCAGCAAGAAGAAATTTTGTTATACAAAATCAAATGGCTGATGGTCTTCAGGATTGCTCTGGTGACGATTTTGCTTGGTTCCGCAATCATTCTCCAACTCAACATCTCCAAATCCCGCACATTAGATTTTCTGTATATCTTTATCATCCTTTCCTACGCCTTCACCGCGATGACAATGTCATGGCTCAAACGTGTGAAGAACCTCGTTCGATATGCCTATCTCCAGATATTTTTCGACATCTTGTTCGAAACCGGCATTGTGTACATCACAGGCGGCGTGGAAAGCATCTTTACATTTACATATATTGCGACGATTATTTCTGCAGGCATCCTGCTTTTTCGACAGGGAGCATTTCTTGCGGCGTCTATCAGTACGATTCTGTATGGCGTCTTGATTGATTTGCAATTTTATCGGATTTTGCCGCTGTATGCGTCCATGCAGTTTCCCTATACGCCTGTTGATGCCAGCGCCATTTACTATAATATCTTTTTAAACGCGTGCGCCTTTTATCTTATTGCATTTTTAAGCGGCTATCTGTCAGAATCATTAAAAAAGACCCACCAGCGCCTTCGACAGACATCTCATGATCTCAATGAGTTACAAGCCTTCCATCACAATATTCTGCAAAGTATGCAAAGCGGTGTTTTGACGACAGATTTGTCTGGGAAAATCACCTCATACAATCGCGCGGCTGAGATCATTACCGGTTACTCGCTTGGGGAAGTGTACGGCAAAAATATTGACGAGATTTTCTCTGGGCTCGATATGAAAAATTTTTTTGGGGACGCTCCCAATCGAGCCGAGTCTATACGCCGAGTCGAAACCGACATGCTGACTCGCACTGGTTCGCAGGTATTTTTGGGATTTTCCCTCTCTCCGTTTCTTGACAATCAGTCAAAAGTTTCCGGTTTGATCGGCATTTTTCAAGATTTAACCGAATTGCGAGCGATGCAAGAACAAATTGCCAGAACAGATCGCCTGGTTGCCATTGGTCAGCTTGCCGCCGGAGTCGCGCATGAAATTCGGAATCCATTGGCATCTATTAGCGGCGCTATTCAATTGCTACGTTCGGAATTAACGCTCAACCTTGAGAATAAGGCGTTGGTCGAGATTATCTTGCGAGAATCTGCCAGACTAGATCGAATTCTGTCCGATTTTTTGTCGTATGCGCGCCCTCGACCATTGATCTTTTCGAAAAGCGATATTGTGCATGAGGTCATTTTTTCGACGATCAATCTGCTGAAGCGCGATGAACGGTTTGCGGCAGATAAATTTACCATCCAGGTGGATTCCGATCCGAACTTTCCTAAATTGGTGTGTGATGCGCAGCAGCTTCAGCAAGTGGTGTGGAATTTATGCCTCAACGCTTTGCAAGCCATGCCGAATGGCGGGACGCTCAGTTTGCAGACATCGCTTGAAACGCTCGATGAGTGGGAGTTGAATACGCCTGAAAAAATAGAGGTTGGGGTGATTACGGTGAGCGATACCGGAGACGGCATGGATGATGAGACCATTCGGCATATTTTCCATCCGTTTTATACCACAAAAGCTTCTGGAACCGGTTTAGGATTAGCCATTGTGCACAGCATTATAAAAAATCATCACGGAACAATCAGGGTGACAAGCCTTCCGCATCAGGGAGCGAGATTCGAAGTGGTTCTCCCTCTGAAGCAGGAATACTGGTAACATGCGCCGATGAATAAAATTTTAGTTGTAGATGATGAACAAAGCATGCGGGATTTTTTGACGATCATGCTTGGAAAGGAGGGCTATGACGCGGTGTCCGTCGAAGACGGGCAGCAGGCATGCCAGGCGATTGATGACGATATTTATGATTTAGTAATTACGGATATTAAAATGCCTGGCATCAGCGGACTTGATGTGCTCAGGCATGTGAAACAGGTCGCGCCGGAAACGTTTGTTCTGGTGATTACGGCGTTTTCTTCGACTGAAGATGCTGTTGCCGCGATGAAACAAGGCGCATTAGACTATATTACCAAGCCCTTCGATATCGAAAAGATCAAATTGGTGATCCGGAATGCGCTGGAACGCAAACAGCTTTCCGATGAGCACGATTACTATAAACGTCAATATGATCATCAATTTGACGTCAAACATATTATTGGAGAGAGTCAGGCCATCCGCCAGATTTTCGACATGATCAAGCGTGTCAGCACCAGCAAAAGCACAGTATTGGTGACGGGAGAGAGCGGCACCGGCAAAGAGTTGATTGCCCAGGCCATTCATCAGAATAGCCCGCGCCGCGAAAAACCCTTTGTCGCCGTCAGTTGCGGCGCGATCCCCGAAACATTATTGGAAAGCGAACTGTTCGGCTACATGAAAGGCGCGTTTACTGGCGCAGTGTCGAATAAAATCGGGCTTTTCGAATTAGCCGATCAGGGAACGCTGTTCTTGGATGAAATCGGGGAATTGCCCTTGATGATTCAGGTCAAACTCTTGCGAGTGCTTCAGGAGCGGCAATTCAAACGAGTGGGAGGCACGAAAGATATTTCCGTTGACGTGCGCGTGGTGGCAGCAACCAATCGGGACTTGCGCAAAATGGTCGAAGACAATACCTTTCGGGGGGACTTATTTTATCGTTTGAATGTGATTCCGATACACCTCCCGTCGTTGCGTGAACGCAAAGAAGATATTCCGGTGCTGGCGCAGCATTTTTTGGAAAAATACAATCGGGAAATCGGGAAACGGTTTACACAGATTGCTGAGGACGCGATGGTGAAATTATTGGGCTATCCCTGGCCGGGGAATATTCGAGAATTGGAAAATGTGATTGAACGGGCGGTTGCGCTGGAAAACGAGCCAACGATCAAGGTCACAAGTCTTCCGGAAAATATTCGCGGCGCCACAGAATATGTCGCCTCGCAGATTCCGGCAGACATTCCGGCTGAAGGAATTGATTTGGAGCAAATTGTTGGAGAGCTTGAAAAGGATTTGCTCGTCAAAGCGCTCGAACGAACTGGCTGGGTCAAAAAGCAGGCCGCGAAACTGCTGCACCTCAGCTTTCGTTCATTCCGCTATCGGCTCGATAAGTTTTCGATTGCCGCAGATGACAATGATGAGGGTGAACAAGAGTGACAAAATTTGGCATTTGCCGAATTTTGTCACGTCTTTCCTCCAAGAATTGTCACTGGAACTGCAAATGTCCGGCAGTTCCACCAAAAAACAAGACTTCTGATGTTGGCATGGCCTATGCAATATATAGAAAACGTCGAAGTTGGACGAAAATTTATTATTCACACCAATATCTCTGGAGGTAACATTATGTTACGTAAAGAAAAAGGGTTTACCTTAATCGAGTTGTTGATCGTTGTCGCGATTATCGGTATTATCGCCGCGATCGCCGTGCCGAACTTGTTGACCGCAATTCAACGGTCGAAACAAAAACGCTCGATGGCTGATTTACGCGCAATGGGAACAGCATTAGGAAGTTATCAAGTGGATTATAATAAGTATCCGACCCTCACTCCTGTTACTGATTTTGAGCCGACACGTGTCATGGGATCGAATGGACAGTTGTATTATAAAGGTTCTGTCAAAGATGGTTGGGGAAACGGGTATCGGTATCTCAGCGCAGACGGTGAAAGCTATACGTTATGCTCACAAGGAAAGAATGCTGCCGTAGGCGGGACTGGCGAGTTTGATAAAGACTTGGCGCATGTTGACGGCGCAATGTTCGAAGCCGGCGTATTTACCGGGAGTTGCAACTAAGTTTCGATTTCGGTTAAAAAGGAGGGGCGAAATGCTCCTCCTTTTTTTATGCGTAAATGATAGGACGATGATGCCTATTTCCCTCCGTAGAACAAATGAAAATGAGCTTGTTTTAGTGTGACAAAATTTGTCAGTGAACAGATGTTGTCATCCATACCCCCCCTAAAATTGTCACTATTCAGGCTATCATTGTCGGAATAGCGCGGATAGTATCCTTGGCATCGTATGTGCATTTACGAGAGTTGTGAAATTTTTTATGCACGCATGAGGGGGGAGGTAATATCATGTTACGAAAAGAAAAAGGATTTACCTTGATTGAGTTGTTGATTGTTGTCGCGATCATCGGCATTATCGCCGCGATCGCCGTGCCGAACTTGTTAACCGCCATTCAGCGGTCGAAACAAAAACGCACGATGGCTGATTTACGCGCAATGGGGACGGCAATCGGAAGCTATCAAGTAGATTATAATAAGTATCCTACGATGGCTGCATTTACGGATTTTGAACCGACAACAATCATGGGATCGAATGGGCAGTTGTACTACAAAGGTTCTCTTAAAGACGGCTGGGGAGGACGCTATCGTTATCTCAGCGCTGACGGCGAAAGTTATACGTTATGCTCGAAAGGTAAAGGCAATGCCTTGGGTGAATTCGATAAAGATTTGGCGCATGTGGACGGCGCGATGTATGAAGCCGGTACATTCCCAAGCGGCGCCTGTAACTGAGATGTTGTTTCTGTTGTGAAGAACGAAAAGGAGGGGAAAAAATCCCCTCCTTTTTTGCGTTGAATGTTTGTAAAAGAATGGCAGGGCTTCAGTCATGGATGAGAAAAATGAACAGCAGTTTGCGCGTCGGGTGTTTATCGCATCGTTAGCCTATCTTGCCATGCCGTATGGAATCTTTATTCTCGGGTATTTACGATGGTATGCCGCGCTGCTCGCCCTGAGCGCACTGCTCGCCGGATGCTGGCTTTCTTTTTCACGCAGTTCTGTTCAGTTTGAACAAGGCGCTGTTTCAATCACCAAAAAGCAAGGCATGGGCGTGTTGCTTGTGGCATTCGCATTGCTAATAATATCTGGCGTTGGCGGCTACGGTTTTCAAGATGGCGATTGGTATAAACACGACGCGATTCTGTCTGCCTTGATTCGTCATGAATGGCCGGTGGCGTACAGTTTCAAGATGCCTTCGCCCCAGGCGATAACGCATGTTCCGCTGATCTATTACACCGCGTATTATCTTCCTGCTGCGGTAATTGGAAAAATTTTCGGGTGGTTTTGGGCGAATCAGGCGTTTTTTCTCTGGACGTACCTCGGCGTATGTCTGGCAATCTGCTGGTTTTTTCTTCTCGTCGGAAAATATAGAAATGGTCTGTTGGCAGTCTTTTTCGCGTTTTCAGGCTTCGACGTGATCGGTATCGCGGTCTTGCGAAAATTCTTCCTACAAGAACCGTTAAGCATTGTCCACTGGTTTCATATCGAGCGTTGGGCTGGAAACTGGGAGTATCCGTCGCATATGACCTCCATTTTCTGGTCGCCGAATCAGGGGATATGCGCCTGGATCGTCAGTGGAATGGTGTTGTACGAATTCTTGTATGCCAAACAAAGACATCATCTGCTGTTTCTGCTGAGTCTGACGGTGTTCTGGTCGCCCTTTGTGACATTAGGATTCCTTCCATTTTTAGTCGGCGAATTGTTATTCGAACAGCAGCCGTTTCTTCGAAAAGTTCGCGCCTATTTCTCGATGAGCGCGCTCTGCGGGCTGGTGTTGATTCTGGTGTTCGGACTCTTTTATGCGTCGAAATTTTACCCGTCTCCGGTGCCTTTTTCCCCAGTAGAACAGGGAACGATTTTTTCTTCGCCAGCCTTTCCAGGTCTGTTCTGGTACGAAACATTGGCATTGCTTGTCCTGTTCTGTGTGCTTGAATACGGCGTGTTTGCGCTGTTGATTCGGCAAAGTCGTCTTCCGTTGAATCCGATAGAGCGACGCATATTCTGGGTGTCTGTCGGGGTCTTGAGCCTCCTCCCATTTTTTCGGTACGGCTTTTGGAATGATTTGGTGATGCGCGTCTCGCTTCCGTCCCTTTTCTTTATTGCGGTGTTTCTTGCGCGCGCCTTATACGCTGTCACCACGTCAGCGAGAATGCGCGGATTGATCGTGGCCGCGCTCGTTATTGGGGCGCTGAATGTCGTCGTGGAGGTCAAGCGGCATGTTGTCGAAACATATCGGACGGGAACGCTGTATACGCTGCCCAGTCTCGAAGTGTTGTACGATATTCCTGATACGAAGATGATTCCGTCGTTTTTTACGCAATATATCGGCAGCGCGGAGAGTCCGTTTTTTACATATCTGGCAAAACCGCCTATGCCGTCTCCTCCCAACGAAATCCTCTCGGTGACAACGACAGAAAGGAAACCGTAATGGCTCGACCAGGCATCAAAACGATTCTCAAAGAAAAAGAATGGTGGGGATTGGTCGGGATGTGGCTGCTGTATTGCTATCGCCCTCTCTTTTTAAACGAGACCTTTTTTTTTCGCGATCTCTGCTATATTTCCTTTCCCAAACGAAAGCATCTGCTGGAATTGATCATGTCGGGTCAATTCCCGCTCTGGGATCCCTACCTGCATGGCGGCCATCCCTTTTTTGCGGCGATTGTGAATGCCGTCTTTTATCCGACGACAGTTCTGTATCTGTTTCTTCCATTAGTCAAAGCGTTTAATGTGGCGATTGTGCTCGATTTTCTCGGTTGCTCGCTGTTTGCCTATTTCTGCGGTCGCATTCTCGGTTTGCGGCGCATCTCGAGCGTGATTGTCGGCGTGATCTATGGCTGTTGCGGAAATATCCTTTCCCTTGGCGATCAACTCCGTTTCTTCGGCATGACGCAGATGCCGTTACTGTTGGCAGGCTGGCATCTTTTTCTGACGGAACGCAAACGACGATGGTTCGCGCTGACGGTTCTGGTGGGCATGGCGCAGGTGTTGCGCGGCGCGCCGGAAGTCAATGTGATGAGCCTGCTTTTTCTGTTGGGATGGTCGTTCGTGTTTCCGTTTCCGATAGCGCGTTCCAAGAGAATCGTCGCCTGGCTGCTGCTTGGCGCGTGTATTCTTGGCCTCTCCGCATTTCAAATCGTCCCCACCATCGAGGCGATTACTCAATCGTCGCGCGGCGGCGCAGGCGTCCAGTATGGCATTTTTACGCAATGGTCGTTGCATCCGCGCGTGCTGCCGGAATTGATCTTCCCCGAATTTCGAGGCTATACCGACCGGCTGCCGTACAATGTCAATTTTTGGGGCGGGGATATTGGCGATAAAGGCTACCCGTATTTTTTAAGCCTCTATTTCGGCTGCGTGACGCTGGCGCTGGCGACGCTCGGCGCATTGGGGCATTCTTCCGATCACCGTCTGCCTGCGAGAGCGAGAGGATTTCTCTGCGGAACGATTCTGCTGGCATTTTTCTTAGCTTTCGGGCGGTTTCTGCCGACATTCGAATGGTTGTATCATGCGATTCCGCTGATTCGCATTTTCCGGTATCCGATCAAATTTTTGCTGGCCGCGATTTTTCCGATAGCTCTGCTTGCCGGGTATGGCGCAGAGCATGTCTGTTCGGAAGAGATGGCTCTTGCCTTCGTTAAGCGGGGATCGAAACGGTTGTCCGCCGTATTATGGGGGATAGCTGTCGCGCTCGGAATGATGACGTTCGCGTTTTGGCAGATCGAGCCTGTCGCCAATGCGTTACAGCGCTTTTTTTTCAAGAAAACCGGAGCGCTCATTCATCAAGGCGTGACGGATTCGCTCATGCATGCGTCCGGGATATGGCTGTTATTTACGTTGCTCTATCATTTGGCGATAACCCGGCGAAGACGCTGGCATCAATGGGCGCTTGCCGGAATTGTCATGCTCGATTTGCTTGTCGCCGGAAAGCGAGTGAATCCTGTCGCGCCAGCCGCGTTTTTCACGGATGAACCGCCGGTCGTCGCGCTCGTTCGCGAGCATATCGGCGATGGCAAGCTATTTCGCACGGAAGACCCGCTGCCGCAGATGTTCTATATTACGCCGGATGAAAAATTTCCCGTGCCGCCGGATCATATCATGTGGCTCTATCGCTGGCAATTAGAGGTCTTGCGGATGTATTCAGCCGGGATGTATAATATTCCGGTCATCTTTCATGACGATTACGATCTGTTTGCGCAAGTGCGCTTAGTCACGCTCAAAGAATTGCTCGCCTCGCTTCCCTGGCCTCAGCGCTTGCCGCTGCTTTCGGCCAGTGGCGTGTCGCTGATTCTTTCGGCGGAAAATATCCGAATTTCCGGCGCGCAAAAGGTCGCAACCATTCCGAATCTGAGCGATACGCCCGTGCATCTGTATCAATTGAAAGACGCGGCTTCCCGCGCCAGGATTGCGCCCTTGTGGAAAATGGCCGCATCGGATAAGGAGGCGTTAGACTTGATGTTGCGACCGGACTACGATCCTCGCCTGCATGTCGTGTTGCAAACGCCCTCGCCTGAGCTTTTTGCGTTGCCCTGGTCACGAGGACTTCAAGCCGCCGATGCGGTGAAAAAAGAACCGCGACCGTGTGCGCAACCGCTGCAAGCAACGGTGGTGACAACAGAAAAAAAGAACAATTCCACGTCATACGAAGTCTCGTCGAATTGCGACGGCTATCTTGTCTTTTCGGAACAATATTATCCCGGCTGGCATGTCAAGATTGATGGGATCGCTCAGCCTATTCTGCGAGCAAATTACGCGTTTTCAGCGGTTTTACTTGACGCCGGAAAGCACGATGTTGTCCGTTACTATCTGCCTGATTCTTTCCTGATTGGGATCGTAATTTCAGCGTTAACCGCAGGAGTGTTGTGTGTGATCGCGTCGCTGAAATCGGAAATCGTCTGAGTATTGTCTTGTAAGCGTCCTTGTTTGCTTAACAGAGGAGAATATCGCATGAAAGAACATGTTCGAAACGCGGTGATTGCCAAAGTCTTGTTTTTGTTTTCAGGTCTGATTTCGTTGACGTTTCAAATCATCTGGCTGAAAAAACTTGTCCTGGTTTTCGGGAATACCGTCTGGGCGGTCAGTACGTTAGTGACGACGTTCATGGCAGGGTTGGCGCTCGGAAGCTGGCTTTTGGGGCGCGTTGCCGACCGCGTCAAACAGCCGCTACGGTGGTATGGCGTCTTAGAAGGCGCAATCGGCGCGTATGGCCTGATCACGCCGCTGCTGTTTACATTGCTGGCAAAAGCCTACATTCCGCTTTACGCCTTGAGCGGCGGAGATAATTGGGCGATGGGCTTGTGCAAATTCGGACTCGGTTTTCTTGTCTTGTTTCCGCCGACGATTTGCATGGGAGGCACATTGCCGTTGTTGGCCGCGCATTTCACGCGATCTGCCGACAACACCGGAAAGGACATCGGCGGTTTATATGCCATCAATACGTTTGGCGCCGTATTGGGAACATGTCTGACAGGATTTTTTCTGATTCCATTTTGGGGCGTCACGCCGACATTATGGCTGGCGGTTGCCTCTGGAATCGGCGTATTCCTCGTCTGTCTCGCGATCACGCAGCATTCGCCCGCACCGAAAACGCAGCCCTCGGAGACGCGGACAACGACCAGTTCTCACGGCAAAAATGCCTCATGGATGCTCTGGGTGTATTTAGTCTGCGGCTTTGCAGCGTTAGCGTATGAGATGCTCTGGAATCGGATTCTTGTGCTTCACCTTGGCAGCAGCGTGTATGCCTATAGCGTGATGTTGGCAATCTATCTGCTTGGCGTCACGGTTGGCGCAGCCATCATGAGTTCCGTTCTGCACAAAATACGGCGACCCCGTCTGCTATTCGCCATGTTGCAGGGAGGCATCGCGCTCGATGTGATTCTGACAATTCTGCAATTCGGCGGCTTTGCTGAAAGCCTTGGCTCCTTATATAACGTTGTGTCAGAAGGCAGTCATGCGGCGTATCTGATATTTTTGATGCTTGGGGTTGCCCAGGTGTTATTGATTCCGACGCTTCTGTTCGGGGCAAGTTTCCCGTTAGCTGTCCATCTGTTTGTCACGCGCGACACATCGGTCGGCAAAGATACGGGGACGCTGTACATGTTCAATACCATCGGGAATATTCTTGGCTCGTTTTTGACGGGATTCGCGCTGCTCCCATTGCTCGGCGCGCAGCACAGCTTGCTTGTCGTCGGGTCGCTCAGCCTGTTTGTCGCGGTGTTCATGTTCTCGAAATCAGAGCTGCCCACCGCGAAAAAATGGGGGATCGCGGCAGTGTTGATTCCTGCGTTTTATGGCGGGTATGCGCTCCTGACCTCTCCGAATCAGGTGATTTTGACGGCGGGAGTGTTTCTGAATGACGGTCTGAATACTGTAAAACTCCTGTCGGTCGAAGAAGATGTGTATGCGACAGTCACCGTCGAAGAACACAGTCAAGTGCGGGGCGATTGGCGGCAGTTGAGTTTGAATGGCACGAATGTCGCTGGCACGTCGAGCGAACTCTTCTCGATTCAGAAATTACAAGGACATTTGCCATTATTACTCCATAAAAACCCGAAAAGCGTTCTGCATATCGGCTTTGGCAGCGGCGGAACGGCATGGGCGGTCTCGCGTTATCCGGTCGAAAAAATTACGATTGCGGAAATCAGCAAAAGCGTGATTCAGAAAGCGTCGGAGTATTTTTTAGACGTGAATCATGGTGTCTTGCAAGACCCGCGCGTGAAGGTCGTCTTCACGGATGGAAGAAATCATGTGCTGGCGACGCGGGAAAAATACGACGTGATTTTGTCCGATTCGATTCACCCGCGTTTCAGCGGCAATGGCAGCCTGTACACTTACGAATATTATCAATTGCTGAAACAACGTCTGAAGCCCGGCGGTGTGGTCTCGCAATGGCTGCCGTTTTACAGTCTGACGCCGGAAAATTTCAAGATGATTATCAAAAGTTTTTATGAGGTGTTTCCGAATACGACGGTCTGGTATCCCAATAGCACGATTAATGAATATGTGATTGTCATCGGCAAGCTTGATGATCCGCTCATTGATTATCCCACAATGGAAGCCGGACTGCGCCGCCCTGACGTTCAGGCCGATTTACGGGAGATAGATACGGCCACGCCGTATAAGTTATTGGATTATTTTCTGTTTGCCAATGAACAGGTCGGCGAATTCGTCAAAGACGTTCCGCTGCATACCGATGATAACATGGCCGTCGAGTATATTTCCGGCAGAAGTCTCAATCGCAAGCAAAGCAGCTTTCAGAGCCTGAAAAATTTAGTCGCGGCGCGGACATCGGTCATTCCCTCTCTGGAGAATCTGGATAGGGCGGCGGCAGCGCCGCGAGAAACAATCGAAGCCACGCTCCGCAAATATGAAACGGCCACGACGCGAAATCTGCGCGGGCAATTGTTCTTTTGGGAAGGAAAGAGAGCAGACGCCTTTCAACTGTTCGAAATCGTAAGGCAACTGAATCCTGACGATCTGGAACCGGTCGAATATTTCGGCGCATCGTATCAGAAGCCGTTTTTGAGTCAGGCTGATTTGGGGCAGGAATAACAATGTCATGCCAGGATGATTGTCTGTCGAATCATATTTTTTCTTGACATGAGTTGCTGATGAGAGGCTGTTATTTATCTCAACATTGTATGCTACAGCATTATTCATAATTGCTGACGCTGTAAAAGGAGTGCAAACGCGCGGCTTTTGCTGTCAAAGCTGCGCGTTGAGACTCCTTTTTCACGCTCGATGGCAATACCGATTGCCTTCGAATAGATCGTAAATCGTAGGGCGAAACTGTTGTTTCGCCCTCGTCGAAAAGAGGTTCGATATGACATTGAAAGAACGTTTGACCGAAGACATGAAAAGTGCGATGAAACAGAAAGAAGAGTCGCGTTTAGCCGCAATTCGCCAGATTAGGGGCGCAGTGAAAAATAAAGAAATCGAATTGATGCGCGAATTGGCGGACGAAGATATATTCAAAGTGATTGGCACGCTGATCAAGCAACATAAAGAATCCATCGAGATGTTCGAAAAAGGCGGACGCGCCGAGCTTCTGGCAAAAGAACAAGCGGAAATGGCCGTGTTGGAATCGTATGCGCCCCAGCAAATGAGCGAAGACGAGGTGCGGGCGTTGGTGCGCGAGGCAATTCAGGCGGTTGGCGCGACCTCCGCCAAGGAGATTGGGGCTGTCATGAAATATATTATGCCGAAAACGCAAGGCCGTGCCGATGGCAAGCTGATCAAGCAATTCGTTCAAGAAGCGCTGCCTGTGTAGATGCAACAAGACGAATGGCGTATGGCGAAACGCAGTTTCGGCGTAACAAAAAGTGTAAAATTATGGAACAACTGACAGAACGCGCATTAGAATTCGAGAAGGTCAAAGCCTACCTTGAACAGTTCGCCTGTTCCTCGCTTGGCGCGGCGCATATCGCCGAGATGTCGCCATCGGCGGATTATACGGCGGTTGAAACATGGCAGGCCGAAACGAGCGAGGTCAAAGAGCTTCGCGCCCTGCATGGCGCGTTGCCGATTCGGGGTTTTTCCGACTTGCGCGAGATGCTTGCGCAAGCCCGCGTCGAAGGAACGATTTTAGAACCATTGGATGTGTGGCAAATCTATAAAACCCTGAAAACCGGCAGGGCGATGACAAAATACCTTGCCGACATCGAACCGCCAGCCTATCCGCTTCTCCGCGCGAAAGTGGAAAAAATTTGTCTGGTCGCGCCGCTTGAACAGGCGATTTTCAGGTCGGTGGACGAGGAAGGCGAAATTTTGGACGGAGCCAGTCCGAAATTGAAGCAGATTCGCAAGGACGCGCGCCACGCCAAAGAGAAAATTCAAGCCTGGTTGCAGCAATATTTGCAACGCCATGACGCGCAAGGGCATATTCAGGATCAGGTCATCACGCTGCGGCATAACCGCTATGTCGTCCCGGTCAAGGCGTCATCGCGCGGCAACGTGAAAGGCATCGTGCACGATCAATCGTCCAGCGGCGTGACCGTATTCATCGAACCGGTCGAAACGGTGGAGATGAACAATCAGATTGCCGAGTTAGACGCGGAAGAACGGCAGGAAATTCAGCGGATTCTGCTGGAATTGTCCGATTCGGTGCGACAGAATCGTCTTGAGATCGAAGAGACAATGATGATCTTAGGTGAGCTTGATTTTATCAATGCCAAAGCCGAACTAAGTGAGCGATGGAATTGTCAGCCGCCGCAGGTTGTACGGGAAAGCCGCTTTTCTCTGCGTCAGGCGCGCCATCCGCTGCTGCTGATGCAGTACGAACAGGATGCGCAGAAGGTCGTTCCGATTGACGTGCAGCTTGATGGAGAGCGGCGAGCGTTGTTGATTACCGGACCGAATACCGGCGGAAAAACCGTCTCGTTGAAAACCGTCGGCCTGTTGTTTTTGATGGCGCAGGCGGGCTTGCACCTGCCTGTGGCGAAAGACAGCGTGGTCTGCGTGTTCGATCATATTTTTGCCGACATCGGCGATTTGCAGAGCATCGAGCAGAACCTCAGCACGTTTTCCTCGCATGTCAGCCATATCGTCAGCATTCTCGCGCAGGTCACAGATCGTAGCGTCGTCTTGCTCGACGAGCTTGGCGCGGGAACCGACCCCTCAGAAGGCGCGTCGCTTGGCGTCGCGATTTTGGAATATTTGGACAAGGCCAACACGATGTGTCTCGCCACCACGCATCACGACGCCCTGAAATCGTACGCCTACACGCATCCGCGCACGCTCAACGCCTGCGTGGAATTCGATGTCAATACGCTTTCTCCGACTTATCACCTCTTAGTAGGCATTCCGGGCAAAAGCAATGCCTTTGTGATTGCCGAGCGGCTTGGGCTGCCAGGCCATTTGATCGAACGCGCGAAAGACCTCATGGGCGAAGATTTGATGCGGGTTGATCATCTGATTCGTAAACTGACGCTGGAGAATGAGGAATTAGAGCGCAAACAGGCGGAAGTCGAGGCGAAATACCGCGCTGTTTTGCGGCTGGAAAAAGAGACAGATCGCTTGGCCGCGTCAGCGGAAAAGAAGCGACAGGAAATTCTCGGTAAGGCGCTGGAAGACGCGAAACAAGTTGTTGACCGAGCGATTCGTCAATCGCAAGATGTGTTGCAGGCGCTGCCGAAAGCGACGCGGGAACAAGGCCGAGAACAGGTCAAAACGTTGCATCAAACGGCAGCCCAGGTGCATCAGGAATTACAGAAGCATAAAAAACCGGCGAGGCCTGAACCCGAACTGCCGCGCGGCGAACTTGTCGTCGGCGGGCGTGTGAAATTGGTCGGATTAGAGCAAACCGGAACTGTCTTGCATCTGTCTAAAGACGGCAAATCCGCCGAGATTCAGGTCGGCGTGATGCGCGTTGACATGCCGGTCAGTCAGTTGATTCCGTTAGGCAAAAGCAAGACGCCGTCCGCGTCGAAAATTTCTGTGACCGAAATGTCTCCGATAGCGTCGCAAGAGCAGCCGGTGCCGCTTGAATTGGTGATTGTCGGGAAAACGGTCGAAGAAGGGCTGGTTCGAGTGGAGAAATATCTCGATCAGGCGTTTTTGTCGGGTTTTTCGTCTGTCTCGATCGTGCATGGGATGGGCACGGGCAAATTGAAACAAGCGGTGGCGGAATTTTTGCGGAGACATCCGCATGTCGTGAGTTACGCCCTTGACGAATACAACTACGGGATGACGAATGTCGTCTTAGCGCGCCGATGAGAATTTTCGTAGATGCCGACGCCTGTCCGGTGAAAGAAATCATCGTCGAAATCGCCAAAGAATGCGGTGTGCCGGTGACATTTGTCGTCTCATTCGCCGGATATTTCGACCGGGGCTGGGACGTTGAGCGCGTAGTCGTGGATACGTCGCCGCAGTCCGTAGATATTGCGCTGATTAACCGCGTCGAAGCCGGAGACATCGTTGTGACGCAGGATTACGGGTTGGCGTCCTTAGCGGTGGGCAAACGCGCCAACGCGATTTCGCCGAGCGGAAAAATTTTTCATGATGGGAATATGGATCGCCTCCTGCTTCAGCGCCATATTCATCATGAAGCCCGCAAAGCCGGCGCGCGCATGAAAGGCCCGAAAAAACGCACGGAAGAAGATAATACTCGTTTTCGCGAGAATTTTTCGCGACTTGTTGAGCAATCATAGTATGAAAATAAGTTTTCCTAAAATTATTGAGTTGTTGCGTACGCAAAAACACAGCCTCCTACCGTTCGTCGGCGTGGTTCTCCTCTCTGTTTTGTGGATGAAATTGCCAGATCAGGGATTGTTGGCGACCTATTATTATCGTCCGCATTGGGAAGGAACTCCTGTTCTGTCGAAAATCGAACGGCAGCCCGATTTATCTACCATCGTGTGGGGGGTAAATTACATCAAGGACGAAATGTTTATGCGTATGCGAGACTTTAGCATCCTTTGGGATGGCTGGATAAGAATTGATGATTCTGGGAATTATGGGTTTGCAATAGATGCGGTGAATCCCTGTACGTTAAGCATTGATGGCATCGCGATTCTCACGCACGATGGCAGCCCTGATCTGTTGAGTCGCAAAGCAAGCAGCCATGTTGTACTTTCACGTGGAATACATAAGCTCAGTATAGCCTATTCCCAAGATTCTGCGACATTTACTCAATTGCAGCAATGGCGTAAGCAAGCAGATGAAAGCGGTCTCGCTATCTTTGAAAAACGGGAAAAAATCAAACAAGCATACACATTATCTGTCCGCTGGACTCCGCCTGGGCAAGAAGGGGGGCTGATTCCTCAAGAACGCTTGACGCCGAACGATCTTTCAGCAACTCTCGCGTTTGCTGTTCGTCATCTCACATTATTTCGAGCAGGCTATGTTCTCTTATTAGGGTGGCTTGCCTTTTCTCTATTTAGTTCTCTTATAAGACCGTTTATGGCTGATTTCGTAGCACGTTTCAACCGTCGCCGAGTTGTCGAGCTATTACTATACATCGTGTGGTGCGTACCCTCCGGGGTTATCTTTCTTGGGATAGAAGGGGTTCTCTTCGTCGGATTTCTTTACCTGACAGGACGACCTCTCAGCGTGGCATTAAAAAGAAAATGCTTTATGTTAGAGCGTATTACCTTATCTATTGCGCTTTCTGTTGTATTTTTTGCATTTTTCTTGTCAATATTGCTCCATGTAACTCCGTTGTACTCAGCATTTTTCGTTGCCATTTGTGGATATGCTGCTGCCAGTTTTATTGTTGCTTTATGGAATTGGAGGAAGAAAAGAACGGTTTCAGACCTTATTGGCTCTGGAAAGATATATGCAATCCTTCTTCTTTTTGCGATGTTTGTCTGCCTCATATCCTCGAATATACAGGTGGGAATGGAGGAAGCTGGAACCGGAAATGTCCTGTTGCGCATCATTAGTCACGATTTTTCTTATTGGGGGTATAAGTATTCATCAATTTTGTATGATGCGTTAATTTATTCATATATCGGCAAAGATATTCCTATTGAAAAGCTTCCAGAAGCAACGAGAGGGGTTGCGCCTTATGCTGTGCCGCCCTATTATGCGCGAGCTGTTACCATGTTGTCAATCCAACTGTACTTGATGACGATAATTAGTCTATTCTCGCTTTTTGTCCCTTATACGTTCGCAGTTATTTTTGCGGCGTTCACCTATTATTTTTTTTCTGCCTCATTGGGAACCTATACATTTTTTACCTTATACAAACCATTCGTACAATTCAGTCATAATTATGCTCTTGTGCAGTATCCGAATTTGTTTTTTGCCGTGTTACTGCCACTCTATGGATTATGGCGACGCTCTAAATTTGCGATTGTGCTGGGATTTCTGGCCTTAGCGTTTCTTCCGGCGTCGCAGCCTGGTTACTTTATTATTGTCGTCGTACCTGTGATCATATTTCCTCTGTTGCATTTTCTTTCTCGTCGTCGTTCTATGCGTTCTTTTCGAAAGGACGCGTTGTGGAGGCAATACTACTATTGGTATATGATATCAGGAAGTATTGCTCTCTGTATCACAGTATTGCATGGCTCGTTTTTCCGAGAAATACTCTATACGGTTTTGAAACTTCCTACTGGTTCAACATCAACAATGTGGGGGTATATTTTTCTGGCGCAGCCCAAATATCGGATTACGTTTTCTGGGTTCATCACCAATTATAGGCTGGATTTCCCGTTGCGTCCTCTCTGGCATCCTGATAATCTCGCCGCGTTTCCGCCGTGGATATTTGTGTCAATCGTTATTTTACCCTATCTCTATAAATTTCATAAAGTGTTTTTTTTCGTCGTCATCTCAATTTATGTGATGGCATGTATGTATCTTGCGCGAGGGCTTCCAATACAATATATTGATAATGTTCTCGATATCTATCAGCCCTTTGATGTTATTTTTCACATAGTGATGCCGATAGCAAGTTATAGCCTGCTGGAAATCGTATTTTATAATAAGAAGAAATTTCATATAGCACCCTTGATTAGAAAGGGGATAGGCGCGCTCCTCATTGCGATATATTTTTTTACGTTGTTCAATATGTTTTTCATGACAGGCTATGTCCGACAGACATATATAGAAGGACCATATATTGCGTCATTATTTCATAATGACGTTCAAGAGACGATTCGGCAGTCGTCTGCTCTGTATGCCTATGCATTCGAAAATTTATGGTAAGAGTACGAATCAGTATTTAAAACATTGTGAATGTGATGTTCTATGCAGAGCATCGCTTTGAGGAAAAACTATGTGCGGAATTTGCGGGATTGCGAATTATTTGGAAACCGAGCAGGTCGAAGAACGCTTGCTCATCTCGATGCGCGACACGCTGACGCATCGCGGGCCGGATGATAGCGGCCTGTTCATTGACGGGCGCGTCGGTTTAGGCCATCGCCGGCTCAGTATTATCGATCTCTCGACAGGCGTTCAACCGATCCACAATGAAGATTCGTCGTGCTGGATCGTTTTCAACGGCGAGATTTACAACTATCGCGCCTTGCGCAAGGAGCTCGAACAGGCCGGACATCAATTCTACACCAACACCGATACGGAGATTATTCTGCATCTTTACGAGCAGGAGGGCGAAAAGGCGCTGCAAAAGCTGAACGGTATGTTTGCGTTTTGCATTTGGGATCGCCAGAAACAAACGCTGTTTTTAGCACGCGACCGGCTCGGCAAAAAACCGCTGTATTACACGCTCAATTCATCGGCATTTCTGTTCGGTTCGGAATTGAAATCGTTATTGTCTCATCCTTCTGTCAGCCGCGAACTTGACCTGTTTTCGCTCAATAAATACCTGACTTATGAATACACGCCTGCGCCGCACACGATGATCAAGGACGTTCAGAAGCTCAAACCCGGCCATTTTCTCACATACCATGTCCAGCATCGCAAACTCGTCGTGAAAAAATATTGGGATATTCCGATTAGCGAAGACGCGATTGCCTATATGTCCGAAGAAAGCTATGTCGAGGAATTGCTGCAACTCCTGCGGGACTCCGTGCGCGCGCGTTTGTTGAGCAGCGACGTGCCGGTCGGCATCTTTTTAAGCGGCGGGTTGGATTCCAGTACGGTCGCCGCGCTCGCCTGCGAAGTGTCGCAAAAGGTCAAAACCTTTACCATCGGATTCGACGAGCAATCGTTCGATGAGTCGCGTTATGCGAATCAGGTGGCCGACATTCTGGGAACAGACCATCATGTGGACGTGCTGGATATTCGCAAGGCGTACACGCTGCTGCCGGACATCATGAATTATCTGGACGAGCCGCTTGGCGACGCCTCGATTATCCCGACCTATCTTCTGTCAAGATTTACGGTGCAGTCTGTTAAAGTCGCGCTCGGCGGCGACGGCGGCGACGAATTATTTGCCGGATACCCGACGTTTCAGGCGCTCCGCATGATTCACTATTATAATATTTTTCCGCCGGAGATTCGTAATATTTTTCATCGCCTCGTAGCGAAACTGCCGGTCTCGCATACCAACATCAGTCTTGACTTCAAAATCAAACAATTGCTGCGCGGAACAGGCGTCTCGCACGAAATCATGTTTTTCCGCTGGATGGGGTCATTCAACGAACGCGAGAAAAAAGCGTTGTTTCATCCTGATATACTGGCGGAAATTTCTCACGAAAATCCGTATGAAGACCTATTGGATTATGTGCGGGAGAGTAATTTGTATGAAACATTCGAGCGCGTGTTATATCTCATGACGAAACTTTACCTTCAGGATGACATTCTTGTCAAAGTGGATCGGGCGAGCATGGCGAATTCGCTTGAAACCCGCGCCCCGCTGCTGGATTATCGTTTTGTCGAGTTTGCCGCGAAATTGCCGACGCAATACAAATTGCATCGGTTGACGACGAAATATCTGCTGAAAAAGGCCGCGCTCAAAGTGCTGCCGAAAGAAATCGTCTATCGCAAGAAGAAGGGGTTCGGCATTCCGGTCGCCAAATGGATTTGCGAGGACATGAAAGGGATGTTTTTGCATTATTTGAGTCAGGATCGTATTAAAAAGGACGGCATTTTTCAATACCCGGTCATCGAAAAATTGCTCTACGAACATTGGGCGCGTAAAAAAGATAATCGCAAGTTGCTCTGGACGCTGCTGATTTTTCAGATGTGGAAAGAGCGGTGGCTTGATGGGTAATACGTTGAGAGAAGAAGGGAGCTATGCGACAAAAGGCGCTTGAATATTTGGTATGTCCATCATGCCATCATGAATTTGAATTACACATTATCTCGCAAGATCAGGAACATATTTTGAATGGCGAATTGCTGTGCCGTCAGTGTTCGACGACATATCCGATTACTGACGGTGTGCCGGTTCTGCTGGAAGCCGCGTATAGGCATGAGCAAAATGCGCGGACAGCAGAGCGTTTCGGCGTTGAGTGGGATAGTTTCGATTTTATTGATACGGAACGCTATGCCGCTCAATTTTTAGATTGGATTGCGCCGGTGCCGCCTGAATTTTTCGAAGGAAAGTTGGTGCTGGATGCGGGCTGCGGAAAAGGAAGGCATTGCGTGGCATCTGCGGGATTCGGAGCGCGTGAGATTGTCGGAATCGATCTGGCGTCCGGTTCTGTCAAGGCGGCGTTTCGAAACACGAAACATCTTCCGAATGTGCATATCGTGCAGGCCGATCTCTATCACTTACCGTTCCGGGATCAGACATTCGATTATGCGTATTCAGTCGGCGTTCTGCATCATACGCCCGATCCGCGTCGTTCGTTCGACGGTATCGTCCCAAAAGTCCGGCAGGGCGGTTCAATTAGCGCGTGGGTCTATGGTCGCGAAGGAAACGGCTGGATCATTCACGGATTGAATCCGATCCGAATGCGCGTCACATCAAAATTGCCGCTGCCGATAGTGAAAGCGCTGGCCTTTTTTTTATCGGTGATCCTGCAAGCAACTCTCAAAGGCATTTACGCTCCGATCAATACATCAAAAATGTTACGACCGTTGGCAAAATATTTATTTTACAACGACTATTTGTTTTCTATTTCACGATTTCCGTTTCGTGAAAATTATTCGATTGTGTTCGATCATTTGCTTCCGGAAATCGCACATTATATCAGGCGTGAAGAGTTCGAGTCGTGGTTTTCGGAGAATACATTGTCGAATGTGACGATTACGCAAAAATCGAAAAACAGTTGGCGCGGAATAGGCTCTCGGCGTGAAGATGCCTCTATATCATGATAAAAAAACTCAATTTAGGATGCGGACAATTTCCGAAAGACGGGTATGTCAACCTTGATTGTTCTCCGTTGGCGAAAGCTGATGTCTTGCATGACCTCAATTCGTTTCCCTATCCGTTCGAAGAAAATTCTTTTGATCTGATTGAAGCAGATCATGTGCTTGAACATCTTGCGGAACCATTTGAGGTGATGGGTGAGCTTAATCGAATATGCAAGCCGGGTGGTATCATTCATATTCGCGTCCCCCATTTTAGCAGAGCGCTGACACATCCGCAACATAAATCCGGATTCGATGTGTCTTTTCCCTGGTATTTTTCGCCTGAAAAATTCGGAGCATATACGGGCATAACGCTTCAGACGCTCAAAATGGAATTGCACTGGTTTGCCCAGAAATATTTGATGAAGCAAGTACTCCCCTCGTGGATATACGCAGGCTTGTTTTGTCTCGGTTCGGTGATTGATGTCTGTGCGAAAATATCCCCCTCGCTCTGTTCTCGTCTCTGGTGCTTTTGGGTGGGGGGATTTCATGAAATCGAGTTCATCTTTCGAAAACCTTGAGAAACGGATGGCATCAAAAATTATGAATTCGAATATATCTGATGTATTATTGCTGACAGTTCCGAATAATATGGATCGAGTCGTCGGCTGGGGCGCGAAATTCGTCGCGCCGATGGCCCCGTATGGCCTGATGTATATTGCCTCCTCAGTGCGTCAAGCTGGGATGAGTTGCGCGATACTCGATTGCTATGCCATGAATCTTGGCGTCAAAGACGCTGTTGACTTCGTCGGCGAATCTGGCGCAAACATCGTCGGACTGTCTGTGTTGACCAGTCAGGCGTTTATTGCCTGCGAACTCATTAAGGCGTTGCAGATTCGTTATCCCCGCTTGAAAATCGTCTTAGGAAATCTCCATGCCGATATCTTTGCCGACTGGTTTCTGACGCATGGGCTGGCGGATGCTGTTGTGCATGGCGAAGGCGAGCAGACATTTACGGAGTTGTGCCAGGCATATCTTTCGAATAGCGCTATCGAACAGATTGCCGGAATTTCTTATCGCAACAGCGACGGCGAAATTCGGCGAACGCCTCCCCGTTCAGCGATTCATGATCTTGATCGTATTCCACTCCCGGCGTGGGATCTCGTGCCGCATCATCTGTACCGTTTTCCGATGTATTTTCATCCGCTTGGCACGAATCCGAAAACCTTCAGCCATATCTTTACCTCCAGAGGCTGCCCGTATAATTGCACCTTTTGCACCGTGCATAAAAATCGCACGATCCGTTATCACAGCATTCCGCGCGTGATTGAGGAATTGACGCTGCTGACAAAGACGATGGGGGCAAAATACGTATTTTTCATGGATTCGCTGTTCACGACAACGCCGAAACGAGTCACCGAAATTTGCGAAGGGATTTTAGACAGTGGTTTGAAATTTGTCTGGGGCTGCGAAGGACGCGTGAATTTTGCGGCGAAATATCCTGACATGCTCAAATTGATGCGGAAAGCCGGATGCGTGCAAATCGCCTATGGTATCGAGAGTGGCGACGAACACGTCTTGAATCGCATCAACAAACGCTTGACGATTGAGCAAGTCGAACAAGCCGTCCAGAATACTCATGCCGCGAAGATTGAGCCAGAAGGCTTATTTATGTTGGGCTTGCCGGGCGATACGAATGCGACGATGCGTAAAACGGTTGATCTGGCGAAACGCTTACCCTTTGGCTTCGCGCAGTTTGCGATTACGACGCCGTTTCCCGGTTCGGAACTCTATTATGATCTTGTGCGGGACAATAAAATTGACCAGTATGCATGGGATCAATACAGCCAATATGCCTCGTTGTCGAGCGGAAAAGAAGAACTTGTGTACGTGCCGGACGGCTTGACGGTTGACGATCTCTATCGTTGGCAGAAAACCGCGATTCGGGAATTTTATCTGCGCTGGCCGCCGATCTGGCGCACAATTAAAAATTTCCGTCCACGCATGACCCCAGAAATGCTCTATTCTTCAGCGATTTTGTTTTCGAGCCTGTTCGGGAAACGCACATCCTAAACCTCTGAACGAATTATGATAAGAATGCGCCAGGTATGTTGACCTGACGCATCTATTGTCGTTTGGATTGGCGAAACTATTCATTGCTAATCGTAAACAGGAATGCGATATTAGCCTTACCTCAAAGCTTATTCAGGGATAATTAATCAAGTGGAGAAAAAATGGAGCAGACCACAGGACATATTCGTCATGAATGGATGTTGGATTTTTTTACAGAGAAAGAATTCTGGCTATTAAGCCTCCTTGTACTTGCCTATTTTTTTCGTCCGTTATTCGGCGGGGAAACGTTTTTTTTTCGAGATATTGGCGCATATAGTTTTGCCGATAAGCAATTTTGGTTTAACAGCCTGATATCCGGCGAAATTCCGTTTTGGAATCCCTATCAATTTGGTGGTGAACCCTATTTCAATAATATGTTCACCTCATCGCTCTATCCGCTGAATCTGATCTTTTTTCTGCTTCCTTTTATTCAGGCATTTAACTGGTTTATTGTGTTGCATTTTCTGCTCGCTGCGAATGGCGCATATTTTTGCGCGCGCGTAATTGGCTTGAAGCCAGTATCGAGTGTGATTGTCGGGGTCATTTATACGTTCAGCGGCGGAATGTTATCGCTGGCAAATTTGCCTGGCCTGCATTCCGATATGTCATATTTGCCAATCATGTTGGCATTCTGGCATTTATTTCTGCAACAACGGCGGCGGCGATGGTTTTTGCTCTGTGTGATCAGCGGGGTGTTTCAGGCGTTGACATGGTCGCATGAAGGCAATGAAATCACGATGGCGCTTCTGTTGGTCTGGACGCTCTGTCATTCGTATCCGCAAACATCGCGGTATCGTAAGATGGCGTTTCTGGGCGTCTTGATAGTGTGCATTATCGGAATATGCGCCATACTCATTATTCCCGGCATAGAAATCTTTCGTCAGGCAGGGCGGCAATACATCTTTGGGTATGAAAATTTTGCCTATCATTCCCTTCATCCCAAACGCATTTTCGAACTGGTATTTCCGTGGTTTTTGGGTTTCTTTGATAAAGCTACCATGTCAACGGATTATTGGGGAGCATCCCTTTCGATGAATGAGATTCCGTTTATTTTGAATGTTTATTTAGGGGGGGGGGCGATCCTGTTCGCCATTTTGGGGGGAATGGAGCGCAGTGAAACCAACGTACGCTTTTCTCCTCTGGCAAGACGAGTTTATTTATTGATTGCATGCGTGTTTTTAATCGGTTCGCTCGGAAGGTTTCTTCCTTTCTTCCATGTGCTCTATCTGCATCTTCCATTTATTGATTTGTTCCTACACTCCCCGATAAAACTCATAATCGGCATGTTATTTCCGGTAGCGCTATTGGCTGGGTATGCTTCCGAACGCTATTTTAGCGAGGTGGGGATGTCTCAAGCTTTTCGTCAGCGCGTGGCGGCGATAACCTGGGGAATTGCGGGAATGTTCCTCCTTTTCGCCGGAGGATATTGGGCGCTTGGACGCTTTGCGGAGCGCTGGATGGGTCGCTTTTTTAAGATTGCAGATACCACCGCAATGCAAGACGGGCTGCCGCGTTCGTTTTTTTGGGCAGCCACCATGATGTTGCTGATTGCGCTGCTGCTTCAGTTTCGTCAATCGCGTTATCATCGTTGGCAGCAGCCGTTATTTGCCAGCATCCTGCTTCTGGATTTATGGGGCGCTGGACACGGCATTAATTTATATGCGCCGCAAGACTTTTTTACCAAAGACCCCGACATACTTCCGATTGTTCGGCAAGAAATCAATGATGGGTATCTCTTTCGGGATAAACCGAAACAACCCCTCTCATTCAATTTTCCAACGAATGACTATATGTGGGGAATGCGATGGAATGTCGAAACATTCGCCTGGCATACAGGGTTTCTCTATGGAATTCCTGTGATTTTCAATGAGGATCCAAGTGGGTTAGGGCAGAAACATATTATGATGTTATGGCTGAAGCATGAAAAAAATCCACAAGGAAAAATCTCATTAGAACAAAAACTACCCCTTCTTTCTACAGCAGCAGTGACGCTGATTATTACGTCGGAAGAGCTTTCTTTACCAGGAGTCGAACGCATCGCCGAGATTCCGAATGACAGCAATGCGCGTTTTTTCCTCTATCGAAATCGTAATGCCATACGCCGGGTAGAATTTGTGACGAACGTCAAAGAATTTTCATTACAAGAAGAATTCTTCAATGAGAAGATTTTGGAAATGATCATGTCTTCTGCATTCGATCCGCGAAAACAGGTGATTCTTTTTAAAGAAGATATCGCGCCTGCGCAATTGTTCTTACAAACCGCTTCTCCTGAGACTCTTCCGCAGATTGCTTCAACCACGCCTTCTCCATACATTCATAAACGAGAAAAATCTTTGAATTCGGCGACATACGATGTCTCTGTCGCACAACCCGGTTACCTCGTTTTTACCGAACCATTTTATCCCGGTTGGGAAGCGACCGTTGATGGCAAGCCTGCGCCGCAGCTCCGCGCCAATCTTGCGTTTACCGCGATTCCGCTGCCAGCGGGTGAGCATGTGGTGCGGCGAGTCTATTGTCCAAAACTGTTTTATTATGGGATGCTCATATCGTTTGTGTTTTGTGGCCTAACGGTCATATTGACGCATAAACGTTTTGGGATCATAGCATGAAATCTTTGGAAATCCGTATGAAAATTTTGCATCTTCTGAAAGAAAAAGAATTTTGGATCGTGATTTTGCTTGTACTCATCTATTTTTATCGTCCGTTATTTGGGGGAGAAACGTTTTTCTTTCGCGATATCTCCTGGCATCTGTATGCGGAGAAGCAATTTCTTATCAGTAGTCTGAAATCTGGCGAAATTCCGTTTTGGAATCCATACTTGCTTGGAGGGGAGCCGTATTTCAATAATATCGTGAACTCATCGCTCTATCCGTTCAATCTGATTTTTTTCGTCCTTCCGTTTATTCATGCGTTCAATGTATTCATTGTGATACATTACGTGATTTCAGCCGCAGGAAGCTATTTTTGCGGCAGGGTACTCGGTTTGCGCCCGCATTCGAGTCTTATTGTGAGCATTATCTATACCTTTTGTGGTGGAATGCTTTCATTGGCCAACCTGCCAGGGCTTATTTCGGATATGCCGTATTTACCGATTATTCTCGCGTTCTGGCATCTGTTTATGATGGAACGCCGCCGCCGATGGTTTTTGTCGAGCGTCCTGTGCGGCGTGTTTCAGGCATTGGCCTGGACGCATGAAGGAAACGAAATTACGATGCTCATCGTATTAGGATGGACGTTGTGCTTTCAATACACAGAACGATCTGTCGCGCGTAAATTCTTTCTCTGGACGATCTTCACGATCTTGATTGTTGGGATTTCTGCGATTCTTATTATCCCTGTAGTTGAGATTATTGGTTATTCTGGCCGTCAGTATGGATTCTCCTCCGCAGAATTCGGCAAAATGTCGTTTCATCCTAAAAGGATGCTTGAACTCGTGTTTCCCTGGTTTTTCGGACAGATGAATGCTGCCTATCCGCTCACCCGGTATTGGGGTGGGAATGTCTTAGGAAGCCCGCCATTTCTGCTGAATCTCTACATGGGATGGAACGTGTGTCTTCTGGCTGTTATCGGAGGATTGACCGGGAAACGCGACGCGGATGTTTGCTCGCGCAGGGTGCGGCGATATTGTCTTGCGTTGATTGCCTTGTTTATCATAGGTTCTTTTGGGCGCTATCTCCCAGGATTTCAGTCGTTGTATGCGTATATTCCATTCATAGATTTTTTATTGCATTCTCCCGAAAAATTCGTCGTTGGGATAATGTTTCCCGTCGCATTTTTAGCAGGTTACGCGTCTGATCGGTATTTTTCTATCGAGCAAAAATCTCTGCCTGCCTGGGGGTATCTCTGCTTATGGGGAATGACAGGAGCGCTGATTCTTTTCGCTGGAGGATTCAGCGTGATAGGTTCTTTTGCCGAGTGGTTGGTCACGATGTTTTTTGCGCGGCCTCATGACGAGATTGCTCGCGATGGATTGCGATACTCATTCATGTTCTCATCGGCGATGGTCTTTCTGCTCACAGCACTGGCTCATCATCGTCGCAAGCATACTGCACGATGGCATCAGACGGCGTTGGTTGGCATCCTTCTGATGGATTTGTGGATATCTTGTTCGCCGATCAATTTTTATGCCCCAGAAGATCTCTTTACGACGATTCCTGATGTTGTACCCCTTGTAAAAAAAGAACTTGGCGATGGTGGCAGGCTCTTTCGACCAGAGGGGGGCGCTCAGATCGCGCCTGACACATTTCCATCCGATGAGTTGATGTGGGTGACGCGGCAGAATTTCGAAACCCTTGATGGCTTCTCCGGCTTTATGTATGACATTCCGCAGATATTCCATCGTCATCACAACGATTTCGGTCAGAAAGATATTGTTATTTTACGATCTCGGCTTCAAGATATCCCATGGGAACAACGCTGGCCGCTGTTGTCCGCCGCTGCGATAACCACCATTATTACGCCGGAGAAGCTTTCCTGGCATGGCATTGAACTGATTGGTGAAATTCCTAATTTCAGCAATCAACACTTTTTTCTTTATCGAAACCCGACTGCGGCAAACCGAGTAGAATTCGTGACAAAAACGCGGCTTCTTTCGACTCGTCAACTCGGATATAAAGAGCAGGCATTATCTCTGCTGACATCGGCTGACTTTGATCCTCGCAAAGAGGTCATTCTTTTTTCTGAAGAAGTCTTACAGGCCGATGCATTCATATCGCAATACAGGAATACGAATGCTGAATATGCCTCAGAAGTTCATATTAAAAAAGAAGAACAGAAATTAAACTCTGTGAAGTATCTCATCGAGACTCCGACATCAGGCTATCTTGTCTTGTCCGAACCATTTTATCCCGGATGGGAAATGACCGTTGACGGCGAGCCAGCGCCACAGCTTCGCGCCAATCTTGCGTTTACCGCGATTCCGCTGCCAGCGGGCGAGCATATCGTCACGCGGAAATATGTTCCGAAACTCTTCTACTATGGCGCATGGGTTTCGCTCGGATTTTGCTGTCTGACCGTCATCTTGACTCATAAACGTTTCGGAATCGTCAAAAACTGAAGGGCGGCAAATATGGCAAATACGCAGCGGCATGTCTGGAGCGGATGGCTGAAGATTTTTGGCATTAATGCGATATTGCTGGTCGTCATATTGGTCAGTCTGGAAGGTTTTTGCCGATGGCGCGGCATTCCGTACACGGTCGAATGGACACCGAGCGAAAACGACTTAGCGCAGTTCGACGAAGAATTGGGCTGGACGTACCTTCCGAACCTCTCGAAAACGGTCAACGAAGCCGGGCAGCAATGGCCGGTCTATACGAATCAAGACGGCATTCGCGTTGCTGCGGCTGGAACGCAACTTGATCCGTCGTTGCCATCCATCTTGTTTATCGGCTGCTCATTCACGATGGGGCATGGCCTGGCGTATCGAGACAGCTTTGTCGGCCAGTTCGCCGCCCTGCCGAATATGCCGCTGCAAGTCGTCAATCTCGGTGTGCAGGCGTATGGCACGGATCAGGCGTGGCTGGCGCTGAAAAAATTCATGCCGAAATTTCGCGCGAAGATTGTCGTTTATACCTTTATTGCCGATCATATTCTGCGGAACGGCAATTACGACCGCCGCCTCCTGTTTCCGACTGCGAATTTTCTTGGAACCAAGCCGTTGTTTGCCTTGAATAGAAGCGGCGAATTATCTCTCGCGAAACCGGCACGGCGCTATGAAGAGTATCATTGTTCCTATCTGTGGGATGCGCTGCAAATCAAGGTCGGAACGCGGCTCGGCCTGTTTCCGCCATTTCCGAAAGAATTGACGCAGCAGTTGATGCTCGCCATGAAGCAAGAAAGCGAAGCGGCAGGCGCAAAATTCGTCGTCCTGAATTGGCGTTGGACGCCGGAAGAGTATGATGAAATCTTTCAAGGACTTGACCTGAAAATGCTCGACACACTGACCGACGCGCCCTCAGGATGGGAACAAATGCGAATGTGGCAAAATGGCGGGCATCCGAACGCCGCCGCCAGCGCTCACGCCGCACAGTTGCTCTCTGAGTATTTCCGTCGCGGCGGCGATTTTTAGCCGAGAAACCCTGCCAGGGTTTCAAACCCTGGCAGGGTTGTTCAATACGCGTCTTCGCGGTTTCAATAACAAGATGACGCCGACAATGCCGCATCCCGCTGACACGATTGCGCCGAATATCAATGATAATGGAACGTAGCGTCGTTCGATGTGAAACGTTCCTTGCGGCAGATACACGGCTGAAAACGCCAAATTCGCCCGGTAGATCGGCAAACGCTCGCCATTCGCATAGACCCGCCATCCTGGATAAAACGGTTCTGAAAATACGAGAAACCCTTCACATAATGTCTTCACTTGCAATTCGGCATGAGCGCTTGCGGCGGTGATTGGCGTGATGTCCGCCGCAGCGCATTCTTGATTTCGCGATGCTGGAAAGGCGGGAACTTCAGCCTGCCAGCGCGAAAGCCGTTCGAACAGTTCCGGCGCTTGATACGGATGCAGCACAACCTGCCGCGCCGGGTCGAACGGAGGAGACGCCAATCGCGCAATCGCTTCGCCGTCATTTCGAACGCTCTCCCAACTGGCGACGAAACGAATGCGCGTTGCGTTCAGGCGATACAGAAAAAATGGAATATTACTCCGATTCGGCAATTCCGCAACAAGCGCAACGCCGGGAATCTGGAGGCGTTCGGGCGTGATGACCGCCGTGACGCCACTCAGGTCGAGCATCGGCAGTTTTTGCGGCCAGGGAAGCGTTTTCGCCATGCCTTTCAAATCAACGATATGGCGCTGCGCCAACCCGACGTAATCGTCGTGAAAGATGACCGGCAGGCGATAAAACGCGCCGAAATAGCGATCCAGCGTTTCAAGCCCCCAGCGAAAACTCCAGATAATGTCGCTTGATGAGGCATAGAGTTGAATATCTTGCGGCGAATCCATGCGGAAAAGCCGCCCTCCGCCGATCTGCTGCCGGACAGCCTGTGCCACTGGCGGAACATCGGTCAGCATCTCTTCCGGCGCGTAAGGATTGATGCTCATCCCCGCGAACAGCAGATCGAACAGTATCACGCCCGCGAGTCCCCATTGTGCGAGGCGTTTTCGCGACGGCATCATCCGAACGCATAACGCCGTCAGCAGCAGAATCGCCGCGACATGCGTCAACGCCTGCCGCAAGCTTTGCGTCATGAATTCATCCGGCGCATGTTCGAAAAAGAAGCGCATCGCGGCGGCGGCGAAAGCCGGAACAAGCGCGAACAATGCCGCCAATCCGATAGCAAGCGTCGAGCAGATATATAGCGCAAAATGCAACGATGAATAGCGTTTCTGATCCCTGAATACCTGCTCGGCAGCGTATCCGGCAAGCAGGCTTAACGGCAGCAATCCGGCGAGGAGAAACTTGATCGGATAACGGAACAGCGTAATCATTGGCAGCCGATAGACCAATTTGAATCCCGGCAGAAAGCGGCCTAAACTGAGCAGCAGCGCCGCTGCAAATACGCCGAGCAGCATCCGCCGTACCGGGCGCGTCAACAACGTGTCGCGCCGAGAATCAAGCCCGCCGAAGAGTCCGAGCAACAGCGCAACCGCGCCGAAATAGATATTCAAGATATACGGATAATCGTAGCCGTCCCGCAGGATATAGCCCCAGTAAAACGTCTCGAACGGGAGTTGGTCAACATAGCCGAAAAAATTCGGGATGAACAGGGCTGGCAGGCGTTTCAGCCGCAGCGAATCCGACGCAAATTCCCAGAACTCCATCCCATCGCCCCGCGACGAGTGCAACGCCATTTCAATCGTTGGGAAAAGCTGAATAGAGGCAAGGCCGATCACGAAGATATTCAGCAGCAGCCACAACGCGAGTTTGCGAAGAGGTGTTTGTTGATAGGGAAAACAGAGTGCCCAGCCCAAGAGCGTCAACATGCAGATAACGTTGACTTCCGGCGCGCCGCAAAGCACCTGCAATAGGCCAAAGATGACGCTGAAGACAAACCAGCGCCGTTTTTGTTCCATCAAAAAGAGATGCCAGCCGAGCAGCAGCAGCGGCAGATACGACATGGCGAGAAAGCGCCCGTAGAGATTGATCAGCGACAGCGTATAGCCGCAAAAACCGTACATCGCGGCGGACATCAGGCTCGCTTTCGGCGAAAAGCCGAGAATGCGCGTCAAGAGATACGCCGCAAGCAGATACAGCAGCGCATGACCGACGAGAATCAGATTGAACGCCCGGAAAAACGGCAGCACGAAAAAGAGCAGATTCGCCGGATGAAAGACCGAATTATTCGGATCGGCAAAATACGGCTGCCCGCCATGCCGGTAGATGTCCCATAACGGCCATTCCCCTTTGCTTACGAAATCGAGGAGCATCTGCTTCTGCGGAATAAAATCATACAGCAGATCGCGAAAAAAGAAGGTTTCGCCGAGAAAGAGCGGGCGATAAAAGAAAAGAACTCCCGCCAGCAGAAGCAGGTAGAGTTCTTTTTCTTTGAAAATCGCAAAAAATGCGGGGCGTTGTTGCGGGTGAAAATGTGAGGCGGTCATGTGTGATCTTGATACGTTCTTTCCTCTAATACCGATATAGCCAGTGTTTGAACTCTTAATACAGCATCTTCTACTGTCGTTCCATAAGTCATTACGCCGGGTATTTCAGCGATTTCCGCAATCCATCTACCATCATCTTCTTGTTCGGTCTCTATGGGAAAATTCATTTTTATGCACCTCGCATTATCGGCGATCAGAACGCTATGAAAAGATGACTGGCAACTCGGCGCGAAGCCACGCATAAACCTGCTCGGCGGCATCTCTGCCTTCTTGTGCATCTTGCAACGTCGGCTGGAAACCGTCGTCAGGATAGCGAATCTCAACAGCATACGGCATCAGCAAGCTAAGATGAATTCGTAACTTGCTTACATTCGCATGTAATGGAAGGATTTTTTCTAACAGCAGCAACAGATCATGCGTATGCGGCGGGGTCTGCCCATTGGCCGCTAAGCATGCTTTGAGAAATTTCTCTGCTGCTTGCTGGCAGTGAAAACAGACCGTATCGAATGGAATCTGTCTCGCAGCAAAATTATTGTCGGCATTCAGCAGATCATTTCGCGCTTTGGCAAACCAATGACGGGCAAGTTCAAGATTTTCCGCGAGCATAGAGCGTTTTCCCTTCACGCAAAACGGTTGATACGAATGAAGCTGAAGAACGTTTTCCGCTCTCGATTTCTTCAGGAGTATAGACAACTAAATCCATTGCAAACGGATAGGGACGAAACAGCGTGTAAAGCTCTCGGCTTCGCTTGAAACGCGGCAAATTGCTTGGAGCGATGATCAATAAATCCACATCGCTGTCGTTCTTCGCGTCGCCGCGAGCATGCGACCCGAATAAAATCACCTGCTCCGCATTCGCGGCTTTTCCTAAATATTCGGCAACGCGTTCAATGTCGTCTAATAGAATCATAAACGCTATAATAAACGACTATGACAAAATTGTCAAGCCGTTACTTTATTGGCAGTTTTCCTCCGCATATTTCAGCAGCCGCAAGCCTTCCAATCTGAGCACTTCGGGGTAGAGCGCTTTGTAAATGTTGCAATGCGGCGATTTGACATCGTATCTGCCGGTCATTCGATACGTTTCCAGCGGACAGCCGCCCGCGCACCAATATTTCCACTGGCACTCCTGACAGCCCTCTTTTTCGTCAACCGTGAGATTGCGGATGCCGTCTTGCGCGGCGCGAACTGCGCCAAGCGGATCGTCGCAGCGAATATCGGCGACAGGCTGGTCAATCTGCATCTGGCATTTCGACACGCGGCCTTCGGTATCAAAGACCAAATAGCTATGCCCCACGCTGCACCGACGCAGATGCGGCGCGGCAAAGTTCGCCATATCCGCTAATGACGCCAATAAACTGCGTCGAGGCAAATTCTTTTCAATCACGTGATACGCCGCCAGCATCCCTTCGATAAATTGTTCTTCCTTCAATTGCAAATCTTCGCATGCTGTCACCCTGAGCGCAGTCGAAGAGTCACGATAGAAATTCAGGCTGAACGGCAGGTCTTTTTCTAACACCCACGCCAATAATTCCGGCAATTGCGCCACGTTGCGCCCGCTGACCGTGATGGAAATATCCGGCGTCAGGCCGCATTCTAAAGCGGTTTCAATGCCGCGTTTCGCATCTGCCGACGCATCGCGCCCGTCTGGGTAGTTCCGTTGCGTCCTCTTCCCCTCCTGGAAGGGGCAGGGGTGGGTTATTTGCGGCAAATGATCAAAGGAAATCGTGAGACGCAATCCGATTGCTTTCAATTGGTTGATTATTTCCGCCGTCAACAGCGTTCCGTTCGTAATCGCCACGCCGTCAAGCGCGAGGTCGCGCTGTTCGGCGTTCTGGCGAGCATGATGATGCAAATCAAGCAAAAGTGGCAGGCGCAGCAGCGGCTCGCCGCCCGCGTATTTGAATTTGACGGCATGATAGCCATTCGCTAAAGCAGAACGGAGCATGGCGTCAATAGCGGAACGGCCTGTTTCGAGTGACATATCCGTCTTTGCGTGAGGCAAATAACAATAGGCGCAATGGAGATTGCAGGCGTCGGAAAGATGCAGCCAAGCGGAAAGCGTCGGCGGCGTTTCATGTCGAATGTCTGGCACTTTCCAATTCTCTGAAACAAGCAGACCAAGATCGATCATCTGCGTTTGCAGCATGGAAAAAGATGGCTCGTGCTGAAAGATTTCGGGATGTGTCAAACAGTGTAACGCGCTGGTATTGACAACGCAGGATGATTTGGTAAACGGAGAATATAAAGCAACATAAGTCGGCGAAAGCGGAGAATGAATAAGGTTTGGGATTGGTTTTGAAAAAAGAAACCGCTCGTTCTGGACGGGCGACGTATAGTTTGAAAACACGACCGGCGAACAGGCGTCGCAATCACGGCTGACGTATGTCGACGTATTCGACGTTTCTGGCAAAATAATGCGAGGGGGGGATAAAATAAATTCTTTGCTATTCATGACGTTTGTCCTCCTTCTTCCCCCCAGTGCGACCATTCGTGCATCATATCCAACACGCTGTTATAATGAATGTTATTTTTTACCTTTCCTGCCACAAACTCAACTAATTTGCTTCCGACCTCGCGAATGATTTTATCCGGAATCTCTGAAAAATCTTTTTCAAGAACTTTAAGCCGGCTTAAGCCGTCACGATCCGCATACGAACCAAATTCTGTAACGGACTCAATGCCTTTTTTCAGATAGGATACAATGTTTTTCGTATTAGCTGGTCTCTGCCCAAATGCCAGACGTGCTAACGCAATATATGCAATGCCTTTGTTATTTTGATCTGGTTTAGCAGGAATTTTATTCAGATACTCCGTCAATTTGCGATCCCAATCAGTCAATTCTTCATATTTTTTTTCTTCTGCGGCAATAACAATTAATCGAGCAAGAGAAACAAGCCCATAAAGGTAATCAGGAATCTTCTCAGCAAAATCTAAACTTGTTTCAAGACACCTTTTTGCCTCACTCCAGTCATCCTTCCCCTCCTTACAACGATATTCCTTCGACATATAGACCCTGCCCAGGCGATTGTAGGCCATCGCCTTGATATTTTCCGTTCCAACAGCGATGGCCTTTTTCAAATCTGTTTCGGCATCCTGATAGCGTCTTTGCTCCCTGAATGTCGCGCCGCGCCAGGCATAAATTTGTCCTAAAAAATCAACATGATGCAATGGCTCAAAAATTTGGCGCGCCATTTCGAATTGCTCCAATGCAGTACGAAATTTGTTGCTGCGGTACGCTCCAATGCCTGATACAATGTAAGCCGCTCCCAGCCCAATTTTGTTTCCAATTTTTTTCCAGTGCGCAATCGCCCTATTCGCAATATTTTCGGCTTCCTCGCGTGTATCGCGTTGGTTGGAGAGAACAAAAGCGAGATTATTCAGGATCATACCGTAATCATACTGCAAAACAGGGTTTTTTGCGGCATTTTCTTTCAAGCATAATTCATGTCCATGTAGATAATGTGCTTTCGCCTCTTCTAATTCTCCTCGCAAGCGATATGCCCAGCCGAGTTCATTTTCAGCTTTGATTACCCATCGCACCGGAAGCTCTTTCTGGGCATAACCGGCCTGGCTTCTTTGAACGGCGTTTTCAAAATCTTTCAGCCCTTCATCAACGTTGGCTTGACGAATTTTGACGTTGCCGCGCACAATCAACATATCTATAACCTGTTCATCTTTTAGCTGTGTTGCTTTTGCAGTTAATAATTCATCGCACAAATACTGTACTACCTTATAATCCTCTTTATTCTTACAACTCTCGCGTTGAAGCTTAATCCTGTGAATCTGCAAAATTATTTCTTCTTCAGAAGAAAAATTTGAAGCATACTGCGATGCTTCGTTAAATAAATCCTGGCGCAACTGTTGCGTGTCTGCTTCAGCAAATAAATTGACGAAAATTGTGACCCCTTCTTCTCGATTTGCAACAAGCGCATGGCGTAGCTGCTGTTTTTTCAATAACCATAACGTTTCTTCCGCTTCCTGGATTTGTAATGAGAGAAGCAACGCATCTTCTTTCTTTTGGTCATCGCCTTCTATCTTAAGCGCTTCTTCACGCGTTTTGCGAAGTTCATTCGCGGTTTTGGGAACGTGTTGTTCATAATATTGCCAGGCGTGCCTGCTATACGATTTTCGACGAGACCATTCGGGATCGACAATATCCCAGTCATAATCATTGATCAGGTCTTGCATGACATCATGCAGCTTGATGAATTTACCGCCCGGCAAAACTTTTATGAACATGTATTGTTTTGCCTCCTGAAATAATTCACTGGCGTCCTGATCGTTAAGTTTGAGTAAACACGCAATCATTTCGACGTTCAGCGGATACGCATACGATAATAACACGATAAGTGCATCAAGCGGTTCGTTCAATTCGGCGAGATGCCTGACTAACATGCGTTTGAATTCTACGTGGCGTTTTTCGATCTCCTGTTTTGATAACGACATTAAGGAAGATTTTTTGTCAGTCTCAAGCGTAATGCCTCGCTTTCGGAGTTCAGCGGCCAAATCCAGTAAAATAGGTGTTCCTTCGGAAAGAAATATCAAAGTTTCCGCAAGTTCCGATTCTATTGGAATGCGAAGTTGTTTCTCTTTTTTATCGAGATATTCCTGGCATTCTTTCTCATCTAATGAACAAATTTTTTTAATGCTAACAGTGCCTTCATTCATTTTTGAACGCAAATCTTCTCCAATTAGATGAGCTTCTCGCCCCGCGAGTAGAACGACGGTATTTTTTAATTTTGGAAGTTTCGAGGCGAAATCTTGAACAATATTCGAAAAATTTTCTTTGAAAAGTCGTTCTTTATCAAGCGTGTCGAAACACATCACGACCCTTTTTTGTTCTGAAAAAATATTAAAGCACCGAATAAACTCCTGATCGAGAGACTCTTTCTGGTTAACAAGACTTTCAGCACTGACACCGGAATGCTGCATCGTCGTATAATCAACCTGTGCCTGCAAAAATGAGGCGAATATGGTTCTATCAGGGTCTATATTTAACGCAATTTCGCGCCAGAGTGTTTCGGAATAACGGAATGCGGCATGATCGAAATCATAGATATTAGGAATAATATGGAGCAGATATTTTTTTTGTATTTGAGATACAATCGAGCGGAGGAGAGGCGTCCAACTTTCTTCGTCATGATCCTGTTGCGCATTGGAATTGTTTCGAAGATCGTCTTGATGAATCACTTTGGGTAATAAAGGAATATGCGAGGCCACTTCTTCATTGTAAATGCGTTGCGTTGCCAGACGAACCAGGATGCGTCCGCCTTGCCAGGGTTCTGTCACAACCGTTTGCTTCCATGGACTTCCTTTTTGAATCATTAATGTAGCGTCTTCCTGATCCAAATCGAAGCTATAGATTGCTACATCGGTGCGGCCCAAACCAACGAGCAAACGCGTTAACGGTTTGGCATACGCATTCCAGGTGGTCCAGAAGGCTTTTAAATTGGGGAAACGTCTCAGCACATCTTGCGCTTTTCTCTCAACCTGCTCTTGAATGGTCGCATTCGGATCATCAATTTTTTCGATGGCATCAATATGAATATCGGGATAATCATGACTTAACCCCTGAAACATTTTGGCTCGTCGCTCTGCAAGAATATCATTTTCAGCCCCTCGAATGATTGCCACGTCTCCTGCGTATTCGATCTGTTCGCGTAATTTACTTGCTGCCTCTTGTATGCCAGATGATTCGTTATGCGTCAGTTTCGAGATTGAAGCGGAAAGCTCGCGCGAATAATTATCGAACGTCAGGGTTGGAATACCCTGCTCAGCAGCCTGGTTAATCCAATAGCAGATACGGCTATCAGATCCCTCGCGCACTAATAAAGCGTCTGGTTTCGCCTGAATCGCATTTCGGAGAAAAGTTTCCATTGTGGCAAGATCATTCTTCGCGTCGTGTTCTTCTATTGTGATATTTAATTCCTCTGCCATACTTTCGACCCCTGTAACAAATTCATTGCCCCATTCGGTCGAACCGTCTTGCTGGACTAAAATAACGCGTTTGGGAGCTTGCAATGCTTGTTGAAGATGGACAACAGGCTGTTTTTTATATACGCTTCCCACTTCTTGCAGCATTCTGGTTTTGCCGATACCGCCAAGGCCAAATAAACAGATGACGTTTCCCTCTCCCCAGCGTTGTTCGATGGTCGTGCGTATTTCATCAAGAATATCTTTGCGTCCGATTAATGGTAATGGTTCACGCATAGCAATCCTCCTCCCGGCTTATGACAATTTATGCTCTCTTATAAAACATTCGATATATTCAAGCAATCTTTGATACGGTTCATCTGTGTAGTCGTCTGTTTGCCGTAGAAAAAAATTGACGGTAAACTTGAACTCCCAATCTTGTTCAGCTTTTAGCATCTGATGGAATTGGTTGATAATATAATCACCGATAGTAACTTTATGCAATAAAATTTGCAAACAATTTTCTAATTCCCCTTCTTTTGAGAAGAACGCTTTATATCTCTCTGACGAGTTCGATTTCTGAGCGGATGAATAATAGAGTCGCAGAATTTCTTCGAATAAAATTTCTGTCGCAACAATGTGGGGCGCATGAGCGAATTCAAGCAGATGCGCTTTGTAAATTTCTTTGGCGCGCTGGCAGAGAGTGGCAAATGCGGCGTCTCCGTTTTCGTGGCGCAATTGAATCGCAAATACGCGGCGGACGATACCGTCTTGAATAAAACCATCGTCAGTTTGATTAACTAATCGGCTGAACCGCAATTGTTTCTCCAAATCTTCCGCCTCGCCATGAAACGGAATCATCTTGGCCGCGATAATTTTTTGAAGCAGTTCTATCGTGTATCGCCGAAAAATAGAGAGATCTCTGAATGGCAGAGCAATAATTTCACCTCCAAGTTCCCTAAAAAGGGTTGTGAATTGCTGTCTATGGTAAAGTTCTTGTTCGTGCTGTAATATACGAGTGGTAGATTGCTGATAATATTGTTCTAATATGAAAAGCATCAAACCGGGATGGCCTCCGGTCAGATAGAGCAAAAGTGCGGCGAAATCCCGTTGGTATTCTGGAAGAAAGTTTATCCTTTTTTGGGCATCATATAATACAACCATCTCTTTAACGGCGTTAAAATCAAAAGGACTTAAAAATCTAACCTCAAATGGCAACTCTTTTATTTTTTCTTTCCAGCGTGAGATATCACGACCTGCAATAATAACCTGAAACGAAATACGATTGATCGTATTTATTTGTTCGTATAATTCCAAAAGTGTATGATCGAATAATTCTTTGACATCACTGTCAGGCAAACGATCTGCACGATCTATATAGAGACTGATCCTCTTTTTCGCTGCTGCTTTCATATTAGAAAGCAGGTATGTTGAAATTTTGGAGAGAACATTTTTTTGAAGGCATGGTTTCTCATTACAGATCATTTCGGGTTTATTCTGACATTTCTGTAATTTACGAAGAATTTGACATAAAACATCGTTTTTTCCACTTTCGTTAGGAAGTTCGATATAGAAGCAATATTTATCATCGCTTTTCGATTGTGATTGTAACTTTTTTAATAGCTCTGTTTTACCATATTGAGAAGGGGCATCTATGATTAGGTATGGAATAGTAGAAAAGTCAGATAGTTCTTTTTTGCGATTTACAAATGATATGTCCTCTGATGGATTTTCCGGCCGCACATTATTTTCTTTGAAAACAGGATACAAATACTCACTACTGTCAGTCATTTGAATTGCAGCTTTCCCAATAACAAAAGCGTCTCTATACGATCTACCAGCGCCTAACGCACTATAAAAGCCTGCTGAAAATTTTATCGCTGCTGAGTCTCCAATGGGAAAATTCATTCCAATAACATAAGGGATTGTCTTTCCTAAAATATCTGCGCTTTTTTCTGAATTGCAAATATTTAGAAGAACACATTCTGGCAAATGCTCGAGCGATTTAAATAATTCTGACAATCCCTCTGGATTCAACAAATCTGTATCGCCTTTTTCGTTTTCGATAAAAATACTATGTTCATTACCATGCCCTGAAAAATGGATGATTTGAAAATTTCCGTTATTCAGTAATGTTCTGATAATATCACGCCTGCGAACAGCGCCTTCTTGCTCAACTTCAAAATCATCTCTAAATGTCGAAGAATTGATGCTTTCTTTAATTGTACGAATTTCCTCATCCAAACGCAATGGTGCTTGATCTTTTGGGCAGGTTGCAAAAATTAAAATTCTTTTTTTCGCCATATTGGAAGAGGTATTTTCAGCTTGCATCATTTCACCTGAAGAAGATAAGGAAGTTGCCGAATTTGTCTCATCTGGTTGCCATTGCTGCAATCGTTGAATAAAATTATCTGCCTTCTCTCTAAGTTTACCCCCCACATCAATTTTCTGTAAGATCGTCACAATTTTTTCTTCGAACCCGCTGTTATTCAAATCATGAAGTAAGGCCGGGAGAAAATTTTTCGGAGACTCGTTTAAATTAAACTTTGAAAGGTCTATTCCTGCCTTGAGAAGCAAGGTTCTTCGAGATGGCTCATCTTGAAAATCGGGCAATGGACGTAAAAACTCTATTATTGCAGTTAATAACTCATGTTTTATCGGCATGACAGGCATTCCCTTTCCAATGTTGTTTATTGTCTTCTAAATCTATTACATTCACGGCGATGTATCAACATTGATTCAAAGATAGTTCTCTAATTCGAGCCATATTTATAAGGAATTTGAATGAATTGACTTCATACGTGAAAAAAGCAAGTTTGTCAATCAGAAAATTTTTCAGAAATCAAATGGGGTAAATATGTCTCATAGTCGTCATTTCCGCCTGTTCAAATTGTCCTGAATGTTATGTGAACCGTAGAGAGACGCCCTGCCGAGGCGTCTCTCTACGGAAATGGGCGTATTACGCCGCAGCGCGGGCGAAAATAGGTTCGACGATAGTCAGCCCTTCGTCAGCCTCGGCGGCGGTGATGGTCAGGGCGGGGAAAATGCGGATGACGTTGCCTTGCGTGATGTTCAGCATGACGCCCGCGTCCAGCGCGTCGAAATAAATCTTCGCGGCAATCTCCGGGCTGCTCATTTCCAGCGCGAGCAATAAGCCTTTGCCGCGCACTTCTTTGATCAGATTCGGAAAACGCGCCTGCCAATCCCGCAAGCGGCCAAGCAGTTTTGCGCCGAGCGCGGCGGAATGCGCGGCGATGTCATGTTCGATCAGATAATTGATGACGGCATACGCCACCGCGCAACCGAGCGGATTGCCGCAGTATGTGCCGCCGTGATCTCCTTTTTCGACCTTTGCGGAAAGCTCTTCGGACATGGCGAAGGCCGCGAACGGAAAGCCTCCGGCGATCCCTTTCGCCATCGTCAGAAAGTCAATATGCAGATCAAGGCCATCCACCGCAAACATCGAACCAGTGCGGCAGAAGCCGGTCTGGACTTCATCAATAATCAGCAATGCGCCGCGCTGTTGGCAGAGTTTCGACACGCCTTCCAGATAGCCTGGCGACGGCAGATTGATGCCGCCTTCCCCCTGAATCGGCTCTAAGACGACGGCAGCAATGCTGTCGTCTATCACGGCATCCATCGCGGCGAGATCGTTATACGCCACGAATTTGTAATTCGGCATCAGCGGATTGAACCGCTCGCGATGACACGACATCGAGACGTCCGGTGATTTTGCGGGCGAGCTTGATCACGGCGTCATTGACTTCCGCGCCGCTGCTGCCGAAAAAGATGCGCGTCAGGTTCGACGGCAGAATCGTGGTCAGCAGTTGCAGCAATTGCGCCCGCGCCGGGGAATAGGTCAGGCCGGAACTGGGGTTCTGCACGATTTTCTGACTCTGTTCCACGAGCGCTTTCGTGATGACCGGGCTGGCGTGGCCGATGCAGGTCACGCCCCATCCAGCAGTCAAATCCATGTATTCCTTGCCGGTTTGATCCCAAACGCGCACCCCGTCGCCGCGTTCGATGGCGATGGGCAATTTCTGGAAAAATGGCGGTGTATGCGTATCTTCGATTTTCATTATTTCTTGTTGCGAGTTCATGCGTGTCCTCTCTATGTTTTCGAATGGTTGATCTTGCGTATTTGTTTACCACGAAACACACAAAACACACGAAAGTGAGAAAAAGCATTTCGTGTGTTTTGTGTGTTTCGTGGTTATAAATTACAATCTAACAGGGCTGAGACTTCTGAGCCGTCGCGCATCTGTCAAGTTTTTCCGGCGATTGCAACGAGAAAAGAAATTTCTCTTGACGGATGTCAAGGAATGTTGAAAGTGCGGCAGAAATAATGTGTGATCTTCCTTCCTGCGAGCATCTTCAACAACGACAAGGATTTTTTATACACAGGAATGTTCCCGAAATGACGTTTTAACCAACCAATCAATCATCACGTATGGCACGATATTCGAAAGATTATTATAAGATTTTACAGATTGACCCTGAGGCTGATCAGGAAATTATCAAGCTCATTTATAAAAAACTCGCGCAGTTGTACCACCCTGACGTGAATTCAAGCCAGGAAGCGCGTTTCAAGATGCAGGAAATCAACGAAGCCTATAATCTCCTTAAAAGCCCTGATACGCGGGCAGAGTATGATGCATGGCATATTGAATTTTTACGTGGGAAAAATGCGCAATTTGGCGGCTCAACCGAACGCGAATGGAAAGCCGCTTACGATCAGCAAGTAAAGGATGCGTCCGCGCCATCTGACGCTTCTCAAAAAGAAACCGCCGCCCCCGCTGAACCGACGCATCTTTCGCATCGTCACCGCCGATTGCCACGCACCACACTGAGAAGGTCTATCATTTTTTGCGGTACTGTGCTTTTTGCCCTGATCGTTGCATTCGCGTTGACCTCGTTCGGCGGGCCGATTTCCTGTCGCTTTGATCGCGGACAGATGTTCAGCAATCGCCTTGTGCTGAAAAATACCTCTTCGCAGGTGTTTCATGACGTCAGTATTCGCATGGATCTCGGCGCATTCCAACGGCACGAACTGTTTTGGGACTGGCGCCCTGGCGAATATAAAGAAATTCTGCTTGACCTCCCGGATACCCCGTATTTTATCCAACTCGATTTTGCCGCACAGGAAAAAGCGTTTAGCCGCTATTGCTATGTCGAAAAATAGACAGATTGCGATGAGTATTCGCGCTGTCAAGGTTGCGCGTCGAACCCTGCCAGGGTTTGAAACCCTGGCAGGGTTGGCGCCGTAACCTCGTAAATATGATGGATGGAAGTCCGCGCTTGCTGCTGTGGAATTACTCGGAAGAAGAAAAAGCCCGTGTCGATCAGTTGCTGAAGGATGTCAACGCGCCGCCTGCGGTCGCCATTCGGAAAGATCAGGGCTATTTGCCGATCAGCGACATCGTGCATACCGATACACGCGGCGAACAGGAATTCGAATGCGAGGAAAAGCTGGTCTTGTTTTATAACATTCCGAACAAAGGCATTTCATTTTTGATTGATCTGTCGAAAAAACGAAACCTGCCTCAACCGATTTACGCGGCGGTCACGGAACATTCGATCAACTGGCCGTTCAACGAATTGATGGAAGAACTCGTCGCCGAACGTGAAGCCTTCAAGCAGGCTGCGCAGGAAGGGGAATAATAACCACAGATTTCACGGATGACACAGATTTTCAGGAGTGCAAAAGCTTGCTTTTGCCACGTCGTCAAAGCAAGCTTTGACACTTCAATAATCTGTGTCATCTGTGAAATCTGTGGTGAAAACATGATAAAAAATATTCGCGCAATTATTTTTGATATGGATGGCGTGCTCGCCGATTCCGAACCGCTGCATTTCGAGGCGGAAAAGGCGATTTTGCAGCAGCACGGCATCGAAGCGCCCTGGCATGAATGGCATAAATTTACCGGTCTGACGGACGAAAAAATTTTCCGCTATGTTGTGGACAATTACACCGACGGTCAGCATACGCCGGAAGCTTTGATCAAGGCGAAATACGAGATTTTTATTCGGATTCTGGAAGAAAAAGTGCAACCGATTCCGGGCGTGATGGAGTTTTTGACATGGGCGAAGCCGCGTTATGAAAAATTGGCGGTGACAACGTCGAGCCTGCGCCATATTCAGGAAACCATTTTTCGGACGCTCGAATTAGCCCCGTATTTCGATGTGGTGGTTACTGGCGATTGCATCCAGCACAGCAAGCCGCACCCGGAGCCGTATTTAAAGACGCTTGATCGGCTCGGCTTCAACGCAAATGAATGCCTTGTGGTGGAAGATTCTTTGAACGGCATCAAATCTGCCAAAAGCGCGGGCTGCAAAGTGGCGGGCATCACGACCTCATTCAGCAAGGCGCAATTGCTGGAATGCGGCGCGGATATCACCTTCGATCATTTTTCGGAATTAGCCTGCTGACTGCGTAACGGCTGCACGGGAATCCAGATCGTTTGCGCGTCTGCGATTTCCAGCGGAAACGATAGTGCATAGAGCGACTGCGGCAGATAGGTGTGATAGAGATAGTCGCGCGCAAGCGGACGCTGCTCCATTCCCTCCGAATTGGGGCAGCGCAGATACATCCCCGCCGGAAGCGTCTTGATCACGAACGCAGGCGGACATTGTTCCGGCGACGCGATTTCGACGCCTGCAAAGTACCAGCAGCCCTTTTCGGCGAACTCCTTTTCTGGATTTGGTTGGTTTTGGCCGCCGCGCAGCAGTGAGTTCCCCTCCAGGGAGGGGTTGGGGGTGGGTTCTGAATACTGGCAGTCTCTTAATGTTCGCCACCCACCCCTTGCCCCTCCCAGGAGGGGAATCTGCTGCTTCGCAGAAGGGGAAAATGCCGCGTTACTCGGAGAGATGCTTATTTCATAGATTTTTTCTGCTTCTTTGAACTTGTCGCGCAAACAGCCTTGCAGCCGGGCGAAAGCGGTTGCGTCGTTCGCGCTGACCCAGGTCATCAGTCCGGCAAAGTAGCGCATCGGCCATTCTTCCACGCCTGGCAACGCAAATGCTGGATGCGTTCGTTGGCGCAGATGGGCGAGCGTCAGGCGCGGCATGAGCGTGCGCGGCGGAATCGCGCCGCGTTTGCGCCATTCATTCGGATTCATGCCAAACATCCGCTTAAAGGCGCGGGCAAAGGTTTCTGGGCTGTTAAACTGATAATCAAAACCGATTTCGATAATTTTCCGATCGGTTGCCAGCAGGACTTGCGCCGCATTGGACAGCCGCCGCCGCATCAGATAATCATACGGCGTGTGCTGCGTGATCGCGTTGAACATCCGGCAGAAATGGAAGAGCGAATAACAGACGGCGTCGGCCATCTCTGCCACCGACGTTTCTTCCTGCAAATGCGCCTCGATGAATTCAATCGCGTTGGCGATGGAGAGCAGGTTGACTTCAGCAGCTTTCATATCCCGGCGTCTTGCGGCGTGATTGGAATATAGACATCCATTTCCGATTCCGCTAATTGCTCCATCCCTTTGAAGCGATGATCGTAATATTGAAAACTATATGGCAGCGCCTGCTTAAACCCCGCGTTCGCGAGCGAATTCAGCGCGTCTTGCTGCCAGTCGCTCGCAATTTCTTCGCCCCGCAGCGTCAAGACGGCATACGTCGCCGCTGGAAGCGCTTTGATGGATAATTCGACCGGCACGGCGGCAATATCGGCGATTTCCTGCCCCACGAAAATTTCCCAGAATCCTTTGGCGCGGGTGTCGGCCTGTTCGATCCAGATTTCATAGCCGACCGTCGGATTGAGAATCGGCGGCGTTTGCGCTCCGGGCGAGTGCATAAAGGTCATGTAGCGATGCCACAGCCGACCGATTTCGTTTTCTTCCGTCCATTCGCCGCTCAACCCGAACGGATCTCCGAAAAAGCCAAGTCCCGCAATCAGCAGGCGTCCGCGCTCACAGATTCGCAGCGGCATAGAGTTTGTCGAATTTGGATTCATGCGTCATCTCATGCGTCAAGAATTTGCCGTCAAGAAACAGGCTGAAAATCGCGAACGCGGACGGCATATTTTGCGCCTGTTCGCGGGTGGTGAGGCGAATCGTCCGAATCGGGCGGTGGTATTTTGCCATGAAACCTTTCATCTGTTCGACCCAATGAGTGGCAAACGGGCAGAGATCGGAATAGATCATCGTAAAGCCCTCGAACGGCTCGCAGGTCGCCCGTTTTGCGGATTCGCGAAAACACGGCAGCGGGGCGGACGGATTCAGGTGTCTGACCATCAGTTGAAAGTAGGGCGGCGCGGTGTCGCAGACCTCGAACCCGTATTTTCGGAAAAATTTCGGATCGGTCATGAAGCCCATATCCTTTTTGCCGGTCACGACAACCACGCCGTCTTTGCCCTCGGCGTCTTTCAGGCATTCGTCCAGCAGTTGTTTGCCCCAATGCTGCCCTTTATAACGCCCTGACACCCAGAAACAGTGAATAAACAGATAATTCGGCGCGTCAATCGGACTCCACGCATATTCCGCCGGGACGTATTCGATAAAGACTTTGCCGCGCACACTCAGCTTTTTGTACCGGAAACCCTCGTCGAACCTGGCGGCGAGCCATTCCTCTTTCAAGCGCACGCCCTCGGCATGTTTTTTATCCGAAAACGCGCAGCAAATCCCTTCGTCCGACAAATTTTCTTTGGTGATATTGATGATGTTCAGTGGTTCTGCCATAGAAATCTCCTTTCCTTTTCAACCCAGCCAGGGTATCGAACCCTGGCTGGGCTTTTGTTCTAATATACGGATCGGAAGGAAATTTGTCTTGATGTTTTTTGCGGTTGTTGGTTAATCCATATAGACTTGATGCCAGATTTCGAAGACCATCAGCGCCCAGAGCCGGTGACTGTGATTCTGCCGCCCGTTCAGGTGTTCCACGATCAGGCGCTGTACGTAATCGGGCTGGAAATAACCGCGCCGTTTCAGGCGTTCCGGCGAAAGCGTGTCGAGCAGCAGCGGGCGCAATTCGTTCATCAGCCAGTTTTTGATCGGGATGCTGAAGCCCTCTTTGCCGCGCGTCAGAATCTTTTCCGGCAGCAAATCCGCGACCGCTTTTTTCAGAACGTATTTGGTCGTCATCCCTTTGAGCTTCAATTCGGTCGGAATCGTCGCGGCAAATTCCATGACTTTGTGGTCGAGAAACGGGGCGCGGGTTTCCAACGACGGCGCCATGCTCATGCGATCTACTTTGACCATGATGCCGTCGGTCAGATAGGTTTTGATGTCCACGTATTCCTGCTGCGCGAGCGGCGTGACGCCGTTTAACGCAGCGCGTTCGAAATAGTGTTCAATATATTTGTAGGAATTACCGCGTTGAAACGCCTCTAACAATTCTCCGGAGTAAAGCTGCCGCTTTTCCGGCGTTTGCAGGAACGTCATCCAGCGCGTGTGCATGTATTCCGGCGGCAGGCTCGCGCCTTCGACAAAGCGTTTGACGCGATTGATAAAGCCTTTCTTTTTCGGCGACGGCGGAATCAGAGCGACCGCTTTTGCAATCACTTGATCGCGCAAAAACACTGGAAGATGCTGATATTGCCGCGCCATACGGTCGGCGATGTAGGTATCGTACCCGGCAAAGAGTTCGTCGCCGCCGTCGCCGGAAAGCGCGACCGTGACATGCTCCCGCGCCATTTTGCTGACGAGATAGGTGGGGAAAATCGAGAAATCACCGAACGGTTCGTCCAGCATTTTGACAAGCTTTTCGGTCAAATCAATCGCATCCGGCTTGATGATGAATTCATGATGTTCCGTGCCGAAATGCTTAGAGACCGCGCGGGCGTATTCCAGTTCGTTGTAGGTTTGTTCCGCGAAGCCGATGGAAAAGGTTTTGACCGGCTGGCTCGAATGCTTTGCCATGAAGCCGACGACGGCGCTGGAATCAATGCCGCCGCTCAACAAGGCGCCGAGCGGCACGTCGCTGATCATGCGTATTTTGACCGCTTCTTCCAACAATTCGGCTAAACGATGGGCGTAGTAGGCTTCGTCATGCTTTTCCGGTTTGACCGGCAAATTATCCCAGTAGGACTCGACGCGGATTTCACCTTTTTTGAGCAGTAGAAAATGGGCGGGCGGCAGTTTGTGAATGTTCTGAAAAATCGTCTCTGGCGAGAAGACGTATTCGAAGGTCAAAAAGCGATCCAGCGCGTCGAGATTGACCTCCCTCGGAACGTTTTCGCATTGCAGGATGGATTTGATTTCCGAGCCGAACAGGAATTTGTCGCCGTCTTTGTAATAATGCAGCGGCTTTTTGCCAGCGCGATCTTTAGCGAGAAAGAGCGTTCGTTCGAGCGTATCCCAGATCGCGAACGCAAACATGCCGCGCAAATGTTGTAAGACTTCGACGCCGTATTCTTCGTAGCCGTGAATGATCGCTTCCGTGTCCGAATGCGTGGTAAAGCGATGCCCGGCGCGTTCGAGTTTGTCGCGCAGTTCCTGAAAATTGTAAATTTCGCCGTTAAAGACGATCTGTAAACGACCGTCTTCGTTCTGAATCGGCTGATGCCCGCCCGACAGGTCAATAATGCTGAGGCGGCGCATCGCTAAACCCGCATCCAGCGAGACGTAAAAGCCCTCGTCATCCGGCCCGCGATGGCGAATTACGTCGTTCATCCGCTGCAACGTCTCGCGCTGAATGGTAAAATGGTCATGAAGCCGCACAATCCCGCAAATTCCGCACATGTCAAATGTATTCCATGTAACCCTGCCAGGGTTTTAAACCCTGGCAGGGTTAGCATTTATTTCAAGGCGTCAATCTCTTGTTTCGCCTGTTTTAAGGCGTCGGACGCCGTCATCTCGCCGCGCAGCGCCGCGCTCAAGCGCTGTTGCAATATCTGCGACACCTGCTGATAATCGGCGCGTTTCGGGCGATGATGCGCGGCTTCCAATTGCGCCCGTTTCACTGCCATCAACGGATCGAGGCTGTTGATATCAGCGCTGGTCTGCACGGACGTCCAGATCGGCATTTCCGACGCATACGCCCGCTGTACTACCGGGCTGGTGAAAAATGCGATCCATTTCCAGGCGGCGTCTTTCTGCGGGGAAGTCGCAAGAATCCCGATGCCTTGCATCGCGGAAACGGACGACGATTTCGCGCTGACAGAGCGAGAAACCGGAAGCAGCATCATGGCAGCCTGACTGTTCACGGTGGAATTCGGGGCGTTCAGTTGGCCTTGTAAAAACGTCCAATTCGAGGTAAACGCCGCTTGCGCAGTAATGAAATCGTCTTTGGCGGCGATATCGTCATTCGTGAGAATTTTGGGGTTGGCTAATTGTTTTTCGAGCAGCGCGACCATAAACTGCAACGCTTTGAGGCCGGCATCGCTGTCAAATGTCGGCTGACCGTCATCATTGAACAGTTCGCCGCCGAACGCCCCGATCAGCCAGGTGTATTCGGCCACAAGCTCTTCCCCGGAACGCCAGGCGTCTGTCCAGGGATATTCGACCACGCCCGCTTTTTTCAACTGGAGCATTTGATCCACCATGTCTTCGAGATTGGCGGGCGGATTGGTCAATTCGATCTTTTGCAGCATGGCCGCATTGTAATACATCAGTTGAAAATTCACGAGCAATGGCATCGCCCAGGTCTGTTTTTGATCGCGAAACGCTTTCCATAGTGACGGCGCGATATCTTTGCGCATCGGCGAAGAAAGATAGTCGTCCAACGGCGCTAATCGCCCTTGTTTGAGCAGGTTGGCGAGCCAGAGTTGATCGAATGACACGACATCATACGGGGCGTCGGCGGCGGTAATTTTCAGATACGATTCCTGATATGCCACCGTGTCTATATTGACAGCAATCCCGCTTAATTCTTCGAACAGATTGGATAGCAATTTCAATTCTTCCGGTTGGTATCCGGCTTGCGCGGCATAGAGGACGCGAAGCGGTTGTTCTTCCGCAGGCGTCTGCGCCTGAGCGGAGAACGCTCCCAGAGCCAGCGCCAAGGCGCTGATTGTGATAAGCATTCGTGATTTCATAATCGTTCCTTTCTTGACAAGAGTATGAGAGTTGCTGCTGCATAAGCGATCTTCCATTTGTCCTGAGCCTGTCGAAAGGCGAACAACGGCTTGACAGGCTGGCCGCGAACGGGACGCGGAGGGGCGAGGTTTCCTCACCCTTTCGGGCTGAGAACCCCTGCCTCTACGCGCGAAACAACCGCCTTCGAAAAGGGCTGCGTAAACAATTGAGAAAGTCATATTCAGGCCGGGAAATTTGTCAAGAACTCAATTTTTTTCTTGCTATTCTTTGCCAGCCCTCTTATTCTTCAACACGCTTGCGCAGTGAGGAATTGCTGCTGGTTTTCAGCGCGTGAACGCGATTCTCGAACAGACGTTTATCGGGCGCATATCCGTAATGTTCATATAACAAAACCCTACCAGATGTGACTTCAAGACGCTTCGACATCGCTCAGCGTGACCGGTCATGGCGAGCGACGTCGAACCATGAATCATTTCCTGTTGCTCTATCTGTGGGGGATGTTTATGGGAGAGAAGCTGTGAAACAGATCAATACGATTTTGATTGTTGATGACGAGCCGGGCGCGAGAAATATTTTAGAAGCATTATTGCTTCGTGAAGGCCATCATTTGGAATTTGCGTCATGCGGCAGAGAAGCCCTGGAAAAGGTGCGGGACATCACGCCGAGTTTGGTGCTGTTGGACGTGATGATGCCGGAAATGGACGGTTTTGAGGTCTGCCGCAGATTGCGAGCCATGCCAGTGCTGGCGGAAGTGCCGATCATCATGATTACCGCCCTCGATGACCGTGAGTCGCGGTTGGATGGGATTAATGCAGGCGCGGATGATTTTCTCTCCAAACCGTTCGATCGGGATGAATTGCGGGCGCGGATTCGCACGATCCTGCGGCTCAATCGGTATCGTCGCCTCCATATCGAACGCGCGAAATTCGAATGGGTCATTCAGCATGCGAAAGACGGCTATCTGATGATCAATCAACATGACGAAATCGTGTACGCCAATTCTCATGCCCGCCTGTTTTTGAATCTTTCGCCCGATAAAGAATTGACCGCGCTGAAATTTTTCGACGTCATTCGTCAGAGCTATCAGCTTGAGTCGCAGGACGCCTGGGCATCCTGGCCGAATCCCATAAACGAATCGCCGCAGTTTATTCGCTATCTTGTCCGGCAGGAAACCATTACGTCAGAGGCGTTCTGGCTGCAAGTAGATGTGTTGGATCTGCCGTCTGCGACGGAAGAAGAGCGAATGATCCGCCTGTCGGATGTGACGGCGAAGATGAAAGCGCAACGCAATCGCTGGGGCTTTCATACGATTATCTGCCACAAGTTACGCACGCCGCTCGTGGGGATGTTGGGGAGCCTGGAATTTCTCGTGCAGCAAGTCGAGAATCTTTCGACGTCGGAAATCTTCGAATTCGCGCAGATGTCATTAGCCAGCGTTCGCCGCCTGCATGGCGAAATCGAGGATATTCTGCAATATTTGAACGCGCCGAGTCTTGCGAACACGGAACCGTTTTTTCTGGCGGAATTGCCGCATCTGCTCAATGAAATCGCACAAAGTCTCGCGATAAAAACGTTGGACATCACGATTGACGAGACGCTGAAAGATACCTGGATTTCCCTGTCAGAGCGAGCGGTTGAACTGGTGTTCTGGGAAGCGCTGGAAAATTCGGTCAAATTCCACCCGGCGCATACTCCGCAGATTCGGGTCGAGGTCGAACCGGAAAAAGATCAGCGCATCTGTCTGCGTATCGCTGATGACGGCATGTCGCTGTCGCCGCACCAGCTTTCGCAGATGTGGCAGCCATATTATCAGGGCGAGAAATTTCTGACTGGCGAGGAGGAAGGAATGGGCTTAGGCTTGACGATGGTGGCCGCCATGCTCTGGGAAGTCGGCGGCGTCTGTCGGTCATATAATCGGCCTGAGTCGCCCGGCGTGGTGATTGAGTTATCGTTGCCGCAAATTACGGTCGAAGAGGTCAAACGTCAGATGGCGGCATGATCTTCGTTATCAAAATCTTTTTAGTGAAAGGCATTCAGAAGCAGCAGCGGCATGTAACTGACAGAATTGATGATCACTGATTTTTTCCACGGCGTTGGTATGCAGAATCGTTTAGAACAGAGGCGTAATACACTCCCTTCAATGACAACGCTTAACACATAAGCAAGAATATACGAAAGGTTCACGTAAGTCCCCCACGAATCATCGAATCTTGGAATACTGTACGTCGTGCCATCCAGATTTGTTCCCTCAACGTAAATGACTCCTGTGGGCAGGTGTGGTGCGAGAAGCATTCCTGCCACTGATGACACAATATTCGCGCCTAAAACCATAATGAAAATCCGTTCTTTTTTGATCTCAATTGTCGGATCAAGAATAGCATCCTGTTTAAGCAGATAGACCAACATTTTCCATTCCGATACCACAATCAGAATCGCGATCAATGGCATGAGCAATGAGATAACATACGGATGCATAAATGCCGGGAAAATCATATTTGCAAGTAATTGCATCGTTGTTCTCCTGTTTTCACGTAAAATCAAACTCTCGTTTTGTGTAATTTTCTTTTTCAATCCAACGTTGAGAGATAACCAAGCAAAAGGTAGAGCATAATTCCTCCATAACTGACCGAATTGAGAATCCACGATTTCTTCCAGGGGTTCAGCGCTTGAAATCGGTTGGTTATACGTAACACGCCGCCTTCGATAATGATGCTTAATGCGTACGCCAGCACAAATGAGACTATCGCGTATGTTCCCCATAAGTCACCAAGAACAGTCCGATTGTGAGTCGTGCCGTCTGGCCAGGTTTCGTAAACATAGCTGAATCCGGTAGGCAGAAATAACGCAAAGAGCATTCCCACACTTGATGAAACAAAATTCGCAAATAATACCACGATGAATACCCATCGTTTTTTAAATGTAATCGCCTCGTCGCGGTTGGTATCTTTTTCAAGCAGGTGTACCAGCGTTTTCCACTCTGATCCCAAAATCCAAATCAACATAAGCGGCATTACTAAAGGAGTGAAATACGGCGCCATAAATGCGGGATAAAAAAAATTCGCAAGCAGTTGCATTATTGTTCCTCCCATATCGGATGTGGAAATCAAAATCGAGGAAACACTTTCAGATAACTTGACGGTTTCTGATAACGATGACCATAATTTTCGGTGCCAGTATAAATATTCAGAAGTTCCCGAATTGTCAATAGGATTTTGGAAAAATTTGGTTTTATAGGAAAGATGTTTTTTAAATCTGCCTATTATCAAGCAAACTCAGCAAAATATTGACAAAAATTCCCTGTTTTTAAAGAATGTTCTTGAAATGACGTAGGGCGAAATTCTGTTTCGCCGCTGCCGACAAAGAATTTTGGCAGACGATAGACGATGAGCATTCACATCAACCGAAATTGTTCGAACACAGGAGGAACACGCATTATGTCAGATCATGTCCATGAGCCTGCGCAGGAATTCGAATACCAGGCGGAGATGAAACAATTACTGCATTTGATTGTCCACTCACTCTATACGCATCCGGAAGTCTTTTTGCGGGAGTTGATTTCCAATGCATCGGATGCTTTGAATGTCGTGCGATTCCGGCAATTAGCCGACGCATCCATTATTGACCGGGATGCGCCACTGGAAATTCGGATTACCGTTAATAAAGAGACGCGGGAATTCAGTATCGAAGATACCGGCGTCGGCATGACGAAAGAGGAATTGATTAAAAATATCGGCACAATTGCCCGCTCCGGCACATTGGCGTTTTTGACGCAGTTGAAGCAAAACCAGAAAACGCTTGAAGGCGACCTGATCGGTCAATTCGGCGTCGGCTTTTATTCCACGTTCATGGTGACGGATGAAGTGACGATTGAAACGCGCCATGCGGATCAGGATTCCGTCGGCTATCGCTGGAAATCAATCGGCGAAGGGAAGTTTACGATTGAAGAAAGCGACCGGACGAAACGCGGCACGAAAATCTCGTTTACGCTGAAAGAAGAGAAAAAAGAATTCAGCGAAGAGTGGCGCATCAAAGATATTATCAAAAAGTATTCGAATTTCGTGGATTTTCCGGTGTATGTCGGCGAAGAAAAGGTCAATTCGGTCAGCGCGCTCTGGCAGAAACGCAAAGACGATTTGAAGGACGAAGACCTGAACGAGTTTTATAAATATATTTCCAATGATTACCAGACGCCGCTCGGTTATCTGCATGTGGCCTTAGAAGGCAGCGTGAATTTCAAAGCGCTGCTGTTCATCCCGGAAACCGCGCCGGTCGCGCTGTTCAGCGAAAAGGATTACAAAGGACTGCATCTCTATGCCAATCGCGTCCTGATTCAGGACGATTGCAAAGACCTGCTGCCGGAATATCTGCGCTTTATCAAGGGCGTGGTAGATACGGAGGACCTGCCGCTGAACGTCTCGCGCGAAGTGACGCAAAACAGCCCGGTCATGGTGAAAATCAATAAAACGCTGGTGGGCAAGATTTTAGGGCTGTTGGAAGAATGGGCGACGACCGATTCGGCCAAATACGAAAAGTTTTACAAGAATTTTTCGCCGCTGCTGAAAACCGGCGTGAACTCGGACTATGCCAATCGTGAGAAACTGATTAATCTGTTGCGCTTCGAGTCCTCGACGGCGGAAAAAGGGACGTTCACGTCGCTGAAAGATTACGTGGCGCGCATGAGCAGCGAGCAGAAAGAGATTTATTACGTCAGCGGCGACCATCGCGATATGATCGAGCGCAATCCGAATCTCGAATATTTTAAAAAGCATAATATCGAAGTCTTGTTCCTGATCGATCCGATGGATGTGTTTGTCGTGCCGTCCATCATGGAATACGAGAAAAAGCCGCTCAAATCTATCGAAAAGGCCGATATTGACGTGAAGCCGGAAGAGGCGCAGGAAGCCGGGCTGACCGAATCGGTCGTCAAACCGCTGCTGACGGCGTTCAAAGAATTGCTGATTGATCACGTCGAAGACGTGGTCGCCTCGAAGCGGCTGGTAGATTCGGCGGTGACTCTGGTGATCGGCAAAGAAGGGATGGACGCACAGACCGAACGCATGATGAAGATGTTCAACAAAGAGTATGCCGGGTCGAAGAAAATTCTCGAAGTCAATCTCGCCCATCCGCTGATTAAGAATCTCTGGGCGATTTATCAGCAAGACAGCAAGTCGCCAGTGTTGAAAACAATGGCGGCGCAACTGTATGAAGGGGCGTTGTTAATGGAAGGCAATCTGCCGTCGCCGACCGAATTTGTTGCCCGGATGACGGAAATCATGGAACGCGCCACACGGGCGTAAGCGGAAAAACCTCACAGGTCTCTAAGACCTGTGAGGTTTGAAAAAACAAACAGTAGAAATAAAAAACGCCCTGCTTCTTTCGAAACAGGGCGTGCGATTGTTGAAGCTCACTGACTTACTTCTTTACGTATTTGCGGCCAAATGCAACCAATCCGAGCAGCCCGCCGCCGAGCAATAACACTGTTGACGGCTCAGGCACGTTCACTGACGCTACGACATAGTCGCTGCCTTCATAGCCTTTCACGGTATCGCTCTGATCGTCATTGGCGCGGAACACGATTTTCTTCACTAACAAATCGCCGAATGGATTCAGAATTTGCCACAACCCGCCTTTATCTTGCAGACCGGCAAAACCAGGAACTGCGCCTGCCGAACCATCAACATTCGACCAATTGGCCGACAATCCGGTTCCTGTATGAGTCACCGATAACGTTGCGGTATATTTCACATCATTGGCATCCCAATAATCTACCACAGCGACTTCATCTACTTCATCATGATGATTTCCGTTTTCGAATAAGAACCCTAACGTGATTTCGGAAATCTTGGTTACGTCGAAAATATCAATCGTGATGGATTCTTTGCTTTCGATATCTATTTCGCCATCAACGAATCCACCTTCGATCCCTACGCCTGTAAACGATTTTCCGTTCTTGTTGTAGGTTTTATGTTCAAAGGGACGAGGCCCTGCTGTTGCTTTCCAAACGCCTGCTTCTTCTGCGGTCATTGCTCCATCTGTCAAATCACTTGCCGTAATATCCCACGCTTGAACTGTCTGGGTCGCGCCTAACGCGAACAACGCTGCACATGCTAACACGAGCAATTTTTTCATCTGAATACCCTCCACATTAAGTAAGGGCAACCCGGCTGTCTTGACCGTAAGACCCGTGGCTTTCCGTCCTCGCCTCGCGACGAGTTTGGCTTTATCTCAATCCTGAGATGTGTGTGTTTCGAAATGAATAAGAAGGTCTTCTCACTCATTTCCTTTGGTTTGTAATATATGGTTTTTGTATCGTAACAACTTGATGACGATTTTCTATAAAGCAAACGACATGCCAACGTTTGTACGTTAGACGATATCGCAGGGACTATTTTTTTGAGAACGACCTGTAAACAAGCGGATAGCAGCGGAATTTTTTGGAAATAATTTAAAATCACACCACAAACATCAAAAAAATTTTCGGCGGGAACGAGATAAATCAGGGCAGACTTGTAAATATTTCCGACACCTTTCTTCGCAGTTCGAATAAATATTATTGTAACGCATTATAAAATAAGATGATCATTGTGTTGACGTTTGTGTAAGCTTTTTCGACAGGACCAAAAAACCTGACAAAGGTTTTTCCTCTGTCAGGTATCGAAATAAGGTGAAGCGTCGTCTATTTTTGGCCGTAGTACGCATTCGGGCCATGTTTGCGCATGTAATGTTTCTGTAACACATACGCCGGCAGCGGCGGATTTTCCGGGCGGAGTTGTAGCGTGCCGAGCGCCATCTGTGCCACTTTCTCCAATACCAGGCTATTTTTGACCGAATCTTCCGGCGTTTTGCCCCAGGCAAACGGCGCATGACCGGCGACTAAGACCGCCGGCATTTCCAGCGGATTGATCCCGGCAAAACGTTCGATAATCACTGTGCCGGTATTCCCTTCGTAGTCTTCTTCCACTTCTTGCTCGGTCAAATAGCGGGTCAAGGGAATCGTCCCGTAAAAATGATCGGCGTGCGTCGTGCCGAAACAGGGAATTTCTCGACCTGCCTGGGCAAACATCACCGCATGATCGCTATGCGTGTGGGTGATGCCGCCGATATTGGCAAACGCCTTGTACAACGCAAGATGCGTCGGCGTATCGGAAGACGGATTGAGCGTCCCCTCGACGCGCTTGCCGTCAAGATCAATGACCACCATGTGTTCCGGGCGCATGATGTCATAGGAGACGCCGCTCGGCTTGATGACCACAAGGCCGCGTTCACGGTCAATTCCGCTGACATTGCCCCAGGTTAAGGTGACGAGTTGATATTTGACTAATTCCAAATTAGCGTGACAAACGTGTTCTTTCAATTCATTCAGTGTCATGGCGTTCTATGCGTGGTCGCTGCCTCGATTGTGGCAATACGAGACAGCGACGTGGCAATGGTGCGTGTTGTTATTCATCCAGAACCTCACAGGTTTTCAATATCAGCGAGGTCTCTTTACCGATTTACCTCTTATCAATCTCCGGCGGCGAGGGAAACACCACATTTCCCGGTTTTGTCGGCGCGGGAGGCTTAAACTGGGTCAACTCCGATTCGTGATGCTTCGATTTGTCGTTCCACATTCCCCAAAAATCTCCCAACGCCTCAAAGCGGTTAGTGACATTCGATACCGGAAAATAAATATAAAAATAGCTCATTCCGGGCGACGGCTCGACCTTCCGCACCTCGCGGAATCGCGCGTGAAAAATGACCAGCGTCGCGACGCGCAGGATTCCTGAAAGCAAAAAGATCAGTTCGTAATTTCCAGGCGCAAACCAGGGGAGCGACAGATGCGGCGTGAAGCGCGTCAACGCGCCGCCAACGACCGCCCCGGAGAACGCGAACAGGTTGTTGAACATGTTGAAATAGGCCGTCGTTTTGGTAATCTCATGGCGTTTAACGGAATCAAATTGATAATTCTGGATAGCCAGGTTCATGCCCGCCAGGATAAACCCCGAAAACCCTTGTACAAGAACTAAAACATAGAAATCCTTCACGACAAACCAGGCCAGCGAAATCAGCGGCAGCGCGATGGTCGTAGCGCGGAGAATCTGATAATTTCCATACCGATCCGAGAGCGGCCCCCAGTACGCCATGGCCCAGAACGAAATCAACATGCGGATCGTGGTCAGGACGCTGAACTCCACATAGCCGAAATGGAGCGATTGCAGGGCGTAAATATTGATAATCGGCTCCATAATATTGATGGCAAACGCCATGCAGAAATTAAAAAGCGCAAACCGCCCAAAATTCGAAATTGGCAATGTTTTCACAAACGACAAGAACGTTGGCGTCGCTGAGTTATTTTGATGATGTCCCGCTGGTTCATGCTGCCTGACAATGGCAAAACTGCCGATAAACCGGGACAAAAAGCCGAGGCCGAATAAGACGCCGAAGGTCAACATCTCAAGGTCCCAGCGTTTGGCGAGATGCAGGCTGAGTCCGGCAAGTCCCATGCTGATTAACTGCGTAATGCCGACTAACCGGTTGCGTTTTCCCCAATATTCTCCGCGAATATGTGACGGAATCAAATCATTCATCCAGGAGAGCCAGCCCGGAGAGCCGAGATTGGGGATAAACAGACTGATAAAATAAAATGCGATGATATACCAGGCATTTCCAGTCCATGCGGCCAGCGCAAAAATAAAGAGCCAGCAGGCTGCCTGTGTGCGCACACCCCAGACCGGAAGTATTTTACGTGAAGGCATCTTCCTGAGAATGTGCGCCCCTAAAACCTGCCCGATGCTGGTGCTAAGAAAGGCCGTCGCCTGAAGCAGGCTCAATTGGAAGGCGTTGGACGTGAATAGTAAGGCAAACGGCACAAGATAGTTTTCCGCGACTCCGAACATAATCGCCCAGAGGACGCCATCCCAGGTGGAATAGACGAGTCCGCTGCGAATGTCGCGGTTGTCAATTTTGTTAAGAAACGAACGCATGGATCAATACGATCTATTCGAATTTCACTGCGAGCGGTCTCGCTGGAAAAAGAGGTCGGTTCTCCACATCATTATTGTTGTCATGTGAACGATAACTTCGTAGGCCAGCAAAGAATTATCTGTGATTTGTGACAATAAAAATCAATGAGGATTTACAAAATGGAAACGCGCTGTTTTGGCGCGGAAATCCGCCCTCGGTTTCATCGTATTCCGGCGCATGTTCGGCGATATTTTTCTTGACAAGCGTTTTGTCTGGCATTCCGGTTGTTTGAAGTTAGAGAAGAAAATATAATGTTGTTATTGTAAAATCAACAAGCAAAGCACATATTTGACTGCGAGATAACCTCATGGCGAAAACTCAAAAAACGACGATTGTTCAGGGGTATCCAAGAATTGAGGATAGCACAAGTGAATTTTATGGGTATCTTGATGAGGCGCAATTGATTCCTCATTCTTATAAAATTCCCGCCGAGAATATTCGGCAATACATCGAATCTGCGATCAAAATCGCGAATAGCAAAGCAAGTCGAGTGATTTTAGATATTTCTGAAGGAGCATCACAAGAAGAGATTCGTCGAATATATGTGAAACAAGGCAAGTCATTATTCGATTACTTTAGAAAATACTGCGGCGATCCCGCCTCTACGGCGTATGATTTGCTTGATCGACATTACATTCCGGTGTGTCATGAACAATTTCATAATCGGACGCTTCAGAAAGAACGAATGAATTCTGGCTGGAGGTATCAATATTTAGTGCGGGAATGCGCTCAAAATTCTAAACGTTTTAAAAGCATTTCAGATATTGGCGCGGCAGAAGCGGATTTTCATGCCATTATCGCCTTTCAAGAGCCGACACTTGAGCCGTTATCGTTGTATGTTTCAGTGAAAAATCGAAAAAATACGATGGGTGGACAGGATTGGCCGAAAGCGATCCATGCCTTAGAAAATGTTGCAAAGTCTGACAAGAATAGAACTGGCTACTATTGTTGTGTCTTTGGGATTGTGATGGATCGAGGCACGCGGCTTATCAAAACCGATCAAAAAACTAAAATGCCGCATTCGGTCAATACGGAAGTCTGGATGGCAGATTTCTTCTGGCCGTTTTTTTCGAATTATTCGTATGAAGAAATCATGTCATTCGTTCTTGGTACGCTGATTCATTCGGGATCCCCCCAAAAACAGGAGCATATTGACATTCCCGACTTGTTAGTTGAAACATTTGGCGAGTGCTGTAAGAAACATCAGTTAATTAACCAGGATGGATTATTTTATGATCCATACAAACTTGTCCAATTCTTTTGTAAGTAACAATGGCGATACAAATACATTGCGGAGACGCACGAGACGTTTTAAAAGAATATTCGGATCATCATTTTAATCTGATTGTCACCAGCCCGCCTTATGCTGATGCGAGAAAAAAACATTATCATAGCATCAGCCCAGATGAATATGCTGATTTTTTTGAGTCATTCCATGAACAATTCTGGCGCGTCCTCGCTGAAGACGGCTCATTTGTCTTGAACATCAAAGATAAAGTTGTGAATGGAGTACGGCATCGTTATGTGTGGAAAACCATCGAACGACTTACTGAAAAAGGCTGGAAATGTATTGATGATTATATTTGGACGAAGCCCAATGCGATGCCAGGGTATTGGCGAAACAGACTGAGAGACGAATGGGAATATTGTTTTCACATGACAAAACATGCTCATTTTGCCATGTATCAGGATGCTGTAAAACAGCCAATAGGCGATTGGGCAGAAGTGAGGCTCAAAAATCTGAACGGAAAAAGCGCGGTTCGTCATAACAGCGAAAACGAGAGTGGTTTTGGAAGAGATTTGCGGGCCTGGACAGAAAAAGATAAAGTCTTGCCTGGAAATGTCTTGCGATTAGGTTTGGTGGGGAAAAATATGGGGCATCCAGCGGTTTTTCCTGTCGGCCTCCCTGAATTTTTCATCAAACTCTTCACAAAGGCAAATGATAATGTGTTAGACCCATTTGCAGGCAGTGGGACAACTGGACTGGCAGCTCAAGCGCTGTATCGAAACGCCACGTTAATTGAATTAGAGCCGGAATATGTCGAAGTCATCCAGCAACGACTTGGAAAAAAACAAAGAAACTACGAAGATGTGGAGGATAATAAAGAAAAACAAGAGACGATAGAAATCGCACAAGAGGTTCTTTGTTTTTAGAAAAAAGAAGAACGAAGAGACGCCCTAACAGGGCGTCTTTCCATTCATCCAACACCTGCGTTATTTGTAATCTTCGCGTGGCGGATTGAAGACGTCAAGCACTTTGGCCGGACTTGTTGTCGGCACGGTCGCGCTGTGCGGCACATTCGAAGGAATCAGGTACGTATCCCCGGCATGACAGGTTTTCGTCTCTTCGCCGATTGTCAAGGTTAACGCGCCCTCCAGTACCAATCCCATCTGTTCGTGCGGATGCTGATGTTTCGGCAGTACCGCTCCCGCCTCAAGGTCAACCGCCATCAGCATCAACTGTTCGCCATAGACGGCCTTCATGCGAATCCCCTGAATCAGCGGTCTTTCTGGAATCGTCGTCATGTCAAAAAACGCCATTGGTTCGCTCCTTTGCGTTATTCGTTTCGATCATAATCATCTGGATAGTGGAAAAGTTTCGGGGTCGGCCAGGCGACAGAATACGCCGGCGCAGCCGCTTCAGCAGATTTCGCCGTGATTTCGACTCTGGGCGAGCGATCCACCTCTTCCAAATAGAGTAAAAACTGCCTGCACATATCCCGTTTGCCCTGAAGATACTGCATGGTGGCAATATCTTCTTCTTTATTCTCAGTTTTGATGGCGTTTTGGCGTTCCGCCAGAAAATCGTCATCTGCTTTCACGCGAGCGACAAGGTAATCCACCATCTTCGGATCAATTCCAATTTCAAGCTCTTTTTTCATAGGGAGTTTCTCCATGCGAGTCAATCACAGATTTCAAGAATCATAATTATGTACAAGGCAGCGCAATAATTACAATGGCTGAATATTTAAGAAAATCATCCAGCCTTTCATTGAAAGAACCTTCTAATACACACATTGCGAGACAACAATGAGACAGTATTTCAAGAACTGTCAAGTTGTTTTACGCAGCGAACAATAAATTATCGAATCGTTACTGCGCGACAATCACCACCATCGTCACATCATCGCCCGTGTCGTCGTTCCCGGCAAAGCCGCGCACATCTTCCAGCAGCGCGGTCAATATCTGCTGCGCGTTCTGTTCTGTGAGCGCCGCCACGCGCTGCGCGAATCGCTCGTTGCCGTACATCCCCTGCTCGGCATTCATTGCCTCGGTCACGCCGTCGCTGCACAGGATCAGTATATCGCCAGGGTAGAGAATCAGATCCTTTTCCTGATAGATGCTTTTATCCGAAATGCCTAACGGCAAGCCGCCAATGTCGCACCATTCGGTTTCCCGGTTCTGGCGGCAAATTAAGGGGGGAACCAACCCGGCGTTTGCGATTTGAAGATGCCATGCGCCGGGAAAGGTCACGGATGGTCGCAGCGTGGCATACGTCAGCGCGGTATTCATCCAATTTCGCCGCACATGCGGCTGTAAATCGGTATTTAATGTCGCTAAGAGCTTTGCGGGGGACTGGTCTTTCTGCACTTTGGTGGTTAACAAACCTACCGAGAGCGCCATCATCAACGCAGCCTGAATCCCTTTTCCCGCCACATCGCCGACCGCCACGCCTAATTCATTATGAGGAAACACGAAATAATTATAAAAATCTCCGCCGACTTTGCTGGCCGGGTAGCAAAACCCCGCGCAATCGAGTCCCGGAATGTCGGGAACGCCGACCGGCAGCAAGCTGTTTTGAATATGCCAGGCAATCGAAAGTTCTTCCTCTAAACGTTGATGCTCTTTTTCAATCCAGCGGGCGTTTTCGATTGCCACCGCCATTTGCGAGGCAATCGTTTGCGCCATCTCGATTTCCGAGCGTTCGAACTCGCGGCGCTCTTGCGTCAGCGACAGGCTGAACGAGCCGATAATGCGGCCTTTTGACACGATGGGAACGACGAGCAGCGATTGAATGCCGACAGTTTGCACGAAATCGCGAATTTTTTCCGTGCGGGGGTCGTGCTGCGCATCGAGCACGGCGACGGCTTGAGCAGTCTCTAAAATCTCTTTCGCGACGCCATATTCTTGCAGCGAGAGACGCAGGCCGCGCACATGGCCGGGTGGGAATTCCGCGATAATCTCGCCATGCGTGTAGGCATCGTCGAACAGCAGCACCGCGCTATGATCGGCGTGAAAATTACGCACCAATGTTTCACACGCGCCGGTCAAAAATTTGGACATCTCGAACGTGGAGGCCAATGTTTGCGACACGTCATGCAGCAGGGCAAGCCGCCGATTGCGCTCCTGCATCCGGCCATACAATTGCGCGTTGTGCATGGCAATCGCCACCTGATTGGCGAACGCGAAGACGGTGCGGGCGTCTTCTTCCTCATACGGAATCTCATCCACCCGACTGACCGCGAGAATGCCGATAGGCTGCCGCTGTACCAACAGCGGCGCAAAAATCATCGAGCGAATCGTCTGCATGGTGGGGCTGGGATGCCAGCGCGGGTCGCGCAAGACATCGGGGACGCAGATCGGTTTTTTGCTGCGCAGCACGTCAGCATTCAACGGATATTTGAACGCCGGATAATTGATTGGTTTGATGACATCGCCGCGTTTATCTTTCCCGGCCAGCAGAAAAAGCGTCTCGTCTTCCAGCGTGGAAACGGTAGCGCGGTGATACGTAATCACGCGCTCTAATTGGTCTAACATCAAGCGCAGCACTTCCTGCGAATCGAGGGTGCTGCCGACGATCCCGGCGATTTTGCGCAGCGTATCGGAGAGCAAGCGGCGTTGATGCTCTTGCTGATACGTATCCGTGAGTTTTTGCTGTGATGTTCGCAACGCATCTTCGATCTGTTTATGTTCTGTGATGTCCCGTAACGATTCCAAATAGGCGGGCTGCTTTTCCCATTCGATTTCGACGCTGCGGATTTCTACGACGGACGCGCTGCCATCGCGGCGCGGAATTTCCAACTCGGTAGATTCTCCTTCAATGGCCGGAATGCTGAAATGCTTCCCAATCATCGCGCCATCCTGCACATCGAACAAGCGTCGCGCCGCAGGATTGACAAATCGGACGATCCGCTGCTGATCCACAACGACAATCGCATCCACATCATGCTCGATTACTTTTTGGAAACGTTCCTGGCTTTCGCGCAGCGCGTCGTCGGCAAGCTTGCGGGAGGTAATATCTTCTTTCGTGGCGACAAAATGGGTCATCTTGCCAGCAGCGTCATACAGCGGGGCAATCGTGGCATGTTCCCAATAGAATGCGCCGTCTTTGCGCTTGTTGCAAAATTCGCCGCTCCAGACGCGCCCGGAGGTGATCGTCGTCCAGAGTTCGTCATACACCGGGGATTCCGTGACGCCTGACTGAAAAATACGCGATGTCTTGCCGAGCATCTCGTCTGTCGTGTAGCCGGTCATGTCGGCATAGCGGGCATTCGCGTATTCGATGCGGCCTTGCAGATCAGTGAGAAGCACGCCATCGGGATTTTGTTCGACGGCCTGCGAGAGGCGATACAACTCGGCGCTCTGCCGTTCGACCACGCGCTGCGCGTGACGCGCAATCAGCAAGAGCAGCACGTAAAAGACGGCGAAAATGACGAGTACCGCGCTGAACACAACATGATGCCCTTTGATAAATCGAGCAAACAACGCGATCACGAGCAGAAACGCGACAAGGCTCGACAAAGAAAAATACCGCAGCAAATCAAAACGCGGTTGAGGGCGCATCAGCATCATGGCAGCATCTCTCGAAAATCTTGAAGCATTCGTTTCCATTCAAGCTGAAACCAGGGAGTGTATCGCTCCTGATTTCGTGTTAATTCCTGCTCTACGGCGTCAACGCCAATGAATTTCCAATCAGCGATTTCCGCTGGGTTCGGATGAATCGGCTGGTCGCTCATCTGTCCGACAAACACGACGCAGTGTTCGTGTTCCGCACCGATCTGTCCGAATTCGGCATGATATTCGAAGGAAAACACCTGGCGCAGCGGCGCGCTGACGCCGAGTTCTTCGATTAATCGCCGCGCCGCCGCATCGTCGTAACTTTCCCCTTTACGCGGATGGCTGCACACGCTGTTCGACCAGTAGAGCGGCCAGAGCAGCTTCTCGGCGCTGCGTTGCTGAAGCAGCAGTTCGCGGCGCTGATTGAAGAGCAGGATCGAAAAGGCGCGGTGCAGGCGTCCCTGTCCGTGATGGCAGGCGGCTTTCGTGTCGTAACCGAGAATCTCGTCTTGTTCATTAACCAAAATCAATAAATCGTCGGTCATGTTAGGTAACAGCCCTGCCAGGGTTTTGAACCCTGGCAGGGCTTGCATTTTTATGACACATCGAACGGCTCAAGCGCAAGTTCGATCATGTCGTAAAGCAACCGTCCCCAGACCGAATCCGGCAGTTCTGGCCGCGTCGGATTCTTCCTGAAATCGCGCGGCGCGATGATGACGAACGTCTGCGGAAGTCCGGCGGAATACACGAACGCGAACAGGTCTTCAATCGCCGCATCGCCCACCGGAATACAGCCGACCGTCGCGTTTTTGCCATGCAGATAAATATCGCCGCCTAAGCGCGTGCGCCCGTCGCGCTCGGCCATTACGCGGTCGAAATCGTTCGGATAATTGACGCGCAGCGAGAGATGATAGCTGCTGTTCGGATTCAAGACCTCGATGCGATATAATCCTTCCGGGATTTGTCCATCCCCTTCGCGCAATTTCGGGCCGAGCGCGCCGCTGGTCGCGGTAAATGGATACGCCGTGATGTAGCGCCAGCGTTGTTCTTGTTTGCCGTACACTTCGACACGCTGCTCTTCTTTGAACGCCAACAGCGCAAGCTGTTTCGGAAAATCGGCAAATCCGGCCTGCGTCAAATGCGGCTGCAAGCGGCGTTTTGCGTCCGCGCCGTATTGCGCGATCACGTCGCGTTCAGTGCGCCGCTTCAAGGGCTGGCGCAGAAATCGAAATAGCGGAATGTCGAAAAATATTCCACCCAGCATCGCGCATCCGACACAAATGATTGCCAATAGCCTGAATCGTGCGTTTTTCATGCGAAATATCTGGGATCGCCGGCATCCTGTCGGCTGCTTAAGCCAGCAAGATGCTGGCGATCCCAGTCAAAGCATTCTCTCGAATTCCCGCTGTTTTAATCAAGTTTTTCATTCAGACATCTTGGAGATTTCTGTTTTTTATAGAAAAAGCTTGACATAAACTACTTTGAAATATAAAGTAGTTTATATGAGATGAGTAAAAAATATACATATTTCAATGATTTTATGGAGCAATATGGCATCGAAAACAACCGTCAAATTTATCTTACCCGCGCTGATTGAAGCCGAAAGCCCATTCTGGCGACCGATCAAATATTCGCTGTTTCCGCCGTTAGGATTGGTGACATTAGCCTCATATTTCGATGATGATTTCGAACTTGTCGTCGTAGATCAGCATGTCGAGCCGCTGAACATGGACGACCGGCCAGACCTCGTGTTTATTCAGGTCTATATCACCAATGCATATCGCGCTTACGCCATCGCGACGGAATATCGAAAAAAAGGGGCGCATGTCTGTTTGGGCGGTTTGCATGTGACTGCGCTTCCTGATGAAGCCCGGCAGTATGCCGACACCATCTTTCTCGGCCCGGCGGAAGAATCTATCACGCGCTTCATCCAGGATTACAAGCAAGGAACGGTCAAAAAGGAATATGTTTCGACTGTGCGAACATTGGAACATGTCCCGCCATTGAGACGCGACCTCATCAAACGAGCGTTGTATTTCGTTCCCAACTCGATTGTCGTGTCACGCGGATGTCCGCATCACTGCGATTTTTGCTATAAAGATGGCTTTTTCAAACAGGGAAAATCGTTTTACGTGCAGCGCGTGGACGATGCGCTGGCGGAAATCGAGCGTTTGCCCGGTCGCCACCTCTATTTTCTCGACGACCATCTTTTGGGCAATCCGCGTTTTGCGTCGGCTCTGTTCAAGGGCATGGAGGGGATGAACAGAATTTTCCAGGGCGCGGCGACCATTCAATCTATCCTTGATGGAGACCTGATCGAAAAAGCGGCAAAAGCCGGGCTGAGGAGCTTGTTCATCGGCATCGAGAGTTTTTCGGCGGATTCGCTGACCTATGCCAATAAACATCACAATGTCGGCAAAGATGTTTCCCGCGCTATTCGCAGACTGCACGATTCAGGCGTTATGATCAACGGTAGTTTTGTCTTCGGCCTGGATGGAGAACGGACTGATGTGTTTAAGCATACGGTTGATTGGGCGGTTAAACAGGCGATTACGACGGCGACGTTTCATATTGCCACGCCCTATCCTGGCACGCGCTATTATGACGCGCTGTCGGCGGAAGGGCGCATCACGTCGCATAATTGGAGCGAATACGACACGCGCACTGTTGTGTTTCGCCCGAAAAGCATGACGAGCGCCGAATTGAAGACCGGCTATGATTGGGCGTATAAGGAGTTCTATTCGCTATCGAATATTTTCAGCGCGGGGTTGAATCATGAGAGCCTGCCGCACATCGCCAAGCATTTAGCTTACACCATCGGCTGGAAGAAAATGGAGCCGATCTGGAATGCCATTATAAAAACGAAAGGTTTGAATTACACGCTGCCGCTTCTTGAAGCCGTGCTGACAAAGATTCGGCGTCATCAGCAATCGGAAAACGCGGAATTGCGAGAAGCGATGCATCAACAAAAGGAGGCACTAAGCGCATGAGCAACCTTGCAACATATTCTCCCGCGCTTTTCGGTATCGCCAGGGAGATCAAAGAAATTCTTTTTAGTATCGTCAAATATAGAACAAAAATCCTGCTCCTGTTTTCTCCTAGTATTATCTGGGCATTTGATTTTTTTACTCTAATAAAATACATTTCAGAGAAGACTCTTGGACGTGAGCTTGCATTTTCCAAATATGTAATCGTTCATGTAATCATTCATGTCATTTCGATGACAATACGTCAAATGCTTATCGTCGTCATCTACAAAGCAGTGATTGCGTATAGAAGAAACAAGAAGGAACTCCCCACAGATATAAACGCAACCTATTCGAAAATAGGGATCGCATCGAGCATCTTCGCTGTCGTTCCATTGATCACATTGTTCTTACTACGATTCGATCCGATACTATGGTGGGAACTCTTGGCGAGACCTGGAGTCGTGGTGGGCATGATCGGCGCTCTCATTGGATTCATCGGATTAATAGACGGAGTTTCCCGAAACAAGAAAATTGTATTTGCTGTGTTAGGAATTCTTTTTAACGATTTGTTTATTTTGTGTATAGGAGTAGGAGGATTTAGCGCTCCGTTAAAGTTTGGAAAGTTTATCGTCAGCAGAGTCTTTTTCTTTCAGTAAGAAATCAGATAGCGCATAGGAATGAAACACATGTATATAACACTGAAGGAGTGTTTATCGTATGAGCAAACTTGAAAAATATTTTCCCGCGTTTTTCCGTATCGCCAAATATAGAACAAAAATCCTGCTTTATTTCCCTGGTATTATCTGGGGAGGCTTGGCATGTTACGGCTTGGCATGTACAATATGGTGTTCTACAATTCTCAGCCCTGGGATAGTCGGTATTAGTGTGTATAGAGACGTTCGTGAGTATCAAAACACATCAGATGGTGGATTGGCTTCGTTAGGTACTAAATATAGCCAAGTGGCGTTTTCTGATGAAATGCACTGGGAAAAATGGGAACGCGAGAAGTTTCTGCCCTTTCTTGCCGGACCGGAGTTTGTTCTGGCGAATATTGACTTTGACAGGCAGCCGGAATTGGTTATTCTGAATTGCGAACTGGTCACCTCCAGTCTGTTTATGGATTCTCCCTGTCCTAATTCGGCGATTTCAGCGATTTATAAAATTTCGAATGGACGCCTTTCTTTTTCGTCGTGTGATTCCACGATATTTTCATTTTATCTTGCAAGTCGCAAGAATTTTCTGGGATATATCGGGAAATTACTGTTTTGGGCGATTCCGCTGGGAATACTTCAAATGTTTATCGCATTTTGTACAAAATCTCATTCGTCATGAAAAAACATCTGATTGCGGCAATGAATTTTGGAAGGCTGGATATCCCGATCACAGATGAACGGTTTCAGCTTGAATGGAAAACGGAAGATGTGGTAAACGTTATCGTAAATAGCAATTTGGCAGAGAAATGGTTTCTTATTGATTTTATGAGAAACGCCGACTAAGACTCAAACGCATATCAAAGGAGGGGGGCTATTATGGGACTTCGAATCGCGTTGATTTTTGCCAGAGCGGAACTGCGGCGCGGTACGCGCATCAAACATTTTATGGTGCCGCCGTACAGTTTGCAGATTCTCAGCGCCCTCACGCCGCCGCAGCATCAGGTGCGAATTATTGATGAATACCATCGGCTGGCTGATCCGAATCTTCAGGCCGATGTCATCGGGATTGGCGTCTGG
>CAZRSF010000007.1:0-44879 GCA_964602655.1 uncultured Candidatus Moduliflexus sp.
CAACACTCAAACGACATTACGCATCTATTAAAGATTAATGAATCAGTGTACTACGAAGGCAAGCAAGTCATTCGGAAATAAGGGGGCGAGCAGGAGAAATCTTCGAACGCGCCGCATTCTGCGCTGGCGTTGCCCCAGATGAACCTGGCAAAGGTCGGGTCAATACTGTTGATTAATCTGGGAACTCGAAAAAATCATTATTTTTTATTGCCCTACCCTCTTGACCTTTGAAGGTGATGATCACAATACCTGAACTATGTTGAGATTTTCTTACAATTCTAATATAATTTTTCAGGCAGGCAAAACGAACGATGCGCTGAGTCCGGCGTATCGTTCGTTTTGCATAGCAGGAGCGGAATGTTTATGAAACGCATGGTGGCAATGAGTGTGCTGATAGGGATGCTGATCGGGGTATTGGTGAATATCGGGGGCGCGGAAGAGATGAAAAAAATCCTGGTACTGCACACCGGTCGAACCAAGCAGATGGCGCAAAAAGCGTTGACCAGTCTTGAAGAAAAAGGCTTTACCGAGCAAAAAAATGTGACAATTACCTGGATCGAAGTCTCCGCCGCAACCGATCCGGCGGAGTTAGTCGCCCAGGTAAACGCAGTCGCTCCGGATGTGGTGTTGAGTTTCACGGCATTCACGAATGTCATCCAGGTCTTAAAACAGCTTGCGTTTCCTGTCATTACGATGACGGCGGTTGAATCCTTCGTGGACGCGAATGGATTTCCTACGGCGAATGTGACCGGGGTGTACTCCAAGCTTCAGGATATCATGTATAATAGTTACAAGTTTTTACAGAAAGTCGCGCCGCTCAAAGCCGGGCAGCAGGTGGTGTTTTTGGATAATCGCGATCAGCAGTTGGTCATTTCGAAAGCCGAAGTGCTTGATGCGTTGCAACGGCTGGAAATTCCGGTCAAAGCCGTTGTGGACGACGCCGAGATTTACGAAGTGTGGCAGCAGGCCATTCTTCAGTATAATGACGATCCGGAGGTCGGATGGATTTTGCAGACCGGCCCAACGAGCAAGCGCGATGGAAGCAGCGTCGATACCATGCAAGAAGTGTATTCCTGGTTGCGCGCCAATTTGAAAAAACCTTCGATTTCTCACATAGAAAATGCTGTTCAGTCCGGTTTGTTGTGCGGATTCAGTCTGGATTTGTATGGTGTCGCATTGCAATGCGGAGAAATGACTGCGCGCCTGCTGCAAGGCGAACCGATTCAGTCCATCAAACCCGAATATCCCCGTAAAATCACGATTGCGTTGAACCGGAAAACCGCCACAAATTTAGGGGTTGTGTTCTCTCTGGATGTGTTGAATCTCGCCAATGTGATTTATGATGATTACGAAGGCAAACAGGTGATTCGGAAGTAATAGAGTTGTTGCTCAATACGCATATCTCCGTTCGTCCTGAGCCTGTCGAAGGAGGAAGCGCGGTTCGACACGCTCACCGCGAACGGCCATGATCTCGGCCATGTCGTTCTTGAGCAACAACTCTAATGTTCTGGGGATAAAAAATGTTACATTTCTGGCTACTCTTTTGCTATTTCCTTGACATCGGAATGTGAAGAACTTAAAATTTAAAGTAAGCTGAGTTTTTTCTCATGATCATTTTTGCGGTTGACCCACGAATGATCTGATGACCATTCATCACATCGCTCACGTTGGACCGGCCAGGAGTGTAACGCTATGAAACGCATGGTGACAATGAGTCTGCTGTTGGTCACTTTATTAGGGATGTTTGCGCATGTCGGGTTTGCGGCAGATATGAAAAAAGTCATGATCTTGTATGCCCGTCAATTTGAGTTCATGGTGTCGCCAACGCTGAAATCGCTCGAAGATGCCGGTTTCGCAGATCAAAAAAATATGATCGTGATGCGGGTAGAGTCGTCGGTCATAGATAAAGATGTCCCACAGTTAGTCGCACAGGTGAAAGAGGCGGCACCGGATGTGGTCGTGTGCTTCATTGGTACCGAAAAATTTTTCACGGCTTTACAAGGACTCCCATTTCCTGTCATCACGAGGATCGATGTCGAACGATATGTCGATGCGGATGGATTCCCCCTGGCTAATATTACAGGAGTGTACACCTGGCAACGGGATATGGTGTACAACAGTTACAAATTTTTACAGAAAGTCGCGCCGCTCAAGGCGGGACAACAGGTAGTCTTTCTGGACAACCCGGAGTCTGGAATCCTCCCCAAAGATATTGTCCTTGAGGCGCTGCAACGGTTACAGATTCCCCTTAAAACCGTTGTCAATGCGGCGATCTACGAGGATTGGCAGCGGGCGATTCTGCAATATAACGATGATCCGGGCGTGGGCTGGATTTTAAAGTCATCGCCAACGCGCAAACAAGATGGGAGCGCCGTGAGTACGCAAACTGACGTCTATCCCTGGCAGCAGGCGCATTTGAAAAAACCCACGATCACCTACTGGGATTTTGCAGTCCAGGCGGGCACATTATGTGGTTTTGCGATTGATATGTCTGAGGTTGGCAAACAAGCCGGGCAACTGGCGGCGCGCATCTTACAAGGCGAGGAGTTTCGTACCATCAAAGCGGAGTATCCCAATAAGGTCAACATTGCCCTGAACCGCAAAACCGCTACAAACTTAGGTATTGTGTTTTCGCTGGATGTGCTGAACCTCGCCAATGTGATTTATGATGATTATGAAGGCAAACAAGTCATTCGGAAATAAGCATCGTTTCAGAAAACAGAGGAGCGGTTCGATTTGCTCTCCAGACATAATAGAGACTGAACGGTGTCGGATATTGCTCAAAAAAAGGAGTGGTCTATGCGGATTCAAATGAAGCTTTCCATCTTGCTCACCTCCATGTTGCTGATTCTGTTGGTTGTGATGGTCGCCATCGGCACGTCGGTGATTAATCACATCATTTACGGCTTAAACACGGAGATTCTCTCGTTAAAACTTGCGTCGCGGCTTGAAAAAATCGAGACTGCCACCAAGACGCTTGAAAGCTCGGGAGCCTCTGGAATTACAGAATATGTGCATCAGGCGCAGACGGAAATTCTCAAAGAATTTCAGGCGAGTGCAGTCGAGCAGACGGAACAATATTTTGTCGTCGAAGGAAAAAGCCGCCAGTCATTGTTGGAAAAAACAGAACGAGATATCAACATTCCATCTGACGCTCTTGACGAGATGCTGAAACGTCAGACTGGAACGATGGATATTCAACATGATAATACCGCATATTTTACGGTCTATCGCTATTTCGAAACGTGGGATTGGTTTATCGGCGCTGCGCTGCCGAAAGCCACCATGCTCAAACAACGCCAGGCATATTTGACTTCTGTCGGCTGGTGGTCGCTGTTAGTGTTTGCAGGGTTGCTTCTTCCTGCATCATTTGCGGCAAAACGGCTGATTGTGACGCCGGTTGCAACGCTGGCAAAGGCGGCAGACGCCATTGCCTCTGGAAATTTTACGCAGATGATCTCCATCCGCCAGCACGACGAAATCGGTGCGTTAGCGGAAGGATTTCGCACCATGCAGACCACCATCGGAAAATTGCTGCAAGAGTTACAACGACTCATTCAGGCAATTCAGCAAGGGAATCTTTCGACGCGGATTCCTGTCGAAAATTTTTCAGGAAGTTGGCGCGAACTCATCGTGGGGCAGAATAGTTTGGTGGATGCATTTGTCACCCCTATTAACGCCACCGCTGCCTACATTGAGCGGCTGTCCAAAAGCGACATCCCTGATCAGATTACGGAAGACTACAAAGGGGATTTTAACCAGATTAAGCATAACTTGAACGTGTTAGGTCGCGATATTCGCAACGTGCTGCAGGAAATTACAACCTTAAGTCAGGCGATTCAAGACGGCAAGCTTGAAACGCGCGGCGACGTTTCTGCCTTCGGCGGCGGCTGGCGTGAGTTAGTTGTCGGCCTCAATAATGTGATCGAGGCGTTTGTTCAGCCGATTACCGTCACGGCAAGCACGATTGAACGCGTTGCCAAAGGGGATATTCCTGAACAGATCACCACAGGGTATCGCGGAGATTTTAATGCCATTAAAACGAATTTGAATACGCTGATTCGAACGACAGCAGAAATTACGCGCATGGCAGAAGCGATGGCCGCTGGCGATTTGATGGGAGAAGTTCGCGAACGATCCGAGCAGGATACGTTAATGCGAGCCTTGAATATCATGGGGCAGAAATTGCGCGAAATCGTCGCGCAGATTAAATCCGCCGCGAATAATGTCGCGATCAGCAGCCAGCAAATGAGCATGAATGCGGCGGAAATGTCTGAAGGCGCGGCCAATCAATCAGCTTCGACCGAGGAAGCTTCCGCTTCGATGGAACAGATGGCCACGAATATCAGACAAAATGCCGATAATGCCACGCAAGCTGAAAAGATTGCCAGACAATCGGTCGAATATGCCGAAGAAGGCGCGCGGGTCGTTGGAGAAACCGTCACAGCCATGCAGGAAATCACGAAAAAAATCATGATTATCCAGGATATTGCCCAGCAAACACGCCTGCTCTCATTGAATGCAACCATCGAAGCTGCCAGAGCGCAAGAACATGGCAAAGCATTTTCCGTCGTCGCCGCAGAAGTCCGCAAACTATCGGATACCACAAAAAACGCTGCGGAAGAAATAGATGTCTTGGCGAGTTCCAATCGGGCAATATCGGAACGAGCAGGAGAGATGCTAAAAAATCTTGTCCCGAATATTCAAACCACGTCCGATTTAGTCCAGGAAATCAGCGCTGCCAGTTCCGAGCAAAGCACCGGCTCGGAACAAGTCAACCGCGCGATCCAGCAATTAGATCACATCACGCAGCAAAATTCCGCCACCGCCGAAGAGTTGGCCTCAACCGCCGAAGAGCTGGCCGCTCAGGCCAAACAGCTTCAACAAACGATCTTGTTTTTCAAAGTTTCCGACTTGGAACTTCCGTCAGAAAGCGTCATGATCACCAGAGACCCGACATCTTTTCCTGGAGAAGGAACTGGTAAGGAGAAAAAATCGCCCGGTAACATTGCAAGAATGCCTCATAATCGAGATAGTGATGTCAGAATGAAATCCCAGAAGCTTCCACTTGGCGACGATCTTGATGCAGAATTCGAGCATTATTGATATCGAAGGATTTTCACCGATGTGTCCTCAAGACGCTTCGACTTCGCTCAGCGTGCCCGGTCACGCTGAGCGGAGCGCCGTCCAGAGCCTGTCGAAGGGTCGAACCATGAATCATTTCGTTTTGTCATAGATCGCAGGATCATTCGCTTTCTTCATCAATACGACGAGCGTAACGCTATTTCTCACCCTTGAACTCTCTCTTTTTATCCATTTTTCATAGGAATTTGTTTGCGATTGTTCCCCTTCATTGAAAAATCTTTAAAATTCTTCTTGCATAAAATACATACATTTTATAATGTCTTTTACCTGTTGTCACAGATATTGTCAGTATAATCAAACGATACGATGAAGGAGGATATTTCCATGAAATTGATGAATCGAATGATGATAGGTGTTGCGCTATGCGTATTGGCAGTGGTGTCGTCTGTTGCCGCCGAAGAGATTACGATTGTCGGTACGGGAAGCGGCGTGGCGATTTTAGGAGCAATCGGCGAGGCATTCGGTCAGACGAATCCTGATGTCAAAATTATCATCCCGGAAAGCATCGGAACGGGCGGCGGCATCAAAGCGGTCGGGCGCGATGAATTTCTGTTAGGCCGCGTTGCGCGGGAATTGCAAGAAAAGGAAAAACCGTATGGCTTAACGTATGTCGCTTACGCCAAATATCCGGTCGTCTTTTTCGTGAACAAGAGCGTCTCTGTCACCAACCTCACCGCGCAGCAGGTGTTGGATATTTACAGCGGCAAGATTACGAATTGGAAAGAGGTCGGCGGCAATGACGCCAGCATCCGAATCGTACAACGCCAGGAAGGGGATAGTTCGCTCGAAGTACTGTTTGCCGCGTTTCCAGGGTTTAAAGAACTGGTCGTGACCGAGAAAGCCAAAACCACGTTCAGCGATCCGGAAACCGAAGAAACCGTATTGAACACGGAAAACGTCATCGCTTACGGGTCGTATTCGAATGTGAAAAATCTCGATGTCACGACGCTGACGATTGATGGGAAAAGCCCGACAGACGCCGATTACCCGTATGTCGGCACATTGGGGCTTGTCTATAAAGAGGCGAATTACACCGGCAATATCAAAACATTCATCGAATTCGCAACTTCTGACGCGGCAAACGACGTGATTATATCCGCAGGCGGAATTCCATTACCATAGGCAACATGCATCTGAATATACACAGCATCACCTATAAAATGATGTTCTGGTTCGGTCTGGCCGCCATCATCAGCATTTTGTTGGTCGGAATCGTGGTGTCAGCCAACATTATGCATAATGTCTCGCGTCAATCGCGGGCATTGATGGCGGACATGACCAGCCAGATCAATACATCGCTCAATCTGCCTCATCAGACGTTCGAATTGCTGCTTCACGAAGAAATTCAGCGCGATATCCATGAATTGTTTCTCAACTCGGCGCTCGCAAAAAATATCGAACGCATGCAGATCAAAGCGTTGGAGCCTGAATTGTATCGGACAGCGAATACTTCGAGCTTGGATTACATTCTCCTTATAGACCTCAAACAGCATATTATCGCCTCCTACCCAACCACCATCAACGAACTTGCGGTTGAAAAATATCTTACGACATGGGAATTCGGCGCACAAGCGTTCGAACGTCTTTCGACCGCATCTGAGGATGTGGCAGCCATCCCGGATACATTGACATGGCACGACCCGAACATATTAAGCGCATTAGGGTTGTCACAGCGGGATATTGCAGGAAAAGGCGCCATGGCGATTGTCGCGGCGGGCGTCATCAAAAATGATTTCGCCGAGCCGCTCGGAATCGCCGTGGTAGGGCGTTTGCTGAATCACTATACGAAACCGCTTCAGCATCTTACCGATCTTGCAGGATACTCGAACGTGATCTATCTCGATACGACCCCGATTGCGTATGTCGGTTTTCCTCCGACCGAAGCAGACGCAGAAATCTCTGCCTTTGCGATTCCGGTCGAATTACAGACCCAGGTCTATCAAAGCGCCGACAAAGTCAACCAGGTTCTGATGCTCGCCGGATCGCGGTATTTGACAGCCTGTTCCGCGCTTCGAACATTTTCGCGCACGCCAATCGGCATGCTCTGTGTCGGGATGCCGGAAGAGCAGATTTTACGCATCCAGCAAAATGTGCATTCCTCCGGCGTTCGAATGCAGCGCAATGTACAACTTTGGCTGGTCGGAATCGGAATAGGGGCTATCGCCTTATTCATCCTGCTTTCATGGATGATCGCCCGCCGAATCGTGACTCCGCTCGCGCAATTGTCCGCCATCACGCAGCAGATCGCCACCGGTGACTTACGCCAGGACATTCCGGTGCGTTCTCGCGATGAGATCGGCACGCTCTCCAAAGCGGTCAACGAGATGCTTGTTCAGGTGTCCGCAGTGATTCGGCAGGCGCGGGATGTGGCAGATCGCGTGGCGTTGGAAAGCCAAGATCTTCATACAAACGCGCAAGAGATGTCACAAGGCGCAAACGCCCACTCCGCCGTCGCTGAAGAGGTCTCCACAGCGCTGGAGCAAATGACAATCAATATTACGCACAATAGCGATAATGCGCTGCAAACGGCGCGATTAGCGCTACAGGCGGCGACGGATGCGCAAGAAACCGAAGAGTCTGTCTATAAAATGATGGAAGCGATTCAGGAAATTGCCAAACGAATTTTTGTGGTACAGGAGATTGCCGCTCAAACCCGCTTACTCTCGTTGAACGCAACCATCCAGGCGGCGCATGTCTCCGAGTTCGGCAAAGGATTCAGCGTCGTGGCTGCCGAAGTCCGCGAATTTACGGCTGAGGAGATCAGTTTATTAGCCAGCACCAATGTCAGAATCGCGGAATATGCCGCGGAAAAACTCACGCAACTCATGCCGGATATTCAAAAAACGGCGGAATTTATTCAAGAAATCCACGCCGCCAGCCGCGACCAAAAAGCCGGAACGGATCAGATCAATCAGGCGATGCAGGAATTGAATCAGTCCGTGTATCAAAGCGCGATCAGCGCGGCCAGAGTGGAAGCCACCACCGAAACCCTCGCCCAGCAGGCGACCCAACTGCATAACACCGTCGGATTTTTCAAAATCAACGACGTATAAAGAACAGTCTGGCGGTACTAATACCAATAGCCTTTCTAACATTCATGATCGTTCGAAAGGCTATTGAAAGAGGTGAGAGGCGGTATCAGTCATCAGAAATTCTTGCAGCGCCTGCGCTTCGATTTCGTGCGCTAACGCGCTGGGATGCGTATCAGTCGGAGATACCCAAAAATCCTGATTGGAACGTTCAGGATGCTGTTCAAGATACGTGGCGTAAACGGGATACGTATTCAGCAGCCCAAAGCCATGCTCCTCGCTCAATTGCCGGATTAATGCAAGCTGTCTGCCTCGAAAGGTGTCTTCGTCCTCTTCCGGTTTGATGACAAACACGATCAACGGAATCTGGCGTTCTTTTACCGTCCGGATCAGGGTTTCCATTGCGGCGACGAATCCGCGTTTGCCTACCATATAGCGATATTCTTCCGGGATCGTCGGGGATTTATCAAGAAATTCCGTTTCTTCCAATGGGCCTAATACCATCGGCGCTAACGACTCCTCGGCGCGTTTTCCCTGCAACAGGCGATACCGCATGTACAGAAAATCAAAGAAATACGATTTTCTCAGCGTTCCATAATTTTGCGGGCGTTTCATAAAATTCGGAATGTCATAATCATTCGTGTTGAAATGAAGAATCACGGCATCAGGGGCGTATTTCAGGCATTTTTTCAGAAACACCTCGACTTGCATCGCGGTATTGTATCCGGGAACCGCAAAGTTGATCACTTCGTATGCTCTCTCGGAAGTGTGCTGATTCAGGCGTTCTTCTAACAGATGAAGCGAAGTCTCCGTCATCTCGACGCCCCATCCGAACATCGAGGAATCCCCTAACCCGGCGATTCGAACAGTTTTTTCCGGCTTGTGAATGGAATATTCAATATCTCGCAAGCCCTGAGAATTCGTGACTAACGACGCGCCTAAAAATGTTCCTTTCAAATGGGGTTTCAATTCATAAATAATTCCGCGATGGGGGCTGGGCTGGATGATATCGCCTAAGCCTCGATAGACAGCGGCCGCGTCGTCATTCCGTCGGGCGGGAAGGTCGGACAGCGCGCGCGAATCCTGGCGTCCCCAGAGGAACATCCGCATTCCGCCTTCAATCAGCAGCAGACAAACGACAGTCGCTAACAGCGACACCGCAATATTGGCCGCATACGCCCGCAGCGCCTCCGCAACGCTTCCTGATCTCCTGCGTATAGCTCGTTTTACGCATATTACTGCCAGCAGCAGAGAACTTGCGAGAAAGAGCGTTCTTCGATGGCGCGTCAAAAAACTGATTCCCCTGAAGGGCTGCTCCGCATACAACACATCGCGAGGAAGCGCAGATTCCTCCTGACCCGGCGGCACCCAGAGCACGTCAAGCTTATACGATCCCGCTCCTTGCATATAGACGATTTTAATTTCATGCATCCCTTGAGCAAGCCGCCGCGTGGCGGATACCGTTCGCGCTCCATGAAAGCCGCCATTTTCAACGACCTTTTCCCCGTCTATAAAGAGCGATGAGCCGTCGTCGGAATTGGTGGAAAAGGTATATTCGCCAGTCCGATCAAGGCGAATCCAGCCCGACCATGCCGCGCTGAAATTTTTTTTCGAGAAGTCGAAACGCTGAGAAATCGGAGTGAAATCAATCCTGTCAACGCGTTGAGAAATGGTTGGGGAATCTTTCCATTCGGCGTTGGAATAAAATGACACATTCAATCCGCGCGGCGGGAAGAACCATAAGAATGGGAATCCACAAAGAGTGAGGAGCAAAAATAATACTCCTCCATGTTTTCTGGTCAATCGGATTATTTTCTGCAAAATTTATTCTCCTCGATGAAAGCGTTTCAATCTGGTGTACGCAATTGTTGGCAAATAGGCAAAGCAGGATCGTTGTCAAATAAAATTCGGCAAAACGGGCATCACCACAGGAATACCGCATATAATCCGTTCATCCGCCGTCATCTCCAACGCTTCTCCCGGTTGCAGCATCAGTATGTCGTCCTGCCAATCGCCGTCGAAGAGGCGTTGCGTCAGGCGCAGATCGCCGTGTAAGCGTTCGAACGTCCAGCCGCGCCGGGCGGCTTCTTCTTGCACCTGCGTTTCGACTGCCGCGCTGTCACCGATGCCCATGTCAATAAACGCGGCGCGTTGATAATGCTGCTGCCACGTTCCCATCGCTTCCATCAGATAATCAGCGTTGTCTTTGCCGTATTTCTCGACAAACTCCTCATATTGCGCCTGCCGGTCGCCGCCCATGTCCGCGCCGATGGAGAGTGAGACGCCGGAATTCGAACCGCGTTCGATATAGTCTTTCGTGTACCAGTACGTGCCGGGCTGCGCTTCGAATTCGCGCTGATAGCGCTCGCGGCTGCCGAGAAACAGCGTGATGCAGTCGTGAGCGCGAGGGATAACAATCGGCACGGCGCGGGCGACGAGTCCGGCGGTCGCTTTACCGCACAAGCCATAGGTCAAGATGATTGTGTCGTATTCGTCTGATTTGACGGCGTCAATCCGCTCCTGCAACTGGCTGCGGAGCTTTTTCGGCGTGACATGCAGGCCGAACGGCAGGAGTTCGACATTGACCATATAGCGCGAGTGCGCGGCGCAGAAATACGCCACGCGCGCTAAGGCGTCACAGGCAAAACATTTGATGCGCATAGAGAGTCCTCTCGTTACGAAACGGGCGGTTGGATTTATTCCAGCGTCACATCCAGAAAAAACGGCTGACCGAACCACTGCACCAATTCGCTCACGAAATCGCATTCGACGCGGTACGTTCCGGGAGTTGGCGGCGTTGGGATGCTGAACGTCATGACAACGGTGTCGCCGGGGGCGACGTCATAGGGCAAAAGACCGCGCGTTTCAAGGGCGATTGACTGTTGCGAGGCGGCGTCGTGCCAGGCGCGAACAGCCAGACGCACTTCTCCGGCGGGCTGGTCGCGATTGGGAACACGGGAACGCCAGAGCGTATCGCCGGAGTTTTTGACTTCTACGGTCGCGACAAGCGGCTTTCCGGCAGGCCAGACGGCGTTATGCTCTCTGCGCAGAATTTCGGCCTGAAGTTTCTGTGGTTGGCGGCTGTCGAGAGCGTCTTGAACCAGCGTGATCTGTTTGCGCCGCACTGCCGGTTCGAAACGTTGATCTTCCAGGCGCAAACTGACCTCGTATTGATCGAGCGCGGCAGGCGTTGTCAGGCTGAACGACAGCATTTCGCTCTTGCCGTCTTCGAACAGGATCGGCAGCGAAATCGCGCGGCGTTCCTGTAAGACGATTTGTCCACGCGCCTTCCATTCGATGGCAACGCTCAGCTGTTCTTGCGGCAGCGGCGAAATCGGCTGCGCGTTCGCAGGCGTCAATACGATACCGATACGGTAGGTTTCGTTGATCTGAAGCGTCGGCGGCAGGCGATACGCCACGTTCCAGCGGGGTTCTGATGATGATGCGAGCGGGGAAAGTCGAAACACCTTGTCGTTCCCGAATTGCTCGATAAGCCGCATTTCCTTGGGAAGAACATCAGGAAACGGCTGTTCGAATTGGTCCGTATGCAGAATGACGGTATCAATCTTGAGGCTCTGCAATAACGCCAATGTGCGCGGAGACGGAAACTGCCGCATTTCGTCGAATACGCGCGAAATGCCCGCCGGAATAAATGCGCTTCTGCCGTTCGCCATGCGTTTCCAATGGAACGTCGAATAATACAACGCCTCGAACTGATCTTTGGGCGAATCCATCGGAAGTTCGATCATGCGCAGGTCGTCGGGCTGTTGACGCAGCCAGGCATACACCGACGGAATGCGCTCGATTGTGCCGGGATACGGCGTCAATTCGAGTCGGGACGGCCAGTATTCGAGCAAAAGAGCGCCGAATACCAGCGTTCCGCAAATAGAAACGAGGCCGCGCCGCCAGTGAAACGATTTCAGGCGTTCGTCAAGTCGAGCGATGGCGACAGCGGCGAGCAGCGCAACGCAGAATGAGACGATGAGGCCGAACCGCGCCGGAACGCGCATGGATTTGAAGCCGGGCAGATAGTCGTACAGATAGGCGTAGGGCAGCGAGATCGCGCGTCCGAACACGACGATTGACGGGCCGAGCGACATAATAAACGCGCAGAACATCAGCAGCCAGACGCTTCTGACAACTGCTTGCAGCGGCACGTCGGACGCAGTTTGTTTTTTCCACAAGCCCGGAAATGTCAGCAACGCCAGCAGCATCGCCACGATTCCGTTCAACAGCATTTGTTCTTTCGGATAGGGCGAAGAGGCCGCTTGCCAGCGTTTTGTGACGTTTCCATACAGCAGATTGTTTTCAGGCGCGACGAGATAGCTGGACGGCGTGGCGGAAAGCCCGGCAATTTCCTCAGTCGTCCGCTCGAAGCCCATCTCGCGATTGGCGTGAAGATACGGGAGCGTCAACGGCAGCAAGACGCCCGCAACGATGCCGCCGCCGAGAAGAAACGGGAGCGCGTCGCGTCGAAGGGCGCTCTTGAAGATTGCCGCGTCGAATTTCCAGGTCAATACGATCAAGCTGAGAGCGTAAATCGCGATAACGATGGTCGTCATAAAGAGGTAATTGAATGAGGTGAGGACTTGCAGCAGATAGTATCCCCAGAAAAGCGCAATCGGTCGCATCAGCGGGCGGTTTGTGGTCGCTCTGGCGAGAATATATCGGGTCGAATACAGGAAGGCGAGCGGCAGCCAATAGACACACAACAGATTCAGGTGATCCAGATGCGCCATGCGATATGGCAAAAATCCGAACACTGTTCCGGCCAGCAACGCCGCGTAACGATGTTTGCACAGTTCATACGCCAACGCATACATGCTGAATGCCGAAAGGACAAATGACAGGAGCAGCAACACATTGAACGTCAAGATCGGATTATGCGCGACGGCCTGAATCGGCAGGCCGAGTACGCCTATGCCGAGCATGTGATCATGAAATGCAAACGTGTTGGCGTAGGGAAAAAAAATATTCGCGTCAAAATAGTGGGCAACTGACGTGGTGAGTTGATGAATCGTCCATTGCGTGACCCAGACCTGCAATAGCGGGTCGCCAGACGCGGCATCGATCAGATGCGTGGAAAGATGGGAAAGGAACGGCAGCAGCATGAAACAGGTCATCAACCCGTACAGACTGAGCGCGATGCCGTGCCGCAGAAGCGTTTTCATGGAATATGACTCACACCGAACCGCGTCGGGATGCGATGATGTCCGCGCAAAACGCGAGATAGCGTTCTGCCGCGCGTTCGAGCGAATGTTCGGCTTCGATGTACGCTCGCGCCTGCTGGCCGAGCCGCTGGCGATATTCGCGGTCATGATACAACATCTGCAATGCCTCGACCAATTTTTCCTCTTCCTTCTCGTTCAAAGGAATTTTGATGCAGGCTGTCGTCGGGAAATCGAGGCATTCGCACAGGTCGGAAATCAACACCGGCTTGGCAAACGCCATGATTTTCAAGATGTTCGCGGAGGTCGCACGGACGGTGGGATGACGAAGATTCACGCACACATCGGACAGGGCGATATAATCGAAGAATTGTTCGTATGGCGTAAAGCCGGTAATCATGACCTGAGATTCGATGCCGAGTTCATGGATGAGTTTCCGAATGTCGAAACCCGGTAATTCGTCCGGCTCAAGCAGATGCCCGACTAACACGCAGAGCGCGTCCGGGCGATTGTTCGCGAATGCGGCAAAGGCTCGCAGTAGTTCGATAATCCGTTTTCCCGGCGTGATATAGCCATACGCGCCGACAACAAATTTTTCGCAGGGAATGCCGTATTGTTCCCGCAAGGCATGATTGTCATATCGCCTCATATCTGGCGGAACAACGCCCATATTGATCCATTCGACTCGATAGGATGGGTCATAGCGCAGCATTTTATTTCTGGCATAACTGCTATGCACGATTGTTCCCAAACTTGGCGCGACAACTCGTTGAAAAAGGGGGAGTTGATAAAACACATAATCATGAATCCCGCCTTTGTTGAAAATGCGAGCAATCTGCTCTCCCATTCCGCCATAGTAGGTTTTCATGATCTGAAGATATTCCTGTTTGCGATTGCCGTTCACCAGCATCGTGACGTACAAATGTTGGACGGCGATGTCGTGAAGAATGACAACGCCTGGATACGCCTGGATCAAGGCATCCATGTAGGAATGATATTGCGGATTATTCCCCATCTGATACAGGCACAGGTCATAAGGCGCTCGCTGATGCCGTTCTGGAAATTCTTTGTATGAAAACACCGCGAATCGCTGCATGATGACGGGATTTGTCGCCGGAATGCCATCTTCAGTAAACAGATCGATCTCTGCGCCTCGCGCTAAAAAAGGAAGCAGGTCTTCGCTATAGTCGGAGATTCCCGAACGCTGCGGGGAGAGTGGGGAAAAAAACGCCAATCGCATAGATTAAAAGAGATTGATTTTCCTGGCGATAATCCCGTAGTCAGGATAACCGTATAAGAGGTTATTCAGTTGTCGGATATTCTGGTTGAGGCGTTCTCCGAACAAATAACGTTCGGAATCGGTCATGTGTTCGATGGACAATTCTTTCAACAGTTCTTGCGGAGAAAACGGATTTTTATAGACGACCTGAATATCCTGGAATCCCGCGCATTTGACCAAAAACTCCAATGCTTCTGAAGGGAGCGGATTACGATGGGTCACATCTTTATAAAAAAAGTGGGAGAACGCATAGAGTGATTTCGGATTCGGTGTTTCTGCGATAAAACACTTATGATGCGCCAATTTCGCAAAACAGAGCTGCAAAAGCCGTTGCAAATCTTGCGGCGTAAAATGTTCGACCACATGCGCCATAAAGATGCCATCGAGCGTATTATCAGGGATGGATTGCAAATGCGCGAACACATCAACCTGTTCGACGTCGAATCCTTTGTTCCGGCAATAGGACGCTAAGTTGAGGTTCGGTTCGATCCCATAGCCTGTAATGCCGCGTTCTCGCAGCAACGCTAAAAATTCTCCTCGTCCGCACCCGATATCAAGCACGCGCGAGCACCCGTCAAAATATTCGACATACCCGCTCATGCGCCGGGCAATGTCTTGCTCGTCGCCGCGATGGCGATTTTCGAAGACGAAATACCGATAATCCTCCTGTCGTTCGGAGGCTGGCAACGAATCTTTCGGCAGGTTTTCCGATATTTCAAGAGCGCGCAATGCCGCGAAGGCCTGTTCGAGTTTCTGATTAAACAGAATTTGTTCGATTTCCATCGCTTCCTTGCGGCGATCAAACATCCAGATCATCGGCTCGATGGCGTCCATACGCGGCTCAATCTGCTCTAACCGATTATCAATATGCGATTGCAACGTGTCCAAATGCGCCTGAAACGTATCGAATTGCGCCTGAAACGTATCGAACTGCGCCTGAAATTTTTGCAGGTGCGCGTCAATTTCCTGCCGCTGGCGTTCTAATTCCGAATCCAGGAGTTCGACAAGCCCATTCAGCGTTTGCACGGTTTTCGCGTTAAACTCGCGCTGCGCATTTTGCGCACCATCAAGCGAGGGTTGTACGGTGTGCAAAATAAAATTTTTAAGAGGGCGCAGAAGCTTTCCAAGTAATGATGCGGGCGAGGATGAGGGCGCTGGCGTAGGCGTTGCGACCGCCCACGAGCGGTTCAAATCATTCAAATGCCGTTCCCACATCTGGAAACGAAAATGAGACAGGTTCGGTTGAGATGTCGGTTCTTCCGCGTGACTCATAATAAATTATCCTTTAATATCTAACAATTTTCCGAGATGTTTCAATTCCAGTAAAATCTGAAATCCCGTATCGCGTTCATCGTCAATCAATTGCTGCTGCAGGTTTCCGAAAATGCTCCAGCATTGCCCGTTATAGGTGAGGCCGAGCGTGTCTTCGATTCGTTCGTCTTCTGTCAGATCGAATCGTCCGCGATACGCCAATTTCACGCGACCGAACAGCGCAAGCGAGGTGTTGAAATCCAAATACTGCTTCACATCAGTAATTTTATCATTATCTTCATCAACAGAAACGGAACGACGCCAGCGCGCGTCAACATCCCAGGCATCCCATAGATTACCGCTGAGATTCACGCTCGTCGTCACAAATGAATTCACGTAGATGTCGTAGGCGGTTTGAACCGTGAGCTTATAATTTCGGAATGGCTGAAGATTCAGTGTCACGGCGACATCGTTGAAATTTCGTGTATCCGCTTCGAAATTATATGATTGGCTCAAAATCAAGGACGCGATTTCTTCTGTTTCTGTCGCTAAATCTTCGAGAGCCAGCAATTCCTCTTCGTCACGCTGAAATCGATCCCAATCGTTCGCCGTGATGCGTTTGGTCAGCAGCCGTTGTGTCAAGCTGTACGAAAGCGTTCGACTCCGATCTGCGCTTCCGATTTGATCGACGCCGTCGAATTTGGGCAGGTCTTGCTGTGTTATGCCGGGAGTATAGCTATAAGAAAGCGTCGGTTCGACCAAGTGTTTCATTTTTTGCGTGCGTCGGGTTCTGTCAAAATTGAAAATCCGCTGAAATCGCGGGCCATTGACGCCGAGACGCGCGGAATAATAATCCCGATCTGTGGCGCTGTGTTTGACTTTTACGTATTTGTCGGAATCGTCTGCCGATTGTTCTTTTCGATAAAATTCCGAATAATATGTTTTGCGCACATCCAATTCAGGACTTAACGTCAACGCGCTGCCGAAATTGATTGGGAGAGAAAACACCGGATGAATATCTGCGCGCGTGACCTCTAAAAATTCCTCCGGTTTTCCGTCGCGCAGCAAACGAGCAATCGTGCTTGTTTGCCTGAAATATACGGGGCTGCCGAATATCTGCTGTTCCTGGCTGGAGACGGAAAATTCCGGAAAACGCTGATCCTGGCGGTCTTCGCTCGTTGCGCGCAAATCATCGAGGCGATCAAATAAAAGTTTCACCGTATGCTGAGAAAAATTTCGTGTCAGCGAAAGGTTTGACTGGAGATAGGTATTCGAGCGTTCATCAAGCTGTGTATTGAAATCTTTGTCGAATTGATCATTATCCGTCAAATCCAGATTCACGCGCCCTTTGATGGAATATGGCAAATTTTGGCGATGATTGAACACCAGACGTTTTTTTGATTTCGAGTCTATACGATCTTTGTGCACATACTCGGCTACAAGCGTCCCATCGGTTTCCGCACTGTATTTATAACGATATTCCACATCGAATTTATTGCCGCGCAAATTATAATAGGTATGGCGAAAGGTCGCGTCCTGGCTATCCGTCATCGCCCAGAAAAACGCGTTGCTGATTGTGAAGCCATTCGAGCTGCTGTTCCCAATATCAGGGACCAATACGCCGGATTGTCGTTCGCTCTTGATGGGATAGACAAAATACGGGAAATAAAAGACCGGAATGCCCTTCACAAATCCGACGGTATTCCAGGCTTGAATATATTCGTCCTCTTCGATTGTCGCCTTGCTGCTGCGGAATTTCCACGCCGGGGACGCGCTATCGCATGCGGTAAAGGTCCCGTGGTTGAGCGTGTACGTGTTCTCGCCGGTTTTAATAATCTGTTTGCCGGTGAAATATTGGTCATTCGCTAATGATAACTTGCCAGTCGAGAGCGTGCCTAATTCTGTATCCAAATTAAATTCTGCGCGGTCAGCCGTCAGGGTCTCCACCCCTTCTTCATAGACGACATTTCCGATGGCGAGAGCATCGCCGGTGTTTTCATGGAATTCGATATAATCCGCCGTCAATCGCGCAGTTCTATAGGTGATCTCAACCTCTCCTTCTGCGACGAAAAGTTGCTGCGCGGAAAAATAGGTCAGGTCTTTTGCGCGAATCGTGAGGGCTTCGTTCTCTTTCATCTGCAAGCTCTCGCCGATTTCGGCAGAACACTCCTGTGACATGCCAATGGTGAATACGGCAAGCAATTCCAAGAAAAACGCCAAAATACAGGTACGCAACAAATTCTTCATGTTCCAACTCGCAATAAAGATCAACGCAATCGTCAGCACCAGCGAAAATGGCGCTGACGGCATGAGTATAGTCGGGAATAATGTCTCGCAACTCGCGATATTTTCGATTGTTAGGCGTCAAAAGCTCGCAAAACCACCTGCCAAACCTGATGACATTTGTCAAGGGAAGAATAAAAAACCTCCGAACAGCACAAGGTCTGTTCGGAGGTTTGGCACTGACTGGCACACAGCGAAGGCGCTTAACTTAATTGGTGATCCAGGTTTCGAATCCGCTTTGCTGCAAGCGGTTTGCATCGTATGCAGCGTGATTTTTGGTCGGATAACTTCCGACTCGAACACGGTAAACCCGGCTCTGTCCCTGCGCGGCGTCAGAAACGTAGGCGTCATAACCCTGCGCTCGCAACGTATTCACCAGCGACAATGCCGCTTGCTGGCTGCTGACAGCGGCAATCTGAATCGTATATGCTCTACCGCCCATCTGTTGTTGGTTCGGCACTGGCATAATCGCCTGAGGCGTCGGCGCAAATTGATTTACTGGCGGCGCTGAAAGCAAGGGCGCTTGTGTAAACTGCATTTGCGGAACCACCGGCATAATCTGCGCAGGCTGCATCATCGGCGCGGGCGCAAAGGCAAGCGGCGGACATGGCGGCAGCGCACACGCATCCGGGGTCGGTCTTGGCCTCGGCTTCTGGACGACTCGCGCTTGCGGATGCAGATATTCGAAGCGTTCCGTATCCGATTGCGCCTGATCCCAGACCGAACGGTCAACCACTTTGACCATATAATCGCCGGAACGAACAAACGATTCGCCGTCAGCATAAAACCAGGCGGCGTCGCGCTGAGAATTCGTCACTTGCGGATAAATCCGCGACTCGCGGCCAGACGGATCGACAAGAAAAAAATCTACATCTTTCTCTGGCAGCGCTTGATTGAACTGCACAGTCACCCGGTTTCCTTGATACACTTTATACGGCGCAAGATTCGTAATCGAAAGCCGATTATTGCGGTTCGAACTCCCCTGCGATCTGTACACGACGACTTCCAGGCGTTTGAGAATGAAATCATCCACTCCAGTAATCGAAATTCTCACTGGCAGCGTCGAACCGTCTAACAATTCATTCGGCGCTTTATCAATCCGGCGCACTTCGTATTTGGACGAGGGATAGCGAATACGCCAGTTTTCATTGCGATTCGACGGGTCGGTCACATCGCCGTATAAGCGATCATCCGCGAATCGGAACACAAACGGACGCCAGGCGTCTCCGGACATTCTGGTCATTTGTTCGAACCGATTTTTCCCCGCGCCGATAAAAAGCGTCGGCCCCACATTGAGGTCGTTCGATGAAGAATACCCATCCACCCACACCTCAAGAATATCTGTCGGAGTCAGCCGACCGACCTGAATATTATAGGTCATGTCGCCGCCTTCCAAATGGTTCGCGCCTAAATGCACCCAACCGTTTTGATCGGATTGCACATCCCCATTGGCGCCATAATGGTTCAACAGATTGACTTGAAAGGACGACACGTCCCATTGCGAAAGTCCCGCTACATTCGCAGAATTCGCGCCGAACGCGGTCGCGCTGGCGCAACACAACAACACAAGGCTCACTACACAGCCCAAAGAGGAACGTCGCTGCATAATTGTCCTCCTCATAACATACAGCGTTATCAAAGGTTTCATCCGATATTCACAACTCGCGCACCACAGAATACGTAGTCCGCTTTTCATAACACTACCCTACATTGGAATTTCTTCTTTGACAAGAAAAAAGTGCAATAAAGATCACATATTATAACGCATCGTATGATTATTTTTATGTAAGATATTGTTTTTTATATGGTTCTGGGCATATACGGTTTTTCGAGCGACATCGGACATGCTAAAAATGCGTGATAGCCGCAGGACGAATACGAAAGTTGCATAAATTTTATTTGACAACACAACTGTTTTATTGCGCAGATCGGTCAATAAAAATATATTGACGTTCTGATGTCACCCGTCGAATTTTCGTGAACTATGCAGAGGAAACAACGAACTATTTATGGATGAAAGCACTTTTTTTATTCGCAGAATTTCGCTGAAGTTATTCGGAGCAGGCGTGATCGCCATTGTCGTGACCGCTTTTTTCGCGCGGCAATCCTCGCTGCAACTGTTTGCCGCATTCGGGAGCATCAGCTTTTTAGCGCTGACGCATGTGCTGCTGATGAAGTCGGTCAGCCTCTTTCTCGAAAGCCGCGTCCACAAAACGCAGCGCATCGTTGAAGAAAGCTATACGCAAGAGTTAAAGGAATACACGAAAAAACTGGAAGATGAGGCGATCAAGCTTCAGGAAATGACCGATTTTCTGAACAGCATCCTGGATAGTTCGACGGAATATTCGATTATCACGACCGGCAAAGACGGCAAAATTACGCTGTTCAACAAAGGCGCGGAACGCCTGCTGGGTTATGAAGCCGATGATGTGCTCAATAAAGAAACGCCGCTGCTCTTCCTGCGAAGCGCCGCCAGCCGGTCGTTTGCGCAGATTGCCGTGCAGATCATGAAATACGGCGTGGATGAAGGGGAATGGGAAGTTGTGCGGAAAGACGGCGATTCGCGCACGATGATTTTCACTATGACCCCGATGAAAAATCGCGACGGCAAAATGCTCGGTTTCCTCGGCATCGCCAAAGATGTGACGGAGCAGAAAAAATTAGAAAAACAGTTGCAAAACTACACCGAAAATTTGGAGCAAATCGTCGAACGGCGCACCTCCGAACTCGATGCGCAGCGCCAGACCGCCGAAAATCGGGCGCTGGAACTTGATAAGATCAATAAGCTGTCGCAGGCAATCAGTTCGACAATTCAATTGGAACAAGTGCTTTCTATCGGCGCCAAACGAGTCGTTGATCTCCTGCACGTCACGCAAGCAAGGTTGTTTCTCATCAAAGAAAATACGGATGAATTGGAATCGCTTTACAAATATGACATCACTTCGGCGCAAGGGGATTTGAATTACGTTTCCGCCCCGCTTTCGCGCTATCCCGACTTTGTCCGCGCGATTCAGACGGGCAAGCCCGTCATTATCGAAGATGTCGAACAGAGCACCATGACGCCGGAGGTCAAGAAAGTATTCGAGAAACAGGGCGTCCGTTCGATTATCTATGTGCCGCTCATGTCGAAAGATGCGGCGACCGGTATTATGATGCTGCTGCATATCGGCAACGTCCGCAACTTTTCCGCTGAAGAAATCACGTTGGCGGAAACGGTCGCCAGCCAACTCGCCGTCGCGCTGAAAAACGCGCAATTGTTCCGGCATGTGTCAGAAGAAAAAGGGCGCATCGAAGCGTTGGTGAACTCCTCCGGCGACGGCATTTTGATGACGGATAAAAAATTCCAGATCATTTTGACGAATGTCGTCGTCAATCGCTTGCTGCAAATCGAGGCGGAACGCTTCCATGACAAAACATTGATTGACTTTATTGACGCGCAAAAAGATAATCTGAAAGAATTCGACTCGGTGAAGGAACAAATTTATCGCATGATGTCCAGCCCGGAGCAGCCGCTGGTCGAAGAAATTACGCTGATTGCTCCGCCGAAAGTTCTCAAAATTATCGGCAACCCGGTACGCGCCGAAGAAAAAGAAGTGATCGGCCACATGATCGCGTTGCACGATATTACCCAGGAAAAGCAGTTGGAGCAGATGCGAGAAGATTTCATCAGCATGATCGTCCATGACCTGAAAAATCCGCTGGCCGGAGTCATCGGCTTCTCGGAAATCATGCTGAACAAAAGCCGCAAGCAAAGTTTGACCGAATTCGAGCATCATCTGACGAACATTCTCCATCAGGCCAACACCATGCACGATATGGTAAATAACATTCTCGAAGTGCATAAAATGGAAGACGGCTCAATGGAAATCGAAAAAGAAATCGCCGATTTCGACGACATTATCGTCAACGCCATTCGGCAAGTGGATATGACGGCGCGACAGAAGGACATCGAAATTCGCACGGAGGTTCCGGAAGATTTTCCGACGATTTTCGTGGATCAAAGCAAGATTGTGCGGTTGTTTGCGAATATTTTGAGTAATGCGGTGAAATACACGCCAGAAGGCGGAATTATCACCATCAATACGAAAATTCAACAAGATACGATTTTGACCGGCATTTCCGACACAGGACAAGGCATTCCGCCAGAATATCTGGATAAAATTTTCGACCGGTTCTCGCAGGTTAACCGTAAACAGCAAGGCAAAGCCGCTTCGGTCGGGTTGGGACTCTATTTCTGCAAACTCGTCATCGAAGCGCACGGCGGCAAAATCTGGGCGGAAAGCGATTACGGCAAAGGCAGCACGTTTTATTTCACCCTGCCACATCTGTTAGCCCAGGCCAACGACGAATTCGGCGCAACAACGTTATAATAGGAGAAAAACCCTGGCAGGGTTGGTGACGGGAGAGTATGTCAGAAAAAAAACAGTTAGACATTCAGCTTGAAAAAATGGACGATAACCGCTGGCGTGTGCCGCAGCAGGGGAAAATGCGCGTGGATGGCATCGTCTATACCAGCGAAACGCTCTTGCCGCACCTTCAGGCCGACGCCACCGTGCAGCAAGTCGCGAATGTGGCGCAGTTGCCCGGCATTGTCGGCCAATCGCTCGCGATGCCTGACGCGCACTGGGGCTACGGCTTCCCGATTGGCGGCGTGGCGGCCTTCGACGTGGACGAAGGCGTCATCTCGCCCGGCGGCGTTGGATATGACATTAACTGCCTTTCCGGAGACAGCCTGATTCTGCATGAACACGGCTACACCCGACAGATTGCCGACAGCGCCGCGTCATGGCGGCAAGACCGGCTGCAAAATTATAATGTGTCGCGGCAATGTGCGGATGTCACCGGCGTGACGCGCTTTCTCTGCATCAAGCCGAAAAACGCCATCTATCGCGTGACCACGTCTTCCGGCAAAACATTGACCGCAACAGCAGATCACCCATTTTACACCGAACAGGGCATGACGCCATTGGAACATCTGCTGGTCGGCGCTCGCGTGGCAGTGTTGCCATTCGAGGGCGTTCCATATCAAGAGCCAAACGACGAAATCCTTGTGGGCGAAGACGCCGTCAAAGCGTATTTGCGCGAATTAGGCAAAAATGAAAGAGGACACGCGGAGATGCAAATCATCAGCCATTTGCGGAAAATCGGGCTGCTGCCGTTGTGCGCCGATTCGCCGAAATTGCCGTATTTGCTGAAAATTCTTGGGGCGATTACCGGCGACGGAACGCTCTATTTCGAACGCGCAAGCGGCAAAGGACGCGCCTCGTTTTACGGCAAACCGGACGATCTCGAACTGATTCGGCAGGATGTCGCGGCGCTCGGCTTTACGCCATCGCAGATTTATACCCGCGAACACCAGAGTTCGATTACAACGCTGTACGATACGTATGAAGTCACGTCGCAAGAGGCGCATTTCAACGTCACTGGCAGCGGTTTTGCCATTCTGCTTGCGTTGTTGGGCGCTCCGGTCGGCGTGAAAACCACGCAGGATTTTTCCGTGCCACGCTTTCTGTTTCGCGCTCCACTCTGGCAAAAACGGCTCTATCTCGCGGCATTGTTCGGTGCGGAACTTTCGACGCCGTCGCCGTTGACCGAGCATCCGTATAATTTTAACGCGCCCATTCTTTCGCAAAATAAGCGCGAAGGCTTCCTCGAAAGCGGCAGGCAATTTCTGTACGACATCGCCCAATTAGTAGCCGAATTCGACATTCGAACGCAGACCATCAGCGCCCGTGAAAGCTATCGGGACGCGCAAGGGAACATGTCGCATTGCTTCCGCTTGATTTTCTCGAACACCAGCGAAAACCTGATCAACCTGTGGACGCGCATCGGCTTCGAATATAACCGTCAACGCGCCTATTTCGGGAATGTTGCCGCGCATTATCTCATCCACAAAGAGCAAGCGTTGGCGGCGCGAAAAGAGGCGATTCGAGAAATTCAAGAACTGCGCGTCGCGAATGGCGGCGGCGCGAAAACGATTCATGCTGCGTTGAATCGGTCAGACATCAATCTTCGTTTTGTCGAACGGACGCTCTATGACAAACCCCGCACTACCGGAGTCCGCCCGTCACAAGATTTTCCGACGTTCGGCGAACATTGCCAGGAAGCGACGTCAGGATTGGGCATGTCGGGCTTTGTCTGGGATGCGATTACGGAAAAACAGCGGCTAGATTTTATCGGGAATGTCTATGATTTTACGGTCGCGCATTCGGATCATAATTTTATCGCGAACGGCTGCTTGGTGAGCAATTGCGGCGTCAGGCTGATGCGCTCGAATTTGCGGCGCGGCGACATTGAAGACACGATGAAAGAGCTTGTCGCCACGCTGTTTAAGAACATTCCCAGCGGCGTCGGCTCGGAACGCAGCGATTTGCGTTTGACAGAGCAGAACGAGCGCAAAGTATTGACTGACGGCGCACAGTGGGCGGTGTCCGCCGGATTCGGCACGCAGAACGATATTGAGCATATCGAAGAACGCGGCTGTCTGGCAGGCGCGAACCCGGATATTATCAGCAAACAGGCGTACAAACGCGGACGCCCGCAATTGGGAACGCTCGGTTCGGGGAATCATTTCGTCGAAATCGGCTATGTCGAAGAGGTCTATAATCCGGCAATCGCCTCGATTCTCGGCCTCGAAGAAGGCGCGATCACTGTCATCGTGCATACCGGCTCGCGCGGGCTTGGCTATCAGGTGTGCGACGATTTTTTGCAGGAAATGCTTGCGGCCTCGCGCAAATACGGCATCGAACTGCCGGACAAACAACTCTGCTGCGCCCCAATTACGTCGGAAGAAGGGCGGCGCTATTATTCCGCGATGGCCTGCGCCGCGAATTACGCCTTTGCGAACCGGCAGATCATCACGCATTGGATTCGCGAAACGTTCGAGCGCGTCCTGAACATGTCGCCGCGGGATTTGCAAATGAATTTGATTTATGATGTCGCGCATAACATCGCGAAATTCGAAACGTACCTGATTGACGGCAAAGAACGCAAAGTCTGCATCCACCGCAAAGGCGCGACGCGGGCGTTCCCGGCAAAACATCCCGCCGTGCCGTCGGCGTATCAGGGGATCGGCCAACCGGTGCTGATTCCGGGCGATATGGGACGCTGTTCGTATGTGTTAATCGGCACGGAGCAGGCGATGAGTGATACGTTCGGCAGCACATGTCACGGCGCAGGCCGCATGTTGAGCCGCACCGCCGCTATCAAACGCGCCAAAGGCCGCGCCATCTGGCGCGAATTGGCGGATCAAGGGATTATCGTGAAATCCGAAGGACGCGAAACATTAGCGGAAGAAATGCCGGAAGCCTATAAAAATGTCGCTGATGTCGTTGATGTGGTGCATAACGCAGGCATCAGCCGCAAAATTGTCAAACTGCGCCCGCTCGGCGTCATCAAAGGGTAAGCAATTCTTGCTGCCGGATATGTCGAAATATCCGGCAGTTTTCTTTTTTCTTATGATATATCAAACACTTGTTCTCTATTTTTTGCTGACATTCGGCATTGGCTTGTTTTCATTGGGTTTTGTCTGTGTCGCGTACGTTAAAATCAGAACGGCAATTCTCAAATATTATCTCTATTATGATGTCACCTTCACGCTCTATATTGCAATCTGGATGTTTTTTTACTATTTGAGCGTGAATTTATCTTCTATTGATATTGATCCGCAGCATCCGATTCTGGTCTGCTTAGATTACGCGCAGGCCGTCTTATCGTCACTATTATTATTTACAATGCCGCTCTTTTTGCATGAATTCTTTGCGTCTTCGCATTGCCGGTTGAGAAATCGCATCATCGGATTGATTGCCGTTGCAGATTACCTGAGAATGCATGGGAATCTTGCCGTTTTTATCATATCGGGGGAGATGAATTTTATGCTCTCCCTGTTTGGATATGGTATTTTATTAGGAATATTATTCTATTGTTTTATATTAAGTGTATCCCATTACAGGAACTCATCTCAGTCTAAATATATACGCCTGATTTCTCTTATATTCGGCGGTTCGGTCGCCCTCCAGTTAGAATTCAGTCTCTTCATGCTGCTTTCCCTCTATTTTGCGTACCCGCTCCCGATTCGCAGCACACCCTTGTTTCCGGTAATGTATGCCGCTTCGAACATCATTTTCGGCATTTATTTCGGAGGTGAGTACTGGGCAAAACATCATCACCAAACCGCTGTCAATCATGATTCTGGAGCGTCGCCCTTCGTAGACACACTTTCCTCAGGCCAAGAGATATCTGAATATCTGCCTCATTCAATCAAAGAAACACAATCGGTTCATGATTTCTGCGAGCAGTATCAACTTTCCGCTCGCGAACGAGAAGTGTTGCTTCTTTTGCTGCATGGTCACACCAATACTCAAATTGCAGAGCGATTATTTATCTCTGCCAACACTGCCAAAACGCATATTGGTAATATTTATCAAAAAGTCGGCGTTAATCGGCGTTATGAATTGTTAGCGCATTGTAAACACCTTTCCATACAAGAAAAGCTGTAATTCCCCATCAATCAATAAAACCACTCCCTCATCCAAATTGGTCATTACGGTTTTTCATCGCAAAATCCCCCAAATTGGTCATCATAAAAATCTTTCCGCGCATTATTAGAAGAAAAGACACGCCCTCTCCGATTAATCAACAAAAGACCGCTCTCATCTCATGTGGTCATTTTCACGTTTTAGCATCAAATCCTCCAAATGGGTCATTGACGGGAGCGCTTCGTTTTTTTATTATGCGTCATGTCAGTCTGAAAAATCCAAAAAATTATTCATCAGAAATGCAAGAATGCATTTCGCAACAGAGGAATTTGTTATGAAGCAAACATATCGTTGGTTTCAAGGAAGCAAAACACGACAACTCGTAAATTTGTTATTGTTCGGTATTATGAGTTTAACTGTCATGCTCAACGGATGCCGCACTGAGGACTCTCGGAAACCGATTGCGTCCATTATTCCTGTATTTCCAGAGACAGAGATGACAGCAGATTCAGCTCAATGGGCAGGGTTTTATGCCTCCAAAGGTACTGGTGGATTTGGCGCGTATGTCGAAACACCGGGCGAATTTCAAGTCAGCGTGCCGGCTGGAGAGTTTTTATTGACCTATGCAACAACAAACGGAACATTTCGTTTAGTGCTTCAGGCTTCAGAACCATCAATCATGCATATCGGCTTGCATGATCAGGTGCAGGTGCTTGAAGTATCGGTGCAGCCTGGGGAGATTGGCGAGATTTCTGGCCCGACCCTGCAAAATCAGCATGTTACGCTGGTAGCCTGGCCTGGCAATGATGCGGAATGGCATACCGAATTTACACCAGAAATGGTCAGTCCCTCGACATTGATTCATGAAGGATGTGTCGTTCCGGCGGTCGAGACGCTTTGTCCTGTTGAAACTCCAGTCATCGTCACGCCAGCGATCCCGGCAGTCAAGACGCCGGAACCCTTTGAAATTCCAGTTATTCCGACGATCACTCCGATTGAAATTCCGGTCATTCCGACAATCACGCCAATTGAAACTCCGGTCATTCCGACAGTTATTCCGACGGTAATTCCGACATTCACGCCGTCGTCGTGCAAGAATGGGCCTGCGCTGTGGCCAGTTCAAGGCACGGTCAATGGATGGAGCTGCTGGTATCTTTCGCCAGACGAAGAAACCTGCGACACGACCTGTACGCCGTATAATGGATATAATCAAACGATAGGAATCACGAATCTTGATTTGACCATCAATGGCGTACATTATTACAAAATGTGCGCCTGTAATGGATAAGATGGCATAATCCGTCGGGACGATGCCGCAAATATGATCTTTTTTATCATTACGCATTATATTTCACACAACCAATAACTTTCGCTATATTGTCTGAATTCGGGAATATTATCTGATATTTAACGAATTCAGACGATGCGCGAAAACAATAAGGAAATACGTATGTTCAGATACACGCCTCTACCTAAAAAATTGATCGTTACAATTTTAAGTGTTTTACTGATGGTTAGCATTGCGCAAGAAAGCCGCGCCTGTTCGACGTTTATGCTGGAGCGCCCGGGACATCGGGTTGTCGGGCACAATTTCGATTGGTTATTTGAGGATGCGTTACTCACCATCAATAAACGGGAAGTTGCCAAAACAGCCTCATTTTATATGATCGAGAGCAAAAGAACGCAAAATGCTGTTCCCGCCCAATGGGTCTCGAAATTCGGCAGCGTCACCTTCAATCAATACGGGCTGGAATGGCCGCAAGACGGCATGAATGAAGCTGGCTTGCTCATTCACCAAATGTTTATGGAGGGAAGCCAATATCCGATAAACGAACTTCCCGCCCTGGACCCTCTGCAATGGGTTCAATATCAATTGGATACGTCAGCGACGGTGGCTGACGTGCTGAAGAATGCCCAGAAGGTTCGTCCTGTGGCAGTCGGCAGTGATCGCACTAAAGACGGCCCGGTCACATTGCATTATATGGTTTGCGATGTGAGCGGCGCTTGTGCCGTGATTGATTTTAAAGGCGGCGAGATGAAGGTCTATACTGGCGCAACGTTGCCAGTAAAAGCCGTCACAAACCATTTTTATGATGACGAAATCGCAAACTTGCAGAAATATGCAGGTTTTGGCGGAACCTTGCCGATTCCGAATCGCCAGGAGGATATTGATGATTTTAATAGACTCGCCTCGGCGGGGCAGGATACGACGAATGCGCTGGATACGCGGTTTGTGCGCCTCGCCAACCGCCTGAAAAACGATACAAGGGAAACGCCGATTCTTGACGCCGCATTTGCATTGCTGCATGAGGTTGCAAGCTTAGAATCAGAGCGCCCGCTTACTCTACAACTCCATACTGATGGCCACCGGGAAGATTTTACGAAATGGAGCATTGTCTCTGACATGCTCAATCGGAAGATTTATTACAAAACGACGACGAATAAGAATGTTCGAGTGATTGACTTGTCTCAGCTCGATTTTTCATGCGCGTCCCCGGTGAAAATTCTCGATATTACCAAAGGGGGCTCTGCTGACAAGATTGTAAATATGAGCAAGGAATTCGAAGATTACACGGTCGAAAAGCAGATTAATCATTTTAAGCCATTCATGTTTTGGCAATATGGTGTACTCATTTTGGAGGAACACGTCCCGTCCGACATGAAGGCAAATTTGAAGTTGGAGGAATCCAATTTGAAAGTTCCTGATTACTCCGGAATATATGAATTGTTTGGAATAACAAATGAGCATACAATCGCGGCCAATATGTTATTGAATACTCTGTATGAAACTATCGCGCAGACGGGGAGCAATATGGTCTGTCAGCAGTGTTCTCACACTGCCGGGTTTTTCCAGCGCGGTTCGCTCCTGACGGTTGCGGAGAATTCCGATTGGAAAGTCGGCGAGTTGTTGGTTGATGTTGACGGTGACGACGCCAACGGCGCCGAATTCCTGTTTGATGTCAATCAGGATATGAGTTCCTATCAAATCTACCATCTGCTCCAAAACACTGACGGTCAGGAGGCAGGCACTCGCGAATTAATCGGCGAGAACTTCTTCGAAACGACCGGCGAACAATTCGCGGTTGATTTAAGCGTGCTGGCTGATGCAAAATGGGCGCAGGCGTATAAATTGGCGCCGACGTTCCGCGTCTCATACGTCTCGGAAGGTGGAAACGTGCTTACGAGCGAATATCAGCCGGTTCCAGAACCATCCACCATCGTGTTGATCGGCGTTGGGCTGTTAGGGGTTGTTGGCCTCAATCGCCGTATGCGTCAGAAGAAATAACTGTTTTCCTCCTCGATGTTCTCCCCATTTGGCAAGGAAGGCGCGTCGCCTTCCTTGCCTTTCTGTATTAGCATCTTCCTGTGGTTTCTTGCCCGCGCATATAGAAGCTTTGGCATGGGGGAAAAAAATTCTTGACAGGGCGTCTGCTCGCCTGTTCGAATAGGACGATTTTATGGCGTTCGTTGCTTACGCCTTCATTTGATTGCGAAATGGCAAAGAAATGAATATTTTGCCCTGCTGTCGGGCACGCCAATCGTGTCTGACTGTTTTTTCTTCTTTATGGCAGATCACCTGATTCTGTTTTATTTTATTCTGACTTTCAGTATTGGCATCTTTTCGTTAGGCATTGTGAGCGTCATTTCTGTAAAAACGAAAAATGTCCTGCTGAAATATTATCTCTATTTCTATGCAGTGTTTAGCGTATTTATCGGCATCAACATGTTTTTTTCATACGTTGCCGCAAATGCTGCCGCGCTTCAGCCTGAGAGAACAATTTTTGCGGGCATTCTTTACGCGAATGTTATCATCATGCATGCCATCCTCTTTACATTTCCGCTATTTGCGCACGAATTATTCGACAGTCCTCATCGCGCTCGTCGAAACAGAGTGGTTGCGTATCTTTCCGTCTGTGGCTATCTTTGGTATCATCTCCAGATTTTTATCGGCCTATTTTGGAAAAGACCGTTGTTTGATGTGTTGAAGTATCTCTTTTTAAATGTCCTGTTAGCGGGAACGATACTCTATTGTCTCATGTTAAGCATTCAATATTATCAACGTCGTCAGACATATCTTCAGGCGCGAAATGGAATACTCTTTCTGATATTTTTTGCCGGCATCTTCGCGATCATTGCTGAAAATCTTCTGTTCAATACCATTCATTTTCCATTCTATCCGTTAATTTATGCCATCTGCGGCCTCATGTTCTGCGCGTATTTTGTCGCATTATATTGGCCGAAAGAGTATGCTGCGAATGCCACGTCAATGCGGCATCTTTCCGAACAATCCGGGATGGAAGAAAACCTTTCCGAAGGCTCTCAGGTGATCTTCTCAGGCGAGATGACCTCTATTGATGCGTTTTGCGCTCGATTTCAGATTTCCGTGCGCGAACGAGAGGTGCTCTTGCTGTTATTGCAAGGACACACCAGCAGCCAAATCGGAGAGAGGTTGTTTATTTCTGTGAATACCGCGAAAACCCATATCAGCAAAATTTATCAAAAAGTCGGCGTAAAACGGCGTTATGAATTATTAGCGCGTTGCCGCGATTTTTCTCATGAAAACCCTCAATAAAGCGTTCCTGCATCTCCAGGCTTCGCTCATTCGTTTGGATGATTGATGCAAAATCATCCGAACGAAGCATTGACGCCCCCCTTTTATTCTCCTACTATAGGCGCGACGTTATTCAGATAAAACCGCGCACTCAATCTGTTACGATTGAGAGGCGATTCTCTCTATCACAATCAATCACAATTGAGGTGAATCACAATGAGGCAAATCATTCGATGGATGAATACAGTAAGAAACAGCGTTCGATTTTTTATGGGAATCACCCTGGCAAGCGTCGTATGTTTTACAGGATGCGACACTGAGACGGCGAAACCAGCAAGTATCGCTGTTTACAATTATGATGCGTATGAATATCGAGTCGAACTTCATCGCGCTAATGATGACACGCTGGTATCAAGCTGCCGTTTAAAAAAATTTCTTGACAAGGTCTCGGCTCATTCATTTGAGAAATTGGATGAGAACAATTATTATGTCTCCATTTTTAAGAATAATGGGACAAAGGAAAGTAAACGCTCTGAAATATTTCATATCAAAAAGAAATCATACAGTTATGTTTCCATTAAAGCGAATGGTTCAATAACGGTGACGCCGTAAAGATTTCTTTTGAGCAGTAATGAAAAAGAGCCTGTCGCCGAGAACATGAATAGGCGAGCATCGCGGTTGTCGGAATGTTATGACTTGCCAGACACAAGAAAAATGTGTCTGGCAAGTCTTCTTTTGATGTATGGCAAATCAATGGCTTCTGCTCTATTTCCTGCTCATCTTTGGGATCGGTATTTTCTCGTTGGGAATCGCCAGCGTTGCCTACCTCAGAGTCAGAAACGCTCTCCTCGAATCGTACCTCTATTTTTATGTGGCCTTTAGCGTTTCTCTTGCCATAGAAACGGTTCTTTCGTATCTCTTCGCCAATTTCCCGAACACTGATCCCGATGGATTGCTGCTCGTCGGCTTAAGCTATCTGGATACAGTCACAATCTATCTGCTGCTGTTGACTCTTCCGGTATTTGCGCACGAATTATTTGCCTGCGAGCGTCGAAAGATTCGAAATGTTGCAGCAAGCGCCCTCGCAATCGGCGGATATCTTTTTTATCATCTCCGTCTCGCGATTTTTATTATCTGGGGAAAGCGTTTTTCGTTCATGAGCCTTCTGTTAGACCTGCACGTTATTGCAGTTGTCTTCTATTGCGCTTTTTTGAGCGTTCAGCATTATAAAGCCTCAACGACTCAATCTCATCGAAAGAAATCAGGCGCAATTTGTTTTCTTTTTCTCTGCACCTCAATAATCATCATCGAAGATGAATTGCTCGACACAATCCCGTTTCCTGTGTATCCATTGGCCTATGCCGGATTCGGGCTTGTTTTCGGCGCATATTTTTTTTCGCTCTATTGGCCGAAACATCAGGCTGCCGTTGAGCCGCCAGTCGAAAAATCGCTCGAACCAATCGCCCTATCGAATCGCGAGCCTGTAGTGGAAAGCCAGCAATCTGACCAGAGCAATTCTTTTAACGAATTCTGTCAGCAGTTTGAATTATCTTCCCGCGAAGCAGACGTGTTGCTGCTTCTGCTGAAAGGCCAGACCAATAACCAAATTGCGGAACGCTTGTTTATCTCAATCAACACCGTTAAAACACATATCAGCAATATTTATCAAAAAATCGGCGTCAGCCGGCGCTATGAATTATTGGCGCGATGCAAAGATTTTTCTTTCCGATCATAAAAAAAATTTTCCGCCATCTCCCCGGCAAACAATAAAATGTTTCAATCACCTGAACAGGTGATTATCTGTTCTATCGTTAAAATCACCCGGACAGGCTATTGACGCAGCGATTTCGTTGTCGTATGTTAGGCGCGAAGTTGTTGTGCGAAAACTGTTCAATCCTTTAACTCCAACAAAAACGGAACGCGTTGTCATGCGAAAAACAGCAAGCATTGACAACGGACGATTTTCCGTAAAAAAGAGATGAATATATTTAAAACGTTTGGAATCATGAGTGTGATAATAAGCATGTTGTTGGTTGGCGGATGCCAGAAAGATGATGATGACGACAATGGAAGTGAGGTCTTTAATGGCAAAGTCAATGTCGGCGGACATCAATTATATGTGAAATGCGCGGGAGAAGGCGCTCCGGCGGTCATTTTAGAAGCCGGCGGCTTTGATAGCTTCAGCGATGGCGCATGGGCGAACGTCTATAATCGGATCGCTGATTTTACCACCGTCTGCGCCTATGATCGCGCCGGATACGGAAAATCAGAGTTAGGCCCTGACCCGCGAAGCTCGGAACAAATCGCGCAGGAGTTGCATACGCTGTTGCAGAATTTGCCGTCCAGCAAGGTGAAACCGCCATATATCCTCGCCGGGCATTCGATGGGCGGTTTTCATATCTGGACATACGCAAATCATTATCCGAGTGAAATTGCCGGGATGGCGTTTGTAGATTCCTCCTATCCTCTTTCATGGGCAGGGCCGCTTTCAGCTGACTGCGAATCAGAAATGCAATCAGCGTTATTCAGCGGCGAAGATTCGCAAAACCCATCGCCAGGAGAAATCGCCGATGGCAGAGCCTATGGATATATTTATTGCACAGAAGCCGAGCGGCTCAACTCTTTACCCAATGTGCCTGTGGTAGCGCTGACGCATACTCGTCTGGATGGCGACCCTGAAGAGGCAATCCAGCAACTGTATGCGATGCATCAAAAAATCGTTGATCTCGTCAGCGATGGAACGCATCTCACCGCTGACGCCGGGCATTATATTCAACATGACGATCCCAATGCCGTGATCTCTGCGATTCGCAATCTCTATAACAAAACCGCGATTGCGCGATAGGATTGACTGCGGCGGCATGTTTTCTAAAAAAATAATTGACAGAATTCAGCCGACCGCATGTGATTTTTATCAACGGGCGTCCTTTGCGACGCCCGCTTTTGTCAATGAGCCGCTAATTGATACACACAAGAACAAAAAAACACTACAGGAATATCATGATGATGAAATACATCAGTAAAATGGTTATACTGTTAATGATGACGCTGCAATTCATGTCATGCGCCAGCTTGCAACTGCCGGAAGACAGCCGGAAATTGATTGAAACCTCGAAGATGACGCTCTGGAAATCGCAGGGGTACGGCGTTCTGATCGGCCTGGAAGAGAATCGCGTGACGCTGTTTGACCTGACCACCGTGAGTGTGCTTTATAAAGGCGAAGGGACGCTGGAAGCGAATGGGCGTCTTCTGCTGGAAGGCGTGCCGTTCGGACGCCTCGAACGACAGAGCGATGAGTTGATGCGCTTTACGGAACCGGACGGCACGGAAATTCTGTTCAACCGAATTGACGAGATTCCAGAAACGGTACGCATAACGCAATATACGAAAGACCCGGTGAAAACCTTTGATGTCTTCTGGCACACGATTACGGAACAAAGCTGCCTGCTCGACGCAAGCGGCATGGACTGGCAGGCGGCATACGATTTTATCAGGCCAGGCATTGCCAATGACACCAAAGATGTCTCGTTGTTTCTGCGGCTCGCCAAGTTGATTGTGCTGCTGAAAGACGGCCATGCGTTTATCAGTAACGGCGAGACATTAAGCACGGGATCGAACGCCTACCCGAAATCGAGTTGGATCAAGCGCGAACGCGAGGCGTTCCCTGCTCGCATCGCCGCCTATATGGATGGCGGCACGCTCACGCCGTTGATTGATGAGAAAATGCTTGCGGGAACGATTCATCAGAATATCGGTTATGTAAACATTCTCGCCTTTGAGGGATTTTCAGAAAACGGCGATGAAGATGTCGAAGAAGCGGTCTTCACCGAAAAATTGGATGCGCAACTGAAGGCATGGGAATCGAAGAAAGCGCTGATCATAGACCTTCGCCTCAACCCCGGCGGCTCCGACCGGCTGGCATTGGCGTTAGGCAATCGGTTGACTTCGCAGCCGCTTCCCGTCTTTTCGAAGCAAGCGCGCATCGGCGGACGCGATGAATTTTCCGCGCTGCAAGAACGCTCGATTAGCCCTGCCAGCGTCCAGTTTGTCGGAAAACCGGTCATTGTGCTGACCAGCGGCGCAACGTTCAGCGCAGGAGATTCGGCGGCGATGATTCTGAAGCACCCGGCGTTAACGAATATCACGACGATTGGTGAAACAACCGGTGGCGCGTTTTCGAACATGCTCCAAAAAGCGCTGCCGAACGGCTGGACATTCGCCTTCTCGAACGAACGTTACTTTGCTGCGTATGACGGTCAGAATTATGAGGGCAAAGGGATTGCGCCGGACATCGAACTGTTTCAGGACAAAGCGGCGTTCGAACAGGGCAAAGATAATATCCTGGAATTCGCGATTTCGCAGCTTGAAAAATAGCAGCAGCCCTGCCAGGGTTCAGAACCCTGGCAGGGCTGAAAAGGAGAATCTTTATGATTAATCAGAGAAGAATTATGCCCGCAAAATCATCCCTGTCCCGTTATTCCGGTCTGTCCGGTGAACGCCATTTCGCAGCAGGGCTTTTCCGCGCCGCAGGTGGATAACGAAAAATGCGTCTGCTGCTGCAAATGCACGGCGCGATGCAGCGTCTTCACGCCCATCGGCTGCTGCGAGAAAGGCCGCGATCCGCGCATGGGGTGAGCGCCTTCGCCCTGAAAGGGCGGCGGGATATAGACGGCGGTTTCAACCGATAGATGCGTCCCGAAAATTCTCGCAGGGGTTGAAACCCCTGCCTGTATTTCGCCGCCCTTTCAGGGCGAAAACATCGCGCAAGAAAGAAGGTGAAATCAAAGAAAAAGCGCTTCCGGCGTGCATGTTCGAATGATTGATTTTGCTCGCAATAACAATTCTTTATCCCATGTAATCAGCGTACATGAAGCATCTTCAGCAACGGCGGCATAGACGGCATCCGCGCCGCGTAATTTTGCCATCGCGCCAAAAGACGCGGCTTGTTGCGCAAGCGCCTCGTCTAACGCAATCAATTCCATCTTTGGGAAACGCGCAAGCGCAGACGCAAACGCGATGGCGTGTTTTTCATCTCCGGTGACGCGGGCAATGGCCGAAGCCGTTTCCACAAGCGCAAGCGTCGGGCAAAAGATGTTGGCGTCTTTTTGTACGAGTTGTTCCAGACATGTTCGACTGGCTTGATGTTGAGGTTCGGAAAGAATAAATGCCGAAATAAACACGCTGGCGTCTATGGTATATCGCATTATCGTCGAAGATCGGAAATAATCTGTGTTGCGGAAATATCGGGATTCCATTTCTCGCTTAACATCATGCCAATTCGATCTAATTCATTCAATGTGGTGTTGGCATTATTTTTTTGAGGCATGGCGTGTTGTCGAATCTTGAGTTGAAGAATAAACTGAAACACCTCATTTTGCGCTTCTTGAGGTAATAAATTCAATTCCTGCTGAATTTGACGTTGAATAGTTGTCATAACAGTGTGTATCTCGTGAAAGAGTATAATACCAACTGTGTTTGAAACGATCATAAATCGCATGACGAAACTGTTGTTTCGTCACGGGCGAAACAACAGTTTCGCCCTACAATTTACGATCTATATGATCACAGACGTTTTTCAACGTTTTTACGCCCTTTTGTCAAGAGGAAAGTGAGAAGATCGGCGAGACACAGTATTTTTTCGTTCACGACGGCCAATTCCTCTGTTCGATATGCCGCAGCGCGACGGCGACGCCGCGTTCGCGCAGATGGTCGGCGATCCGTTCCGCGCAATAGACCGAACGATGCCGCCCGCCGGTGCAACCGAAACTGACCATCAGATGCGGAAAATGGCGGCGTTGATACACGCTGACCGCGCTGTCGATCAACGCAAACACATGCGCGAGAAAGTCGTCAATTTCGGGCTTCTCTTGTAAATATCGAATCACTGCGTCGTCTTTGCCGGTTAATTGCTGATATTCGGGATAGCGTCCCGGATTCGGCAGGGCGCGGCAATCGAACACGAAACCGCCGCCGTTGCCGCTCGTATCCACCGGCAGACTGCGTTTGTACGAAAAACTGAAGACGTTGACTGTCAAAGGCGGGGCGGCCAGCGCAAGCAGCGTCTCCGATTCGACAAAACCACGCAACGCAGCCAGCAGCGTCGGCAGTTCGACCGGCAGCGCGACGGAATCGAGGAATTGGCGCAGATTGTCGAGCGCGGGCGGAATGCTCTGAATGAAATGCGCTTTTTTCTCATACACGCCCCGAAAACCATACGCCCCGAACGCCTGCATCATGCGAATCAGCGCGTAGCCGTGATAACGCTCGACGAACTCGGCGCGGTCGAACGTCAGATGGCGGCTGACCGCGCTCAGATAATGCTCGAATAACTCGTCGCGAACCGGCCGCGGAATTTCGGCTTTCGCGTCGTACAGCAGCGATGCGACGTCGTATTGCAACGCGCCGCGCCGTCCGCCTTGATAATCAATGAAATACGGCGTTCCGTCCACCAGCATGATATTCCGCGATTGAAAATCACGATACAGAAAAAAACGATCTTCCGCGCTCAACAAAAAATCCGAGAACGCCTGAAAATCGTCTTCCAACGCCTGCTCGTCAAACGGAATTTTGGCGAATTTCAGCGCGTAATATTTGAAGTAATTCGCGTCCCAGAGAATGGATTGCCGGTCGAACGCGGCGCGAGGGGAACAGACGGAATAATCGAGGTCGCGCCCGGCGACAATCTGAAAACGGGGCAATTCGTCTAAGACGGATTTATAGATCGGCAGCATTTCTTCGGGAAACGCGCCGGTTCCGCGTAATTGCGCTAAGCGTGAAAACAGCGTCTCATCGCCGAGGTCTTGCAGCAGATAGGCGTCATGCTCCGCGTCTTCGGCGTAAATCTCCGGCACGGCGAGGCCATGCCGCCGGAAATGGCGCGAAAATTCGAGAAAAGCGATATTTTCTTTGCGGTCGGTATTGATTGCGCCGATGGCCGAGCGCGTCGCGCTATTCATGCGATAATAACGGCGATATGAGCCGGATTCCGGCAGCGGCGTCACAGTGTCCGGGCGTTCCTGCGCCCAGCGGTCGAATAATAAAATCAGAGGCGTTTCATTCATAAGACGTAAGCCCTGCCAGGGTTCGAAACCCTGGCAGGACTATTGGGTACATCTGAGGTTAAACTGTTATTCCTCGCACGGCAAACGCTCGATATTCGCGCCGACCGAGGCGAGTTTCTTTTCGATTTCGAAAAAGCCGCGATCAATCTGCTGGGCGTTGCTGATGCGGGTTGTGCCGTTGGCGCAGAGCGCGGCGGTCAGCAGGGCGATTCCGGCGCGGATGTCCGGGCTGGTCAGGCGCGTGCCGAACAATTTCGTCCGCCCGATGACAATGGCGCGATGCGGGTCGCAGAGCGTGATTCTCGCGCCCATCGCCACGAGTTTATCCGTAAAGAAGAGGCGGCTTTCGTACAGTTTTTCGTGAATCAGAATCGCGCCTTCGGTCTGCGTGGCAAGAATGACCGCCGTACTGGTCATGTCGGACGGAAAGCCCGGCCAGGGTTGACTGTCGAGTTTGGCGAGGTTCGAGCCGATGTCTTCCACCGCTTTAAGCTGCTGATTCGCCGGAACAATCACATCGTCCCCGTCAATCAGAAACGTCGCGCCGAATTTTTCCAATCCGATTCGGATCGGTTTCAAATACTTCGTTCCGGCTTGCCGGATGCGGAGTTCGGAATTCGTGCAGAGCGCAATGCCGATAAATGCGCCGGTCTGCGTATAATCCGCGCCGCACACGAACGATGCGGGCGGCGTCAGCGTGGACGCGCCATGCACGATCAGGCGATTCGAGGCGCGGCCTTCGATGCTTGCGCCGCACTCGCAGAGATAGTCGGTCAAATCCTGCACATGCGGCTCGCAGGCGGCGTTTTCGATGATCGTTGTTCCCGACGTGGCGGCGGCGGCGATCAGCGCGTTTTCCGTGCCGGTGACGCTCGCTTCGTCGAGAAAAATCTGCGCGGGACGCAGCCCGGACGTTGGCGCGATGACCGAAAACGTGCCATTCTGCGCGTCAACTGTCGCGCCCATTTCTTCGAACGCGAGAAAATGCGAATCGAGGCGACGGCGGCCAATCACATCGCCGCCGGGAATCGGAAAGGTCATCTTGCCGAAACGGCTGAGCACGGGGCCGACAAACAAAATGGCGGCGCGAATCGCTTCCCACGCATGGAGATCGAGGCGGGTGGGATCGAGATTGCTGGTGTCGATCAGCAGCGCGTCCGGTTCGGGAATTGTTACGTCCGCGCCCATGTGGACGAGCACATCGCACATGTGTTGCACATCGAGAATCTGAGGAATCCGCTTCAACAACACTGGCCCCGGCGTGACAATCGTCGCCGCAATCAGCGGCAGCGCGGCGTTTTTGTTGCCATCAACAACAAGTTCGCCTGATAATCGGGCATCGCCCTGTATGATAAATGTCTGTGGCTGCGACATAATATTTTCCTTGTATGTTATACCAATTGCGTTCGAAAAGATCGTATTCGCATCGTAGGGCGAAACTGTTGTTTCGCCCGTGACGAAACAACAGTTTCGTCATACGATGTCTGATTCCCTCGAAGACGCGATGTTCTGTCAAGCTTTTTTCTTTGGCGCGACGCTTTACGCCACCGCCTCTTTTTGCTTGACTTTTGCGTCTGTCGCGTTACGCTTACGACATCAATGCGAATTCTGGATGAAATCGGCGTGAAATCTCTATGAAAATGGGGGAAGACGATGGTCACACGACGCATGGCGCATCAAATTGCCGTAGTTATGCTGCTGTTATGCGTTGCCTGCGGACAACGCGCGGCAGCGGAATCGAGCAAGGGCGAAGCCGCTCCCTGGTGGGAATCAGACTGGTTTCGCGGCGGCCTCGCTATTGCTGCGCTGACAGGGTTTTTCGTGTTTTCCCGCACGCGGCTTAGAAACGCCCAGCGTCATAATCGCAAATTAGCCGTTGATGTCGCTGAGCGTAGAAAAGCGCTGACCGCTACGAACGAGCAGCTTCAGCGAGAGGTTACGGAACGGAAACTGATCGAACAGAAATTGCGCCGCCACAGCGAACGCCTGGAAGAAGTGGTGAAAGAGCGCATGGCGGAATTATCCGAAAAAAACGAGAAACTTCGTCAACTGGAACAAGCGGTGGAAAATATGCAGCTTGGCGTCACCATCGCGAATTTAGAAGGGAAAATCACTTATTTGAATCAAACCGAAGCCGAATTACACGGATATACGAAAGACGAATTGCTCGGCCAGAATGTCAATCTGCTTGCGCCGCCGGAATTACGCAGACCGTTGACGGTGGGGCAGATTCGAGAATGGAAGGGCTTAGTTCGAGAAAGTTTCAACGTTCGCAAAGATGGAAGCGTCTTTCCGGTCTGGCTGATGTCGGAAGTGGTGAAAAACATCGAAGGCGAGCCGTGCGCCGTCGTAACAAGCTGCGAAGACATCACGGAGCGCAAAGCGATTGAAGAAGAACGCGGAAAATATCGCGATCATCTTGAAGAACTCGTCAATGGCCGCACTATCGAATTGACAACCACCAACGCGCAGCTTCAGCAGGAGATTACCGAACGAAAACGCGCGGAGCTTGAATTGCAGAGCGCAAAAGACGTTGCGGAATCGGCCAACCGCGCCAAAAGCGATTTTCTCGCGAATATGAGCCATGAACTGCGCACGCCGCTGAACGGGATTCTCGGCTACACGCAAATTTTGAAAAATGATCCGAGTTTGTCGGAACGCCCGCGCCATGCCATTGACGTGATCCATCGCAGCGCCGAACATCTGTTGATGATGATCGGCGACATTTTAGACCTGTCCAAAATCGAAGCCCGCCAAATGACGCTTGAGCCATCCGATTTTCGCCTGCCGGAGATGTTGGGCACATTGGTGGAAATTGCGAGAATTCGCGCGGATCAACAGAACATTGCCTTTGAGTATCAGCCTGACCCGATGCTGCCGCTTGTGGCGCAGGGAGATGAAAAACGGCTGAGGCAAGTGCTGCTCAATTTGTTGGGCAACGCCACGAAATTCACGAAAAAAGGCCGAGTTATTTTTAAAGTCATCTTGCTTCCGCTTAACACTTCCGATGAACGTGGTGTCAAATATCATAAACAGCGGCTTCGTTTTATCGTGGAAGACACCGGTATTGGGATTGCGCCGGAACATATTCAGGAGATTTTTTCGGCGTTTCATCAGATTCGCGATACACGGTTTTATTCGGAAGGCACAGGCTTAGGATTGGCGATCAGCCAGCGATTAGTGCGCTTGATGGGCGGAGAACTGTGCGTCGAAAGCGTTGAGGGCGAGGGAAGCCGGTTCTGGTTCGATCTTGACCTTGCCGCGCTTTCGCAGGAAGAGACGGCGCAAACTCATGCGTTCGTCGCGCCGCCGCGAGTCATCGGATATGTCGGCGACAGGCAGATGATCCTGATTGTAGATGATAATGACACCAATCGCATGATTTTGCGCGATTTGTTTCAGCCGTTAGGATTTCAGGTGCGCGAAGCTGTCAATGGAGAAGACGCGCTCAGATTCGCGGCGGAACAGGCACCGGACATTATCTTGATGGATATTATTATGCCGATGATGGATGGGCTGGAAGCGACGCGGCGCCTTCGGCAGATGCCGGGACTGGAACACTGCGTGATTATAGCGATCTCGGCCAGCATTTCCGGCGAAAAACAGCAAGAGTGCATGACCGCAGGCTGTCAGGCGTTTTTATCCAAACCCTTTCGGATCAAAGAATTATTCGACGCGCTGAGCAAACATGCCGGAATCGAATGGCTGTATGGGGAAACCGCCGTCGAGACCCTCGTGATGACTCCGCCCCTCCGCGTCTGCGAGGAACGGTTGATTCCGCCGCCGCCGGATGAACTCGACCGCCTGCATCAACTTGCCAGAGGGGGCATGGTGACGCGCTTGCGCAAGGAGTTGGATCGTCTGGCAGACGAGTATCCTGACAGCATTGATTTCTTCGGAAAGATTCGCGACTTGCTGAAAGAATTTCGAATCGAGGAGATGCAGCGTTTTATTCAAGCGTATATGGAGGGGAGGGAGGAACATGGGTGACACGCCTGTCATTCTGATTATTGACGACAATCCGACGAATTTGAACGTGTTGTTCGAGTATCTGGAAGAATCCGGCTTCGAAGTGTCGGTGGCGCAGAATGGGCGCAGCGCCCTCGAACAAGTTGCGCAGATTCGTCCTGATCTGATTTTGTTAGACATCATGATGCCGGACATAGACGGCTTCGAGATTTGCCGGACGCTGAAAAAACGCCCGGACACGAACGCGATTCCGATTATTTTCATGACGGCGCTGACCGATGCGACGGATAAAATCAAAGGGTTTTTGGCGGGCGGCTCGGATTACATTACCAAACCGCTGCAATATGAAGAGGTGCTGGCTCGCATTACCGCGCATTTGAAGCTGCATAGCGCTGAACAGCAAACGCAGGCATTTCAGCGCGCCCTCGATGAACAAACGCGCCTGCTGGCGGAAAAAGATCGGCAGTTAGAAGAATTGAACGCCTGCAAACAGACATTTTTCGGTTATATTTCCTCCGAACTGCAAAACCCGTTGAATTCGTTATTGGGCTTTACGCGCGTGCTGCTGGAAAATATCGATCATTACAGCAAGGAACAGGTCAAAAGCGATATGCTGCGTGTGCAAGCTGCCGCGGAACGGTTGCAATCCCAGCATGAGAATTTGATGATGTGGTCGAAATTGCAGCGCGGCTCGTTGGAATTTGCGCCCGGCTTGATTAATGTCGAAGAGTTAGTTGTGTATAATCTCATCTTTTTTGCGCCCCTTGCCAAGCAAAAACACATCGTGTTGCAAAGCGACGTGCAGAGCGTTGTGTTAGCGCACGCCGACTATGAAATGGTCAACGCGATCATCCGCAACCTCCTATCCAATGCGTTGAAATTCACGGATAACGGCGGCAAGGTCAGCATTTCCGCCATCGAGCATGACGATCTCGTGGAACTCTTTATTGCGGATAGCGGCCTCGGCATGAGTGTGGAACAAGTGCATCTCCTGCTGCATCATCACACCGCCTGCCCGGATAGCGACGATGAAAAGAAGCGTGTCGGCTTAGGGCTGATGCTCTGTAAATCGCTGATTGAACGCTGCGGCGGAACGTTGCGGATTGAGACGCAGCTTAGCAAAGGCACGACGTTCATTTTCACCCTGCCGAAACATCCGGCGTATTGACCGATATATGCGATGCGTAGGGGCGGGTTCGGAACCCGCCCTTACAACCCCCAACCCCCCGCCCTATTCGAATCGCAACATTTTTTCATTCAACAGTTGACAGATTTACTCTTGTACTCCTATGTGTAACATGCAACATTATAAACGAACCCTGCCAGGGTTCGAAACCCTGGCAGGGTTGTTATCAGGCCAGATCGGAGTATGTTCATGGGAATTGCCGTTTTTGGAATCAGCCATCAGTGCGTCGAATTGCCGTTGTTGGAACAATTGTCGCTGACGCAAGATGAAGTCATGAAGTCTCTCTTTCTCCTGCGTCATAAGCCGGAAATCGAGGAAATCGTCATTCTTTCCACCTGCAACCGCACCGAATTTTATTTTGTCACGCCGAACGCGCGCGCTGCCGCTAACCACGCGATCATGCAGTTGAAAAATTTGAAAGGGGATTATCCCGAAAGCGTGTTCGAACGATTTTACCTGAAAGAGCAGGTTGAGGCGAAACGGCATCTGCTGCATGTCTCCTGCGGCCTCGATTCGTTGGTGGTCGGCGAAAACGAAATCGCCGGGCAGATCAAAGAAGCGTATCGCCGCGCCTGTGAAATCGAAACTGCCGGAACGATTCTGCACAAGCTGTTTCATACGGCGTTCAAAACGTCGAAACGCATCAAAACTGAGACCAATGTCAACAAAGGCTGCTGCTCGATTGGCGCGGCAGCAGTAGATATGGCCGACCAATTCTGCGCCGGAATGCGCGGCGCGACTATTTTGCTCATCGGCGCGGGGGAAATCGGCCAGACGACGGCGCGAATTCTCGGCAAACGCCAATTCGGGCGCGTCATGATTGCAAACCGCACGCTGGAAAAATCGGCGGCGCTCGCCAAAGAAATCGGTGGCATCGCGATCCCGTTTCACAGCATGTACGAAATGATCGGCAAAGCGGATGTGATCATCAGTTCCACCAGCGCCCCCGGCTATTTGGTCACGCTCTCAGAAATGAAAGAACTCCTGCCGCAGCAGCCCGCCAGACCGTTGCTCGTGATTGACATTGCGCTGCCGCGGGACTTCGATCCGGCAATTGCCGAACTCCCCGGCGTGATGGTGAAAAATATTTATGATTTGAAAGATATTGTGGACGTGAACCTGAAACGGCGGGAACAGGAAGTCGGCAGCGTCGAGCAGATTATCGCCGAAGAAGTGCAGAAATTTACTGACTGGCAGGCGTCGCTGAAAATCAATGCCGCGCTCGCCTCGATTCGAGGCTATTTCGATGAACTCCGCCGCGAAGAATTGGAAAAATGCCGGTATCAGTTCGACGATAAATCCTTCGCGCAGGTGGATAAACTGACGCACACGCTCGCCGGAAAATACATGCACGGCCTGATCGCGCAGATCAAGGCGTTACACGAAGAAAACCGCATTGATGCCGCCAATCTCGATGTGATTGAACAATTATTCAGGTAAACCACAGATTTCACAGATGACACAGATTCATAAAAGAAA
>CAZRSF010000007.1:44889-49676 GCA_964602655.1 uncultured Candidatus Moduliflexus sp.
CCTTTCAATCTGTGTCATCTGTGAAATCTGTGGTTCGATATGACGAATTATGCTAAACACGACAAAAAGTACCGAATTATTTATGCGGGCGCAGCGCGTGATTCCCGGCGGCGTGAATTCGCCGGTACGCGCCTTTAAAAGCGTGCGCCGCGACCCATTGTTTATCACACGCGCCGAAGGGAGCAAGCTCTACGATGCCGACGGCAACGAATATATTGATTTTGTGAATTCCTGGGGGCCGATGCTGCTCGGTCATTCGCATCCCGCCGTCAAAGAGGCGATATTGCAAGCCGTTCAGGATGGCACGAGTTACGGCGCGCCGACCGAAAAAGAGATCGTCTTAGCGGAATTGGTCTGCGAGATGGTGCCGTCCATCGAAATGGTGCGGCTCGTCAGCAGCGGCACGGAAGCGACAATGAGCGCGGCGCGGTTGGCGCGAGCGTTTACGCAGCGCGATAAACTCATCAAAATCGAAGGTTGTTATCACGGACATGGCGACAGCTTTCTGATCAAAGCCGGTTCAGGCGCGACGACGCTCGGCGAGCCGAACAGCCCCGGCGTTACGCAAGGCGTATCGCAGGATACGCTGATCGCGCCATATAATGACACCGCCGCGATTCGCGCCCTGTACGCGGCGTATCCGAACCAGATCGCCGCGTTGATCATCGAACCGATCCCCGCCAATATGGGCATGATTCTGCCGCAAGACGGCTATTTGCAGGAAATCCGCGCCATCACGCAGCAGCATGGCAGTCTATTGATTTTCGATGAAGTGATTTCCGGGTTTCGCGTCGCGCCCGGCGGAGCGCAGGAATTGTACGGCATCCAGCCCGACTTGACCACGCTCGGCAAGATTATCGGCGGCGGCATGCCGATTGGCGCGTATGGCGGGCGCAAAGAGATCATGCGGATGATGTCGCCATCGGGGGCAGTCTATCAGGCCGGAACGCTCTCTGGCAATCCGATTGCGGTCAGCGCCGGGATCGCCACATTGCGCGTCATTAAACAGGACAATGTCATCGAACGCCTCAATCAGACCTCGGCGCGATTTGTTCAACAAGTGCAAACGATTCTGAATGCTGCGCCGATTCCGACCTGCGTGAACGCAATCGGTTCGATGAACACGATCTTTTTTCAGACCGGCCCGGTCAACAATTATCAAGACGCGCTCAGATCGAATACGGAGCAGTACGCCGCCTTTTTCAACGCCATGCTTGAACAAGGCATCTATCTCGCGCCATCCCAATTCGAGGCCGCATTCGTCTCGTTCGCGCATACGGACAAAGATTTGGCGCGGACATGCGAGGCGGTAAAAACAGCGATGTCAATAATTGAGGGATAAAATTATGTTAGAGCGTTATTCAGTTGCGTTGACAGCTGAGGAGTACGAAAGCGCAAGCTTTCGCTGTCAACGCTGCGCGTTGAGACTCCTGTTGCATGTTCAATGGCGATGAATAATACTGTAATTATACCAATGGTGTTCGAAACAACCATAAATTCGTATGCCGACGCTCCATTTCGGCAAGAGCGAAACAACAGTTTCTCTCTACGACTCCAAATTGATATTACTTTATAATGAATGAAGGAACATGAAACGAACGACAATTTTGGTTGGAATCAGTATGCTTTGCCTGTTATTTGCCGGATTGATTGACCAACGGCGCTGGGGATTGGAAGGACGTTTTTACTCGAATACCAGCATGTCCGGAGAACCGGCGGTGATTCAGAAGTATGCACCCCCGCATCTTTCCAATGAACAGGGCTCGGAATTGCTTGGAGTCCCGACATTCAGCACCGTTTGGAAAGGGTGGATCGCAATTTCACAGCCAGGAACGTACCGGTTTGCGACCAATTCCGATGATGGTTCGAAACTGAGAATTGACGGGCAGATCGTTGTGGATAACGGCGGTATGCACGGCATGGCAAAAGTCAGCGGTGACATCGCGCTGGAACAAGGATTTCACGAAATAGAAATCCGTTACGTCCAATATGGCGGTTTCAGCGTGATGCAAACATTCTGGACGCCGCCGGGGGACACCGAAGAGCCTTTGTCTCAGCGCGTTTTGTTCGCGGCACGTCCCGGCCCCGCCAGTCTCGCCATTCGAACTGGATTGCGATATTTGCGTTATCTGGCGACAGCGCTGCTTGTCGCAGCCCTGACGGCAGCCGTCCCACGAGCGGTCAGCCGCTATCGGGCAGAATTGACATCTCTTGGAATGGCTTTCAGCAAGGCGCTTTGCGTTTCCTCAGAGCCTCTTGTCTCTCCGATCTCCCATTCTGCGCGGATAATGGCTCATGTCAGCGGCGCGATTCTGTTGCTTCCATTTTTCATCGCGGCGGGCGTTTTTTTCGCGAACGGTCTCCCCGAAGTCTTCACGGACGGGGATGGCGCGTTGCTTGAAATGTCTGTGGGGACAGCGATGACATCGGCGCAGTTCCTCGGCCCCTATTCTCGCTTTGGCTTCAATCATCCCGGCCCCTCGTATTTTTACCTCTTAGCCCCATTATATTGGCTGATGGGGCGAAACGCCCTCAGCCTGAATGTCAGCGTTCTTCTTATCAATGCTTCGGCGCTGCTTGCCATGCTGATAGTCGTCTGGCGCAGCACGAACCGCTGGATATACGCCTGGTTCGTCTTTCTGATGGCGTGTTACATGAGACAAATCATTCCGATTCTTTTAAGCATCTGGAATCCGTTTGTCGCCATTTTCCCGTTTTTGCTCGCCATGCTCTGTTTTGCGATGATTGCATCCGGCCGATTCAGCCTTTTTCCTCTTGCGGTGGTTGCGGCCTCATTTGCCATGCAAACGCATCTCGGATTCATTCCGGCGACAATGGCGGCTGCCATCTGTTCCGTCTTCCTCGGCGGGCTGCATGTCTGGCGAGGCACGGCATTGTGTTCGACCGCGCACATGCGGCGCTTTCTTGAGATCGGCGCATTGTTCGCGTTATGGCTCTGGGCGCTGCCGATCATCGAGCAATATACGCATTCCCCCGGAAATCTCTCGAAGATTATCGCCGTTTTTTCAGAGCAGGATGAGGCGCGGTCATGGAACGATACCTTCAACCTTGCGTCTTCGATTTTTTCCTATTTCAGCCTGACAGCATTCTCCCCCCTGTCGTCCCCAATCTATCCGGCGATTCCGCCTGACAGCGCGTTTCGGCTGACAGGCGCGATGATAACGGTCGGGCAATTCGGACTGTTAGGCGGAATGTTTTTCTTCGCAAGGCGGCGCAAACATCCGGCAATCGCCATGCTTGCGCTGTGCGCCGCTGTCTTGAGCGTCGTGATGCTAACCTCGATTCGACGCATCATCGGAGAAGCGCACGATTATTTAGTGATCTGGATGACGACTATTGGCGTGATGATCTGGCTGCCGTGTGGCGAGTTCCTCTTTTTCTGGCTCGACACGCTGAGGAACGGCAGTCGGCATCGGCAAACCGATGGGCGACGGCTGCTCGAATACGGCCTGACGCTCGGAGTTATCGCGTTGACGCTGCTTAACAGCGAGCATTTCGCCAAAGAAGCCGACATGCTCGCGCAGAACCGGCACACATGCGTTCCTAATTTCTCAGACGTGGTGGAAAAGGCGCTTATCTTTTTTCGTCAGCGCCATATTACCGACTGTCGTCTGGCGATTCCGGATCACAAAGCCTGGCCAGCCGCAGCAGGGCTTGCCGTTCAACTTGACAAAGCGGGAATACGCGTTGAAATCGATCCGCAGTACGCCTTTCAATATCCGCCTAAATTTCGGGGGGAGGCATCTTCCGAATACATCTTATACGTTGTGAGTTCAGGAGAAACCGAAGAGCAGTTAGAAGCAAAATTCGCTCCGAATCTCGAACGCATCGTCAAAGCGAGCGGCGCAAGAATCTGGATGCGTCGAATCGAATCGTACACGGCGGCCTCGGACGGTTGAGGCCACCGGCTCATTCACGTTCAAGCAGCGCATACAGCCGCGCCAAATTCTCTTTATCCGACGCGACCGGATCTTCGCCTTTCGGCGTTTCCAGGATTTTAGAGACATCGGTCAGCCGCGCGTCATTCATTATCCAACGAAAGCCGTCAAGGCCGATATGCCCTTTGCCGATGGCGTCATGGCGATCCACGCGGCTGCCGAGCGGTTTGACCGAATCGTTCAGATGGATGGCTTTCAAACGATCAAGCCCGATCAGTCGGTCGAACGCCGCCATTGTCTCGTGATAGCCCGTTTCCGTGCGAATATCATATCCAGCGGCAAACGCATGGCAGGTATCGAAACAGACGCCGAGCCGCTCCGGCGCTTGTACCTGCTCGAAAATCATAGCGATCTGCTCGAATTGATAGCCAAGATTCGTTCCCTGACCGGCAGTCGTTTCCACGAGAATCTGCGTCCGAAAACCGTCGGTTTGCCGGTGAATGTCATCGAATGATTCCGCCACGCGCCGCAAGCCGGCCTCTTCGCCTGAACCGACGTGCGAACCGGGGTGCATCACCAAATATGGAATGCCTAATTGCTCGCAGCGCTGCACTTCGATCAGCATGGCGTCGCGGGATTTCGCGAGCAATTCATCGTCAGGCGTTCCCAGGTTGATCAGATACGAATCATGCGCCACGACACATACGATTCCCGATGCGTTCCAGGCGCGTTTGAACAGTTCGATGTCGTTCTCCTGCAATGGTTTTGTCTTCCACTGACTCGCGTTTTTCGTAAAAATCTGCATGGCGGTACAGCCGATTTCCTGAGCAATCGGAAACGCTTTATGCAGCCCGCCGCTGATTGAAACGTGCGCTCCTATGAGTAACA
>CAZRSF010000007.1:49686-113731 GCA_964602655.1 uncultured Candidatus Moduliflexus sp.
TCCTTTCGAATATGGGCAACCTGGTATCGGGGCAAACAAGAGCGTGTGATTACTCTCGTTCAAACGCGGTCAATGCCGCGACCGCAGCCGCGTCCAATCGCCGCAAAAGTTCCATCAAAAGCCGCAAGGTATTTTCGTAATCGTCCAAATGCAGCAAACTGACATGACTGTGAATGTAGCGCACGGGCGGCGCGATCACGATAGTCGGCACGCCGCTGGCATGACGATGAATTTCGCGGGCGTCCGTGCCGCCGTTGATGCGTACTGCCGTTTGATAGGGGATTTTCAGGTCGTTGGCGGTCTCGATCACGAATTTCACCAATCGGCGATTGGGAATCATGGTCGGATCGAAGAGTCGAATCTGCGTCCCATTCCCAAGCACGCCCTGCTGTTCGTCTTTTGCAAAACCGGGCGTATCGTCTGCCGGAGATGCTTCCAGCACGATGGCCACATCCGGATTGACGAGATCAACGGCGGTTTCCGCGCCACGCGAGCCGACTTCTTCCTGCGTCGTGCCGACGGCATATACGTCGTTCGGCAGCGTGTCGCCCGCAAGCCGCGTCAATGCCTCAACAAACAACGCCACGCCTGCGCGGTCATCGAACGCTTTGCCGCTGACGAAGCGGGGATTTTTCATCTCCATGAATTCGGTCTGCGGCACAATCGGGTCGCCGGGCGCGATGCCGAACGCCTCCATCGCTTCGATTTTATCTTTCGCGCCGACATCAATGAACATGTTGCGAATATCCTGAACTTTCGCGCGTTCTTCCGGCGCAAGATGATGAACGGACTTTGCGCCGATGGTGCCCGGCACGTCGCCGGTTGCGGTTTTGATGACGACGCGCTGCGCTAATAACGTGTGTTCCCACCAGCCGCCGAGCGCATGGAATTTCACGAAGCCGTCCGGCGTGACGAGTCGAACGAGAAAGCCGACTTCATCGGTATGCGCGGCGACGAGAACGCGGGGCGTTTCCGAACTGCCGATACGGCGGCAGATGATGCTGCCGGATTTATCATACGAGATGTCGGCGATTTCGGCGAGATGCTGGCGGATCAGCCGTCGAACATCGCCTTCGCTGCCGGGAACTCCGGCGACAAGGCTGAATTGCGCGAGCAAGTCTTTTGATGATGGCATAAAATTATTCGAGCGATTCCCCTCATGGGAGGGGCAAGGGGTGGGTTGACGAACACAATATTCCTGCGCTGAAACCCACCCCCACCCCTCCCAAGAGGGGAAAAATAAGAAAAACGGCGCATCGTTGCCGACGCGCCGTGAAAAAATGTGATGCGGGCTGCAAATTACAGTTTCAGGCTGTTATCCCAGACGCCGTGCAGATTGCAATACGACAACGCGGTCAGGGATTTGTAGTTTTCTTTTTTAATCACAATCGAACCGCTCGGCAGCGACGTGCCTTTGCCGAAAGTCAGCGTGGCGACTTCCACGACTTTGCCTTCCTGCGTTTCGCCGAACACTTTCACCCATTCGATATGATGTTCCGGCATGGTCGGATGCAAAACATCTTTGCCGATCTGAATCGTGACAACCGTCCCGATAGCGCTGTCAGACAGCGTCAAACTCGGCACATGCTTTTCTTTCCCCTCGAAATCAGGGCTATGAACCAATGCTGCGAATCCCATAACTCAATCCTCCTCTGCGCCATGCAGAACGAATTCAGGTAAAATTAATCCAAAGGTTCGAACATATCTTTTTCGACGCCGCAATCCGGGCATGTCCAATCATCGGGCAGGTCTTCGAACGCCGTTCCGGGATTTACGCTATTATCGGGATCGCCAACAGCCGGGTCATAAATAAAGCCGCATACGGTACATTTATACTTCTTCATATCGTTTCTCCTCTGGTTATGGTAGCAGAAGCCGCGCTCCTTTCCTACCGGTTGCCGATTCTTTCGCCCTTTCCCGTCAAAATCATCAATCGTTCATATCAGTGAAAATCTCAGGTGGAATGTCAAGAAAAAAGATGCGAGAACTACAAGGACGGATGTAAGAAAGAATTCGCTTGATTCATACTTATCTTCCTCCCATCGTTGTCGTTTTACTGCGCGGCCAATTCGATTTTGTTGCCCGTCATGCCGGTGACATCGAACATCAGGCCGTTGAAATCCTGCGCGGTCAATTCATCCGCCAGCGTCTCGGTCGTGCCCTGAATTTCGACATCGAGCACGGCGGTTTTTTGTTGAAAACTGCGCTGATTCACCGTCTTGACGCCGCGAATTTTCGTGGCGAGAATCTCTTTGATCTGCTTGAGTTGCGCAAACGTGACGTTCGACACGACGAGTTGCACGGTCGTGGCTGTTTGCACATCCTGCCGCCATTGCTCGAGGATGTTGGGAATCAGCGTCTCCGCTAATTTGGCGCTCGCTTTTTCGATAGCCGCCGTTCCGCCGGTCAAGTCGTCAATATGCGCGTTTTTCGCCTGCTCCGCCGCCGAGGCAATCACCGCCGCCGTATCCGCCCGCACGGCTCTGGCGGTCACAAGCGCCTGATACGATTTCATCTCGCTCTTGAGAATCTTTGCTCCGGCGCTGGCCGAGGCTTTCACCGTAATAACCACGTCCGCGGCGAATTGCTGGCAAATCGCGGCGGAGGCGGCGACGTCTCCCTCTGTCGCTTTAACCGCTAATTCACGGTTCACGTTTTGCGCGACAGTCATGGCGTCCACAACCTCGAACCCTTTATTGACAAATGCCTGCTGCAATGTGACTTCCGCCTGCGACATGTCCGCCGACGCCACGCCAGCAGTTTTCAGGCCGACAAGCTCTTCCGAGACAAGAAACATCATGCGCGGATTTCCTTTTTGCTGAATCACATGCCGGATCGCCTGCACATCGGCGTCTAACGCGCCCATGCCGATGACAGCGCGAATTTTGACGCGATATTCCTTGTCGTCATGGCGGTCGTTAAGGATGTCATACGAGGTGATATAGCCTGCTGATTGGGTGAGGATGCGATCTGAGACGATTTCGTAATTCTGCACGACCGATTCGGAGGACATCAGGACGCCGACCGCCTGTTCGACAGCCTTGCGCTGCGCGTCAACAATCGCGTTATCGCGCGCCGTCGCCGTGTCATTTTGCAGGATGCGAGCCACGCCTTCGGCTTCGACCCTTTGCTGCGCATCTTCTCCGTAGAGCGCGATTGGCGTTAACATCGAGAGAAGAAGAGACGCGATCAAAAAGAGTCTGCATGATATTGTCATCATATTCGTTGTTCGCGTCAGGCGCGCCGCGCGCGTCGTCTCACATGCGCGTTGCTCCTGAAACGAAGAGATTCTCCCGAATGAGGAAAACATGAGGGAAAAACATCGAACACGCTGCTCAATCCGCTGAAAAACCCGGAGGAGACACCTCTCCGTGTCTCACTCCGACTTGGCTGCCAGACCTATAGCAGCTTTTCCGATCCCGTATAAACCTCTTCGACAGCCAATGCGACAGCGCCATGACCCGGATGCTTTTGAGGGTTCCATGTTTTCATATCCTCAAAAATCGGTCCATCCTGGTGGTAGGCGATATGTCCCTTGATCTGATACGGTTTGCCGTCTTTCGTGGAAAAAAGAATCGTGCCTTTGCTGCCCGCGAGAATGTTTTCCAGGGTTTTGACAAAATAATTATTCGCCACTACGATCGTCTTCTCGTTGTATTTCGACACGCAGGTCGCATAGATGGCGTTAGGGGTTCCATCGTGATGAACCGTTGATAAAATGACGGGGCCTTCCCGGTCATCCCATGCCTGACTTACTGCTTCGGGTAATGCTGCCATTCAAGTTCTCCTTATGTGTTACCCTTCGTGACAAGATAAGACGCGAGACAGGCGTCTCGCCGAACAGAGAGGCTTTTCAGCATCAAGCCTCTGCGCTTCTCGCAAGGGCGGATTCGTTGTTATATTTCGTGTGTTCGATCATTTCGAACACACGTAGGTATTATGACAAGGATTTGCTCGTATAATGCGCCGATGAGAAGCGATTGCACGAGAATATTTGTCTCATCTCGTTATTATTTTTGTCAACCTTTTATTATATGTGTAAGGGAATTCCGTAGATTAGCCATGACCAAACGGCAAAATGTTTTGCTTGTTCAGCAATGAAAATACGCCCTCTGATTTTTGTTCGGATACAGGCGTTTCTTCCTTGACTTTTTCAAGGGAGAACCTCTATTTTTTGCTGAAGGTATGCAAAATCGCGTGATCACGATGATGGGAACTAATTATGAGAGACAATGAAAGGTGGATGTAACATGAATGAACAGACGCTTGATTTTTTGAAACAGTTGCTCGATACGCCGAGTCCGTCCGGCGATGAAGCGGCGATCAGCCGCATCTGGCGTAAAGAAGCCGAAACCTTTGCCGATGACACGCAGGCGGACGTGCGCGGGAATTCCTTCGCAACGCTGCGCGGCGGAGCGCCGAAAGTGCTGCTGGCCGGGCATATTGACGAAATCGGCCTGATGGTCAGTTATATTGATGACGACGGCTTTCTCTCGTTTTCCGGCGTCGGCGGCTGGGATTCGCAAACGCTTGTCGGGCAGCGGGTGCGGCTTTTAGGGAAAAACGGCGAAGTCTCCGGCGTGGTGGGCAAAAAGCCGATTCATTTGATGGAAGACGATGAACGCAAAAAAGTCTCGCAAATCAAAGACCTCTGGCTCGATCTCGGCGTCACGAACCGCAAAGAGGCCGAAGAGCTTGTCCGCATCGGCACGGTCGGCGTGATTGAAGCGGACGTCAAAGAATATGCCAACGGACGCATCGTGTCGCGTGGCTTAGACGACCGCATCGGCGCATTCGCCGTGTTGGAAGCGCTGCGGCTGTTGTCGCAAGAGCGTCCGGCAGCGACGGTGACGGCGGTCGCGACCTGTCAGGAAGAAATCACGATGGCCGGAGCGCAGACCAGCGCGTTCAGCGTCGCCCCGCAGGTCGGCATCGCGGTGGATGTGACCTTTACGACCGATCACCCCAATTCCGATAAAAAACAAAACGGCGATGTGAAGCTCGGCGGCGGCCCGGTACTGTCGCGCGGCGCGGCCAACAGTCCGGTGATCTTCGACATGCTGGTCGCGATTGCGGAACGGGAACAGATTCCGTATAGCGTGCAGATTACGCCGCGTCGCACCGGCACGGACGCCGACATGATCCATGTCTCGCGCGGCGGCGTCGCGACCGCCGTGATCTCGATTCCCTGCCGTTATCTGCATTCTCCGAACGAAATGATCGCGTTGTCCGATGTGGAACAGACGGCCAAATTGATCGCCGCCTTCGTGCGTTCGCTGTCGGCAGAGGCCGATTTCATCCCGCGCTGAAAAACGGAATTCTCTTAACCGATGTATCACGCATGGAGGAAAATCGTATGGCACAATATAAAGCATTTGCCCAGTATGTCGAAGTCAGCGGACAATCCGCGCAGGCCGTCATCGAGGCGATGGGCTTGTTCAAACGCTGGGCGGTGGAAGCGCTTGCCAGGCACGGCATGTCTGAATTAAAAGCCGATCAATGGTATCCGCAGCAGAATTATTTGGATTTTTATCGAGAGATTGCCGAACATGTCGGTTTGAAAACGCTGAAAACCATCGGCAAAGAAGTGCCGAGAAAAGCCTTCTGGCCGCCGGAGATTGACACGCTTGACAAAGCCCTCGCTTCGATTGACGCGGCGTATCACATGAATCATCGTGGCGGCGAGATCGGCTCGTACCGTTATGAAAAGACGGGTGAGCGCTCCGGCAAAATGATCTGCCACACGCCCTATCCCTGCCCGTTCGATCATGGGGTGATCGAAGGTGTCGCGCAGCGATTTGCGATTTCCACCGCGCGCCTGAAAGTCACCCATGACGACACGCAATCCTGTCGTCTGAATGGGGCAGATCGTTGCACATACCTGATTTCGTGGTAGAGTTTCGTGCTATTGATTTTCAGGAGCGTATATGTATGACACACAACGTGATGGTGGGGCAGACATTCCTGTCTGCCCCACGTTCTCCATAATGTTGTGTGTCAATATTGTTGCTCAATAACAGAAGCGCCGAAAAAACGACTCGTTCGCGGTACGCGTGTCGAACTGTTTTTCGCCGTTCGACACGCTCAGGAAAACGGAAGCGCGTCTTATGGCGCAACAACTCTTTCACCATCATCGCATTTCCCGGAATTTTAGAATAAACATTTCGCTGATTTCCTCGTCATGATAACGACAAGGATGCGTTTCAAAAAATACGACACTCGCCGCGCTCTCTTCTCAAACGCATCTTGCTGCGACTTCTACAGGAAATGACGATATGGAATCTCAAAATCTTTTGGCAATTATCCGGCAATGCGCGTTATGTAAAAACATTGATGAGGCCAGCGGTCATTTGCTGCTTCATTATGGGAAAGTCCGTCTTTTCGCGGCTGGAGATACGATTTTTAAACAAGGCGATTTTTCGCGTGGCATCTTCTGTCTGATTCTGTCCGGTCAGGTCGGGATCCTTTCGGATACCGGACAGGTCATTCGTGGCATGGGAAGCGGCGAAATCCTCGGCGAACTCGGCGTCACCAGTCCGCAAAATAAACGCACGGCGACCGTGAAAGCCATCAAACCCACCGAACTCTTCGAATGGAATGTGGATATCATCAAAACGCAAGTTCCCGAAATGATGAAACGCCTGAAAGACCTCGCCTGGAAAAACGCCTCGAATTATTACGAATAAGGCGATCTCTGCCGTTCATCTTTCCGTTTTGATGATTTTCCGCGTTGCCACATCGATCAGTAAGAAACCAAAAAAGGCGATCACCAGATACGGCCAGAGCGCGACGCCGTCATCCGGCGAGCCGGCGCGCGTCGCAAAGAGGTCGGCGGGGGGCGCGTTCAGTTCCAGCATCTTCCCGCCGGTCGCGCTTGCTATCTCTTCTAACAGCGGCAGATTGACGCTGGCGTGGAGAAATTCATCCGTATAAGGTATCGCAAAGCCGAAGGCGTCCGGTCGGTTGGCGTCGTCGGCCTGCGTTCCGAAGAGGCTGAAATAATACGCGCCGATCTCTTCCGCCGGAAACGCGGCAGCGTAGCGCCCCGGCGCGATTTGTTTCAAGGCAAGCGTCTGGTTCGCCTGCGACGGCGACACCATGTTGATGTTCAACGACAGATGATTCACGAACTGATTCTCCGCGTCTAACACATCCACCGTAAACCTCCCGCTATCGCCGCTGCGCGTGATCTGCGCATCGTAGCGCTGCGCGGATTCTTTGCGCTGCGCCCACTTCACCATTTGCCCGACGAATTGACCGTAATGCTCCCAGTTCACCCACTCTTTGCCCCAGCGCCCGCCTAAATCGGAGGTAAAGGCCACGCTGCGCCCCAAACCATATTGCCAGGCCGCGAAAATCGGGCCATGCGGACTGCTCAGGATGGTTTGCGCCGCCGGTTTCGGATACGTGATGACTTGCCCGTAAAGCGTCGGAAGCGCGGTCTGCGTCAAGCCGATCAACATATCATGCGAGGCGTTGAGTTGCGGCGCAATCGAGGCTTCCGTAATCAAATCCTTACTCACGATTTTTGTTTCGCCCGTAAAAATTCGGGGAATCGTGTCAGGGTTATCGGTGTAGTAACTCCGCCCCTGCCCCCATTCCGAAATCGAGCGCATCAACGTTTGATCCGAATCCGCGCCGATGGCAACGGTCGAAACGGAAATCCCTGCGGCGGTCATGGAACGTACGAGCGGTTCGAACTCGGCTTTGTTGGTCATGCCGTCCGACAGGACAATCACGTGCTTACGACTTGCATCCGTTTCTTTGAGCATGTTAAACGCGTCTTCCAATGCGGGATATAAGACCGTGCCGCCAGACTCTTTCAGCGTGGACAACTGCGCGGCAATCGCCTGCCGCTCGCTCGCCTGCGTCACCGGCACGGCGCGGACGAATTGCGAATCGAACGCCACAATGCCGACTTTATCGGTCGGATTGAGCAATTCAATCGAAGAAAATGCCGCGATTTTGGCGAGTTCCAATTTAGTTTTATCCGTGTAGCGGGAACTCATGCTGGACGATTTATCAATCACGAACACAAGGCACAGCCCGGAGAATTTCACATCCGTCGGCGCATCCATAAACACCGGCAGCAGGTCTTCAATCGGCGTTTTGCGGTAGTTTCCCGCGCCGAAACTGCGCTCGCCGCCCAACATAATGAACCCGCCGCCCATTTCCCGCACGTATGTTTCAAGGTGCTCCATCAGCGTGAATGACAGGCGGTCGCCGGAGACATTATCGAAGATGATCGCGTTATATGTGAGCAGTTCGTGCAGCGTGCCGCTCAATTCGTCGAGCGTTTTGCGGCTCGGCGCGATGCCTTGCATGTAGAGCGCATCGAACAGCGGGGATGGCGGCGCGGACGCATCCGCGACATACAACACCTGCGATTTTTGTTCTCCTTTCACAAATGCCAGACCTTCATTGTTCTGAAAAATCAGATCGTCCGGGCAGTTCAGAATCGCTTTATACAGATACAGCCCAGATCCCTGAAGCTGATCGGTCACGACAAAACGATTTTTTCCGGCGCGCAGGCGCACTGTTTCGCTGCTCATCAACGCCTCATTTTTCAAGATGATCAATTCGCCTTCGGTGTCATGGGAACTGGTCACTTCGACGCTGATCTCATAAGGCGTTTCAAGGGGAATGGCGGCAGGCGCGGCGACATCGCTGACGAAGACTTCGCGGCTGCCGAACCATGATTCCACCGGTACAGGAAGAATCTGGACGCCGAGCGACGCGGCGAGCGCCACGCGCTGTTTTGCTTCGCCGATATTTTCGTTACCGTCGGTGAACAGGACGATTTTTTTCTCGCCAACCGGCGGAAATTGTCCGATAGCTAATTGAAGCGCGTCGGCTAAATTCGTGAAATTCGGGTTGATGTCCGATTGCATCTCGCTGAATTCGAAGGGATTTCGCAGCGAGAGTTCGAGCGACGGCTGCTTGCCGAACGCGATCAATCCCGTTTGATCCTGTTCGTCCATGCCGGTGAGCGCCTGCTGAATGAAACCGTGAATTGCCGTTGTTTTGTCGCGGCTGATGCTTTCGGAGCGATCAACGCAAAAGATGAGATTGACGCGATCTGTTTTCGTGATCAAACGGGGATCGGCTAACGCCAATCCGGCCAGCAGAATCAGCAGCGAGCGCAGCCCGGCAACCAGCACACGATGAAGGCGGAGGCTGTCACGCCAGGGCGAATAGCGCATCATCAGCCAGATCGCCGGAATTAGCAGCAGCACGAATAAAAAAAGCGGATGATGAAATTTCATAAGTAATTGAATAGAATAACCACAGATTTCGCGGATTGCACAGATTATAGACACGCGCTGTTTACGCTCGCCCGTTCCGCCGATTCTGTCAATAGAAAAGAATCTGGTTCTTTTTCTTGACATCGTGATGGATTTTTGTCATGACCAGCAACAGGGCAGAGTTAAACGGACAAGCATCTCCGCGCCGGTGTTCGCGGTCGTCGAGGCAAAAACCGACAATATCAATTCCAACTTCGGGCAGCGCATGGTGGAAATGGTCGCCGCGCAGCTCTATAATAAGGTGTTCGAAAACGGAAACATCACATTATCACACAATAAAGAGGAGATAACATATGGAACAAGAAAAGACGCCTCCCCCGCTCCCTCTAACGTTTCGCCAGTTTTTGCGCCATTGGTTCGTTCGTTATAACCCGCTCTATTTTTTTAGCGCGCTCTGCATGTTGACTGGTGTTTTTCTGATTTCTCCCGGTTCGAAACAAGAAGGCTGGCAATTTTGGGAAACCGTTTTAACCGCAGTGATTGAACTGTACGAAATTCTGTTGATCGCGGGGGCTGGCTTACTATTCCGTTATGCCAAACAATATCGCGCCGCAGCGATTTTAGGGATACTGTCAGCGATCTTCCTGTTCGACACAACGTTTCAGACCGAGGTGATTGCGACGTTTGATCGGAATGCGGGCATCGTGGTCGCCATTTGTTGGATTTTATTGGCGGCGATCAAATTGGGCGCGATTCGTTGGGCGTTTCGATTGGATGAACGTCTTTCTGTTTGTGCCATTCCATTTCTCGGCGCAGCGGGAATCGCGATTTTCCCGCACCTGCTTAGTCGCTTGAACGATGTGAAAAGTCAGATGCATCTTGTCGCAATGTGGTACGGAATCGCACTGGTGGCGTACGCATTCTACCAACGCCAAGCGTTGCAAAATCTTACGTCATCCGAAGAGGCTGGCATGGTAGAAACCGCGTTCGAACGGATTAGTCGCGCTGTCTGGAATATCTGGGCTGGGCTTTATCTGTATCACCTTATTGCTTGGGTTTATACGTTTGACATCTATATTTCGAATCCAGTCCTTTATTGCGCTCCGATTCTTTGGCTGTTCGCATTGCTCTTTTCTCGCGAACAAGAAATCTGGGCTGCCGCTATTGGCACGTTTTGTATTGTATTATTTACACCCTCGCTCGTTGCGCCGACAGCGCTATTTTTGGGGATTGCGCTTGTGATACAAGCCCGACGCAAACAGTATCCGCGACTCTACATCGGTGCGATTCTCGCCGGATATTTCGCGATATGGACACTTGGATGGAAAGCCTGGCCGATTCCACCCATAAGTATTTGGCTGACGGTGTTCGCCATCGTCGCATTGGCCGGCCTGTCCTGGCGCTTTCGGATGCCGTCGGCGCTCTTGCCTTTGCTGGCAGGCGTTTATCCGCTTATTACTCATTTGCCGTCGTTTACCATACGTCAATGGGGAATCGTCTTGATTGCATTAGCGTTTCTCAGCTTGATCGGCGGGGTACTGATTAACTGGCAACTGCGTCGAACGAATGGCGATACGAACAATGAACGCCGCGAAGAAAAATCTGGTTCGACCGATGACATCTCGTAAATCAATTCCGTACATTCAGTGTAATACCGATTGTGGTCGAATGGATCATAAATCGTAGGGCGAAACTGTTGTTTCGCCCTTGTCGAAAAGCAGTTTCGACGTACAACGCGAATATGATCTTTTTAAAGGCAATTGGTGTAATTTGTGGCTTTATTTGTGGACAAGCGCAAAGATGTCTTTACATACGTTCAGCAAGTCGAATGCCGCTTCCGGCGTAATCATGTTTGGCCCGTCGCAGGGCGCGTGATCAGGGTCAGGATGCACTTCGAGAAACAGGCCGCTCGCTCCGGCAGCCACCGCCGCCCGCGCTAACGTTGCCACGAATTGCCGTTCGCCGGAAGACGACGTGCCTGCGCCGCCAGGAAGTTGGACGCTGTGCGTGGCGTCGAAGATCACCGGGTAGCCAAAGCCCTGCACAATCGGAATCGCCCGCATATCAGACACGAGGTTGCCATAGCCGAAACTCGCGCCCCGTTCCGTGATGACAACCTGATCGTTGCCGCTCGTGATGACCTTTTGAGCGCAATTTTTCATATCGCTCGGCGCGAGAAACTGCCCTTTTTTGATATTGACGATTTTGCCGGTTTGCGCTGCCGCGACAAGCAGATCGGTTTGGCGGCACAAAAACGCCGGAATTTGCAGCATATCCGCCACTTCCGCAACCGGCGCGGCCTCGTCTGGCGTGTGAATATCGGTCACAATCGGCACGTCGAATTGACGCCGAATTTCGTCTAAAATCCGCAAGCCCCGCTCAAAGCCGATGCCGCGATAGGACGATAACGAACTGCGATTGGCTTTGTCGAATGAAGATTTATAAATAAACGGTAAGCCTAATTGCGCTGTAATTTCTTTCAGATGTTCGGCGGTCGTGAAATTGACGGCAGGATCGTCCTCGATGACGCAGGGGCCGGCGATGACGACAAGCTGGTCGCCGCCGATACTGAAGTCGCGCAATGACACGCGATGAAGTTGAGTGATCTGTTCCATAGTCCTAAGTAGTGCCAGGAGTGCCAACGCTTGCTTTGGCGGCCAAAGCAAGCGTTGGCACTCCATCATTGATTTTGAAATTATCCGGGAAAGCGCATCTGTTCGGCGAACATCGTCTGGAACCGCGTATCGTTCGTCAAGGCGAGATGTTCGGTTCGCCGGGCGATCACATCGGCTTCATCTTTGGCTGCACGGGAAAGCAAAGCCAGTTGCGCCCCTAAACCGGCGGCGTTCCCGACTGACCGAATCCGTTCGCGGGGCACATCAGGAATCAGGCCGATCCGCGTGGCGCTGTCAATATCAATATAATTGCCGAACGCGCCCGCTAACAAGATTTCCGCGATGTCGTCCTGCTCGATTCCCATGCGCTGCATCAGCATCGCGATGCCCGTCGCAATCGCGCCTTTGGCAAGTTGCAATTCGCGAACGTCCTGCTGTGTAATAACAATCGGCTCGCCGGATTCGGTCTGATGGGCGTCCATCAATACGAACGAACGCTTGCCGTCGCCAACTCGCAGCCGCGTCCGCAACGCGAACGGCACGCCCTTTTTCTCCGCATCTTCCGGCGTCAACAGGCGTCCGCTGCTATTGATCAGCCCGGCATCCAACATCTGCGCAATCGCGTCAACAAGGCCAGAGCCGCAAATTCCCTGCGCCGGACATTCGCCGAGCACATGACACTGCACGTCGCCGTCAATTGCCACGCGGTCTATCGCGCCAGCCGCGCCGCGCATCCCATGCGTGATCTGCGCTCCTTCGAAGGCCGTGCCAGCCGCCGCAGAACAGGCGAGCAAGCTCTCTTTCGAGCCAAGCACGATTTCTCCGTTCGTGCCGATGTCAATGGCTAATGTGATGTGATCGTTCGCATGCAGCGCCGTCGCCAACACCACGCCGACCGTATCAGCGCCGACGAATCCGGCAATCAGCGGCAGCATCACCACCCGCGCCTGCGGAAAAATATGCAGCCCAAACTCTTTCGCCGTTAAGACGATCTGGTCGCGAATCGCCGGAAGATACGGCGCTCTGCCTAAATGCACCGGCGAGATATGCAGCAGCAGATGATGCATGACGGTATTGCCGACGATAGTGACTTCATAAATCTGCTGCGCGTCAATCCCGGCCTGCTCGCAGACCTCTTCGATAATCGTATTCAGCGTTTTCAGAATGTGTTCATGAAGTTTCTGCAAACTGGCGCGATCTTGCTGCGCGAAGGTAATGCGCGACATCAGATCGCCGCCATAGACGGTCTGAGCGTTCAAGGCCGACGCCACCGCGATTTCCTGGCCGGTATGCAGATTGAGCAAATACCCCACGACTGTCGTCGTGCCGACATCAAACGCCAGCCCGTACATCTGTTCGCATGTATAGCCCGGTTCGATGCCGATCACGGTATTTTTCCAGCAGACGACCGTCATTTCGCGACGATGCTCGAATAGCACGGATGGCAGATGCCGCAATGCCGCAAGATCAATGTCCGCTGCCGCGAGATGTTCGCGCACATCCTCGAAATCAGAACTTTGATGTTCTTCAATTCTCTGCGGCAGAATGAGAAACTGCTTGCTGACATCAGGCGCTAAAACCACTTCTTCGCGTTCGGTATGCGAGAGGATGCGGTGCAATTGCTCAGAAATCGGCGGAATGACGCGCACCACGCCGTCAGTGAGCGCTCTGGTTTTGCAGGCAAGACGATACCTCTGCCGCAAGCGTTTTTCTCCCAGCACGCGGAAATCTTCGTCGGTCGGCGGCGTAAACTCGCCGCGAATCAGTTGAATGCGGCAACTGTTGCAGCGGCCTTTGCCGCCGCAGGTCGCGACAATCTCCACGCCGCCTTGATGAGCGCATTCTAACACCGTTTGCGTCGGCTGAATCTCAATCGTTTTTTCTTCGGGCTGAAAGGTGATGTTCATCGCAGATTTGGGAATGAGACGTTCCAGGGGTTGAAACCCCAGTCTTTATTCCGTTGCCGCTTCGCGGCAAGCCTCGCCCTGAAAGGGCGTTGGCATAAAGACAGGGGTTCCAACCCCTGAGAAATTCGCCGGGTTATGCTCCTTTGACCATCGTGGCGATGGCTCGAAGGTAGTCGGGATTCGTGCCGCAGCAGCCGCCGATAATGCGCACATCAAGATCAAGCAGCGGTTTCATCAGATCAGCCATCTCTGACGGTGTCATGGTATAGACATTTTTGCCATCGCGCAGTTCAGGAAGCCCGGCGTTCGGCTGCGCGATCAGGTAGCCATTCGTCACGGAGCGCATCGCCTGAAGCACGCCGACGGTCAGTTCCGGTCCCGCGCCGCAATTCGTGCCGACAACATCCGCGCCGGCCTGCTGCAATGCTTCGACCGCCTGTTCCGGCGATGTGCCCATCATGGTGCGGTAGCCTTTCTTTTTTTGCTCGAAGGTCATCGTCGCCACCACTGGCAGCGAGGTATTTTCTTTGACCGCTTTCACCGCAATCACCGTTTCTTCCAGGCTGATCATGGTTTCCACGAAGGCTGCATCCACGTCGCCGGCTTGCAACGCGAGCGCCTGGGCTTTGAACGCCTGATATGCGTCGTCTTCGGCTAATGCGCCATACGGTTTGAGAAGTTGTCCGATTGGTCCAATCGATCCGGCGACAAAACGTTGCTCGCCAGCGGCTTTGCGGGCGATTTCAGCGCCTTTGCGATTCCATTCCGCCATCTTATCGGCAACATGATAATCATTGAGTTTGATGGACGTTCCGCCGAACGTGTTCGTTTCCACCATATCGCATCCGGCGTCGAAATACGCCTGATGAATCGCCTGCACGTCGTTCGGGTGCGACACGTTCCATTCTTCGGGGCACGCGCCTTGCGGCAGCCCTCTGGCAAATAACATCGTGCCCATTGCGCCGTCCGATACGAGGCGGCGTTTTGCTAATTCCGCTAAAAAATCTCGCGCCATTTAACGAATAGAACACTGATTGGACTGATAGAACTGATTTTCATTGATTTTTTATTTTAAATCATCAGTGTTGATCTGTTTTATCAGTCCAATCAGTGTTCTATTTTTTTTCCAAATTCACTTTGCCGATTTCCATATATTCCGAGCCGGTAGATTTCAATTCGCTGCGAATCAGATAGAGCGCATCTACTGAAGTGACGCCGACCCAGATATTGACAATGCCTTCGATTGCCCGGAAGAGAGTGCTTTTATTTTTCTGTGATCGCACCCGTCCGAGCGTCAGATGCGGCTGAAATCGCCCGCTTTCCCCCTGAAATCCCAATGCTTCAAGACGCGGCGACAGGTCAGCTTCCAATGTTTTCAAACTCCCGCTTTCATCGTCGGTGATGCCGATCCAAATCACGCGGGGGAAGCTCATGTTCGGAAACGCGCCCGCGTAGCCGATTTGCATCGAAAACGGGGATACTGTCTTCGCGCTTACAGTCATGGCGTCTAAAATTGCGGGGATTTGCGCTTCCTGAATATCCCCTAAGAATTTCAGGGTCAGATGAATGTTGTCCGGCTTTACCCAAGAGATTTGCGCATCCGCTTGTTTTAATTTCTCCTGAATTCCCGCCAGCTTTTCCTGGATTTCCTGCGAAATCTTGATGGCAATAAATGCTCGAATTCCGTCCATAATTTTTTCGTGTATCGCCGCGACTTCAGAGCGTCCTCCATCCTGACATCGCGCGACAGCGTCCACGTTTATTTTTCGCGTAACAGTTCGCCGCGCAGCATATCTAACGCCGTTTGCGCGGTTCTGGTCTTGATCTCAAGGCGATCCCCTGAAAATTGGCATTTCCGCCAGTGCGTACCGCCTTGTTCGGAAGAAACAGCAATAAAGACCAATCCCACCGGCTTATTCGGCGTCGCGCCGCCCGGCCCCGCGATGCCCGTCACCGCGACGCCATAGGTGGTCTGCGACAGCCAGCGAATGCCTTCCGCCATTGCAACGGCTGTTTCGGCACTGACCGCGCCATGCTGCTCGATGATATTCGGAGACACGTCCAATAACGACATTTTCGCATCATTGCTATACGCCACAATTCCACGTTCCATATACATCGAACTGCCTGGAACATTTGTCAATCTGTGCGCAATCAGGCCGCCGGTGCAGGATTCCGCCACTGCGACGGTCTGTCTGCGGTCGGCTAACAGTCTGCCGACAACTTCTTCCAGTGTTTCAGCGCCGACGCCGTAAACATACCGTTCCAATTTTTTGATAATCTGCTCGTTCAATGAGCGCAAACGACTTTCAACGTCGGTCTGAATTTCCCCTTTGACAGTCAAAATGATTGAGATTTCCTCACCATCTTCGACGTAATTCAGCAATTGCTGACCGCCTTCCCAGTCAATGCCTTTCAATGATTCTTTGATTTTCGACAATGGCAATCCGCAGGTTTTGAATATTATGCCGTTGACCGTGCCGAATCGAAATGTTTTGGGGTCAAGGCGCGGCAAAATGCGCTGTTTGACAATCTGCTCGATTTCGTCAGGTTGCCCCGGCAGCAAGACCACGCTGTTTTGTTCATGCGTAAACAAAAACGCCGGCATTCGGCCTTTTTCATTGTCCAACATTTCTGCTTCCGTTGGGACTAACGCCTGTTTTTCCGCTGTCGGCGGCATGGTATCTCCGCGAGCTTCATATTCGGCTTTGATTGCGTCCAACAATTTATAGTTCAGGATCAGGCGCTTTTTCAGTACGCGCGTCAGCAATTTTTTGGCGGTGTCATACTCGCCGGACATAACTTTTGCCACGATAAAGACCAGGCTCGACCGTCCGATAGCCTGACGCAGCACGTCTTCCATCCGATTTTCCTGTCCGCTGACGAATGAGACGTAATCCACTTCGATTCCGGCGTCTAACAATTGGCGAGAGATGACCGCTACGCTGTTATTCCGAGCGTCTTGAATAATGAATTCGCTTCCGACTGAGATGATTTCGACTGGCACGTATTTTCTCCGTTTTTTAAAAGCTGTCAGACACTTTCAAAGTGACTGACAGCTAATTTTACGCAAATCGTTCGATCAGGAATTTCGCCGCTTGCAGGAGGATATTGCCGTACACGCCAGCCAGCGCGTCGTCAATCATGACGCCGAAACCTTTCAGATTCGGATTTTCATCAAGGCTGCGAATCGGGTATGGTTTGAGAATGTCAAAAAATCGGAAGACAAAAAACCCGGCGATAATCCATTGCCACTTGAACGGCTGCCACGCAAACGGCAAAAACGCCATCGTAATGAGGTAGCCGACGATTTCATCAATCACGATAATGCCATGGTCTTGTTCCTGTGACGCTTCTTCGATACGGTTCGCCCCTTGAATGCCGAACAAAAACAATACGAGCGCGATCGCGCCATACGGCAGCCATTGCATCCATCCCGCCGGAAGGAATGCGCCAAGTTTCATCAGGCCGAGATAGAGCGGAATGCCAACTAACGTGCCGAACGTGCCGGACGCAATCGGCGCGAAGCCGGAGAACAATCCGGTCGTAAGCGCTAACTGCCCCCAACCGACCTTTTTTGCAAATTTTTGAAGTCCTGCCATATCTATTTTTCAACGTCCGGTCTCTTGAAAGCCGCAGCAAAAATCGTACAGCGGTTTCCGCGTCGGGACGCCTTTTTATAAATTATGATTACATGAATGACTATGTTTGCGTCTTCATCGTATATCTGCAAAGGCGAGCTTCTCTGTCAACAAATATATGAGGAAATCTCCGAATTGCAGAAAAAAAGTTGTGCCGGCACATTTTTCTTGACGAAATTCCGGTGAGTTGTTTTTCCAGTATTTCAATAGATGGGTCGTTAGCTCAGTTGGTAGAGCAGCTGACTCTTGGTAAGGGAGCCTCATACAGTAATGTATGAGTGAAAATTCGACTATATGCTAGGACGTCCTGAGAGCCTGAACTACTTCGTAAGAAGTAAAAATGTTCAGGATTGGATAATTAGCAGGCAACCCTCAAAAAATTTTGAGGAAGCCCTCAGAGGCCATACGTCGAACATCCGGCAGGTAAGGCTGAGGATGATGAAATGGTCCAGACCGCAACGTCTGAGTGATGGTTAGCGAAAGCTAATGCGGTAGGTAATCAGCGGGTCAGAGGTTCGAGCCCTCTACGGCCTATTTTCCCATCATAATAAAGTTTTCAGATTATTCATACCAATCTTTCGGAATCAATTTTTTTCCTTTTCTCCATTCTTCCATAACTCCCCTGAAAATCTTTTATCTTCGAATTGGCATGGTCGGTGATGATGACTTGAAGGTTTGGCGAGAGGTCTTTTACTGTGTCAAAAATCAGTCGATACATGTTATATACAGCCTGTTCATCACTCGTGAGTTTGCAGATGACAGACAAAAGGAACAGGTCGCTTTTGTTCCAAAGAAAAACCTTGAGGAATCTGCCTTTTCGCAGGTTATTCTAATGCGTCATGAAATATGATGGGGGACGAATAACAATGCTACACGATCCGAATCAAAAAGGGATTTTGGGTGAAATAGCAGTGATCAAGAATCTTTGCGCGCAGGGATATGATGTATTTCAAGCGGTCAGCAACAGTTCACGGGTTGATCTGATTGCACTGCGTGACAACATTCCGATCAAAATCCAGGTGAAGAGTACTTATTCGAAGAATGGAATCGTTACGGCATATACCAGGAAAACATGTCTCAATCCTGTGTATAATTACTCCTATTCTACTGATGATTTTGATGTTTTGGCGATATATGTCATTGACAAAGATGTAGTGTGTTATATCGCTTCGCACGAGATTCTTGCAAACAGAACGATGGTGAAGTTGAGATTCGAAGAAGCAAAGAATGGTCAGCAAAAAAGAATTCGTTATGTTTCTGATTATTCTGATTTTGAGAATGCTCTTACGCATCGTATGCCAGATATTCAGCAGATTCAGAGATAAAAAAAAGAACCAAATAGAAATTCTTAAAACATATAATTGGCATTGGGGTGTCGAGACAAGAATCTATATGCCTCACCGCGCGAGATGAGCCTGGAATTGCTTGTGGCAAGCGAGGACGTGGGTTTGGTGTGGGACAGCATCTTTCTGTATGAAGACGAACTTGACGCCGTACCCCCGCGTAACGAAGAAGTGGATGTAGCAGAATTCTTCGCGATAGATTAATCGTATCGTCGTTGTCCTTCCCATCCAAGGCAACGACTTTGACCTGGGCTACCTTTCAATAAACATGAAGAGACACATTTGACAATCAATATTGCATCCATAATCTTCGATGTCTGTTCAGTCCACAAAGTTGACGATCTCTATTAGACATCTTTCCTAAATAATTCCCATATTTTCGTCAGGCGAATAGGGGAATTTACATGGGATGGTTCAAAAAAATGGCTCTGAAGTCAAATATGAGCGTTTCTGTTTCAACACGCGAATGTCGCACTTTTGAGTTCTCCCTGCCTGAAAGAATTTATTTAGGAAAGATGTCTATTAAAATTCCCACCCAATCTACCTGCCTGCTCTATAGATTCGAATAACAGGTAAAATTCATAAAAAATACTTGACAGAGAAACATGTAATCTTTTATTTAAACGTTTACGCAAACGATTAAATAATAATCATTCAATCCTCTGAAGATTTTCTTGTATCGTGAAAAAAAATACGATAAAAGATATTGCGCTCCACGCCAATGTATCCACGGCGACCGTGTCTCATGTGATCAATAACACCCGATTTGTCGAAAAAGAGACGAAAGACCGGGTCTTGAAGGCAATAGAAAAACTCGACTACCGTCCGAATATCTTGGCTCAAGGTCTCAAAGGAAAAGGGACCAAAACGATTGGGATTATTATTGCGGATATCAGAGAAAGTTTTTTTGCGAGTATCGTCAAAGCCGTTGAGTTATGCTTGCGAAAAGAGAAGTTCAGTCTGATTCTTTGCGATTCCGAAGATACCGTCCGTCAAGAAAAAATCCACTTAGACTTACTGCTGCAAAAAGGGGTTGAGGGTGTGATTTTTGCGCCCATCAACATGCATGAAACCTATTCATCGCTCCAAACAAGCCACGTCCCCGTCGTTCAAATAGACAGAAAAACGTATGGAATAAAATCGGATTACATTGGCATTGATAACCTTCAGAGCGCCCGAATTGCGACTGAACACCTCTGCGAACATGGCTACACCCGCATCGGCTTTATCGGATACGAGGCAACGGTGTACACGATGAAGAAACGGATGGAAGGGTATGAAGATGCCCTCTCTCAGCGAAACATCTTCGACGAGCATCGTATAAAAATTGTGAGTTATTCTGATAAAGCAATGAAGGAGAGTATTAAAGATTGGATTCTTAAGGGAAATATTGATGCGGTGCTCTGCGCTGTGGATGAAATCTGCTTTCCAACATTAGAAGCAATCGAAGAATTGGGTTTGCGCATTCCTGACGATATCGGTCTGATTTCATTCGATGATTCGAAATGGCTAAAGTACCTGAAAACCCCAATTACGGTGGTACGACAGCCGTTGGAAAAAATGGGCAGAACTGCCGCTGAGACGCTGATTACACGCATTCAACATCCATCAAAAAGCGATTATCTCAATATTCAATTCGAAACCGAGTTAATTATCCGAGGGTCTTGCGGTCGCCATTAGTGGCCGTTTCAAGATATGTAAGCAAGAAGATGCCAAAAACAAGGAGGTGGGATTTGTTGAAAGTGGAACGTGCTCGCAAACCTGAGAACGGGAGGCCAGTACTATTCCGGCCAGACCATTGTTGATAGCGCTGTGTAGCTGATGTATGACATGAACAACAATTTTGCATAGAGGAGAATGTACGATGAAAATGAAAAAAATTCTAACGCTGTGTTTGATCATGTGTACGATGTCTGTTATCGCCCAGGCGAAGGAATACAAAGTCGCGTATATTGCCAGAGCGCAGGCGGATTCGTTTGCCGCATGGTTGGCGAACTCGGTCAAAGCCGAAGCCGAAAAATACGAGAATATTTCGGTGACGATTTTTGACGGACAGGCCGATGATTACAAACAAAATTCTCTGATTGAAAATGCCATTACCAACAAGTTCGACGTTATTATCATTCAGCCCAATAACGGCGAATCCCAAAGACCCTACGCTGAAAAAGTCGTCCAAGCCGGCATCTTCTGCATTACTACGAATGCAAGAATCGCTGGCATTGCAGGCGCGTCTTCGGTTGACGCCAATCCTTATGAACAGGCCGCTGTCAACGCCCGCGCCGCTCTGACGCAGGTTCCGCAGGACGCTAAGGTCGTGGTGCTCAATGGACCTCCAGGCAACTTCCATGCCGATGAACGCCGCAAAAGCTGGCAGGCAGAGTTTTTCGACAAGAGACCCGATGTGAAAATCGTCGGTGAACAAATTGCCAATTGGAACAAAGATGAAGCGATGAAACTGATGGAAGACTGGATACAGGCGAACGACAAGATCGATGCGATTATTTCCATGAACGACAATATGTGCGCCGGAGCGTTGGAAGTTATTAAAGGCAATGACAAATTCGCGAATATCTTGTCTTATGGCGTGGATGGCACGGCGGAGGCTGTTCTGCTGATTAAAGAAGGGCGGATGACGTCCACATGCCTGCAAAGCGCCTACGCGTTAGCCGAACTGCTCTTATCAACCGCTGATAAGTTGCTCAGCGGCGCAGAAAAGGAGATCAATGTGGATATCGATAACCCGCTGGTCACAAAAGAGAACGTTGATCAGTATATCGAGATGCACAAAAAAGCCGGAGCGATTAAATAACTCTTCTAAGCGGCAGCGCGGATTGAGATAGCCAGGAAGCATTAGGCAAACAACGATCTGCGTCATTTTTCACGGGAAGAGTCAACGATAACCTTGCGAAGATTGTACGCCCAACAGGAATATGCGAACTCGCCACAACCTTCGCAAGGTTAGGATGACTATAGTTGGCTTATGAATAACATCAAACTACGCGTTTCCGGTATAGAAAAATCCTTTCCAGGCGTCAAAGCGCTCAGCAATGTCAATATTTCTGTCAAAGAAGGCAGCGTTCACGTCCTCTGCGGGGAGAATGGCGCAGGGAAATCGACATTGATGAAAATTATTGACGGCGTCTATCAGCCGGATAAAGGACAAATTTATCTCGACGGCAAGCAGGTGACGATCAAAGATTCGCATCAGGCCAGAGCGTACGGCATCTCGATGATATTCCAGGAATTGAATTTCGTGCCTGAAATGACGGTTGAAGAAAGTCTTTTTCTCGGTTCGCTGCCGACGACGAGATTCAAACGAGTGGATTGGAAAGCGATCCGGTCGAAAACACTGGCGCTGCTTAAAGAAGAAGGTTTGTCTTATGCGCCGACGACGCAATTGAAAAATTTATCCGTCTCCGATATACAGATGCTGGAGATCGTCAAAGCGATTTCGCGTAATGCCAGCATTATTATCATGGATGAGCCAACTTCGGCCATCAGCTATAAAGAAGTAGATCGCTTATTCGAAAAAATCGTCACGCTCAAGCAAAGAAATACCAGCATTATTTACATCTCGCATAAAATGGACGAAATCTTTCGTATCGCCGACGAGATTAGCGTGTTACGAGACGGCGCCGTCGTTGAGACGAGAGCGAAAGAGGATATTGACATTGATACCGTGATCTCTCTGATGGTGGGCAGAAAGCTCGACAATACGTATCCGAAAAAAACTATCGAGCGCGGTGAAAAACTGCTTGAAGTCAGAAATTTTTCTCGTAAAGGATTTTTCAAAAACGTCAATTTCGATCTGCATAAAAAAGAGATTGTAGGATTTGCGGGATTGATGGGGGCAGGCAGAAGCGAGATTATGCGGGCGCTTTTCGGCTTAGACGAACATGAGGCCGGAAACGTGAATATCGCTGGACAGCCGGTCGAGGTGAAGGGCGTCAAAGACAGCATCGCGGCGGGAATGGTCATGCTTTCCGAGGATCGACGGCGTTATGGGCTTATACCGGTGAGAAGCGTACGCGAGAATGTATCGTTAGCCAGTCTGAAAAAGTTTTTTTACAACGGCAGGCTTCATGCCAAAGAGGAAAATCAGGTGGTCGGTGACATCTGTCGGAAAATGATGGTCAAAACGCCTTCGTATGACACGACGGTCGAGGCTCTGAGCGGGGGGAACCAGCAGAAGATCGTTCTGTCGAAATGGACGATTTGCGATCCGAAAATCCTGATTCTCGACGAGCCGACACGAGGCATTGATGTCGGCGCGAAATATGAGATTTACAAGCTGATGACGGAACTCGCCGAAGAAGGTAAGGGGCTTATTATGATTTCTTCGGAACTGCCTGAGCTGTTAGGCATGTGCGACCGGATTTACGTCGTCGCCAAAGGAAAAATTGCTGGCGAATTGGCGCGAAAAGATTTTTGTCAGGAAGCGATTATGAGATTAGCAACAGGTGTTGAAAAAAAGGAGGGTGTATCGTGAATCACTCGGACGGATTGCATCGCATTTGGCACGGTATTACGAAGAAATACAGCATTTATTTCGTGCTTTTTATCTTATTTATTCTCTGCTCTTTGATAAATAGGAATTTTTTATCGCCCGCGAACTTAGCGAACGTTTCGCGCCAGATTGCAGTCACGACAATTTTGGCGTTTGGCGAGACGATCTTGATTATCTGCGGCATGCTCGATCTGTCTTGCAGTTCCGTTCTGGCCTTGTCAGGACTGCTTTCGGTCGCCGTTTTCAAATCCTCCGGTTCCATGTTGATCGCGTTTTGCGTCGCCATTATCGTGGCGGTCTTCTGTAATATTATCAATGGCGTGATGGTCACGCGCCTGAAAGCTCCTCCTTTTATCGCGACGCTCGCTATGCTGGCAATGGCGCGGGGAGCGGCATTGTTCTATACTAATGGTCAAAATATTTATCAGATCGGCGATTACGCGAAAATCGGTCAGAATTCGTTCTTGTTTATTCCGATCCCGATTATCTTTTTGGTGCTGATCCTGATTGTCACCTGGTATATCCTCAAGCATACGCCTTTCGGGCGGTCGTTATACGCGATCGGAGGCAACGAGGAAGCCGCCATCGCCTCCGGAATCAATGTCACCCGGAATAAGATGACAGCGTATATTATTAACGGCGTCTTTGTCGGCATTGCCGGAGTCTTATTCATGTCGCGCGTCAACGCGGGACTGCCTAATGGGGCGGTCGGTTTCGAGTTCGAAGCCCTGACCTCTTCCATTATCGGCGGCACCAGTTTTTCAGGCGGCATCGGAACAGCAGAAGGCACCCTGGCAGGAGCGTTTATCGTTGGTTTTTTGAATAACATTATGAACCTTGCCAATGTGAATTCGTATTTACAACAGATTATCAGAGGCGCGATCATCGCCTTAGCCGTGACATACGACATTTGGTCAAAGACCAGACGCTCGAAAAACATTATGGGCAATATTCAGGAACGAGAGGCATAAGGTTCTCTATAACACCAATCTGCGGAGCGCACAGAATTCTGTGTAGCCCTGTGGCAAGCAATTCAGGAGAAAAGGATATGAAAAGAATCAAAGCTGCTGTCATGCATGGAATTGATGATGTTCGTGTCGAGGACGTGGATTTTCCTCAGATTAAGGCTGGTGAAGTCCTGATCAAAATGAAATCGGTCGGGGTCTGCGGTTCTGATGTTCATTATTATAAACATGGCAAAATTGGCCCATACATCGTGAATAAACCGATGATTTTAGGACATGAAGCTGCCGGAGAAATTGTGGAAGTGGCCGCCGATGTCAAAAATTTCAAACCGGGCGACCGGGTCGCGATTGAGCCTGGCTACACCTGCCGGAAATGCGTCTATTGCAAAACCGGACGGTATAATCTTTGCCCGGATGTGACGTTTATGGCGACCCCGCCGATACATGGCGCGTATGTGGAATATGTCGCCTGGCCGGCGGATTTTGTATTCCATCTGCCAGATAACATGACCTACGATCATGGCGCATTGATGGAGCCACTGGCCGTCGGGATGCATGCTGTTCGCCGCAGCCGCCTCAAACCTGGCGAACCTGTCATTATTCTGGGAGCCGGGACAATCGGATTAGTCACGCTGTTGGCGGCCAAAGCTGCCGGAGCCGGAGAAATTATTGTGGCCGATCTGGAAGATGTGCGCTTAAATATGGCGCAAAAGCTGGGGGCTACGAAAATTATCAATGCCGGTAAAGAAAATACGGTTGAGGCGATCAAAGAACTCACCAACGGATTCGGCATGGAAGTCGTCTTCGAAACTGCCGGCTCAGTTCCCACCACGCAGCAGACAATTGCTCTGGCGGCTCGCGGCGGGCGTATCGTCTGGGTCGGACTGGCAGGGCAGGACACCTTCCCGATGCCAGTGTTAGCAGCGATTGACAAGGAAGTGGATATTATGGGGATTTTCCGCTATGCCAACGTGTATCCGTATGCCATTCAACTCGTGAGCACCGGACGCATCAACATCGATCCGCTCGTCACCCATCGCTACGGTTTGAATCAGGTCACTGAAGCGCTGAACGTCGCCCACGAACGCCGTGACGGCGCCGTAAAAGTCATTGTAGATATCGAAGGCTGAAAACCGCTCTGTAAAACCTGCCGGGAATTTTCTCGGCAGGTTCAATACTTCTTTCGTCTGCTCACAAACAAGAACGCAGAAATACCAAACTGATAAATCTCTCAATCGTTCAATCGAAACCGATCTACCGAATGCAGCAGCACATCGGCCTGGTCGGATAAGGCTTCGGCGGTGTTCGTAATCTGCGCCGAACTCTCCTGATTTTTCAGAATAACCGTCATTAATTCGCCCGCTAAATCTAATACCTGATGGATCCCGCGCAGTTGCTCGCTGGTGGCAATATGAATCTGCGCCGCCATGTCATTGATATGGGAAATCGCCTGATCGATCTGCCCGGTCGTGGTCTTTTGCTCGTTCGTGGCGCGGGTAATATCATTCGTCATGATATCCACTTTTGCCATCGCCATCGCGACCGTTTCGCTGGTTGACATCAAATCATGCAGCGTGGTGGCAATATCCGTGACCACGTCGGAAGAATGGCGAGCGCTTTCGAGGATTTTCTGCAATGTCGCGCGCGCCTGCTGCGTATGCGTCATGCCTTGCTCCACGCTGGCCGCGCCTTGATGAATCGTCTGCACGACATTCGCCGTATCGCGTTTCAACGTTTGCACGACAGCGGCGATCTCTTTGGTCGAAGCGCCGACGCCATTCGCCAGACTTTTGATTTCATCTGCCACTACCGCAAATCCGCGCCCGTGCGATCCCGCCTGCGCGGCAATAATAGAGGCGTTCAGGGCTAACAGCGACGTTTGCTCCGTGATGTTTCGAATGACTTCCAGCATGGAATCAATATCCTGCGACCGCTCTGAAAATTGGGTAATCGCCTTCACCGCCGTTGTCACTGTGTCGTGGATGGTTTCCATCGAAGAGATGACCAATTCGACTGCTTCCTGGCCTTCGACAGCATCTTGACTGGTTTCCTGCGACAGTTGTTTCGATGCGTCAATCTGGCGCACAACGTCGCCTAACGAGGTGACGGTCTGATGTAATGAGGCGATGGTGTCATGGGTTTGCTCGGTCAATGCGGTCGCATTTTCCGCAATATGCCGGATCGAAGAACTCATTTGCGAGACTGAGGCCGAGGTTTCTTCCACTGAGGAGGACAGCACTTCGGTGCTATGCGTCACTTCCTCGACGCTGGAGGCCATTTCGTTCATGGTGGAGATCATATTTTCGACGGAATTCGTGACGTTTTTGGCGATTTCGATATCATGGGATGCTAATTGACGAATCTGTCCTCCAGTTGCGGCAATTTGACGCGACGTGCTGCGAATTCGGGCAATCAGCGCGCGCAGGTTATCGGCCATCGCCAGAATCACCTGCCCGAACGTGTCAGCCGTAGAGCGCGCCTGGACATCCACCGTTAAATTTCCATCGGAAATCTGCCGCATGACCTCGGCGGCATGGCGCAAATAGGCGACCATATCGTGAAATGCGCGACCAAGCGCATCCTGCTGCGAACGAACGCGGACATCGTCAACAAACGTGCCAGTCGCAATATGGGACGCGGTCGTGGAAATTTCCTGTAAATAAATAGAAATCTGCTGAAACACACGCCCGATCTGCCCGATTTCATTATCGTTATTGATTTCAGACGGCAGCGCCACGAATTTCCCGCGCGCAAACTCTTCGCCGATGCTCACAAGTTGATGCACCGGACGACTGAGCAGCATGGAGAGCATCACAAACATCAGCGTCAATGCCGCCAGTAGGAAGGCAACAAACAGCAGCATCGCATGGAGCAGCACTTGATGAACTTTTTGCTCGAATAATTCTTCTGAGACCACGATTTCAATCGCGCCGAGGATATGTTGATCTTCAGTGATTAATGGGATAAAGGTATGAAAGAGGTGGTCAGCAAGCACGGTTTGGATATTGAGAGCGTTGAGAATCTGTTCGAATTGCGGCAAGGGATGGGGAGTTTCTCTGAATTTGCTATCATTATGCGCAACAATGATCCCGTCAGGGTTGATAATTGCGATGGAAATCACATGTTTGTCCTTATTGTTTTCGTACAATTGCAGACATTGCAGGGATAAGCCGCTTAACGCTCCGAGGGCGTCCTCATAGCTCGGATTATATTGATAGATATTCATGACATCGTTCTTCAATCCCTGTATCATGGCTTCGGAGCGTTCTTCCAACGCCTTGCGGTAATCGTGCTTCAGGTCGTTGATATGCATCCAGGTGCTTGTCCCCAACACGACGAAAATGATCAATCCGACCGACATCAGCAATCTGCTGCGTAAACTCTTCATGCGAATCCTCCACCCTTGTAAGCATTATGATAATATTTATAGATGCAAAGACGATATACATGAAGAAGGTTGTGATGCAAGAAATTTTTATCGAATTTACATCAGAAGCTCGCCGCGCGAAAAATCAATTGACAGGATACAGCATCATCACGGCGTATGCATCGCGGATATGGTGGCTATTTTTTAGAATTTTTTGGCTCCACGCATTGTCAAACAGCCATATTTGACAAATGATGCGCGAAAAAACAACCGTGTTCTCGACAAATAAGGCTGTTCGTCGGGATGTAAATAATTACATTTTTTTCTTTCTTCTTGACATTCTCCGACAGCTTCGTTAAGATACCGAGAATATGAGGGTTTTGAGGAATGCGTGAGACGAACATGCGTGGACATCGGCATATTTCGGTATTGCTCCAGGAGACGCTGGATGGGCTTGCCTGCGATAATCCGGGCATATTTTTCGATGCGACGGTCGGATGCGGCGGGCATACGGCGGCGATTCTCTTGCAGCATCCCGCCAATCGCGTGATTGGCGTGGATCAAGATCAGGCGGCGTTGCAGATTGCCCGTGAACGTCTTCAGGAATTCGGCGACCGCGTGACGCTGTATCATGCTCGTCACGAAGCGTTCGACCGCGTCGCGCAGGAATGGGCGCAGGAACATGGCGTCGAAGCGCCCCAATTTCAGGGAATGCTGTTCGATTTAGGCGTGTCGTCGCTGCAATTCGACGAAGCCGGGCGAGGTTTCAGCTTTCAGCGCTCCGGTTGGCTGGATATGCGGATGGATACGTCAACGCCGCCGACCGCCGAGGTATTGACGGCATACGCGGTGGTCAACACGTATGAAGAAGAAGCGTTAGCGGATGTGTTTTTTCGATACGGCGAGGAACGCCAGTCGCGGCGCATTGCGCGAAGAATCGTCGAAGCGCGAGCGGCAGCGCCGATTGAGACGACTACGGAACTCGCGGAGATTGTGGATCGAGCGATTCCCAAACGCTTTCAGCAGAAAGGTCTCCATCCGGCAACGCGCGTCTTTCAGGCGATTCGAATCGAAGTGAATGCCGAATTGCAGGCGCTTGGGGACACCTTAGAACGCGCCGTCGCCTTTTTAGCGACGGAAGGCCGGTTATGTGTCATCTCATTCCATTCGTTAGAAGACCGTATCGTCAAACAGACATTCGCACGTTTGGCGAAAGGCTGTGTCTGTCCGCCGGAGTGTCCGGTGTGTATCTGCGGGAAAACACCGCAAATCAGGCTGATTTCGAGAAAACCGATTACGCCGTCGGCAGAGGAACTGCATACGAATCCGAGAAGCCGCAGCGCGAAATTACGAATTGTCGAGAAATTAGAAAAAATAGAACACTGATTGGACTGAGAACGAACCCTGCCAGGGTTTCGAACCCTGGCAGGGTTGAGGTTCTATTACACACGCATGGCAGCAGAAGTGATTCAATTTCAGCAGAGATCAAAAGAACGTTCCCAGGGATGGGGCATTCGAATCGGCAAATTTTCTTTGAAAAAATCCTCGGCGCTCCTGTTGTTGTTTATGTGCCTGATGTTTCTTTCGGCACTCTATTATGTCGAACAGCAGATTCAGTTGCAGCGCTTGAACTATAAAATCATTGCGCTGAAACAACAGAAAAAAGAGTTGATCGAACAGCAAAAAACCTATCAATTGCAACTGCATCAACTGACGCGCCTTGACCGGGTCGAACAAGATGTGCGAGAACAGGGATTTGCGCCGATAGAAAAAGAACAACTCCGCATTGTCCAATAAAAGGGTAAACACGCATGGCTGTCACCAAAAAACTGCGACGACGTATTTCTGTGATTTTCGTCGGCTTGCTGCTCGTACAACTTGGGATTGTGGCGAGGTTAGTACAACTGCAAATTCTGGAACACCCGAAATATCTCAAATTTGCGCAAGAACAATCCAAAGGCAACCTGTTGACGCTGCCGGTGCGCGGCAAAATTTATGATCGGAATCTCTTCCCGCTTGCGGAAAGCATTGATACGAAATCGGTGGTGATGAGAGCGTCGCAGGTGGCCTCAGCCTCCACGCCGCTTCAACGGGTGTCCTCGCTGCTCGATATTCCTGCCGACCGCTTATATGCCGCATCCGACGAATCGTCGCGTTTGACCTATCTCAAGCGGAAGCTGACGCCGGAACAATTGACCGGCATCCAATCGCTGCTGGCGGAAGACGATATGCGCAACGCCGGAATTTTTTTAGTGCCCGACACCAAACGTTTTTACCCGCAGCGCCGCCTCGCCTCGCATCTGTTGGGCTTCACCGGACTCGACGAATACGGCTATGACAATCAAGGATTGGAAGGGCTGGAATATCATTACAACAGCTATCTTCGCGGCAGCGCCGACCGCTACGCCGTCAAGATGGACGCCAGACGCAATTCGCTGAAAAGCTGGGAATTGGAGGTCAAAAATACCGGGTACGATTTAGTGTTGACGATTGACAAAAACATTCAATACATGGTGGAGCGCGAATTGGAAACCACGTTCCGCGACGAACGAGCCCGTCATGCCACCGTCATCGTGATGAATCCGCATACCGGCGAAATTCTGGCGATGGTGAATTATCCCGATTTCAACCCCAATGAATTTTCGCGCTATCCGCAGGAATATTATAAAAATCGCGCCGTCGCCTGGGATTACGAGCCGGGTTCGACCTTTAAAGTCGTCCAGGCTGCGGCAGCGTTCGAAGAGGGCATTTTAAGCCCGCAAGACCGCTACGACAATAACAACGGCTTTCTGCCCGCCACGTCGAAAACGCCGGAAGAATGGAAAACCTCGAACTTGATGTCGGTCGAAGATATTCTCGTGCAATCGAATAACCTCGGCGCGATGAAAATCAGCGAGCAGCTTGGGCCGCAGCGGTTTTATGATTACATCCGCGCGTTCGGGTTCGGCGTTCCTTCTGGCATCGATCTTCCCGGCGAAATTACCGGGAGATTGCGCGAGCCGAGCGAATGGTCGAATATTTCGCTGCATTCGCTGTCTATCGGGCAGGAAATCTCGGTGACGCCGCTTCAAATTACGAACGCCTTTGCCGTGCTGGCAAACGGCGGCATTTTGTATCGCCCGTACATCGTGAAAGAGATTCGCACGGCGGACGGCGTTCCGATTCAGCGGATCGAGCCGATGAAAACGCGGCGGGTCATTTCCAGAAAAACCGCGCAGATGATGCGCGACATTTTGGGCAACGTCGTGGAACGCGGCACAGGCAAACGCGCGGCGGCAAGCGGGTATCGTTTCGCAGGAAAAACCGGCACGGCGCAGAAATTCAACAGCAACGCCGGAGGATATTCCAGCACCCGCTTAGTCACGTCGTTTGTCGGCTTTGCTCCGGCAGAGTATCCGGTGGTCGTGATTTCCGCCATCGTGGATGAACCGGCGGAAAATGAATGGGGCGGCACGGTCGCCGCGCCGCTGTTCAAGCGGATTGCCGAGCGTGTCCTGCCCTATATGGATATTCCTTCCGACCTGAAAGCGAACGAATTTATGGCGCTGAAGCAGACGCGCTGACCGGTCATGTTTATTACCATTCGGAATCTCAAACTCCACTATCGCGCCTCCGGCGAAGGTCAACCGGTCTTGCTGCTGCACGGCTGGGGCGTCGATCTGACGACGTTCGCCACGCTTCACGCCCATCTCGAACGATTTTTTCATACTGTTTCTCTCGATTTTCCCGGATTCGGACAGAGCGATCCGCCGCCGGTCGCCTGGGGCACGGCAGAATACGCCGACATTGTCCGCGAATTTCTTCAGGCCATGCAGATTGACGCGCCGATTCTGATCGGGCATTCGTTCGGCGGACGCATTGCGATCCGGTTAGCGTCCTCGCAGCCGATTCCCAAAATGATTCTGTTCGGCAGCGCCGGAATTCGCCCGAAACGCTCGTTGAAATATTACGCGAAAGTCTATGCCTACAAAGCCGCCAAAGCCGTGTTGACGCTGCCGGGTGTTCGGGCGCATGGCGAGCCGATTTTAGAACGTTATCGGCGGCAGTCCGGCTCGCAGGATTATCAGCAGGCGTCCGGCGTGATGCGTGGCACGTTCATCAAGGTCGTGAACGAAGATTTGCGCTACCTGCTGCCGAACATCACCGCGTCAACACTGCTGATCTGGGGCGAACGCGACACCGCCACGCCAGTCGCCGACGGTCGCCTGATGGAACGGATGATTCCCGATGCCGGCCTTGTCGTGCTGAAAGATGCCGGACATTACGCCTTTTTAGACCGCTTCCAGCAAACGATGCTGATTCTGAATAATTTTTTGAAACACGAGATGATACCGCCCCCAACCCCCTCCTGATTCAGGAGGGGGCTTAGGGGTGGTGGCCTGTTCGCATGACCATATTTTTTGTTTTGCTCGCGCTTGCCGCTTACGGCGTTCATACCGTCTGGAAGCTGAAAAAACAGCTTCACACGCTGCAACTCAATTCGTACCGCACGGAGCGCTATTTCCGCTGGCTGAAGCAGAATTTTCGCAAAACCATCGCGCCGCTTGACGCGATTCCGGCAATTGGTTTGCTGCCCGTCTTATTCGGCGAAATAGGCATGGCCGCGCTGATCTGGATCGCCGCCTACGCCGCGCTGTTCTTTTTCCGTTCGCCGCAAAAAGAAAAGAAGCCGCTGGTCTGGACGCAGCGCGCTATCCGGCTGTTTGCCGCGATGCTGATTCTGCTGATCGGCCTGACGATTCCGGGCTTGAGCGCATGGCTTGCGTCGAATAGCCGCGTGATCGCGTTTATGTTGTTTACCGGCCTGCTGCTATTGAATCTTTTTCCGTGTGCCTTAGCGCTCGCCGCCAATGTCGTGACAACGCCGCTCGAATCGGCGATCAATCGTTGGTTTTATAACGACGCCCGCCGCCGAATCCGCCAGATGCCGCGCCTGCGCGTCATCGGCATTACCGGAAGTTTCGGCAAAACCAGCACGAAAACCATGTTGCAGCGCATGTTGGCCGAAGAATTTCATGTCGTGATGACGCCGGAAAGCTACAATACGCCGATGGGCGTAACGAAAGTCATTCGTTCCACGCTGACGCCGGTGCATGAAATGTTTGTCGTGGAAATGGGAGCGCGACAGCCCGGCGACATCCGCGAACTGTGCGAATTGGTCGCCCCGAAAATCGGCGTTCTCACCGCTATCGGCGAGCAGCATTTGGAGACCTTTCACGACATCGAGACGATTATCCGCACCAAACATGAATTGATCGAAGCGCTCCCGCCCGACGGCGTGGCGTTTTTGAACATGGATAACGAGCATGTCCGCAGCGTGGCGAATTTAACGCCGGTCAAAAAGATTTTTTACGGCATTGATTCCGACGACCTGCACTATTCCGCTAAAAATCTCCGCGTTAGCGGCGCAGGCAGCGCGTTCGAGTTTTGCACGCCGGACGGACGCCAGAAAACCTTCCACACGCGCCTGCTCGGCAAGCATAACATCTACAATATTGTCGCGGCGGCAGCGGTTGCCTGCGAATTAGGCATGGATTTGGCGATTATTGCGGCAGTTGTCAAAAATCTCGACCCGGTGACGCACCGGCTCGAACTCAAAAAAACTGCGCAGAATATCACGATTATTGACGACGCCTACAATTCCAATCCGGTCGGAGCGCATTCGGCGCTGGACGTGCTTGCCTCGATGGAGGGCGGGCAGCGTATTCTCATCACGCCCGGCATGGTGGAACTCGGAGCGCGGGAATATGAACTAAATCACGCCTTCGGAAAACATGCGGCGGAGTGTTGCGATTACGTGATTCTTGTCGGGCAGAAACAAACGATTCCGATTCAGGAAGGCTTGAAAGCCTCGAATTATCAGGCGGAACGCTGCTATGTCGCCGCCAATCTGACCGACGCCAATCGGCATCTATGGACATTCGTCAAGCCGGGCGATTTCGTCATGTATGAAAACGATTTACCGGATACGTATAATGAACAATAATTGACAATTTTTAAAGATTTCATAAAATTTTCACAGAATTTTCAATTTAAAGGCTGTAATTTTTTAGGAGTGCCAAAGCTTGCTTTGACTGTCCGCGTATCTTTACTCTGAACAACAACGATACGCGATTGTTTTGAGAAATTATATTTGAGATAGGATAGTTTTGTGGATTTTCCAAGAATGTCAAAGCAAGCATTGACACCCCTGACTAATTTTCACAAATTTATGCAGTATCAAGTATACAAAGGGAAAATGGCGTATGCGCGCATCGCATAAAACCGAAACAGTGAATTTGTCGCCCGGCGTGAAGGAATTCCGCGTCTTTGTCATTGCGATTGATCAGGTGACGACAGAAAAATTTCGTGCGACGTTACAGGCAAAAGTCGTTATGAATGGCGAAAAAACCGCTATCGGACGCGAAGTCGGCTTTTTTCTGAATGACATCATGTTGGGCGCGGCGCCATGCGATAAATGGGGGCGCGCCAATATCGAAATCGAGATCACATGGCTGCTTTTGACGGATGGAAATACGTTGGCCGCCCAGATCGAAGGGCTTGACGACACGGTCGCGGTCGCGCTGCCATTACCGGAGCGCCCGAAAACATCGGCAGAAATCGAAGCGGAAGAACGCGAACGACAAGAACACATTGCGTCAGAGCGCCGCAAACGCTTCGTGGCAGAATTGGAACGGAATATGGTAGATATTCCGGATGGCACATTCGAGATGGGGCAGAGCGACGACGAGCAGCGCTTGCTGAAGCAATGGGGCTGGTGGAACGATTATTTTTATAACGAATGTCCCTGCCATCAGGTCAAGCTTTCCGCGTTCGCGCTCGGCAAATACCCGGTGACGCAAGCGCAATGGGAAGCGATCATGGGCACGAATCCCTCCAACTTCAGAGGCGCGCATCTGCCGGTCGAGCAGGTGTCATGGAACGACGCGCAGGAATTTTGTCAGCGCGTGTCGCTGGAAACCGGCGACACGTATCGCTTGCCGACCGAAGCCGAATGGGAATACGCGTGTCGCTCCGGCAGTTCCGACATCTGGCATTTCGGCAGCGATTCGGCGCTGTTAGGGCAATATGCGTGGTATTCCGAAAATTCCGGCAGTCAGACGCATCCTGTCGGGCAATTACAGCCGAATGCGTGGGGACTCTTCGACATGCACGGCAATGTCTGGGAATGGTGTCAGGATACGTATATCAGCGACGTGTACGCCACGCTTCAGGCGCAAACCCCGTCCGTGAATCCGATCTATGCCAGTAGCGGTTCCATGCGCGTCATTCGGGGCGGCAGTTGGTACAATTTCCCGGCGCGAGTGCGTTCCAGCGCGCGAAATTACGGCGGCCCCGCGCATCCGTACCATGATGTCGGGTTTCGTCTTGTGAGAACGAACTGATTCGACAAGATCAACAACACGTCTAATTCCAAATATGATGAGGTGTTTTATGAAAGTGTTAGTTCTTGGCGCAAGTGGAGCAACTGGTAAACAAGTGATCGCTCAATTCATAAAAAGAGAAATACATCATAGAGTTGTTATTAGGAACAATGCGAATCTTTCACCAGAAATATCGAATAGTCAACTTGTGGACGTTGTGACTGGAAATATCACCGATTTCAATTCAGAAGAGAATAAACATATTATTGATGGATGTGATGCCGTTGTGTGCTGTTTAGGTCACAATATTACGTTCGAAGGCATCTTTGGGAAACCTCGGTTGCTCGTGTATCAATCGCTCAAGAATATTTGTGAGGCAATGAATCAATATTCTCCCAAGAAGTGTAAAATTATCCTCATGAATACTGTTGGCAATGAAAACAAGGATATACGCGAGGAGAGGTCACTTTCCGAAAGAATTGTCCTTTCAATGCTGACGGCATTATTGCCACCACAGAGAGATAATGTGAGTGCTGCGAATTATTTATTACGAGTAATTGGAAAGGATCATGCAAAAATAGAGTGGACAGTCGTTCGACCAGATTCATTATTCAATGCTGAGAAAGAAACTCCCTATGACGTATTCGAGTCAATACAAAGAAGTCCACTATTTAACCCTGGAAAAACAAGCCGCATAAATGTGAGCCATTTCATGGCAGAATTGGTCACCAATGATGATTTGTGGCAACGATGGAAGAATAAGATGCCGGTCATCTATAATCCGGTCATCTATAATAAAGAACAATAAGAGAATGGAGCGCCTAACAATGCGCATGAACGGCGACCAGGAAGAGCGGGCGAGAAAAATGGTTGCTGTTCAGATGCCGTCGCGCCCGCTCTTCCTGGCGCGTTATGCGCGATCGTTAGCGCATTTTATAAAAAGGATACCGATGTATGATACACGAAATACGTTTTTATGGAACTGAGAGAACAGATTGGACGGAACTCGGAACAGAGATGAAACCAAAATGTTCCCTTCGACACGCTCAGGGAACGGACAGCGGCGTTCCCTGAGCGTGTCGAAGGGAACATTTCCTTAGAACTTAACAGCCCTGCTTCCAAGAGGGGGGAAGACCGGTGAAAAAATATGAAAATTAAAGTCGGAGTGATTTTTGGAGGGAAATCGGTCGAACACGAGGTGTCGATCATTTCCGGCCTGCAAGCGTTTCACGCAATAGATCGAACGATGTACGACGTGATTCCCGTCTATATCGCCAAAGATGGCATCTGGTACACCGGAGAAAAATTGGCGGATATCGAAAATTTCAAACGAATGGACGAGTTGCTGGCGAATTGCCAGAAAGCCCTTATCTCAGCCAATGCGGACGAACATGCGCTCTTTGCGTATCCCAAAGCATTCAGCGTCTTTGGCAAGCCGTTGTTGGATAAAATTGACGTGGCGTTTCCGGTCATGCACGGCACGCACGGCGAAGACGGCTCGCTGCAAGGGCTGTTCGAACTGATGAATATTCCGTATGTCGGCTGCGACGTGCTCGCCTCGGCCATCGGCATGGACAAGATCACGCAGAAAATGATTTTCCAGGCGGTCGGCCTGCCGATTGTGGAATATACCTGGTTCTATTCCCGCGATTGGGCGAAAGGCGGCGAAGAGTTCGTCGAACAAGCCGAACAACTGCTGACCTATCCGATGATCGTCAAACCGGCGGCGCTTGGGTCGAGCATCGGCGTGGCAAGGGCGGAAAATCGGGAAGAATTGGAAGCCGCGATTGACACCGTGCGCGGTTTGTGCGCCAGAGTGCTGATCGAGCAGGCGGTGCCGAATCTTCAGGAAATCAATTGCTCCGTGCTCGGCGATTATGAACAGGTCGAAGCCTCAGTCTGCGAAGAACCGGTCAGCGGAGTCAACGTGCTGAGTTTCAACGACAAATACGCCAGCGGCGACTCCAGCAAGGGGATGAGTGGAGCGAAACGCAAAATTCCGGCAGAGATTGCCGAAGAGACGGCGGAAACGATCCGGAAAATGGCGAAATCCGCGTTTTTGACGCTGAACTGTCACGGCGTGATTCGGATTGATTTTCTGATCAATCGCGAAACCGAACACATTTATGTCAACGAAATCAACTCCATTCCCGGCTCGCTCGCCTTTTATCTCTGGGAAGCGTCGGGAAAAACGTTCACGCAGTTGACGACCGACCTTATTAATCTGGCCTTAAAACGGCAGCGCGAAAAAAATAGCTTGATCTTTTCGTATCAATCGAATATTCTCGCCGGGTATAGCGGCGCAAAAGGAGTGAAAAAATAACCATTTCGGAAAACGATTGGGATGTTTAGCCACAGATTTCGTAGATATTCAGGAGTGCCAAAGCTTGCTTTGGCCGTGCGTTTTCGCGACATATTGACTCGCCAAAGCAAGCTTTGGCACTCCTGATATCTGTGAAAATCCGTGTAATCTGTGGTTAAAAAAATCCCGGTCGCGCTTGCGAGAACGAATTTCAGAATATGCTGTATCATTGGCTTCAATCGTTTCAAAATGACATCCCGGCGCTCCGGGTCTTCAAATACATTACGTTTCGCACGTTTACCGCCACGTTTACCGCGCTGATTATCAGCATGGTGTTAGGCCCCTGGCTCATTCAGCGGCTGCGCGACTATAAAGTCGGACAAAACGTCCGGCAGGATGGGCCGCAGACGCATTTGAAAAAATCGGGCACGCCGACGATGGGCGGCTTGCTGATTCTGATTGCGGTGTTCCTTTCCACGTTGTTGTGGGCGGATTTGACGAACGAACATATCTGGATCGTCCTTCTTTCGACCGCTGGATTCGGCCTGATCGGTTTTTGGGACGATTATTTGAAACTCGTCAAAAAACGTTCGATGGGCTTGAACGCGACCTATAAAATGATCGGGCAGATTGCCGTCTCATCAGGGGTTGCGCTGTACATCTATTTCAACGTGGACGGCACATTCATGACGACGATCACGATGCCGTTTTTTAAGGCGATCAACCCGGATTTAGGCATACTGTATATCCCATTCGTGATTCTGGTCATCGTGTTTATCTCGAACGCCGTCAACCTGACCGACGGACTTGACGGCTTAGCGATCGGGCCGACGATTGTCGCCGCGTTTTCGTTTGCCGGTTTGTCGTATGTCACCGGCCATTTCATGCTGGCAAATTATCTGAATATCGCGCATGTGCCGGGCACAGGCGAGTTGACGATTTTTTGCGGCGCAATGTTGGGCGCGGGCTTAGGATTTCTCTGGTTCAATACCTTTCCGGCGCAGGTCTTTATGGGAGACATCGGCTCGCTTTCATTAGGCGGAGCGCTCGGCACGGTCGCGATCTTGACCAAACACGAAATTCTGCTGTTTATCATTTGCGGCCTGTTCGTAATGGAAGCGCTTTCCGTGATGATTCAGGTCGGCTCCTTCAAATTGCGCGGCAAGCGCGTCTTCCGCATGGCGCCGATTCATCATCATTTCGAACTCAAAGGCTGGGAAGAACCGAAAGTCATCGTGCGGTTTTGGATCGTCTCGATTTTATTGGCGTTACTTAGTCTGGCAACCTTGAAAATTCGGTGAATACATTCCAGATGTTGAAACATCTGTCTATATCCCGTTGCCGCTTCGCGGCAGACATCCGCCCTGAAAGGGCGCTGGAATACAGACGGAGGTTTCAACCTCTGGGATAATCGGAGGAGCGTTTATGCAACATGCGTCTTGTGATAAAGTGCTGCTGTCAATCGTGCTGATTCTTGTCGCGTTCGGCATCGTCATGGTGTATAGCACCAGCGGCATTCATGCCGAAGCCCTGGGCAGTGAACATCATTTTCTGCTGCGCCATCTGCTCTCCATTCTGTTCGGCCTGGCGGCGATGGCGATTGTCGCGCTCATTCCGTATGAACTCTATCGGCGGCCTGGCGTGATGTATTCCTTTTTAGCCTTAGCGCTGGCGTTACTGATTTTCACGCTGATTCCCGGGGTCGGCGCAAAAATCAATAACGCCCGGCGCTGGCTGCCGCTCGGCACATTCCGCACGTTTCAACCGTCGGAAGTGGCGAAATTGATTCTCGTATTGTACTTTTCCGCCTATCTTGTCAAGAAGCAGGAGAAAGTCACGAGCTTTAGCTATACCGTGCTTCCCTGTCTTATTATTCTGAGCGTGTTTTTTTCGTTGATCGTGAGTCAACCCGATCTCGGCACAGCCATGAATATTATCATGATCGTCGTTCCGATCATGTTTATCGCCGGAGTGCGTCTGTCCCATCTGTTGGGCATCGGCGCGGTCGTCATGCCGATGATTGCCATGATGGCGTGGAGCAGCCCGTATCAGCGACTTCGCATCTTGATGTTTCTCGATCCCTGGCAAGACCCGCGTCATTCGGGCTATCAATTGATTCAATCGCTGATCGCTATCGGCAAAGGCGGATTGGCGGGTGTCGGACTTGGGCATGGGCAGCAAAAATTGTTCTATCTGCCGGAACCGTACTCCGATTTTATTTTTTCGACGGTGGGCGAGGAATTAGGACTCATCGGCGGGGTCGTCATGATCGGGTTATTCGGGCTATTGATTTGGCGCGGCATGGTGATTGCGTTCAATGCGCCCGACCTGTTCGGCACGTTCACGGCGTTCGGGCTGACGCTCCTCATCAGCGTGCAGGCGGTGATCAATCTCGGCGTAGTCACAGGCGTGTTTCCGACCAAAGGCTTGCCGCTGCCGTTTATCAGTCACGGCGGCACGTCGCTGATTGTCTGTCTGACCTCGGCGGGGATTCTGCTGAATATCTCGAAATACTGCGCGGAACTTTCGTGGAGTCAAGCACCGTCTGCGGGAAATCAACCGATCCGATAAGGCCCCGTACAAAGCAGCGAGCGAAACGGCAGATCACCCCTTACCATGCTCTCTATAGGTCTCCTACATGAATTGTGTCAGCTTGAATGGTTCGACTCCGCTCACCATGACCGTTAGTTGACATTCAAGCTGACACAATTTATGCAGGAGACCTATATATGCCCTTTCCGTAACGCCTCACGCTTCTGCCGCAACATCGTGCCGTGTTATGGCAAGAGGCATCCGTCATCGTCGTCGTAGTAGTTGCGACAAGTCGCCGCCGTGTTGCTGTTCACAGTTGTACTCGTTGCGCCGTTCACTGTGATGGTTTCGACCTCATCTTGATTATAGATTCCCCCTCCGGCGTTGGTGGCCTGATTGTTTAGCACACGCGCACTTGAGTCCAACGTGACCGTCGCTGTAGTGTCAAAGGCGTAGTTGTATATTCCGCCGCCCTGGTCTGTGGCGACATTTTCACGAACCGCCCCGCTGATTGTCATCGTTCCAGAGTAGTTGTACATTCCGCCACCGTCCTGAGCCTTATTGCCGCTGACCGCGCCGCTGACCGTCACTATCCCTTTAAACAAGGAAATCCCTCCGCCGTGTTCTGCGGCCGTATTGCCGCTGACAGTGCCGTTGACCGTCATTGTCCCTCCAGATGTGTATATTCCGCCGCCGTGCATTGTGGCCGTATTGCCGATGACTGTGCCAGTGACCGTCATTGTCCCGCCAGATGTGTGTATTCCGCCGCCGAAATATGAGGCCGTATTATCGCTGATCGTGCCGCTGACCGTCATCGTTCCAGAGTGATTATACATCCCGCCGCCTCTCGCGGCCGTATTGCCACTGATCGTGCCGCTGACCGTCGCCATCCCCGACTGGTTATACATTCCAGCGCCGGCATATGAGGCCGTATTATTGCGAATCGTACCGCTGACCGTCATCGTCCCAGAATCGTTATACATCCCGCCGCCGGAAGAAGCTCTATTGTTACTGACCGTTGTGGTCGCATCAATCGTCAGCGTGCCGTAATTTCGAATTCCACCGCCACTGCCGGGATCAGAGACATTACCATCCCGAATCCAAAGTCCGCGGAAGGTGACGCTCGCGCCGCTATTGACCCACAGCACCCGACTGGCGTTATTGCCGCTGATAGTCACGCCACTGCCGCCATCAATGGTCAGGTTCGCGCAGGTTCCGGGAATTTCCAACTGGGTTCCGGCTAAGGTAATCGTGTTCACGCCGCTCGCAAACCGAATAAGCCCGCAGCACGGATTATTCGCCAACACCTGTCGCAATGAGCCTGCGCCGCTATCGGCTTCGGTTGTCACCATGCATGAATCAAACGATGTGATCTGCCCATTCCACGCGCTGACTGCCGCACTGCCTGGGCTTGTCCCGCTCTGCGCTACCGGAATCACCTCAAAACGCAGAAATTTCCCGGCATCGGCTGCCTGTGTCGTGTAAGTCTGCGCCGTCGCGCCGGCAATCGCGGACGCATTGACGCCGTTGGCGTCATCCGCGCGATACCATTGAAATACCGACGCGCCTTCAGGATCGTTGTTGGCGTCGGTGTAGGTATAATTTCCGGTTAGAAGGTCGCCCTCCTCCCAGGTTCCGCTGATATGCGCCCCTGATGCCACCGGCGCGGCGTTGCCGGACGCCACAACTGGCGAAGAAGACGTTATGGGCGCAGGCGGCGGATTCGTGCCGAAGCAGAGACGTTTGCTTAGATTGACCGGCTGTCCGCCGGGCATCACGCCACTCAGGGCAATCTGCCCGCAGGTCGAGCCCTGAGCGTTTTTCCCGCCAAGCGCCTGAAACCAGACGCTATAATGCGTGGCGCCGAAATAATACACCAAATCCGCATCGTCCAGTGGAATGCTCACGCTGCCATTAACCACAGCAAATCGGCCACGCTCAGTAAACGTCTGATCCGTGTCATCACGCACAGTTTTCACGCCGATGAGAATCTGGGTTGCGTCGCCGGGCAGATCGTGAAAATGCACGATCACTTTCCCCAACGCGACCGGGACTTGATGTGTTCCCGGCGGCTGGCCGATGGCATTTTGCTGGTTAACCTCGATATACATCCAGTGTTCGTATGGAATTGAGCCGTACTCACTGACCATCCAATTGATCTGTTGTCCGTCAACGACGGTCGAACCGTCTTCCATCTGAGCGTAATTGATGGCGATTACGCCTTCTGTGCCAGGCATCGTCGGCGTTCGATGATCACGCTCCCATGAGTGACACCCAAAAAGTCCGACAATGCCTATCAGGACAGCAACTCCAATCATCATGCTTCTTGTCTGCTGTTTCATTATGTTTCGTTCGCATACGCTCGTCAATATAGCAATGTGTTCCCATTGCATTACCACGAACGCGGTCTTACCTATGGCAGGGTACTGTTACATAAAAAATGTCAAGCATCCTTGAGTACCCTGTCAACAAGGATACTAACAAAAATATTATCCGTACCACTTGTGTTTGATCAAAACACTTCTTTCCATGAGGTAAAAAACGGCGTTCGCCTAACAAAAAAAGATTATCCAAACCACTTGCGTTTGATCGGAATGGGGGCTTCGAGGTAGTCAATCGGCTGGCCGGAGATCACTTGCTGCGGAATCGTCGTGACCATCGCCTGCGCCTGCTCTTTGCCAACGATTTTTGCGGCTTCTTTGACGCCTTTCGAAAGAATCGGAGGCCGGGAATCGGTAGAATGCGCGTCGGAAGCGAGAATATGCGCTAAGTTATGTTCGACCAGTATTTTCGCGCATTTTTGGGCATGGCGTCCGAATCCTCCCGTCAGGCTCATCGCCGTAATCTGGCTCAAGACGCCGAGCGAAACGAGATCGTACACGCGATTCGGATGTTGCTGCACCTCGCCGATCCGCTCAGGATGGGTCAACACCGGCACGATATTTTTCAGCAGCAGATTGAAGACCATGTTTTCGATGTTGGCCGGAAGCGTGTGGGACGGGAATTCCAACAGAAAATAGCGCTTCGTCTGATTGATCGTCATAATCTCGCCGCTGGCGATTTTCTCCGACGTATTCACATCAATATACACGTCTGCGCCCGGCAGAATGGTCAGAGGAATCTTCGCCTGTTTCAACGCGGTATTCAGCAGTTCGACCTTGGCTAAAATCGTCGCGGACGGCGTGTTATAAACGCCGTCGTGCTGGTGCGGGCTGCCGACAATCGTCTTCACGCCATCGGCGACTGCCATGCGGCACATTTCGAGGCTTTCTTCAAGGGTTTTCGCGCCGTCGTCCACGCCCGGCAAGATATGGCAATGAATATCAATCATAGTTATTTTGATAAGCCCTGCCAGGGTTTAAAACCCTAACAGGGCTAAATGTTACCACTGTCAAGAAGACATCTCGTTTTCATGAAACACCTGCGCGCTGAAGACGTAAATCGCGGTCTGCGGGTCGCGCCACGCATCTATCGGCAAGCCGGCTTTCTGGCAGGTATGCGCGAGAAACGTCTCGCGATCCCAGCCGTATTCGGTGGCGACCTGCGGCAGCAATAGCCCACTGCGATGTCCGCGCCGCAGCAAAATGCCGTGAGCGCCGACGGTGACTTCTTCGGGGTTTTCGACTTTGCGCAGCGGCGTCATCACCGAAATTTCCAGATCGAAGTCACCCAACTCGGCGACGGTCATCGGTTGGAAGCGAGGGTCTTCGGTCGAGGCGGCGACGGCCATATCAACGATGGTTTCGTAGAGCGGTTTGATCCCTTCGACGTATCCGATGCAGCCGCGCAGTTGTCCATGACGCTTAATCGTCACGAATGCGCCGCATTTTTCCAGCAATTCCGGCTCGTTCACCTCGAATGTCGGAATCTTTTTTGTGCGAATATAGGAGTCTATTGTCTCTCGCGCCATCCGCAGCAATTTCTGCCGCAATTCCGGGCGTAATGCTGTTGGTTCGTATCCCATAATTTCCCCCTCCTTCGCGGGTAATCTATCTTCGCGAAGTTTTTGCGCGCCTGTCAAGCAAAAAGAACGGAAGTCAGGATTTCTCCGAGAAAATATTTGACTTTTCATCTCATGTATCAGATTCGCCGCAAGAAAGGATAATACCGTTTTGCTGTATTCTGTCAATAGAGTTCACTATCAAAGAAGGAGAAAATTATGGCAGCATTAAAAGGGAAATTAGTGGTGGCGCAATCCGGCGGGCCGACCTCGGTCTTCAATAACAGCGCATGCGGCGTGATTCAAGAAGCGCTGAAGCATGACGAGGCGTTTGATGGTGTGTATGGCGCGGTCAACGGCGTGATGGGGATTCTGCACGAAAATTTGATTGATCTGCGCAAAGAACAACCGGCCACTCTCGCAGGCTTGCGCAAAACTCCGGCGAGCGCCTTGGGCACCTGCCGCCGTAAGTTGAACGATCAGGATATGGATCGCATTCTGGCCGTGTTCGAAGCGCATGACATCCGCTACTTTTTTTATAACGGCGGCAACGATTCGATGGACACCGCCAATAAAATCAGCGAGTTGGCGACCGCCGCGAACTATGAAATGCGCGTGTTCGGCATTCCGAAAACGGTGGATAACGATCTCGTCGAAACCGACCATTGCCCCGGTTTCGGCAGCGCCGCGCGACTCATGGCGCTTTCGACGCGCGATGTCGGGCGTGATACCGAATGCGGCGCGCTGACAACCACGCCGGTCTGTGTGATGGAAGCGATGGGACGCGACGCCGGATGGTTGACCGCCTCCGCTGCGATTGGCCGCCAGGATGAACGCGACGCGCCGCATTTGATTTATCTGCCGGAAGTGCCGTTTACTATCGAAAAATTTTTGAATGATGTGCAGCGCGTGTATGATCGCCTGAAATTCGTGGTGATCGCCGTGTCTGAAGGCATTCGCACACCGGATGGAAATCTGCTGCTGAAATCGTCGTCGCTGGATGCGTTCGGGCATACCCAATTAGGCGGCGTCGGCGATTTTCTCGCGAAAACCGTGATGGAAAAATTGAAAATCAAAGCGAGAACCAATATTGCCGGAACGATTCAACGTTCCCTGATTTCCGCCGCCTCGCCGATTGATCTGGAAGAGGCGTATCTCGTCGGCAAAATGGGCGTCAAATACGCGCTGGAAGGGCATAGCGGCTATATGGTGTCGCTCGTGCGCGAATCGGACGCGCCCTATCGCTGCGTCACCGGCCTTGCGCCGCTCAACAAAGTCGCGAACGCGGCCAAATCGATCCCGGCAGACATGATCGCGCCGAACGGCACGGATATGAACGACAACTTTCTGCGCTACGTCACGCCATTAGTCGGCGATTTGCCGTCAACCTCAGACTACGTGCGCTTAGAAAAACACGCCATCGCGAAACTGTTGGACGCCTATCAGCGGTAAACATCACCCCTGCCAGGGTTTCGAACCCTGGCAGGGGTTTTTCATTAGAACTGCTGTTCGAAGCGATGAAATGCCTGTTTCAACGCCTCTAATTCCGCCGACAAGGCGGCAACCGTTGCTTCAAGCGCAGTCAGGCGATCCGCTTCGACCTCAACGGCGTCTTCGCGCACATCTTCAATCGGCAGCAGGTCTGGCGCAGTCTCTTCGACCGCCTCAACGGAATCTCCTAACTCATGCCGATAGCGCGCCTCTTTCTGTCCCGGTTTTCGCGGAAGTTCCCGCGCGTAGCCCATCTCAATCAACGATTCAAGCGCATCCGTCACATCGTCCAACGTGTGGAACGCCGCCATGCGGTCGGCTCTGGCGCGTAATTCGCCGGGCGTTTGCGCGCCGCGCAGCATCAGCACGCCTAATATCGCCGCTTCCTCTTCGGAAATGCTGGCCTGTTCGCAAAAACGTTCTTCATATTTGGCGACCCGCACCGACGCGCTTTGCCGCACCAGGTCTTTGGCTTTCAAGCCCTTCAACGCCCGCAATACCGTCGTATCGCCATACGTCGTCACCGGGTCGCGATTTACTTTCTGATTGCAGGCATTGATCAGCGCATTCAATGATAAGGGGTAATAATCCGGCGTGGTCATTTTCTTTTCCAGCAAGCTGCCGAGCACACGCAGTTCTTCAGCCGTCAACATGTATTTCATACGATTCAGCCCTCCAATCCTCATAAGTGGTCTATGAAATCCGGACTCGACAGGTGTTCGACACCTGTGGGGTCTCATGACGCCAATACCAGCGAATCATGCGCTCCTATCAGAACATAGAGACGAAGTAAAGAAAAAAATCATCCGAAATCGTTGAGATTGCTTCATATTCGTTCAGCATAAATCCTGCCTTCTTGCAGACTATTTCATTGACAAAACACATCTCTGCTTCGATTGTTAAAAACAAACAGGGGAGGGAGCGCCATGCCGGATACATCAGCCGTGCTCATTGTTGAGGATAATCCCGCGCAGTTAGAGACGTTGACCAACATCCTGGAAGACGCGGGCTTCCAGCCGGTCGGCTGCGCAACCGGTCGCGCAGCTATCGAAGCCTGCCAGCGGCAAGCATTTCCGGTGGCAATTTTAGATTTACGCCTGCCGGACATGGATGGGCTGGAAGTGCTAAGCCATCTCAAACAGCGCGCGCCAGAGATGAAGGTGATTATCAACACCGCCTATGCCAGCCTGGAATCCGCCGTAAGCGCCGTGAATCGCGACGCCTTTGCGTATGTGCAAAAAATGGGGGATGTGGCTGAACTGATCAACCATGTTCACCGTGCGTTTCATGCCCATCTTGTCGGCTATAGCGCCCGCTTAGAACAGGAGGTGCGTGCCCGCACCGCCGAACTATCCGAAGCCAATACGGGCTTGCAGCAGGAGATCGAAGAGCGCAAGCGGGTGGAAGAACGCCTGAATATCGCGCTGAAAGAGAAAGAGGTGTTGATGCGCGAAATTCTGCACCGCACCAAAAACAATATGATGGCGATCAGCAGCCTGCTCGCCGTGCAATCTTCCCGTTTGCAAAATGACGAGGAGTTCCACCATTTCGAGGAAATTTCCTATCGCGTCCAGGCCATGTTGATGGTGCAGCAGCAACTTTACGAATCACAGGATTTCAGGAATTTGACGCTTGACACGTACCTTGAAGATTTAGCCTGCGCGATCTTCCATAATCTCAACACCAATCGAGGCCGAATCGAGGTCAAATTCAATCTTGCGCCGGCGCTGGTGTCTGCCGATACGGCGATCCCCTGCGGCCTGCTGCTCAACGAACTGCTTACCAATGCCGTAAAATATGCCTTCCCGAACGGTCGCGACGGCGAAATCCTGATCGCGCTGCATCCGAAAGAGGCTGACCAGCTTGAAATTCGGGTCAGGGATACTGGCGTGGGATTGCCGGATGATTTCGAACTAAGGCAGGCGAATTCATTGGGATTGCAGCTTGTCAGTAGTTTTGTCAAACAACTTCACGGAACGCTGAACATCACGCGCGCGCCGGGCGCGGAATTTGTGATTCGATTCCCAAAGCGTTAACGGAACAGGGCGATGACATTCTCATGACAAAACTTAACAACCCCGCGCCATAGGAGCAACGACGAATGGCATCACAACACGTATTTCATGCCGATTCGATTTCCCGACGATTGACGATCAGCCTCGTGCTCATGGTGGCAATTTTCGCCTGTGGCGTCGCTGCCGCGTTTTATTTTGAGGCCAACGCGCAAGCCGAGCGCGAATTACTCAAACATGCCGACGAGATGATCGAATACCTCTCCGGCGTGATCGCTCTTCCGCTCTGGAATTTTGATGCGCATGCCGTGACGGCGATTGGCGAGACATTGGCGCAGAACGCGCTGGTGAAAACTCTCGTCATCACAGACCATTCCGGCAACGTCGTGTATGCGTATCAAAACGACCGCGATGCGATATGGATTACACGCGCGCATCACATTCAGCATAAGGGCGAAATCATCGGAAACATACAGTTGACGTTCACGAAACAGCCCGGCCACCAGGCGCAACGCGCGTTGCTCCGGGTGCTGCTCGCGACCACTGCCATGATTTTGCTGGCGTTAGGTCTCTTAAGCGGCGTCCTGATTCGCGTTTTTCTCCGCCGTTCATTGCAACGCCTCAATGCGATTGTGAATGCGTATGCGGCAGAAAAATATGATGGCGTGTGGGATATGCCGCTGCCATATCTCGAATTTCAGCCGTTCGGCGACGTGCTGAGGCGTCTGGGAATGACCATCAGTCAACAGATGAAGCGGTTGCAGGAAAGCGAAGAGCGCTATTGCAAGGCACAAGCAATAGGACATGTCGGTAACTGGGAATATCACTTGCAAACCAATCATTTCTGGGGGTCTGACGAAGCCAAACGCATCTACGGCTTCGATCCCGCGCAGAGCGATTTTTCCACCGACGCCGTCGAAAATTGCATTCCGGAAAGGGAGCGGGTGCATCAGGCATTGATTGACCTGATCGAATCCGAGAAACCGTATAATTTGGAATTCGAAGTCCTCCCCAAAAATTCCTCCGAACCGAAAATCATCGCGTCTATCGCCGAATTAGTGCGCGACGAACGCGGCGATCCATTGAAAGTCGTTGGCGTCATTCAGGACATCACCGAGCGCAAGCGGGCGGAGAAGGCTTTGCGAGAAAGCGAAGAGCGTTTCCGTTTCGTGCTCGATAACTCGCTCGATGCGGCATATCGTCGCAATTTGCAAACTGACTGTTACGATTACATCAGCCCCGTCATCGATCACGTTCTCGGTTGGTCAATCGAAGACATGAATCGCATGGATACCCAGACCGTGCTGGCTCTCATTCATCCCGATGATGTGGCGATGATTGCGCAGGAAATCGAACGAACCAATGCGCTGTGTCAGGCCACTGGTCGAGCGACAGGGATGCTGGAATACCGCATCCGCGATCAAGATGGTGAGTATCGTTGGGTGGGCGATACCATCACGACGCTGGCCGATAAGGAAGGCCGCCCGTTATATCGCTTAGGCATTGTGCGTGACATCACCGACCGTAAACGCGCCGAGGAATTGATCAAAAATCAGAATCTCCTGTTGGAACAAGCGATACAGCAAAAACAACGGGAGATGGAAGCAATGTTCGACAAGCTGATGCGGCAGGAAAAACTCGCCACCATCGGACAAATGGTCGGCAGTATCGCGCATGAATTGCGCAATCCTCTCGGCGCGGTCAAGCAAGCGGTCTATTACCTCAAACAATTAGCGCAGAAACAGCAACTGACGTCGTCCCATCCCAAAGTCCTGCGCCATCTGGAACTCATGGACAGGGAATTGAATGCCTCGGAACGGGTCATCGCCGATCTGCTCGACATGACGCGCATGAAACCGGCGCATTGTGTCGAGACCGATTTCCGTCCGATTCTCGACGACGTGATTGCCCAGATGCATCTACCGGAGCAGGTGCGCGTGACCATCACGTTGGAACCCGACCCGTGTTTCATTTATGCCGATCCGCTGCAAATGCGACAGGTCTTGCTGAACGTGCTGACGAATGCGGCGCAGGCGATTGAGGGGGAAGGCATGATTACGATCAGCGCAAACGCATTGACAGAGCCGCGAGAAGCAGTGATTGAGATTCACGATACTGGCGTCGGTGTTGCGCCAGAGGCCGTTCAGAAGGTCTTCGAGCCGTTGTACACGACGAAAGCGACAGGCACGGGGTTAGGGTTAAGCATTTGCAAGCAGATCGTCGAAGCGCACCAGGGGCGAATCAGCCTGATAAGTCAATCGGAACAGGGGACAACCGTGACGATTGCGCTGCCCGATCAGACGGATTGAGGGCGTAACATGAGTCACGCTTGAAACCCCAGGAGATACCTGAGATGACACATGAAACTACGTTAGGCACGGCTTCACATGTATTGATCGTCGAAGACAACGCCGCTCAGTTGGAAACCTTGATCGAAATCCTCCGTACCGAGCGTTTGCAGCCGATCGGATGCCAATCCGGGCAGGAGGCGCTCGCGGCGATTCGAGGCCAACAGGTAAATGTCGCCATTCTGGATTTGCGGTTGCCGGATATGGACGGGTTAGACGTGTTACAACAACTCAAACAGTACAATCCCCGACTCAAAGTCATTATCAACACGGCCTATGCCAGCATGGACACCGCAGTCGAAGCGCTGAACCGCGATGCCTTTGCGTATGTGCAGAAGATGGGAGATGTCGAAGAATTATTGACGCATGTCCATCGGGCGTTTCATGTCTATTTCGAGGAACGCGCGCACACGCTTCAGGCTGCGAATGTCGAGTTGGAGCGCGTGAACCGGATGAAAGACGAATTTCTGACGACGGGGAGTCACGAATTACGGACGCCGCTGCATGTGATTTTAGGCATGGCCGAGGTCTTGCGAGACGGACTCTATGGCCCGTTGAATCCCAAACAGGAGCATGCGGTGGAGCAAATCCAGGCCAAAAGCCGCCAACTCCAGCAGATCACTCAAGACATGCTCGATCTTTCCAAGATTCAGCTTGGGCGTGTCTCCCTCAATCGGGATGCCGTGTTCCTCAAAGAGGTCTGTCACGCCGAATTAGAGCGCTTTTATCGCCAGATTCAGGCGAAAAATTTACATGTCGAGTTCATGTTCGATGATGATGTCACCGCCATTCAGGCGGATGAAATTCAGGTGAGCCGGATGGTGAATCATCTGTGCGACAATGCCATCAAATTCACCCCGGAAGGTGGGCGGATCGGGGTGGAAGTGCAAGGGGATCGCGCCAGCGCGCACGTGCGTTTGAGTGTGTGGGATACCGGGGTCGGCATTGCGCCGGAAAATATCCCGCGCATCTTGCAGCCCTTCGTACAGGAAGATGGCAGCCTGACTCGTTCGTATGAGGGCATCGGGCTGGGATTGACTGTGGTCGCGTGTTTGGCGCAGTTGCATGGCGGCAGCCTGACGGTGGAAAGCACGCCCGGCCAGGGCAGCCGTTTTACGGTAACATTCCCCTGGAATCCATCGCAACCCTAAAGCATCCTTCAGGTGTTTTCATCGCCGTAATTGGTCATGCCATCGTTTCAAGGAGGAAGCGGGATATGCGAATTGCGAGACTTTCTCACATGCCCACCGTTCGGGTGCGGTTGCTCCTGGCTTTTGCGTGCATTTTGGGCGTACTGATCGTCCAGAGCGGATTTGCGATCTACACCTTTCATGGCGTGATTGCGACCCGACAGCAGGCATTAATGAGCCAAATCCATCTGAGTACGTTCAGATATGATCTGGCCGCTGTGCGGATCAATTTGCTTCAGTTGCTTGGCACAACAAACCCAGATGCGATCACGGCTCTGCAACGCACGATTGAACAGCAGTTTCAGCAGCTTGCCGGGCAGCTTGACACGCTTGCCCTGCCGTCGGATTTTTTCGTCCAAAGCCACGCCACTTATCAGGAAATCATCACGCTGCACCGGAATGCTGAGACGCAAAAAGCCTATGAACTCATGCATACCAGATCCGACCGCGAATATGAAGCCCTTTCAGACATGCTCAACATTCGGGGGGGCGTCATCGAAACGACTGCCGAGGCCACTTTGCGCCACGCTAACCGCCAATTCATCGTGTCGATCTGTCTGTTGGGCGTGATCGGCCTGCTGACGACCGTGTTTTTGGAACGCAATGTATTCCGCCTCAATCAGCAGCTTGCCAGGGAGATCGAAGAACATACACGCATTGCCGAGGCGTTACGGAACAGCGAGGAGCGTTTGAACAATGTGTTGGAAATTTTACCGGTCGGCGTGTGGCTCGCCGATAAGCATGGTGTCATTGTTCATGGCAATCCTGCCGGGCAACACATCTGGACGGGTGCGCATTACGTGGGACCAGAGCGGTACGGCGAGTATAAAGCCTGGTGGGTTGCGACGGGTGAAGCGCTCAAACCTGAGGATTGGGGGGTGGCGCGCGCGATTACGCGCGGCGAAAGTTCAATCGAAGAAGAAATTGAAATCGAATGTTTTGACGGGACGCATAAAATCATCTTGAATTGGGTTGTTCCGCTGTGGGGGCACGATCACACCATTGAGGGCGCCGTGGTTGTGAATCAGGATATTACGGAACGCAAGCGGGCGGAGAAAACGTTGCGCAAGAGCGAAGAGCGGTTCCGCTGGTTGTTCGACAACTCGATCAATGCCGTGGCGTTGCATGAGATTGTGGTGAATGATCGGGGCGAACCTGTTGATTATATTTTCCTCAACGTGAATCATGGATTCGAAGTCCATACCGGGATGCGTGCCGCCGATATTGTCGGCAAGCGCGTCACGCAAGCGTTCCCCGGCATTGAAAAAACGAACCTTATTGCCATATATGGCAACGTCGCCCTCACCGGCGAGCCAACATCCTTCGAGATGTATTTCGAGCCGCTGCAACGTGACTATAATATTACGGCCTATCAAGTCGGCAAAGGCCGGTTTGCAGCAGTTTTTGAGGACATCACCGACCGCAAGCGAGCCGAGATGGCGTTACGGGAGAGTGAGGAACGGCTCCGTATGGTGATCGATAATTCGCGCGATGGCATCAACTTGTTAGACCTCAGGCTCGGACGCTATACCTTCATGAGTCCTGCTCAGGTGGAATTGACCGGATTCAGCATCGAGGAAATGAATGATTTGCCGGTCGAGGAGGCCTACGAGCGCGTCCATCCGGACGACCGCGAGATTTCGATTTCTCAGCAACAGCGGGTTGCGGCAGGAGAGGATATCGTGACGCCCGTTGAGTACCGCTGGAAGGTCAAGAGCGGGGAATACCGCTGGTTCAGCGATAGCCGCAAGGCGATCCGCGACGAACAGGGGCGAACGATTGCTTTGGTGGGGGTCAGCCGCGACATTACTGAGTATAAGCGAGCCGAGGAAGCGCTGCATGAGAGCGAAGAACGTTTCCACGCGGCGTTGGAGGCGTCGCTTCAGGCGTTTACGATCATGCGGAGTATGCGCGATGCGCAACGCCGGATCATTGATTTTGAGTGGACGTATGCGAATCCGATGGCCGGCGAAATTCTGAAGCAACCACCGGAAACGCTTGTTGGGCGGCGCTTATTGGACACCCTGCCGGGCAATCGTGAGAATCGCGCATTATTCGACCGCTATGTGCGGATCGTTGAAAGCGGCCAGGGCGATGAGATGGAATTGGAATACGTCTCTGAGGGCATTTCCGGGTGGTTTCGGAATATGGCGGTCAAGCTTGGCGACGGCGTGGCCATCTCCTTCAGCGATATCACCGACCATAAACGGGCTGAGGAACTGCTCAAAAACCAGAACGTGCGATTAGAACAAGCCGTGCAACAGAAACAGCGTGAAATGGAGGGCTTGTTCGAACGCTTGCTGCGCCAGGAAAAACTGGCGACTATCGGGCAAATGGCCGGCAGCATCGCGCATGAATTGCGTAACCCGCTCGGCGCGGTCAAACAATCCGTCTTTTACTTGAAACGGCTGGCGCAGCGGCAGGAACTCACGATGTCGAATCCGAACGTCTTGCGTCAGTTGAACTTAATGGACGCGGAACTGAACATCTCGGGACGGGTCATTACCGATCTGCTCGACATGACGCGCATGAAACCGCTGCAATGTCAGGCAACGGATTTGCGCGCCCTTCTCGCGGATGCCATTGCGCGTTGTCATCTGCCGGATCAGGTGCGCGTGACCATCGCGCTGGAACCGGAACAATTCGTCATCTTCGTTGATCCGTTGCAAATGCGGCAGGTCGTGCTGAATATCCTGACCAATGCGATGCAGGCGATAACGGGCGAAGGCGCAATCACGATCCGCGCTCGACAACTGGCCGAGCAGCAGGAATCGGTCATCGAGATTCATGACAACGGTGTCGGCCTGACGCCAGAGGCGCTTCAGAAGGTCTTCGAACCGCTCTATACGACCAAAGCCATTGGCACGGGTTTAGGTTTGAGCATCTGCAAACAGATTATCGAGAGCCATGATGGGCGCATCAGCCTGACAAGCGAACCGGGGCAGGGCGCGACCGTCACGATTGCGCTGCCCTGGAATGATAATCGCGTGACCAATTATTGAGGCAAGGGAACACTATGGAATACGCATCTGCCATTCTTATCGTCGAAGATAATCCTGCGCAATTAGAGACGTTGCTGGATATTCTCGAAACCGACGGGTTGCAGCCTATCGGGTGTCTTTCCGGTCGCGAGGCGCTCGCGGCCTGCGAGCAGCACGCGGTGCATGTGGCGATCCTCGATCTGCGTTTGCCTGATATGGACGGCCTGACGATATTGCAGCGGTTGAAAGAGCGCGTCCCGGATATTAAGGTGATTATCAATACCGCGTATGCGTCGCTGGAATCCGCGATTGAAGCGGTCAATCGCGACGCCTTTGCCTACGTGCAGAAAATGGGCGATCCCGACGAATTATTAGCCCATGTGCATCGCGCCTTTCATGCGCATTTAGCCGGATACAGCGAACGCCTGGAACAGGAGGTGCGTCAGCGGACGGACGAACTCATACAGGCGAATACAAGTTTACGCCAGGAAATCGCAGACAGAACGCGGGCGGAGGAGGAAATCCGCCGGTTGAATGTCGAATTGGAAATGCGAGTGCAACAACGCACCGCGCAATTGACGTCCGCCAACGAGGAATTAAAAAATTTTGCCTATATCGTCTCGCACGACCTGAAAGCCCCGCTGCGGAATATCTCGCAATTGGTCACCTGGCTCGTCGCCGACTATGTGGCGGCATTCGATGCGCAGGGGAAGGAGTATGCGGACTTGCTGCTGAGCCGCGTCAAACGCATGGATAACTTGATCAACGGCGTGCTGGAATATTCGCGCGCCGGGAGTGTCGCCGATCAAGACGAACCGGTCGCTCTGAACCGCCTGCTGTCGGACGTGCTGGATACGTTGTCCCCGCCGCCGCAGATTCGCGTCACCGCGCCGCCGGATTTGCCCATGCTGGAAGGCGATCCGACGCGCATTGCGCAAGTGTTTCAGAATCTTATCGGCAACGCGATCAAATTTATCGGCAGTTCGCAGGGGGAAATTGTCGTCAACTGCGCCGACGCCGGGGAGTTTTGGCAATTCGCCGTGACCGATAACGGACCAGGAATCGAGCCGCAGCATCACGAGAAAATTTTTCAGATTTTTCAGACCCTTCACTCGCGCGATGAGCATGAAAGCACGGGGGTCGGGCTGACCATTGTCAAAAAGATCGTCGAATTCTATGGTGGAAACATTTGGGTGGAGTCACAATCCGGCCAGGGGAGTACGTTCAAATTTACGTGGCCGAAGACGCGTATCACGCCCCTGAATCAGCGATAACATTCGGTAGCGCCTTCGCGATCACAATCCGCGCAAAATAGTAGTCGGTGCGATTTTATTTTTCGTTGGGAAACTTTTTCTTGATTGTGACCGTCTATAACGATAAGATGAAGATATTCCTTCCATTCGATTCGTCATGCTCTTTTCAAGGACGCAGCGGAGGGATGATGGCCCCGGAGAATACGTTATGATCAAGGCAAAAGAGTACCTCAAAATCATCAGCGTTATGCTGTTCGGCGGAGCGTGCGTATTGTGGTGTGGATATGCCAGGGCAGAGGAAATCATGCTGATTACGCATAAAGGCGGCGCGAACACAGTGACAATGCGCAAAGAAGACATCAAGCAGATTTTCTTAGGGCAAAAAACCAGATGGGACGATAATTCCGTCATTCATTTTGTCGTCTGCACAGAGGAACACTCATTACTGACGTTTTTGAAAAATTATGTAAAAAAAACCCCGATTCAATACAATAATTACTGGAAAAAGCTGGTATTCAGCGGAAAAGGTATTATGCCGAAGATGTTCGACACTCCCCCAAAAGTGCTGGAATTCGTGTCGAATACTGAAGGGGCGATCAGTTTTATCAGCGCGCAAGATGTGGACACAGAGCGCATCAACATCGTCACTGTGTCCGATTGAGCGCATGGAGAAGTATTCATGAAGAAGACCACAAGAAGCTGCGCCGGGATCGTCTCCCTGCTTGTGATGCTGTCTGGCTGGAACGCATTGGCAGAAGACGAGTTTGCGTCGAAACGCATGGATATTCATGGGTTCGTGTCGCAAGGATTGTTGAAAAGCGAACGGAATAATGTTTTTGCGGACACGAAAGACGGCACATTCCAGTTCAATGAATTCGGCCTGAATGTGACGGCAGAGTTGATCGAGCAATTACATGCGGGAATCCAGATATTTTCCAGAGATTTGGGGGACATCGGGAATAACGAACTGACCCTTGACTGGGCGTACGGCGACTATCGCTGGCGCGATTGGCTTGGGTTCCGCGCCGGAAAGATCAAAATCCCCTACGGGTTCTACAATGAGACGCGCGATATTGACATGCTGCGAACCAACATCTTTCTGCCGCCCAGCATCTATTACGAAGGCAATCGAGATCGCCAGAACACGCTCATCGGCGGCGGCGTGTACGGCGATGTCTCTCTCGCGTCGTTGGGCACGTTCATCTATCAGTTGCAGATTGGGGACGCCAATATGTCGTCGGACAGCAGCGACATGAAGTACGTGCGCGATGAAAACGCGACCCTGCTTACAATGGCGATTGATCGGCAGTACACGGCGGATGTGGAATGGGAAACCCCCATCGAAGGCTTGCGATTCGGAGGCTTTGCCATGCAAACGGATATGAGTATCGAGTTCGAAGAATCTACATCGTCAGAGACTTCGACGACACCGACCGACACGACGCAAACGGCGCTAACAAGCGAGACTCCCGCGCCATCGGAATCGGCAATGTCGCCATCTGCTCCGGATGAAACGCAGAAATTTTATATCCTCTCGACAGAATATACGCGCGGAAATTTCGTCGTGTCTGGCGAATATTTGATCGCGCCGAATTCTCATGCGCCGGAGGGATACTATCTTGGCGCATCCTACCGCCTGAACGACCGCTTCGAGGTCGGAGGGTATTACTCTGTCTTTTATGGTCAATCCGCCGATAAGGACGGGAAAAGACGCCAAGAACACGGCATGAACGATTATTCCGCCTGGCAGAAGGAATGGGTGGCAAGCGTGCGCGTTGACCTGAATACCTACTGGACGATCAAAGCGGAAGGTCATCTGATTGACGGCACGGCGCAAATCTTAACACAAGATAACCCGGACGAGATGACACAAGATTCCTATCTCTTCGCCCTGAAAACCTCCTACCACTTCTAACCGACGACGCCCCCCTGGGCGAGGAGACTCGCCCCGACCATTTCCAGAACTACGCTGATTTTTTCACCTGCATGAAGCCCAGCGATAAATCGCCGGGCGCAAGAGCGATGTCAAAGATTTTCTGTGTGCTCTGCTCAGGGAGCGTGTCTCGCTGATAATGTCGCTGTGAGCTATTTTTTTATTGACATCCTGATCAGACCTTGTGTGATAGAGAGACGCTGCGATCATCGGCATGCGCAAAATAATCACGCAAGATCAGCGACGAATAACCGAAAGCGTCAGACACGTCAACCGCATTGGATATTCTGTCGTAACCTTGCGTGTCAATACACGAACAACGCGAATGAACAAGGAGGCAGCTTATGGGAATCTTCAATTTTTCGAAGAATGCGGGCAATGCCATTTTCGGCGCAAAGAATCCGAACGCCGACGACATTAAGACACTGATTATCGAGTGGTTAGAACGGCAGAAAAGTCGAGTAGAAAACTTGATCGTCAAATATGATAGCGGTCTCGTCACGCTGTGCGGCAATTGCGATACCGTGAAAACCAAAGAAAAAGCGATTTTAGTCGCCGGAAATATCGAGGGCGTCGAACGGGTGGATGCGTCCGAATTGCTTGCGCCGCAGCCTGCGCCTCCGGTTCAGGAAACCACCAGAACGGTTGCTGCGCCGACACAACCTGCGCCCGCGCCGCAAGCGAAACCGACGGCAACGCCAACTGCACCGCCGGCGGCTCCGCAAGCAAAACCCGCGCCAACGACGGCCCCTCAGCCGGAAGCGACGCAGTCCGCCGACAGCAGCGTCTTTTACACGATTCAGAAAGGGGATACGCTGTCGAAAGTTTCCAAACAGTTTTACGGCGACCCGAACAAATATCGCTATATTGTCGAAGAAAACAGCGGCGTCATCGAAGACGCGGACAAAATTTATCCGGGACAAACCATCCGCATCCCGCCGCTGCCAGCGTAAGATAACCATCCAAACCTCACAGGTTTCAGCAACCTGTGAGGTTTTTGCTTATGGCCGAGGGTAAAACTGGTCTATATTCTGCTGCGTGATAATCTCGTTTTCGACAAAAATATGCGACGGCACGGGCGCGCCATCTAAAATCGCGCAGGCCGCCGGAATGAGGTATTCGCCGTATTTCTCCGGGAAAAACGCCACACCCGCGTCAGACAGCCCATCGCGAATCTGCGTCTTGCCTAAGTCGTCAACGCCGAGCGTTATAATAATCAAATTCTCGCGCTGCCAGCGTCCGGCCTCTTGAATCGCGGTAATCGCGCCGGACATCGTCTCTTCGTTAATCGAAGTCAGGGCGATGCGTTTCGCGTTCGGATGCGCGGCTAAGACTGTAGACATGGCAATTTGCGCCTGTTCCGGCAAGCCCATGCCGCCGTCGGCGCGCACGATCTTTTGTTCGACCTGGCTGCCGAACACCTCTTCGAGCACGGTCGCAAAGCCCTCGGAACGCAGCATGGTAATTTCGCCGCCAACACGCATTTGCAGCAAGACGACTAAATCAACGGCATCCCAGCCGCCCCATTTTTCAGTAATGAGCTGCGCCATGTATTTTCCGCCGAGCGTCGCGGCTTTCCAATCATGTACGCCCATAAACGGCGCTCCCGGCACAGGAATATCTACGGCCAGAATCGGAATGCCCTCCTCAGCAAATTTAGCGGCAATGATATGATTGGCTTTGACATCAGCCTGATATTCGATAAACAAATCCGGCTGCTGCGCGAGCATCAAATCGGCATTTTTCAGCGCAACGTCGGCATCATATTTGTTATCAAGAATGATCAGGTTTTGCGTTTCGAATCCGGCCAATTTCGCCTGTCGGCGAATATCTTCTTCTACTTCGACGCCGAACGGCTCTGCGCTGAACACACTCGCAAATCCTAAGCGCCTGTTTTGCCCCGGCGTGTTCGTATAGGGCTCTCCGGCTTTCGCGCATTCGCGATAACATTCATACACCGCATACAACGAGTGCGGGGTATCGTTCGGCTCAGCATGGCGCTGCCGCAGCCTTCTGGCAAAGAGGTTCGGCCTGAATCGCAGTTTGCGAATGGCATCTTCGACTTTTGCGCGCGTAGCCTCGTCAACCGGCGCGCTCTGATTCACAACGCGCGAGACGGTCATAATGGACACTCCGGCAAGTCTGGCCACATCTTTCATGGAACTCATACACAGATCATCCCTATTCTCATCGTTTTTAACATATTAACTCTCACGTGAACGTTAACATGGTCTGTTTTTTTGTCAAGATTTTTATGAACAATACAAGAACCGTCTTATAATTAAGGGTTAACAATAATTTACACCATCTAAAAATTTCCTTGACATCATACGATGAAATGTTAACGTTCACGTGAGCGATAATGTTCTGTTGGAGAGTAGCATAACTCAGCCCTGACAGAGGTTTCGCAAGCCTGCCAGAGCTACTCCGAATAACCATACATGCAAGGAGGCAAAAGCCATGATAAGAAACGCGTTTACGATGAAATTGCACAAGGGCTTCGAAGCAGAATATAAAAAACGGCATGATGAAATCTGGCCGGAATTGGAGGCGGAACTGCAACAGGCCGGGATTTCGGATTATTCCATTTTTCTTGATGAAGAAACGCTGACCCTGTTCGCCGTGCAAAAGCTGACCGCCGATCACACCTCCGACAATCTTCCGAACACGGAGATCGTGAAAAAATGGTGGGCGTACATGGGCGACATCATGGAGACCAACCCCGACAATTCGCCGGTCTGCAAACCGTTACGCGAAGTGTTCCATCTTGATTGATTTTAACGGCGCAGCGGTGAACTCCCCTTTTGGGAACAGGGCTGTGAAGTTCTACGGAAATAGAACGCCAAAGCTTGAGGGGTAGCCCTGCGTGTTTACCGGTAGCGCGGGGTTACGTCCCCGTACGAATCGTTTTCGATGTTCGGCTTCATCTTTGATCCCGTGCAATCGCAGCCGCGCGTCAAATTGAACGCGGTGACTTTCGTATAGTGAAAAAGAGCAACATGACGCTTGACATTATTTACGCTGATAATATCGGTATAGATAGGCGGAAATACAAGCCTGTCTTACGGTGTACCAGAAAATAATTTGCGCCGTCAACCGGCGTTTCATTGTCTTCATCTGTAGCAAAAGCAAGTGAGGGCAAACTTGACAACGCACAACCATCATTCACGCTGACAGAGTTTCACCTGCCAGATCGTTCACAAACCCATTCCAAGGAGGGTATCTATATGGCAGAAGGCAAAACGTATGGCATCAAAAAAGGGTTGGTCGTTTCATTCGGCGCATTATTAGCGGGGATTCTTGCTATTGGCGGCATCGCGTTTTTTCTGACGTTCCGCGTCACCGTTCCGGCGGGCTACATCGGCGTAATTAACGCCAAAACCGGCCAATCGCTTTCAGCAGGTCAAATTCTGGCAAAGCCGGGCGAAAAAGGCATCCGCGAAGATTTCCTGTCGCCCGGACGTTACTATTTTAACCCCTGGTCGTATTCTATCGAGATTCACCCTGAAATCAATATCCCCGGCGAAAAAATCGGCGTACAGGAATCGCTTGTCGGCGCTCCGCTGCCAGCCGGAGAAATTCTGGCAGAAGCCGGACAACAGGGCATTCAGCGCGAAATTCTCGGACCGGGCACATATCGGATCAATCCCTACGCCACGAAAATTCATTTATATGATAATCTCGTAATTCCCGCAGGCAAACTCGGCGTGCAGACGTCGCAAGTCGGGAAACCTCTGCCGACGGGCAAATTGCTCGCGGATGACGGCGAAAAAGGCGTGTTGCGCGGCACTTTGACGCCAGGCACGTATCGGATTAACCCGTTTCAAATCAAAGTAGATATTTACGACGCGATCAATATCCCCGCCGGGTCGGTCGGCGTGCAGGTCGCCAAAACCGGCAAAATCGCCGAGAAAGAATCCGTGTTGGTCGAGCCGGGCGAACGTGGCGTTCAGAAAAACCTGCTGCCCGCCGGGATGCACTATGTCAACCCGTATGAATACGATGTGATCGTGGTCAGCATTCAGGCGCAAAAGCTCGATATGGACGCGAATCTGAACACGAATATCACCACCAAAGAAGGTCAGGTGCTTGAAACCGAGGCGGTAGATTTTCCGTCCAAAGACGGTTTTCAGATCGTGTCCGACGTGACCGTCGAATGGAGCATTGACCCGAATCGCGTGGCCGAAGTGGTCGCCACCATCGGCATCGAAGACAAGATTATTGATAAAGTGATTCGCCCGAACGCGCGTTCGATTTCCCGCACCGAGGGGTCGAAATATGCCGCGAAAGACTTTATCGTCGGTATAGGTCGCGAGGAATTTCAACGAACGTTTTTCGATAAAATGAAACTCTCTTCGCAAGATCGCGGCATTCTCATTCATCGCGCCTTAATTCGCAAAATCACCGTGCCTGCGGAAATTTCCGAACCGATCAAGCAGTCGGTGATTGCGGTGGAAGAAAATCTGCGGAATCAGCAGCGTATCGAAACCGCGAAATCGGCGGCGCAGTTGGCGCAGGAAGAGGCGTTGGCCGAGCAGAACAAGCGGCGCGTGGAAGGCGAAACCAAGAAATTCGAAGTGCAATTGGAAGCGGAAGCCATCGCGGCGCAGGCGAATATCAAAGCCAAACAGCGGCTTGACGCGGCGAAAGTCAACTTAGAATCGTCGGAAATCGAAGCGCAGGCGATTCTGAAAACCGGCACGGCGGAAGCGGATGTCATCAAGTTGAAGAAAACCGCCGAAGCCGAAGGATTGGCTGCGTCAGTCGGCGCGTTCGGCGACGCGAAAGCGTTTGCGATGTATCAATTCGCCAGCAAACTCGCGCCGAATATTCAGGTTGTCTTTGCTCCGGCAGGCGAAGGCACGCTCTGGAATTCGCTGGATGATTTCTTTAAAATCGGCGAAACCGGCGCGGCGCTGAAACAGATGCAGCAGCAATCGCCGCAATCTCAAGAATAATTTCAAAAAACCTCACAGGTCTCAGAGACCTGTGAGGTTTTAAGTTCTCTCTATGCAAAACGAACTGTTCCACTACATCAAAAGTCTGAATGCCAGGCGTTCGCGGCAGCGGAAACTCGGCTGGGGCTTGATCGTCTTCGGCGTTCTGACCTATATTGACGGCGCGGCAGGCGTATCGCTCCCGCCGATCTGGTTGACCGGCCCGTTAGCGTTTTTGATCGGCACGCCGATTATCGTGGCTGGCGTCGGCGTCTTGCTCGTCTCCTACAAATTGCCGGTGCGGGAAGCGTTGATGTTTGCCGGTATGCAACAGGGCAAACTGACCGCTCCGGCCTTATCTATCGGCTTAGACATCACGCTTGACACTGCGGAAGAAATTCTGCGCCATTTGACGCAAAAAGGCTACGCGCAAGTCTCGTCCGAAGATATGGAAGACGGTTCTGTCGTCTATCAGATTTCCGGCGTCAGCCGTTTATAGGTAGAACGGGATTGCATTCCCGCTTTTTTCGTCAATCATTCGCGGCGGGAATGCCATCCCGCCCTACCAGAGGTAATTTATGGAAACCCAATTTGCAGCATTGAAGCCATTGATTGCGATTAGACATCTTTCCTAAATAAATTCTTTCAGGCAGGGAGAACTCAAAAGTGCGACATTCGCGTGTTGAAACAGAAACGCTCATATTTGACTTCAGAGCCATTTTTTTGAACCATCCCATGTAAATTCCCCTATTCGCCTGACGAAAATATGGGAATTATTTAGGAAAGATGTCTATTGTGTTCGTATTGGTCTATGTCGGCTTAATCGCGTTCAAAAACAAGCGCCCGCATGTCGTCTGGTCGGCCATCGCGATTCTGGTTGTCGCCATTCTCATCAAAATTCCGGGGCAGAACCTCGGCACGATTTTGCCGCAATTTCTCAAGGCGATTAGCTGGAATGTATTAGGAATTTTCACCGGCATGTCCATTATCGCGCAGTTATTCATCAAATCGAACGTGCCGACCTGGTTAGCGGACTGGTTTATTCTCCGTTCCAAAACAGCAGGTGTGGCGATGCTCTGGCTCTGTGCCTTAGCGTCGGGGATTTCGGCGTTTGTGGATAATGTCGCGACCGTGCTGATTGTCGCGCCGATTGCCTTAGCAATTGCGGAACGCTTGAAAGCCTCGCCCGTGCCTGTGTTGATCGGCATCGCGATTTCCTCGAATTTGCAGGGCATGGCAACGCTCGTCGGCGACCCGCCCAGCATGATTACAGCGGGTTTCATCTCTCGACATGGCACGAATTTCGGCTTCAACGAATTTTTCGTGTTCCAGGGGAAACCTTCGCTCTTTTTTGTCGTGCAATTCGGCGCGATTTTCGGCTTTTTGGTGTTATACTGGTTTTTTCGCGAGTACCGCCAGCCAGTTGCAAAACCAACCCCAGTCAAAATCGAAAGCCTTGTGCCGACCGGCATTCTTCTTAGCGTCATCGCCTGCCTCGCAATGGCGACGAAATTCGATCCGAATTTTACCTATTTTGGCGGGATGGTTTGTATCCTCGGCGCATTGATCGGGCTGTTCTGGCATTATTTTTACGCCAGTGAAAAGCCCGACGGCTCGATAGATGGGGAAGCGGGATGGAATGCGAATGTCGAGATCGTGAAAACCTACGATATCGAAACGCCGCTGTTTCTGGCCGGAATCTTCATCTTAGTCTTTCTTGTCGAACAATCCGGCATGATCGGCGATATCGCCGCGATGATTCAACGCCTGTTCGGCGCGAACCTCTTTCTGACGTTCACGATGATTGTCTGGATTTCCGTGCTGCTCAGCGGGTTTATTGACAATATTCCGTACATCATGGTGATGCTGCCGGTCACGGCGGAACTCGGAGCAAAACTTGGCGGCTCGGCGTTTTATGTGCTGGCCTTCGGCTTATTGGTGGGCGCATGCCTCGGCGGCAACTGCACGCCGGTCGGCGCGTCCGCGAATGTCGTCACCATCGGCCTGCTACAGCGGCAGGGCTATTCCGTCAGTTTCGGCGAATTCATGAAAATCGGCATTCCGTTTACGGTCGCCGCCACGTTCGCCGGGTATCTGTTTATCTGGTTTGTCTGGAGTTAATACGATTGGGTAAACCTCACAGGTTTTCAAAACCTGTGAGGTTATTCATTT
>CAZRSF010000008.1:0-6576 GCA_964602655.1 uncultured Candidatus Moduliflexus sp.
AAGTTTTGCGCCGCCGAAGTTCAAACATTTTGTCGTGCGCTTGAAAGACGGCAGCCAGATTACCGGCAAGATTCTCGATAAAAAGCTGCTGCTGCAAACGTCCTTCGATTCGTCCTACGAGATCGACCCGCAGAATATCGCGTCCATGTACGTGGTGTAAAACGGTCTCCAATCCCTGGCGAAAGGCGTATGTCGCCTTTCGCGCCCATCGCCTGCTGCGGAGAGGTTAGCGTTCTGGCCGATAAGAAGCATAAGAGAACGCACGATCTCTGCGCACGGAGACGGAATGGAGTATATTCATGAAACGAAGTCTGAGTTGGCGGTTCCGTTTGGCGTTGACTGGGGTCGTCTCATTGATTTTGGCGAGCGTTAGCGCCGCATTTAGCCGAGCAATTACGCGAGCTTGTCGGGAAATTTCAGGTCTAATGCTGCCGACGCTCTTGTTGGAATGGCGAAGAAGATAGTAGAGGCGCTGTTTATTTCGTTGCCATTATTCGTTTGGGGCGATAGTATTTTTTATAGCATTTCGCTCTTTCCAGGTCGGGATCGGAAAAACGTAGGGCTTCGTCGCGGCGCTTTCAGGCCAGATCACCTCGAAAACCCCATTCTGCACCTGTAAAACCAGAGTCTCGGCGAAATTTTGATTTTGAAAACGATCGTTATTTTCAAATTGCACCGGCCCAAAGGCGGTGATGGTATTCGTCGCAGCGAGCGCGTCGCGCAAAGCCTCTGGCGTCCATTCCGGCGCGCGTTCCAGAGCATCTTTGACAACGTACAGCGCTGAGTAGGCTTCTGCGCCGTGATAGGAGGGATAATCGCCATGCCGCTGCTTATAGGTCTCCGCATAAGCGCGATTGCCCGCGTAGGTCGCGGCTGGACTCCAAAGAGTGGCCGTAATAAAATATTCAGCGGCATCCTGAGCGCGGGCGATAAATTGGGGAATGGCAAATCCGCCGCCGCCGCCGACAATCACCCTCAGGTCTAAACGGCGGCGTTTGATTTGGGTCATCAATTCTGCCGCGTTGGTCTCATACGAAATTAAAAAAAGAACGTCAGGATTCACTTTTTTGACTTCTTCGAGCAGTTGATTAAAATTTCTGGCGTTCGCGGCATGGGATTGCGTTGACACAACCTTCAGATTTCGACGCCCGGCTTCTTCAATCATCCCTTTGGCGACGGAGGTCGTAAAGGCTTCGTCTTCATGAATAACCGCCATCGTTTTGGCTTGAACGACCTGGTCCAGAAATGCGCCTAATCCGCTTGTATAGTATGATGCAGGCGGCCCTAAGCGAAACACGTAGCGATACCCTTGCTGCGCGATTTCGTCGGCAGCGCCTGTGACAATCAAATACGGAATTTTTCGCTGCTCGGCGAACTGGGCTAAAGCTTTCGACGCATCAGAGGTGTACTCTCCGACCAGAATGTTCTGTCCCTTCGCAATTGCCCGTTCTGCAATTTGTTGCGAAAAAACGGGATTATCGGCAGAATCTTCGAAATGCAGCGTCAGGGTTTTGCCTCGGATGCCTCCCGCCGCATTGATTTCTTCTGCGGCAATTTCATAACTGTTCTTATTAATAATGCCAACCTTTGATTTTGTTCCGCTTAACGGAAGAGGAATCGTCAGTTCGATGCGTTCGCTTGCCATCGCCAAGCCTGTGAATCCGAACAGCATCATGTAGAGGTATATGCCTATTTTTTTCATATCGTCGTCTCCTTTATTGGTGAATATGAAATTGACTGACCGCGTCGTCTAACCCATGAGAAACCTCGGACAATTCGTCTGCCGCGATAACGACATGCCGTAACACGGAGACAATTTCTGTCAGAATGCCAGCCTCCTCTAACGATAATTTTTCTATCTCCGTGCTATTTCTCGCGATGTCGCTCATCGAGATTTCAATCCCAGGAACAGATGCCGCAATTTTTTCCATTGAATCCGAAATATTCGCAATTTCATCATGCGTTTTTTCTGCCGTCTCAACGATTGTCGAAAGTTTTCGCGCCGCCTGCTCGGCAAATGATACGCCGCTGCGAACCTCGGAATACGCAACTTTTGACGTTTCTGTCACCTGAAGCAAATCCTTTCGAATTGCGCCGATCAGACGTTGAATCCCTTGCGCAGCCACTTCTGTTCGCTTCGCTAATACCTTCACTTCATCCGCCACGACCTTGAATCCAACCCCAGCCTCCCCGATTCTTACCGCTTCAATCGTGGCATTTAATGACAGCATTTTCGTTTGATCTGTGATTCCTTCAATTTCATTTAAAATAGTATCAATCGCTTGCGATGATTTGCCTAATTCAAGAATTTGAGCTTCTACATTTCGCACAATTTCTTCGATCCGATAAATATGATTCGAACTATCATCAGCAAATTTGCCGCCTTGACGCGCTTCGTGAGCCGCTGTTTCAGAAAGCGCCATCGTGGAGGAGGCGTGGCTTGTCACCATGCGAATGGTTGTAGAAATTTCAGCGACGGCTAACGAGGTCTGCTCGGTGGCCGTCGTTTGGCTGGCCACATGATTGATCACCCGATCCATTTGCTCCTGCAACAGCGCGACGGTCTTTTGCGTCTGATCTTCTCTGGCTTCGATAAGCGCTTTCATCCATTGTGAGAGATCGCCGGCAGCATCTTTGACGCGCGAACTCATTGCGGCAATCTTGGAAACCAACGTTTCCAGACATTCCATAAAAAGATTAAATTGCACCGCCGCCTCATCCAATTCATCGTCGCTGACAACGGGAAGGCGTTGCGTCAAATTGCCTTCGCCGCGCACAATATCTCGCAATCGTTCGTTTAGCATGCCGACCCGTTGGGTCATGCTTTCTGCGACACTCTTGAACGAAAGCGCAATCACAAGTAAACTCAGGACAAATCCCAACACGCCAAATACGATCTGCTTTTTAATAAAACCGGCCATGCGCTGTTCTATTCCTCTCTCGCCGTTTTCAAGATCTTCTGTGATGGTTTGGAAGGTAGAAGACGCATTTTCGGCAGGCATTGCTGCGGCAGCTTTGCGCAGTCGCTGCGGGATTTCGACCTGACAAAGCAGATAACCTTTCGGCTCGTCAATGTCAATAATCTTCCCATACCCGATCAGTGAGTTTTCGAAAATAGCGACATGAATTCGCGACTCCGCTTGAGAATTGCCCTGAATAATGGATGGGAACATACGCGGGAAATTTTCATTATCAGGATACAGATTTTTCCCTGATAAATCGGTGAAATAGGCGTTGCTGACTCGTAAGGCTCGAATTTGCGCGAACACCTCTTCAGCCAGGACGGTATCGCCTTCTTCTAATCCAAGAAAAGCGTCTTCCGGGAGGGTTGAGGCCATTACAATCGAGAGGCCGGAATAAATCTGCTGCAATTCGGCGGAGAGCAGTCTTTCGTATTCTTTGCGCTTAGAGCGACTTGAATAGAAAAGAGAAAGCACAAGGAAGACGCTAATCATCAGAACAAAGACGATGACTAATATCATGAGCGGTAGATGAACCAACTTTGTTCGTAATTTCATGATGGCGATATTTCGATTCGTGTTAATGACTGGTGAACACGTTTTCTTCTGATGAGTATGATTCAGCGCGCCGCTGTTTGTCAAATGTTTTCTGAACGTTTTTAGAAAAGGCATCTTGCATACATTGTTTACCTGGCTGTATTGATCTCCATCTTGCAGATAGCTGCGATCAGATTGACGCAGAATCCAACCCAACCAGTTTGCGCCTGTTGCGATAGCGTTCATTTAAGAGGCGAAATATCTTGAGCGACGAAGGATCGTCTTGATTACGATTTGTTGGCGGGAGAACACCCGAGTGCTTGCCTGTTGTGCGCGATTCATCGGATGCCGTGTCTTCTTCTTGGCCAGTGTTTGATTCGATACATGCGTGCCTGCCAATCCCTGATCTCCGGCATCTGCGCACATCGTGATCTGTGGCACCCTCACGCGACGACTGTTTTGATACAGATGAATATCCTATCGCCGCCTGTCGCAGGCATCTCTTTCGTCTTCACGTCGGCAATCGCCTGCGCTTTTTGGGGAGGACGCTTCTTGTTCCCGTGATAGAACCGTTGCTATTTTTGAGAGGTAAACAGATATATCAGACACGCCGAACGTGGCTGACAGCTTTTTTTCGCGCCTAAAAATTCGTGCGCTCATAATCCGTGAACTGCGAGCATTCCTCAAGCAGGCGTTGATACATTGCCGGGATTTGCACCGTGTATTCAATTTTGCTGCTTGCCAGTCAATAAGTTCAGCGAGTCATCTACGACATGTCTTCCGATCTCAGCATCGAAGACGTTCTCCCAGACTCGCGTTGATGGTTTGCAATCGAATGAAAAAATAGTTCCTGTCTGCTTCTCAAGCTCCTCACTGGTGACAATCCAGGCGGCAGCCTTTCCTGAGCGTGTTGGCGTGCTTGCATCGGGGAGCAATTTCGCGGCAAATGGCAGAAGATGCGCCCAAACAAATCGCAAGGGCGCAGGCGCCGTTCGTGCGAGTCCTGTTCCGGCCATGATGCCCGGATCGATGCAGAAGAACGAGACGCGTTCCGACGACATACGCCGGGCTAATTCAACGGTCGTGACCATGTTCAAGAATTTCGATGTCGCGTAGCGATCTATGCCGATCTGTCGAACCGAAGTTGTTCCGTCCAGGCCGTCAGCGCAGCTTTTGATAGATGTGAATTTCGCGCCGCGAAACCCGAAGATGGCAGCCGTTCTGTTATTCGGATTATGGGTTCCGCTCCCGATAAAGAGCACACGACCGCCGTCAAGGAAGGGAAGTAAGCCCATCGTCAATTTCAGCGCCGCGAGATGATTGACGGCAAATGTCTCTTCGAATCGTTCTTTTTTGGTGAACCGCGTTTCATTGACGATTTGGACTCCGGCATTATTGATTAATCCTGTGATATTCCCTTGCCATGATAAAAGAAAGGCATCAATACCGTCCAATGAACTCAGGTCTAATTCGGCCACTTCGACATGCTGACCGAGTTCGGCGGCGACCCTGCGGCCTCGATCAGTATCCCGGACAGCAAGAATCACTTTTGTGTCTGGTTCTTGAGCTAAACATCGTGCTGTCGCAAGTCCGAGGCCACTCGTTGCTCCCGTGATTATATATGTTCTCATCGCGTACCTTCTTGTAAAAATTGACGGATTTTTTCGCCGGCGTCCTCTGTAAATGGCTCGCCATGACCGAAACAGGCGATCTCAATATCAAGCGCCGCTAATTTCCGTGCAGCCTCGACCACTTGACTGGTGTTGACATTGTATATTTCTGGCGCAACTCGCAAATGGCGCTCATGAAAGAAAACGTCGCCGCTGAACAGCAACTTGCGCTCAGGTTGATAGAGCGCGATGCTGCCCGGCGTGTGGCCGGGAACATGAATGACGCTCAGACCGCCGAGCGCATCAATCTGATCGCCATCGGCAACCGGACGATCAACGTCCTGAATATAGGCTCTGAACATGCGATAGATGCGAAAGGCGCAAGACATCGCGCGAAACGTTATTTTTTTCGTGAATGACGACGCTGGCAAAGTCTGCTGTTGAAGGAGATAGGGAATCTCGTCCTGATGGGCGATGACCGCCGCATGCGTCTGCTGCGTTAACTCTGCCACGTTTCCAGCGTGATCGATATGGCAATGTGTGAGGACAATTTGCGTTACATCCCTGAGCGCATAAGGCGTCACCGCAATTTCAGCCAATAGCTTGTCAACTGCGCAGAATATCCCGGTATCAATGAGTGTTGCGCCATCTGGCGAGGCTAATAAAAAGGCTGGCGCTGGCCCAATATGCTCTAACATATACACATCTGGCGTGATCTGTCGCATATCATCTTCTCCTTTGTTGATAAATTACGCTACTTTCGCGATGCGACAAGCGGAGCTTTCCGAATCCATTCTCGACTGGCGATTTGCTGAAGTATAAATTCCGCAAGGTCTTCGACATTAACGGTAAGACTTGCCAGATGCTTTTCATTGGCATATAACGTCCCGCGCGGCGCAGATTTGATGATGCCTGACGGGCGAACTAATGTCCATTCAAGAGGCGAGCGTTTCAACACCTCCCATTCTAAGCGTTTGGCTTCAAGAATCGGTCGCGCTGTCAGTGTGAGTATCATGCGCAAAAAGCGCCGCCCAACACTCCATTGTTCATTCTCTCCGCCAGCATGAGCTGCGCCGCCGATATGAATGAGCCGTTTGATGCCGCATTGCTGCATGGCGTTGACAAGGTGCTCCATCGCCTGTTGATAAGGAAGCGGAGAACCGGGGCGGCTTTTGGGCGGCGCAATGGTTGACAGCACCGCATCCGTCCCGCTGATCGTGGAAAGTACATCTGGTGCGTTGAAGGCATTTCCGGTGACATACTCGACACGCTCCTTGAATTCACCCAATTTTTCAGGAGTTCTGACCAATGTTTTGATGTCATGCCGAGCCTCTAATGCTTTCTGTGTCAAAATTTTGCCAACAAATCCAGTTGAACCGAATAGAGCAATTTTCATACATTCTCCTTGCTGTTCGAAGTGTTCCGTAACCCATCGAGAATGAGCGCCACAGTAAAGGCGACCTCTTCTT
>CAZRSF010000008.1:6586-112814 GCA_964602655.1 uncultured Candidatus Moduliflexus sp.
CGTTTGGCCAAATGGCTTGGCAGCGACGAACGCTTTTATCCACAAAACGCGCATCAGTTCCCTGAAAAGCGTTCCGTTTCACCGCGTCCATAACCGTAAAAATCGAATGCGCAACCCGTTTTGTATCGCATGGTTTAAAATCCCCCTGTTCAATGCCTTTCAGCAAAATGCCTTCAATAAAGGCGTTTTCTTTTGCCAAAATATCCTTAAACAGCAGAGCGAGCGTCGGCTGCGCCTTCCGCATGGTCTCCATTGATACATGATGCACACTGGTCAGATGTTTCATATAGCGCAGGCGTTCCCGCAGATAGGTCAAAATTTTGTCGCGGCAGTTCGGCAGCGGCTCAATTTTTGCGCGAAACACCTGCGTCGCGTCTTCTATCTCACGCGCAATCACCTCGCTGAACAAGGCATCTTTACTATCGTAGTAGTAGTAAAGTGAGGCTTTATTCAGGCCGACAAGATTCCCAATGTCGTCGAGCGTGGTTTTCTCATAGCCAAATCGGGCAAAGCATTCGCGAGCTGCGTTTAAAATATCGAGTTTTTTGTCAAGAGCATCCATATCGTTTTCTTAAATGATAAAATTATGTGTTGTTCAAACAGAACAATAGATTGTTTGAATATTTGTCAAATAAAAAATCATATTATTTACAGCTTGTCAATTCATCGCATCCCATTTTGCGCCAGTAGAGCGGACATGCGCCGTTACAGATCGCGAACTGTTCGCAGGTCTGGCATGATGGCGGGGCGCACCGCTTTTCCCGAAACATTGTCGCCGTCTCTGAATGCCAGATATTCGCAAAATCTTGTCTGACGAGGTTTCCGACCGGCATGTCATACGACGCGCACGGCAGCACATCGCCATTCGCGCCGACCGACAGCAGGCCGTCACACGCGCTGCATCCTTTGTTGCCTAATCCGGCAGGAATGGAATTGAAGAGACACATCGGCACGGGGGAATACCACATAAATTCCACTCCGGCGCGTTGTCCGGCATCGCGAATCGCCTCGACATGCTTCCCGATCTCGCGGTACGTCAGAATCAAATCATCGTCTAACGCCCCATTTCCGGTCGGAATCATCAGATTCATGCTGAAACGTTCATTGCCGAGGGTGTCGCGGATGAATTGCGGAAAACGAACGCTTTCGGCGAGGTTGCGGCGCGTGAGCGTGGTATTGGTATGCGTAAAAATATTCGCTTGCTTCAAAAACGCGACCGTTGCCACGCTTTTTTCGAACGCGCCTGCCATGCCGACCAGCGCGTCATGTGTCTCCGCCGTCACGCCTTCCAGACTGACTTGCGCCGAATCGAGGCCAGATTCCGATAGTCGCTGCGCCATCTCGCGCGTGATGAATGTGCCGTTGGTAATCAGATTGACCCGCATATCGAGCGTTTTGGCGTAACGAATCAACTCCGGCAGAAACGGAACCAGCGTCGGCTCGCCGCCGGTGAAACTGATGGATGGGACTTTGGCTTGATACCGGATTTTCCGGATCACCTGTTTGCAAGCGTCCATCTCCATTTCGGCGTCGCTGCCGGTCGGATTGGCGGAACAGCCGCTTCCGGCATAACAGAAGGCGCAGCGCAGGTTGCAACGATAGGTCAGCGCTAATTCGGACAGGACAGGATAATCGCTGAATCGCATCGCAAAGGGCTGCGCTTCAATCGCCGGATTTTGCGAAAACCGGTCAAGACGGCCATCAACATGCTCGCGGACGGCATATAAAAAATTGGCGACCTCCTCGATTTTTTGGGGTGAGTCGCTGAACTGCGAAAGCAGCCGCGCTATCGGCATACCATCAAGCAGCGCCTTCAGGATTTTTGCCCCCATCGCGTTCAGGTGCTGCACCTGATTCGGGCGTTTGATCAAGAGCAGGTCTTCTTCTCGAACAAAGATATAGGGGCGGACGTTGCGGATAAATTCATCCACCCATTCGAGGCGTTGAAATGTTGCATTCAAATGTGAACTTGGACGATGTTTCAGAAATTTATCGAGTACGGACATACCGCTTGCGCTTGTTTCACCGCAGAGACGCAAAGCGTTGCGCAATGAAAAAGCGATTCGCTGCGTCTTTTCTGATTATGACGTAATTCCTACCAACTGCCGGACGCGCCCCCGCCGCCGGAGCTTCCGCCGCCGCCGCTGACGCAAGCGGAATGGCAAGCGGAATGGCAGGCTGAATGGCAAGCCGAGTGACACGCGGAATGGCAGGCGGAGTGGCAGGCGTTATGGCAGACATTCAGATCGGGAATTTTCACGGCATCGAACGTCATGCCCTGCACTAAATGGTCAATTTCAATCGGGATCGGCGTGGCGAAGCGGAACGGGTCGCTGTCGTAATAATAGCGCTGTTTCGCAAAGGTGAGCGTGTTATGATACCAGTAAAACCAGTCTTCGTCGGCGTGTTTCTGGGCGAGTTCGCTGTAAAGAGGCGCGTCTTGTTCGCTGGCGGCGATAAACGCCTGAATCTGTTCGGCGTAAAAGTTCTTAGTGGCCTGAATATCGGCGTCCCACGCTTTTTTCTGGATGTTTTTGACGGCGGTGTTCATAAACGTTTCCAATTCTTCCTGCGAAAATTCACTATCGTCGGCCAGCGCGTTGTAAAACATCTGTTCGTATTCATCGAATTGATCGAGATCAGGCTGTTTGATGATGTTTACCTTCAATGGCGATTCGGAAAGCACGCTCATGTAACCTTCCAGAATCATTGAATTCAGCATCGCGCTGAGAATGCGCTTAATCGGGATTCCAAGGTAAAAACCGGCCTCGATTGTTCCGAGTGTGCCGCAGATTTTGCCCGGCACGTGAAAATCCGTCAGCATGAGTTTCGGCGCTGTCCAGTCAATTCGATCCCAGCGAATATCATCCAATTCCTCATACGCCGCGACCATTGATTTATGCTTGCGCAATACGAGCAGCGCAAAAACGCCGCTGACAATCAACAAACCATACAAGAACGTCTCTCGCTGCCGCTCCTCTTTCAATAACGCTTCCATATTGACAGCCGTCGCAGCGCTTTGCGAAGCAGGCAATTCTGCGCCACCGACCGCCTGAACGATGCGCTGTAAGCCCTGTTTGACACCATTGAAATAGTTCCCCTGCTTGAAATGCGGCGCAATGTCGTTTGAGATAATACGAGCAGCCGCTGCGTCAGTCAGGCTCGCCTCAAGGCCGTAGCCGACTTCGATGCGCAATTTGCGGTCGCCGATGAAAATCAGCAGCAGCACGCCGTTATCCGTCCCTTTCTGCCCAGGTTTCCAGGCGCGAAACAGGCCGTCAGCGTAGGCTTCTATCGTCGTTCCGGCAGGCATCTTGTCTTGAATCGAGACAAAAATCTGGGTCGTGCTTTTCTGCGCCACCGCCTCCAGCATGGCATTCAATTCCTGTTCCTGGGCGGGCGTCAGCACGTTGGCGTAGTCGTTCACACGCGCCTGAAGCGGCGGAAACTCCGCGCCGCTTGCAATCGCGGTAATGCCAAAGATCCATAAACTCAATAGAAGCGCATATTGTTTCATGATGATTGGTGTTTTTAGCCCTGCCAGGGTTTCGAACCCTGGCAGGGCTGTTGATGATGAACCTTACCAACTCCCGGACGCGCCACCGCCGCCAGAGCGTCCGCCCCCGCCGCCAGAGAATCCGCCGCCGGATCGCCTACTATACGAAGAACGACCAGAACGCCGCCCATATACTTTGGCAATAAGTACGATTAGCACCAAAATACCAGAGAGCAGTCTCTCAAAGAAGTCACGACAGCTTGCAATAATCGCATGGATGCCGTTCATGATCCGTTCGCCGTAAGAATTCTTCTCCCGCGTATATGCGCCGCGACAGGCGGCAACAATGGCATGAACGCCCTTCGTCACGCCTTCGCCATATTGATTGTTTTTAAAGCTTGGCGCAATCTCATGTGTAATAATCAGTTTGCTTTGCGCGTCGGTCAGGTGCGCTTCGAGGCCGTAGCCGACTTCGATACGGAGTTGGCGGTCTTGAATCGCAATCAGCAACAAGACGCCGTTATCCTTCTTCTTCTGGCCGATTTGCCATTCCGCAAAGAGGTCGTTCGCAAACTCTTCTATCGTCATACCAGCGGGAAGATGTTTCATAATCGCGACAAACACCTGCGTTGACTCAGTCGCCTCGAAATCTCGCAGCATGGCGTTCATGCTTAGTTTTTCGTCGGAAGACAAGACCCCGGCGTAATCATTGACCCAAGCCGTCGGTTTCGGATATTTGTCCGCCGCGTCTGCGCAGATTGCCAGCAACATCAGTGCGATAATACACATACCGACAAAATGCCGTTGATACCGCTCAATCATCATTCCTCTGCTCCTCCGATAGAAATCTCATTGCGTAATTCATCGCGATCTCCCTTAAGGCAATATATCAATACACCGTTGCGCTGGTCAGCAACAGCGCATATATTTTCATTGTGGCTTCCGTATTTCAACCCTGTCAGGGTTCACACCCCTGGCAGGGCTTTCATCATTACCAACTCCCGGACGCGCCGCCACCGCCAGAGCGTCCGCCCCCGCCTCCGGAGAATCCGCCGCTGGATCGCCCACTGCTACTGCTTGAGGAAGTGCCTGATCGTCTATACCGAGGCCGATTGTAGCTATGATATGAGCGAGTTGACGATTTGAAGACATTCGAGGTTCGCGAATATATCTCGAGAATAATTAAAATCGCAATGAAGAAAATTAAGAGAAACTTCTCTGTCAACGCTTCTCTTTTTTCATACAAGCCGCGAAAAAAGGCAATAATCCCTTTCGTCTCATTCGCGCGTTGCTTCGAATGAGATTTTTTTTCTGGCGAATATGCTCCGCGACAGGCTGCGATAATTGCGTTGACGCCCTTCGTCACGCCTTCGCCATAGCGATTTTGCTTAAAAGTTGGCGCGATTTCATTTGTGATAATCAGCTTACTTTTCGCATCGGTCAGGTGCGCTTCGAGGCCGTAGCCGACTTCGATGCGCAGTTGGCGGTCTTGAATCGCAATCAACAACAACACGCCATTATCTTTCTTCTTCTGGCCGATTTGCCATTCCGCAAAGAGGTCATTCGCAAATTCTTCTATCGTCATGCCAGAGGGAAGATGTTTCATAATCGCCACAAAGACCTGTGTTGAATCGGTGGCCTCAAAATCTTGCAGCATGGCGTTCATGCTTAGTTTTTCGTCGGAAGACAAGACCCCGGCGTAATCATTGACCCAAGCCGTCGGTTTCGGATATTTATCCGCCGCATCTGCGCAGATTGCCAGCAACATCAGTGCAACAATACACATACCGATAAGATGCCGTTGATACCGTTTGATCATCATTCCTCTGCTCCTCCGATGGAAATCTCATTGCGTAATTCATCGCGATCTCCCTGCCGATGCGGGAAATATTGGTTGAGTTTCTCGCCGACCTGAACAATTGCAGACACAATGCCCTCAATGAACTCGCCCTGTTTAAAATAGGCCGTCACTGCGTCTTTTTCCGCGTCCCAAAAGGCTGCGCCAACGTGCGCATGAATCCCTTCATCGCCGATAATCGCGAATTGGCGGTCATCTAAGGCAATATAGATCAATACACCGTTACGCTGGTCGGTCTCCTGCATTTTCAATTCATAAAAAAGTTCTGACGCGCGCGCTAACGCGTTATTCTTTTTAAGCCTCGCTTCGATGTGAACTCGAATTTCACCGGAAGTTTTCAACTCCGTCTGTCGAATCGCTTCAAGAATTCTGGCTTTATTGGCTTTTGTTAGGAGGTTCTTCACGCTTGATCGTTTTCTAAATAGCATCGTATAAACGTCCTGTCAGGGTTTGGGCTGCGATTATTGAAAATTCACATCCGGCGCATTTTCCGCTCCGGCATCGGCTTTAAAATAGGCTTTTTCGTCAAAATTAAACAGTCCGGCCATCATGTTTTGCGGAAAGCGTTTGATGTAGGAATTATAGCCCTGCACCGCTTCATTGAAACGCTTGCGTTCGATGGCAATGCGATTCTCCGAACCTTCTAATTGCGCTTGCAGCGCTAAAAAACTCTGATCGGCTTTGAGTTCAGGGTTGCTTTCGATGAGCGCCATCATGCGGCCTAATGTGGCTGATAGTTCGCGTTGCGCCTGCTGAAATTCCTGAAATTGCGCGGCATTGCTCAACATCTCGGCAGATAGCGTTCCTCCGGCTTTGGCGCGAGCCTGCGCGAGCGCCTCGAAAATCGTTTTTTCATGCGCGGCATACGCCTGTACGGTTTTGACGAGATTGGGAATCAGATCAAGACGGCGCTGATAGACATTTTCCACCTGCGACCATTGCGTGTTGACGCTTTCGTCGAGACGCACCATCACATTATACTTGGGAATGGCGATGATGGCAGAGAGGGCAACCGCAATGGCGATTGCGATCATCGTCGTGCGTATCCGCTTGCGCGCTGCGTCTTCTTTGGCCGCGAATTCCTGGCGCACTTGTTTGGCGACCTGTTCGACTTCTTCGCGGTTTAACACATCCGAAGCTTCATCAAGCGCTTCGTACGCGAGTGTTTCGTTTTCTTTTTCCTGCTTTTGCTGTTCGACTTCGAATACACGTTTATGAATTTCGTCCATCATTTCATCTTCGCGTTTCTTGCCCATATTTCCTCCCAGTTACGGTTATACTTTTTTGGCAGTACTGGATGACATCTCCGCAAAACGTTTTCCCAACATAGGAGGGACAAAACGTGTTGTCAAGAAGAAAAAAATTTCTATAAAAGATGTTTGTCATGGATATGGCTAATTGGTTGTTAATAAGAAAGAGAAGAGTGGTTGACAAAGGAAGGGAGAAACACCTGCCGAACGGTTGCGTCTTTACGCAACGCTTATTTTGAGCGGCTTAGCATGTCTTGCAGGTAATTCGAGACTCGTTTTTCATATTGGAGGTATTCATCAATCAGCCCGTCAGCATACGTCCACGACGGAGCCTGTTCCTCGTCCATAAAAAACTTCATCATCTGAAAATACGTCATTCGGGCATCATAATGGGATTCCCCACGATCTGAATCCGGGCTGGTATATTTTAACGTGTTCTCCATAGCGCTTCTTTCTCCGAAAAGTTGTGTTATGCTGCTGGCGCATGAAAGAAAATTATTGGAAAAATGCGCTCCAATAACGTCATGAGACCAAACATATTCGGGACAAAAACGGAAGTCAACAGGAAGAGCTTCTACGCGCTGGAATGAAGAGAAAGGGACGCAAACAGTATGTTGCGCACACTGATCAATGTGATAAAGATACTCGTTCCTATAATAGGAAAATTTGTGAAAATGTCAATACTCGGCGAAAATTATTTGACTTTTTCTTTCGACTCAACGTATAGATAGGACAATTCGTTTGGTTGGCACAGTGGGGGGCTGCGCGACGTAAACGCTTTGCTGAAATGGGAGACCCTATATGATTCGCGAACGGATTAACTTTATCGTCAAGCTCTATTCGTTGATTGATTTTGCTATTATTGCCTGCGCCTTTCCTGCCGCCTATCTTGCCCGGCATGAATTTTCGCGATTTTTGCATATTCCGGCGCTGAACCCGATGACGGAATATCTGCCGCTCTTAGCCTTTATTGCCCCGATCTGGATGCTCTTGCTGTATCTGAATAACACGTATCTCTCGTATCGAGGCAAGTCATATTGGTTTGTCGTGTGGGCGGTCGTCAAAAGTAATCTCGAAGGCATTTCCTTGCTCAGTTTGACATTTTTCGTGTTGAAACTCCATAGTTTCAACCGGTCGTTGGTGTTCATGTATGTGCTCGTCTGCACCGCCGCGCTTTCCGTCGAAAAAATTCTGGTGTTCAAAGGTCTGCAACGCATTCGCAAACAAGGGAAAAACCTGAAGCGCGTCCTGATTGTCGGCACGGATCAAAAAGTCGAGATGTTGGTCAAACGTATCAACCAGCATCCCGAAACCGGATTCGCGATTGCGGGATTTTTGACTGAATACCCCGAAGAGGTCGGTCATACCGTCTATGGCTACAAGGTGTTCGGCGCGTGTGACGACCTCTATCGCATCCTGCATGACGAAATTATTGACGAGGTCGTGTTCGCCAGTCCGATCTTCGCGCTGCACAAAGTCAGGCCATTGCTGGAAGTTTGTGAATTGATGGGCATCAACTCTCGCATCGTCGTGGATGCGTGTAATGAAACATCGAACTTTCGGCTCTATCTTGATAATATTCTGGATATTTCGCTGCTCTCGTTTTCATCGAGTCGGGAAGCGCAATTTTTGAGCCTCGGCATGAAACGCGCGATGGACATGGCAATTTCCGCCGCATTGCTGACCGCGCTCGCGCCGGCGATGCTGCTGATCGGCCTGCTGATTCGGTTGCAGTCTCCTGGCCCGGCAGTGTTCAAACAAGTGCGCAGCGGGCTGAATGGCCGCCGGTTCGTCATGTACAAATTCCGCACGATGATCAATAATGCGGAAGCGTTACGCAATCAACTGAAAGCGCAAAGCGACGCCTCCGGACCGATTTTTAAAATGGCGCATGATCCGCGCATCACGGCATTAGGCAGATTTCTGCGCCGCACCAGCCTGGACGAATTGCCGCAGCTATGGAATGTGCTCAAGGGGGAAATGAGTCTCGTGGGGCCGCGTCCGCTGCCGTTGGTAGAATCCACGCAGATTACGGGACGCGACCGCCGCCGTCTCTCCATGAAACCGGGCATTACCGGCCTCTGGCAATGTCATGGCCGCAGCAACACCCAATACGAACACCTCATTTCATTCGATTTGGAATACGTGGATAACTGGTCGCTGCTGCTCGACGTCAAACTCCTTATCAAAACCATTCCCGTCGTGATTCGCTGCATCGGCGCGATGTGACATCGCCCGCCAACGTAGAGACGCCTCACTGGGCGTCTCTGCTCTACAAGAGAAATTGTTGCATTCCCTGGAGCAGTGTTTCTTTCTGAGCTTTCTTATACGTTCTCGCTGTTGGAGGCATCTGAACTGTTTCCCCTGATAATAAGCGTTCTATCGTTAATATTTGGAGTTTCGGATAGTCCTTATTCCAATTGGGTGAATGATAAAATCCAGCGGAAACAGCTTCTTTCTGCATGTCTTTTGTTGGCTCTTCTAAGGTAAGAAACACTCCCATTGCGGCATGTTCTCGTTCGATTGTCCCAACTAAATCCCGGATATCACCACTTTTTACCTTGCCGCTTTTGACTTGCACGATCAACTTTTTGGGTTTATTTTGCGGATCATCCAAAAAGATAATCATGCCATCAATGCCTTTATCCGAGCCTTTTTTCCCCTGTTTGCTCCCAATGTCTCCTCCGAGCGGTTGCGCCTGGATTAAGGATAACGCCCACCATTGGAATTGATAACGGTCATCCTGGGCAAGTTGCTGAGCCGCCTGAATATCTTCAGGTTCTCCGATGACCTGATAATCAACTTTCTCTACAAGGTCGAACGCGTCTTTCAGGCGATACTTTTGCAGGGCAATCGCTAAATGCGTAATATCAATCCCGATCCATTTTCGTTGTAATTTCTGGGCAGCATGAACGGCAGTTCCACATCCGCAGAACGGATCAAGAATAATGTCTCCTTCATGACTGCTCACCTGAATAATCCGTTCTAACAATGCCACCGGTTTCTGTGTCGGATACCCTAACCGTTCGGCAGACGATCCCGCGATAATCGAGATGTCCCAAACATCGCGTAACGGCATACCCGGCGTGTCTTCTTCTGTCGCATGTTTCTTGGTTTCTCCAGGTTCAAGGCGATTCTTTTTTCCTTTGAACCGTTTCAGAAAGCCTTCTGTGGCTGGCTCATAGAGAAGATTGAACGTTGGCTGTTCCTGCTTGGCATAATAGAACAAGACATCGTGCATGTGCTGATAATTACGCGTCTTCGACGGCCAACGGCGGTAGCTCCAAATGATTTCCGAACGAAAATTCGTTCCGCCGAAAATCATATCTAAGATCATTTTCAGATAGTGACTCATCGTCGGATCGCAATGCAGGTATAAACTCCCATGAGATTTTAACACACGATACAGTTCGATCAAGCGAATGGTCATCATAACTAAATACGCCATGACCTGGTTTGCCCCGACAAGCTCCCTCATCGCTCCAATCATTATGGCAATCTTCGGAGATGATTCGTTCACCAATTCTCGAAAGGTCTCTTCAGCCGAACGATCCCAATGCCAGGTATCCTCAAAGGCTGCGAGCTGCGCTTCGGAATCGTCTCCACTTTCATCTTTAAAGAGGATATTATAATTTCGATTCGAATTGAATGGTGGGTCAAGATAGATCAGATCGATGCTTTCATCTGGGATATATTCTCGGAGTATGTTGAGATTATCACCGTAATAGAGTGTATTTTTCCAGTTTGTCATAAGGAGTATGTGTAACGTTGCAGTTCATCGTTATACAAGAATTTCGCCACTCTATCCATCTCACGATAGCGCATACTATTTTGCAAGGAATATTTACCGATTTCGAATTTCCCCTCCGTATCGTAGAAATATGAACGCCTTAACAATCGAATACCGCGCGCATCCGGTCGCAATAATAGCGCACATTCTCCCATTTGGCATCCGGCGCGATACGATGATCCGGGCACGGAATATAGCCGCCGAGTTCGACCAGCGGTTTCAGGCGCTCGATTTCCGCGTCAATCGCGGCGCGGTCATGGGCGAAGACGGTTTTATTCATGCCACCGACGCCTAACAGCGCCTTGCCATATTGCTGACGCCAGGGCGCAATGCTCGCGCCCCACGTGCCGACTTCAATCGGAAACATCGTATTCACGCCATGCTCCAACCAGATCGGCACGAGTTTATCGATTTTGCCGTCACAATCCACCGAGACGATAGTGATGCCATGCTGCCGGAGCAAGTCGGTGATCCGACGATAATGCGGCGCGACTTTTTCCCGAAACAGTTTCGGATTCACCAACGGCCCGCTGCGATAGCAAATATCTTCCCAGAAATGCGCGAAATCGAATTGCGCTCCGCTTGCTAATACGCGCTCAACGCAGGTGTAGGCCAAATTCCCGAACGTGTCGATCATCTCGTCGCATAAGCCTGGATCATCTACAACTAAATAACTCAATTCCACAAGGCCGACAATGTTGCGAATCCGGCCTATCAAGCTGCCGCAATACAGACCGACCGGCAGGTCGCGCTGCGCGGGCGGCTGTTGCAGATATGCCAGACCGCCCTCGTAAAATGGTCGCATAATCGTATTGACATTGACCTGCGACGCCTTCAGCCGCTCGTCGCTATATTGCAAACGCGGAAGATACTCCTTCTCCCAATCTTTCCGCGTTTTTAGGAGATGCTCGATCTCGGTGGGAATCGAGATTGCATCATCTTTTTTCAAGACCACCACGCCCTCTTTGTCGCGCACTTTCCGCCCGCCGTCTGGCAGCATTTCCAATACAATTTCTTCGAATGGCGGAAAGAGTTCGCAATTCGGTTCGTATGTGGACGCCCAGTCGAAATCGAAACCGAGTTTGGCGCTGATGGATTGGTCAGCCGGATTCCCGTCTTTCCAATCGCGCATTTCTTCGAGCGTTAAATGTCCTTCCTGATGCCATTTAGCAAGCGTTTCATCCCAGAAGCCGAAATGCACAATCGGCAGGCGATCATACGGTTCATAGCGGAGGACGGCAAGCGCGCGTTCGCGATGGGTCATAATTGGCTCAGACTCGCGCCATTGGTGGCAATGACCTGTTTGTACCAATAGGCCGAGTCTTTTAAAATGCGTTGTTGGGTCGGATAATCCACATAGACGATGCCGAAACGTTGGCGGTAGGCTTCCGCCCATTCGAAATTATCCATGATAGACCAGAGGAAATAGCCGCGAGCGTCCACGCCGTCGTTGATGGCTCTTTCGAATTCCAGCAGATAACGTTGCAGGAAATCAATCCGAATCGGATCATGCACTTTGCCATCCAGCGAAATCCAGTCAATGTTCGACATGCCGTTTTCGGTCACAATGATTGGGAGTTTATACCGTTCATAAAAGAATTTCGGCCCCCAGTAGAGTCCTTCCGGCGTCACAGCCCAGTAACTTGTCCGGTCGAAAAAGGCGGTCTGACGGAAGCCTTCCGGCAACGCGACGCGCTCCGTGCCGCCGTTTGCGGCTGCGCGGATAATTTCGCTCTGATAGTTGTTGAAGCCGAAAAAGTCTAACGGCTGGCAAATCGTTCTCATGTCATTGCTGCCGATTTCCGGCACATCCGCGCCGAACAGCCGCAGGCCGTCTTCAGGATAGTGTCCGAGATAGACCGGATCCATCCACCAGGTGTTATGCCAGAGGGTTTTATCAAGCACGGAAAACATATTCCGCCGGGCAGCGTCAATGTCGGCGGCGCTGTTGCTCGCCGGGATGCATAGGCGGCCTAACGGCGCAAATCCGACCTGACACGGCTGTTTGCTGCGAGCGCGAATCGCCTGCACCGCGTTGCCATGCGACAACAGTACGTTATGCGCCGCGCGAAGCACCTGCCCGAAACCCAACTGGTCGCCCGGCGCATGAACGCCGTGTTGATGACCAAGCCCGACGAAACACATCGGCTCGTTAAACGTCATCCAATGTTTGACGCGATCCGACAACGCATCAATCACGACATTCGTGTATTCGGTGAACCATTTCGGGCTGTCGGCATTGAGCCAACCGCCTTTGCAGTAAAGTTCATACGGATAATCCCAGTGAAACAGCGTGACGTATGGCGTAATGTTCGCCGCCAGCAGTTCATCCACGAGGCGGCGATAAAAATCAATCCCTTTCTGGTTGACTGCGCCGACGCCATCGGGCAGCACACGCGACCAGGCGATTGACATGCGGTAGGCGCGTAAGCCGATTTCCTTCATGATCGCGACATCCTCGCGATAGCGATGATAATGATCGCAGGCGACATCGCCGTTATAGCCGTTAAACACCGCGCCGGACTTCCGGCAGAACATATCCCAGACCGACCACTTTTTCCCGTCTTCAAGCGCAGCGCCTTCGATTTGATACGCGGCTGTCGCCGCGCCCCACGCAAAATCTTTTGGAAAACTCATAATAATCTCCTTGTTAATTAATTTACTACGAAATACACGAATGTAAAGTAGGTCGAAACTGTAGTTTCGACCTACAAAGGACTGATCAATCTTTTACGGCTCCGGCGGTGACGCCGGCGACAATCCATTTGCTGCCGATAAAATAGAGAATCAGCGGCGGAACGGCGACTAACACCAGACAGGCGAATTGAACCGCGTAGTCTGAGCTATATTCTCCATCGAAACGAATGATGGAAAACGGAATCGTGCGCAAACTCTCAGTGGACAAATAGGTATTTGCCATGATAAATTCGTTCCAACAGTTAAAAAAGGTCATAATGCTGGCAGTGACAAACCCGGATTTGCAGAGCGGCGCAATAATTTCCAAGAGAATTCGGGGCAATCCCGCGCCATCGAGATAGGCCGCTTCTTCCATCGAACGCGGAATATTCACCACGATGCCGGAAAAAATCAGCGTGCAAAACGACAGATTGAACGCGATATACGGCACGATCAGCCCGATATGCGTGTTGAGAATGCCTAATTGTTTGAACCAGATAAAATTCGGCAGCAGCGTGGTATGAATCGGCACCATCATGCCTGCCAGCACAAGGCCGTACACAATTTTACGCCCGCACCATTCCATCCTCATGCAGGCGTAGCTCAGCAGAAACGCGAAGACGGCGGTAATCAAGACGGATGACACGACCACGATCAGGCTGTTGGTCAGGTATTGCGGGATTTTGCCGTCCACCCAACTCCTTACGTAGTTATTCCATTGCGGCGGATTCGGAATTTTGAAAAAGACCGGGCCGAACAAATCACCGCTTTTCGCCAAAGAATAATTCACCACCCAAAACAGCGGAAAGATTTGCAGCAGGGCGAATATTGTTAACACGCCATATAAGACGACTTGCTTGATGTGTTTACTCATACAGCCCCTCCCGGTTGGTCAACTTGCGCGTGATGAGCACCAACCCCATCGCGATGACGAAAAAGACGATTGAAATCGCGTTGCCATAGCCGTATTGGCTGTATTTGAACGCTTTGATATAGAGATAATTGGCGACGAACTGCGTGATGTCGCCTGGGCCGCCTTCGGTGGACAGAAAGACCACCTCCATCTGCTTCAAACAGGCGATAATGCCGATAATCGCGACCGACTGAATGACCGGCATGATGTACGGAATAATGACCTTCGTGTATAATTGCAGCCAGGATGCGCCGTCAATACGCGCGGCTTCTTCCAAATCTTTCGGCACAGTCATCAAGCCGGTATAAAAAAATAACAGCGCCCAGCCGAATCCGTGCCAAATAATAATGAAAATGACGGTGCCGAGGGCGGTGCTCGGGTTACTGAGCCAGCCGATAGCGAATTGATGCAGCCCCATTGCGCGGAGCAATTTGTTGAGCATTCCGTAGGTCGGATTGAAAATATGCACCCACATTTTTGTAATGACGACGACCGACAACACCGCCGGAATAAAGTAGAGCGTACGGAAAAAGTGGCCGCCGCGTTTGATCTGAGACAGCAGCGCGGCCAGAATGAAGGCGAGCGGATTTTGAATACAGAGCGTCACCGCCGCCAAAATCAGGGCGTGGGACATTGATTTCCAGAAGGTCGCGTCATGAAGAATTTCTTGATAGTTTCCGAAACCGATAAAGCTCATCTTCCCGAAACCCGCCCAGTTCATCAGGCTGTAATAGCCGCTGAGCACGAGCGGCACGCCGATGGCGATGAGCATGATAAACAGGCCGGGAAACACCAACAGCGCGGGCGTGGCTTTGAATGAATACAGATTTTTCATGTGATTGGCTACAAAGACGCAGATTTCTCATACAGGGGTTGAAACCCCCGTCTGTATTCCGACGCCCTTTCAGGGCGAAATACCTGCCCTGAAAGGGCAATGGGGTATAGACGGGGGTTTCAACCCCTGGGAAAAAATCCTCAGCGTCTTTGCGTCATCCTCTGATTACTGTTTCGCTGCGGTTTCAGCGGCAGCGTCGAGTTTCGCGGCGAATTCTTCCGGGGTAATCAAGCCGGCGATTAACTCCTGGATGAATTTCTGATTGTCTTCTTTGAATTGCGGCGTCGAAAGATCGAGGCAGGCCGCGCCGCTGGTGGCTTTGGCGTCTGCGCCAATCTGAAGCAACTCTTTGGCAAGCGGTGTGTCGCTCTCGCTCGCTTGCACTTTCACGGCGGGGAACGCCGCCTGACTTGCCCAGGTCAACGGGCCAAGACGTTCGGCTAAATATTTGACGTATTCTACAGCTAACTCAGGATTTTTGGTCTGCGCATTGATCACGTAGTTTCCGCCGAACCAGGCCATCAGTTGATCAATTTCCCCCTTCTCGCCCGTAATGACAGGAATTTTGAAGGCGCGGACGTTTTGTCTGAATTCTTCCGGGAAGTTGGCGTCGGTTGCCAGTCCAAGTTCCCACGAACCCATCATGTACATCGCGGCAGCGCCCTGGCCGAACAAGTTGCGGGCAGCGCCGTAATCGGAGGTCACGAGATCAGCCTGGAACAAACCTTCTTTGGTCATCTTCTGCATGAGCGCAGCCGCTTTGACAAACGGCTCATCCGTGAATTTCATTTTCCGCTGCAACGCCTGGGTCGGATAGCTGAAATCGCCTGTATAGCGGGCGACTAAGTTATCAAACAGAATCGAAAACGGCCAGGAATCTTTACCGTCGGAAGAAATCGGGATAATCCCATTCTTCTTGAACACTTCCGCGGCGGCAAACAGTTCGTCGAATGTGGTCGGAACGGCTACGCCGAATTTGTCGAACATCGCCTTATTGTAGTAGATCACCCACAAATCGCCGGACAACGGAATGCCGTACAATTTCTCGTTCCAGACGTTGGATTCGAGCGCGCCGGAGAGGAAATCAAACCCTTGAAAATCTTCTTTCTTCAATTCCATCACCAGACCTTCGTCCACAAGCGGTTTCAGCAGCGTGGAGAAACTCCAGTATTTGAAGGCATCCGGCAATTGGCCTGATGTGGCGTAGATTTTTATTTTCTGTTGATACGGTTGATCCGGATAGCTTTCGGTTTCAATCTGGACATCAGGATGTTTTGCCAGGAATTCTTTGTTGATTTGTTCGAACACCGCGCCCCACGTTTGCGTCCGATCCGAGATATTATCCGCGAGTTTCAGGACAATCTTGTCCGCCGCAACGGCAAAAAGACTGAACGATAACACCAATCCGAAAACGACAGCCATGATGAATAATTTGTTTTTCATACCTTGATCCTCCGTCAATCGGACATTACCGAATTTCCCCTCTTCGGAGGGGCAAAGGGTGGGTCGAATCCTTCTTTCAATAATGTCTTTTGAATGTGATGCAACGATTTCTACGACGAAAGACACGATACGAAACGGCTGGAATTTTGTGAATGACAGGAACTACGATTTATTGACGAAAAATACGAAAATTCTCGGCAGGCGGTAGTTATACCAATTGTGGTCGAATGGATCCTAAATTGTACGTCGAAACTATAGTTTCGACGTACAACCGGACGTGATTCGGTTGCATGACCGCGCGCTGTCAGACACGTATGACGTGTCTGACAGCGTCACGTCGCGCGTCATTGACGCCGTTCGTTCAGATATTTTGCGATAATTTCAGCCAGGTCTTTCAACCGTACTGGCTTGGTCAGGTATAAATCAAGACCGGCCTCCATGCCGCGTTCTTTGTCTCCGGGCATGGCGACGGCAGAGAGCGCAATAATCGGCGTGGCGCGCAGCGATTCATCCGCTCGAATCTGGCGCGTGGCCTCTAAACCGTCCATTTCCGGGAGTTGAATATCCATCAGAATCAGGGACGGATGTTCTTCTTTCGCCATCCGCACGGCGTTGCGCCCGTCTGCCGCATGTATCACATCATATCCATACGATTTCAACGAGTGAATCAACGTCATCGCATTGACCGCATTATCTTCCACCACTAAAATGCGGGCATATTCGATTGGCTTGGGTGAAGGGGCATTCTGTTTGCTCGGAGGAGCAGCAGGCGCTGAAATTGGGGCTGGGTCGGAAGAAAGCGACACCATCATCTTTTCAGAAATTTCGCGGAGCGATCCGGCCATGCTTCTCGCTTGCTGCTCAAAGGTGGGCAATATGCCTGACAATTGTTCGGGAAGATTGCCGAATTTGCCTGACTGCAAGGCGCTGACCGTCTCAAGCAGCGAGGCCGCCGTTTCGCTGAGATTTGGAAGGACGCCTTGCTTGAACGTCTGCATCATACGCGCCGTTTCTTGCATGCGCTTGGAAAAGTAGGCAAGCGCAACCGCTTGATGCTGACAGACCTCTTGCTGCTGCAACAGTTCGAGAAACGCGCCGACTTTCTGCTTGAGTTCGCGCGGATTGATCGGCTTAATAAGAATATCAATTTCTCCGCATCCGAATTGCATATTTGCCGCCCGCGTAAACCCAATCGGCTCGACCATCAGCATCATCGGCAAATATCTCAACTCCACGCCTGCCGTCAGATGCTTGGCGATATCCAGTCCGTTCACGTCCGGCATATTGGCGTCAAGCAGCATAAAATCGAATTGTTCGCCATTCACAAGCTGCAAGGCCTCGCGCCCCGAAGTCGTTTGCGAAATCTGGCATCCGAATGGCTGTAATATGGCGGCTAACGCGAGCAGCACCTCAGGCGTATCATCCACTAACAATATTTTCGCTTTCACGTCTCACGCTCCTTGTTCGGATTCTCCAACGAGACCTCTCGTCAGATAGGCCAATTATTCAACTCATGTTATGCAGTAAGATTTTGATCAGAAGACCACAAACTCCCCTCCTGGGAGGGGTTGGGGGTGGGTTGTCGCCTTGAGAAATTGTTAGGCTTCAGCCACCCACCCCTTGCCCCTCCCATGAGGGGAATTGTGGAGACACTGCGTAACATGAGTTATTCAGGGATTCTCTTAATACAACCAGACTCGTAATAACGATAACAATTTATTGGTATCAATCGGTTTTGCGAGATAATCATTGGCTCCGGCCTTGATATAACGACGGCGGTCGCCGCGAACGCCGTCAGCCTTCATCACGAAAATCGGGATTCTGGCAGTCGCCGAATTCTCGCGAGCCTGCTTGAGAAAGGCGAATTCATCCAAATTCGGCAGCATCACATTCAGCAAGATCGCGTCGATCTGTGTCACGGAACGCAGGAGTTTTTCGGCTTCTTCCGCGCTTTCAGCGATAATGACATCGGCGCCCAATCCTTCGAGTTCGCCTGATAAGGCAAATACGCTGCGCATGTCATCATCTACTAAAAATATGTGCTTATTGTCAAACGATACTTGGCTTGGGTGCAGAAGTTCCAACATTTTCTGCTGCGAGTCCGGAAAATAACTGATCACAAGATGAAGAAATAGTGACACCTCATCTAACAGGCGTTCCGGGGTATACACCTTTTTTAAAATAATATGATGTTCGAACGCTTTTAACGCCATTTCCTGGTCGAACGAAAGCGCCTGTTCATGATACACGATCACGGGCATCATCTGATTCTCAAGCGTTTGCGTCAATGCGTTCAAGACCGCAACGCCTTCATCGAACCCTGCCGTCAGATTCACAACAACGCAGGCCAACATGTCTTGAGACACGTTTTCATTCACATCCGAGACAAACGCTGCGTTGACGATCTGCACATTTGTGCCGTTCATCCATCCCAGCATGATGTCCGCGAGATGAGGAGCCGGTTCGAATAAGAACAACATTTTGCGAGACTCGGAAATGGCGTGACGCACATGGCGAAACATCTGTGTGCAGGCATTCAAATCGAGCGGTTTTTTGATATATCCAAGCGCTCCCATTTTCAAGGTTTCCCGCGCGCGTTTTTGCGATGAGATAATGTAAATCGGAATATGGCGCGTCTGGAAATTATCTTTGAATCGCGCCATGACTTTCCACCCATTCAGCCCCGGCAATCCTAAATTCAGCAGAATCGCATCAGGATGATATTGTTCGGCTAATTGCAGCCCGGCCTCGCCATCCTCGGCAATCAGACATTGAAAGCCATTCGTATGCGCATGTTCGAACAAGAGTTTGACGGTGCCGGGATCATTTTCAACAATCAATAATGAGAGCGCATACGGCGTCAGGCGATGGCGATCATCGCGAATATTGCCGATCTCCGCCAATTGCCGTTCTTCCTGCATCGGTTCTAACGGGAACCTGTCTTGGAGCGCGCGCGACGGAACGGCCTGCGGCGCGCCATACCCGCTGTACGCTTCCGGCAGATAAAGAGTAAAGACGCTTCCTTGTCCCTCTTCGCTCTGCACATGCAGTTCTCCGCCAAGCGCATGCGCCAGGCCCTTCGCCACGGCGAGTCCTAACCCGGCGCCTTCATATTTTCGGGTCAAGCCGCTATCCAATTGATGGAACGCCTCAAAAATCGTCTGTAATTTATCAGCAGGGATGCCGATTCCCGTATCACTGACCAGAATTGCAACCGCCGACTGCGGCTTCAATCCGCTGAATGACAGGTTGACGCCCCTTTCCGGTCGCGTAAGCGAGAGACGAATTTCCCCGCCCTGCGACGTAAATTTGATGGCGTTAGATATCAAGCAGTTGAGGATATGCTGCAATTGCTGACGATCTGTACGAATGGCGACCGGGGCATCTTCTGCGGCCTCTATCAGAAATCGTAACTCTTTTTGAGTCATCCTGACGGCGAAATCCGCCGACACTTTCTCAAACATCGCTTGCAGAGGAATGTCCTCGACATGAATCGCTAAGGAATGATTTTCTAAGACCGTAAAATCGAGAAATTCATTGACCAACTCCGACAAGGCCATTCCCGCCTGATAAATGGTGCGTGAAATCTCTTGTTGTTTCTCGGTTAAATTTTTTTCACGATTTTCAGCAAAAATCTCTGAGAGAATCAGCATACTATTGAGCGGCGTGCGCAATTCATGAGAAATATTCGACAAAAAGAGGGCGTGATCGCGGCGCAGGCGCGTCAACTCTTGACCTTTCTCTTGTAAAAGACGCGCAAGCGTATCCAATTCTTCTTGCTGGTATCGTACGGCATCTTCCTGTTGCTGCAACAGTGCTGATAATTCGGCGCATCGCTGGCAAGAAGACGCTTTTTGTTCCTGTCGCATGGATAGTCCCTCCTGATGGTCTGCACAATGGGATTAGTCTTCTTTGGAAATAAAATTGGTTTTATTGTCTTTTCGGCGCTGTTGAAATGCCAGCGTTCGCTGTTCCAGCGTCTCCATCTGTTGTTTATAGCGCCGATATTTCAGACTCGTTTCGATTTTCTGCTGTAATTCTTCCGGGTCTATCGGTTTGAAAAGGTAATTTTCAGCCCCGACTTCATAGCCTTTACGAATATCGTCCTGATCTTTGCTATTCGCAGTAATAAAAATAATCGGAATATCTTGCGTCGTCTTTTTACCATGAATCAATCGCGCCACTTCGAACCCGTCCATCTCCGGCATTTGCACATCAAGCAGCACCAAATCAATTTCCTGTTTCAACAGAAGCCGTAATGCTTCCGCCCCGGAACGAGCCTTAAACAACTCATAGCCGCACGGTTCGAGCACCCCTTCCAAGACCAATAAATTCTCAGCGCGATCATCCACGAGCAGAATATGCGCTTTCTTTTCTGTGGTAGATGCCATACATGTCTCCCTTAGAACGTAAAATGATGACTATTCAGGACGCACAGACATGCGGCGACCGCTGTCGCATCATAGAGCCGTCCTTGATGTGTGGTAATTTCCTCAACCGCCTTGTCAATGCCAAGCGCAGGGCGATAAGGGCGATGAAACGCCATCGCTTCGATCACGTCAGCCACACCGATAATTTTTGCTCCCAGCAGGATATCCTCGTCGCGCAGCCCTTGAGGATAGCCAGAGCCATCGAGCCGTTCCTGATGCTGCAAGACCATCTGCGCAATCGGCCAGGGAAAATCTATGGTCTGCAAAATATCATGCCCTAATTGCGGATGGACTTTGATCAGGCTGAATTCAATCGGGTTGAGTTGTCCGGGCTTGCTCAAAATTTCCGCCGGCACGTAAATTTTGCCTAAATCATGCACTAAGGCCGCTAAACGAATTCCTTCGACCTGTTCATCCGCAATGCGCATTTCTCGCGCAATGGCTGCCGCTAACGTTGACACGCGCCGCTGATGTCCCGCCGTATAGGGATCGCGAATTTCGGAGGTTAACGCCATTGCCTGAATCACGCCTTCCATCACCTTGCGTAATTCCGCTTCCGTGCGCTGATGCTGCGCCACTTCTTCGCGAAGTTGCTCGTTTGCCCTGACAATCTCTGCGGTGCGGGCGGCGACCAAGTCTTTCAGATGTTCTTGATGCTCGCGCAACGTGTTTTCTACGGTCTTGCGCCGCCGAACTTCGGTCTCCATCGCCAGCATCCGCGTTTCAAGCTCATGCGCTTGATGCCGCAGCAAGCGTTTTTGTTGATGCAGTTCGATAAAGACCCGAACCTTGCTTTGCAGCACATACGGCTCGAACGGCTTGAACAGATAATCTACCGCGCCAGACTGATACCCATGAAAGACATGCAGCGGTTCTTTGCTGATGGCGGTGATAAAAATAATCGGTATCTGACTCGATTGTTTTTTCCCGCGCATAAACTCCGCCACTTCGAATCCGCTCATCCCAGGCATTTGCACGTCAAGCAGCGCTAAGGCCACATCATGCTTGAGCAAGAGCGACAACGCCTCCTGACCTGATGTGGCTTTCAAACACTCACACGGGAGTTCGGACAGCACCTCTTCCACCACAAAAATATTCTTTGGATGATCGTCAACAACCAGCAATTTCACCGGTTCGTCCGGCAGACCTGTTACGCCCATCTCGTTCTCGCCATGACTGGTGTTTAGTACAGCCATACTCGCAGCAGCGAAAGTAATTTGTCAATATCTATCGGCTTGGATAAGTAATCATTTGCCCCGGCATCAATCGCCTTTTGACGGTCTCCCTTCATCGCTTTGGCCGTCAAGGCAATAATCGGCAATTTTTGGAATTTCGGATTTGCGCGAATATGCTGCATGGTTTCATAGCCGTTCATTTCCGGCATCATAATATCCATCAACACTAAATCAACGTCCGGATATCGCTCCAATTGATCTAAGGCTTCTCTCCCGTTTTCCGCCACCTGCACGTCCATGCCTTTGCCTTCTAAGACACTCGACAGCGCAAACACATTCCGCATATCATCATCCACGACAAGAATGGATTTTCTGTCGAATACGCCCTCCTTGTCATGCAGCATACGGATTTTTTTCTGAAGATGCTGGGGCAGATCGGCTTCAAGGCGATGTAAAAAGAGCGTCACCTCATCCAACAAACGCTCAGGAGATTTCACGCCTTTGATGATAATGCTTTCCGCCTGTTTTTGCAAGCGCAATTCCTCATCTTTTGTCAACTCTTTGCCGGTATAGACAATAATCGGCAGCGACATCAAATTCACGTCGCGCTTGATTTTTTCCAGCAAGTCGAAACCGGAAATGTCGGACAGCCCCAAATCAAGCACCACGCAGTCGAATGGATACTGTTGCAACAGATGATACGCTTCGTCGCCAGAGGCCGCCGCCGTGATCCGCACATCGTTGCCGCTGAGTAATTCGCAGAGGCTTGTCCGCATGGCATCGTTGTCTTCGACAATCAGCAGCGACTTTTCAGCATGCGCAATCATCTCTTCGATTTTATAGAACACGTCTTGCAGGTTTTCGACCGTCACCGGCTTGGTCACATACCCGATTGCGCCCATTTTCATCGCGTCCAATGACGCATCATGCCCGGAGATGAAATGTACGGGAATGTGCCGGGTATCGGGGTTGGCCTTCAATTTTTCCATTACCGTCCAGCCATCCATGCCGGGCAGGCCGATGTCCAGGATAATCGCATTCGGATGATATTGATCGGCCAATTGCAAGCCCGCCGCCCCGTCGCCCGCCATCAAGCCTTTGAATCCGCGTTCGCGCGCCATATCGAACAAAATTTTGGCGAATTTGGCGTCGTCTTCGATAATCAACATCAGACGCGCTTCAGCCTGCGCAAGGTCATGCCGGTCGTCGCGGATTTCATCGAGCGTGATCTGCGGTTTCGCAACAACAGGCTCGACCGCTGCCTGCGCTGTCGGGCGACCCTTCTGCGGAGGCGATGGTGATAGCGGCGTTTGCGATAGTTGCTCAGGGAGATAGAGCGTAAACGAACTCCCGACCCCTTCGGCGCTTTGCAATTGAATATCGCCGCCTAACAATTTTGCCAGTTGGCGCGTAATGGACAGCCCCAACCCGGTGCCGCCGTACTTCCGGCTTGTCGTGCCGTCGGCTTGCTGGAACGCTTCGAACACCAGCCGTTGCTTGTCTTCGGGAATGCCGATGCCGGTATCCTCGACAGACAGAGCGATTGCGGCGCGCGGATTCAAGCCGATCTTCAACGCAATCGCAGGCGCCGGACGGCTTATCCGTACCGTAATCCCTCCCTGGTGCGTAAATTTGATCGCGTTGGACAAGAGATTCTTCAAAATCTGTTCCACGCGCTGCCGGTCGGTATGAATCACCTCCGGCGCGTCGTCGTGCACCTCGATGTTGAGGTAGAGCGACCGTTCTTCGGCAATATGCAAGAAATGCTGCTCGATATACGCCCCTAAGCCGCGCAGATTCATTTCTTCGATATTCACCGCCATTCTGCCGGCTTCGATTTTCGACAGATCGAGAATTTCGTTGATGAGCGACAAGAGTTCCGAGCCAGAAGCGTGAATCGTGCGGGCGTATTCGATTTGTTTGTCGTTCAAATTCAGTTCCTTATTTTCATACAACAGGCGCGAAAGAATCAACATGCTGTTGAGCGGCGTCCGCAATTCATGCGACATATTCGAGAGGAACTCCGATTTATACTTGCTGGATATTTCTAAATCTTTGGCTTTTTGTTCGATGATCTGACTGGCATGTTCCAGATCGATATTTTTTTCCCGCAATTCCCTCTGTTGTCGCTCAAGCATCTGTGTCTGCTCGGCCAGTTCTTCATTGGTCTGGCGTAATTCTTCCTGTTGACTCTGTAATTTTTCTTCGGAAAGCTTCAGCGAGTGCGTTTGTTCTTCCAATTCTTCGTTCGCGGATCTCAGTTCTTCTTGCTGTCGAAGTAATGCCTCGGATTGCTGCTGCGTCTCGTCTAATAAGGCGCGCATTTTGATACGTGCTTCCGTAGAATGGAAGGCAATAGCGATACTTTCGCCCGCCTGTTTCAGAAACTCAAAATGTTGATCGGAAAATTTTCGAACTGAGCCTAATTCAATGACACCTTTAACGTCATTTTCATATAAAAAAGGATACACCAGGATATATTGCGGAGAACGCTCGCCTAATTCTGAGGCGATTTTAATGTAATCATCCGGGACATCGTGAAAAAGAATGGCCTGTTTTTCTAAGGCCGCCTGCCCAATCAATCCCTCGCCAGGCCGAAATTCATTTCGCACGCCTTTTCGTTCAGCATAGGCGTAACTGCCGACAAGTTTAAACGTCCCAGAGGGATGGTCGAACGCGCAGATTGCCCCGATTTGCGCGTCAAGATACAGGGCGAGGTAGGAAATCACCTGTCTTGCCAATTCAGCGATGCTTTTTTCGCCGCGCAGCCGTTCATTCAACTCAGTCAACCCGGTTTTCAGCCAGCTTTGCCGCTCGATTTCCGCGGCATTCGCCACCAGGTTTGCTTTCATCAACGACAGCGCATTGCCCAACACATCATATTTGCTGCGCGTCGTTACCGGGACGCTGTAATCGCCATTCCCAATCGCGGTCGCCGCTTTTGCCAATTCTTTATTGGTTTTGATCATCCCGGAAAAGACTTCGGCCAATCGTCCGATTTCATCTTTGGAGGCAATATCAATGGAGACGTTCGTATTGCCCTTTGCTAATTCGTTCGCCACGATAATCACTCTCTTTAACGGGCGAGTCACGGAGAAAATCACAAAGGCGGCAAACAGCACGCAGGCCGTGCCGAACGTGACGATGGTGATGGCCATCATTTGACGCGACGCATCATTATTTTTTTGATTTTTGACAAACACGTCGGCCACTGACGTGTTTGCTTCTTTGATTTCATCTTGTACCTGCGCATGGATGGAATTATAGAGGACGGTCAACTGCTGCATCTGCGCCACCATGTTTTCCGACAGGCTTTCCCCGCGCATCATGACGTTCGAAATCTCAATCACTTGCGTATAATATTGCGCGAAGTCGCTCGACAGTTGTTGATACTCTTCAGGCGAAATAATCGGCAGCGTTCGCCCAACCCTGAGGGATTCCTGCAATGCTTTTGCAAGCGTCTCCGTGTTGCGCAGTTCGTCTTCATCCTGGGCGCTGACGGCGTCTCGGATCGCTCGTTCAAGCGCCGTCAATTGCTTTTCCAAGAGATACGCCCATTCTAAGCCCGGCACGAATCCCGTCTCAATCTGCGTCAAATAGAGTTTATTCCTGCTGGTAAAATACTCGGAGATCACAAAGAGAGCGGACACGGCGATAATCAGTAACATCGGCAGAATCACCATCTTCTTTGCAAATGTCAGACTTTTACGCATAATGTTTCCTTTTGTACGTCGAAACTTCAGTTTCGCCCTATGTTCGATGGCAATCGCGGTTACTTCTCAGCGTCAAGAATCGTCACGGTTTTGACATCTTCATAGGCGCTGATATCCGCTGTTTTCGACACATATCCAATCGCGCCGTCATGCTCTGACACGAATTTCAACACCTCGTCATCAGACGCTTTTTCCGCCGGCGGGACAGCGCGTCCTGAAAAAATTTCCTTCTGCCAATAGGCTTTGATTGCAGCCATTTTCCGGTCAAGCACCTCTTGCGAAAAACGCTCTCGAATCGGAGAATCGGCGGTAAGATCAACCGGTTCAATTGTTTTTTTCGTCTCTTTCCATTCTTTAATCTTCTTCAAAAAGAACTTCGCAATGTCCTTTTTGTGTAATTCCGTGACAGCGTTATCCGCATGAAGAATCACGATATAACCGGTGTCTTCTTGCGCCTGAGCGATCAATGGCGGTTTCGCCATCAATAGCAGGCAGAGACTGACAAGCATGGCCACACACGATTTCATAAACACCTCGCCTCCGGTTAAAAACTGAATTGGACCCCAAAAATGAATACATTCGTCCGTTCTTCGAATTTGCCTTGTTGCACGGCTCGCAAAAAATCTTCAAGGGTATCGGGCTGCGCGCAGCGATTATATCGAACCGCATGATACGCCGCTTTTGCCACCATTTCCGTATTAAACCAGTAGTTGATGCCAATCGCGAAATCCTGATGGTCTAAAAACGATTCAGGGAAATGGTAATTTTCCAGCCATGATGCCTCAGCATCCAGCCATTCATAATGCGCCGCAATCTGCCAATGTTCTGTCAATTTATAGGACGGTTCGACATATATCGCATGAAATGCGAAGGCATCGCTTGTCTGTTGCTCGACGTACTCTGTCCGTATCCCAAATGCCTCTGTCACATATTCGGCAGAAAGCCCCCACACCAGAAAATCATCATCAAAGACGCTGTTCGCGACTGTTTTTCCATCATGATAAATACTCCTGCCATTTCCACGAAACATCGAAGCAACGATATTCATGCCTTCAAGTGGTGTTCGAACGAGTATTCTGCCGCCAGTAAGGTCATCTAAAATCGGAGTTTCCTGCAAAAGCGCTGGCTGTTCTGATGCTAAACTCAACGTTCTTTGCGGCAATAATTTCAATTCTCCGCCGTATAAATCATACTCAATATCCCATTCTGATGAAGAAAATATCGTCCCAGTCAATCCGACGCCTTTGTACGCTTCAGCGGTAAACTGCTGATAGATTCCCGGAGGCAGGTCGAAAAACGGGCGTAACGTGCCGACATCGTAAATCTCGGTATATAATAGAAATGGCGCTTTGACTTTTCCGGCACGGATGCTCAGGGCGTCATTGACGTACCACTCGGCAAACGCATAATCTATCCCCGTCTCGCGTTCTCTGAATTTTTCGGTAAACCCGGTCTGCGCATACACAGAAAGCCGGTCCGACGGTCTGGCGTTCAGATTCAAGGAAAAATTCACATATTCGTAATTCCCATCTTCGTTTCCCATCAGGTAACTATTCTCATTATCCGTCTGTCCATACGCCCAGCCGCCGAATCCATGAATTCGAACGCCGCCGATGTCAGCGGCCTCGCTGGCCTGTTCGACGCCCATTCCCATCCACAACACGCTCCACGCTACCCATCCCCATAATAGATAATTTCGAATCATATCACATCTCCCGGTTCGTTTCATGCAGAAGGCGTTCACTGATCACGCTGATCATTTTTTTCAGACTGACCGGCTTACTCAAATACGCATCAGCGCCAGCCTCAAGACACCGTTCGCGGTCTCCCCGCATGGCAAGCGCGGTCAGAGCAATCACCGGAATCGAAGAGAGCGCCGGATCCGCTTTGATTCGGCGCGTGGCTTCCAATCCATCCATCACAGGCATTTGAATATCCATCAGAATAATATCCGGCCTCGTCTCTTTCGCGATTGACAGGGCTTCTTCGCCATCACGAGCGTGACGCACCTGAAATCCCATCGTCTCCAGATATTCGGCAATCATGTCATAACTTTCTCGATTATCCTCGGCGACGAGCACAAGATGTGAACGCGCCAGACGTCCTTGTTCATTCGACATCTCCGGTTCTCCTTCTCTCCTGGATCGTTCTGAAGACGCCGCCAACAGCGCGTCCTCAATCGGACTCCAGGGAAATGACAACGTAAAACATGTCCCCTGACCGACCACGCTTTCAACCGACACCGCGCCGCCGAGCAGCGAGATCAAATTCTCGACCAGCGTCAGACCTAATCCTGCGCCTTCTTGCTGACGCGACAGGCTGGTATCGAGTTGAATGAACGGCTCGAATAATCGTTCCATGTCTTCCGGCGCAATGCCGATGCCCGTATCGCGCACAGAGAAATAGACCGCTTCCGCCTGCCGGTCGCCTGCGACCGATAACGTCACCTCGCCGCCCTCATGCGTAAATTTGACCGCATTCATCAATACATTGACCAGAATTTGTTTGAGCCGCCGCTCATCGCTGCGCATCACCGTCACACTCGGATCGAACCGCGTCACGATGCGCAACGATTTTTTCATGGCAATCTGCTTGATCAGCAGCAAACTGATGTCACACACCTGCGAAATCAGCACCGGACGAATGTCTAATGACAGCGTTCCGGCTTCGATTTTGGCAATGTCTAAAATATCGTTAATCAATGATAACAGGTGATGCCCGCTCTGTTCGATTGCCCCTAACGATTGACGCTGTTTGTCGTTCAGCGCCCCATACACCTCTTCTTGCAGCACTTGCGCAAATCCTAACACCGTGTTGAGCGGGGTGCGGATTTCGTGGCTCATATTCGCTAAAAACTCGCTTTTTTGACGATTCGCGCGTTGTAATAGATCGTACATCGCGCGCAAATTCGCTTCGGCCTCCTCGCGTTTGACGATTTCCGCCTGTAAGCGTTGATTCGCCGTCAGCAGTTCTGCGGTGCGTTCGTGAACGCGGCATTCCAGGCCATCGCGAGCGCGCTGGACTTCTTCATACAGCCGGGCGTTCTCAATCGCAATCGCGGCCTGGCCGGCCAGCAGCGTCATCAAGGCGATATGCTCTTCATTGAACATGTTCGGGTTCGTTTTGCTGTGGGCGTCTAACGTGCCGATAATTTTTCCCCCGACGTTCAATGGGACACTGGCAATCGCTAATATCCTGTCGCGGGCGGCGGCAGGATTGTCGAAACGAGAATCATTCGGGGCGTTATTGGCGATAATCGGCAATCCAGTCTGCGCGACGCGACCGGCGATACTTTGACCGAGTTGATCTTTGGTATATCTGATCATGTGATCGCTCAATCCATACGCTTTGGCAATCGTCAAACATTCCTGCGCGTCGTCAAACAAAAGAATCGCACCCGTGTCGCAACGCAGCAGAGTGACGATATTGAGGACGATCATGTCCAACACATCATCTACGCGCAATCGTCCGGTAATCATCTGCCCGATGGTATGCAGCGCCATCAATTCCTGATTGGCGATTTGCAAGGCCGCCGTGCGCTCCGCCACGCGCCGTTCCAATGTGTCATGCGCGTGTTGCAAACGCTCGCGCGCGCGTTTCCGTTCCCAATAACACCCAATCATTTCCGCCGCAGTTTGCAGCAGACGAATATCATCATCGCCCCATTCGCGCGCGTTCCGCGTGTCGTCGAAGCCGATGAATCCCATCCACTCGTCATGCAAACGAATCGGCAGGACGAGAATCGAAAGAATATCCTGTGCGGCCAGAATGTCCTGTTCTTGTTCGGAGAGTGTTTCGACAATGCCGTAATATGGGAGTCCCTGAGAAAGCGTGGCGTATAACCGAGGCGCGTGCGTTCGGTATGGCAGGCGTTGCAAACGGTTGTTCTCGATCTGAGAGGCAACGCCTGCTGCGCAGACCTCGTGTGTCTGGCTCATGCAGAGGCCATCTTGCGGATCGTCAATATTCTCGAAAAGATACACGCGACTGGCATTCGACGCTTCTAAAAGCGCATTCAACACCTGTTGCAACGCATCGTCGCTTTCGCGCGTCAGCAACGAACGAGAACAGAATGCCAGACTCTTTTCATAGCATAACCGAACGAACAACGATTGTTCCATCTCTATTCCGACGACATGACGACGCGAAAGCGTTGATACGCGTCTTCCCATCGCTCCGTCTGCTGTGGCTCGTACATCACCACATCGCACGACCGTTTCACCAATTCCCGTCCTTCTTCAATCGAACCGATATCGCCGGTCGCAATCGCCTGCATCATCATATTTCCGATGGCGGTGGCTTCAATCGGCCCGGCCATGACCGGTTTCCCGGTCGCATTGGCGGCAAACTGGCAGAGCAGCGTATTTTGCACGCCGCCGCCGACAATGTGCAACACCTCAACCGGTTTTCCTCGCAACGTTTCCAATGATTCTAAGACAGAACGATACGTGCAGGCCAGACTTTCCAGGACGCAGCGCGTGATTTCTCCGCGTGTGCTCGGCGCGGTTCGACCGCTGCGTTTGCAGAAATCCACAATCGTTTCCGGCATGTCGGCGGGATTCAAAAAGCGCGCGTCATTCGGATCAATCGCCGCCATAAATGGCGCAGCCGCTTCGGCCTCGCGCATCATATCGCCGAAATTCAAGGCCGTTCCCTGCCGCTCCCATATCCGTTTGCATTCCTGCACCAGCCATAATCCGCTGATATTTTTCAGAAACCGGAACGTCTTGCCGACGCCGCCTTCATTCGTCATGTTATGCCGCAGCGACTCCGAACCGATGATCGGCTGCGGAATTTCCAGGCCGAGCAGCGACCAGGTGCCGGAACTCAGATACGCCCAATCCGAGCCTTTTGCCGGAACAGCAGCGACGGCGGACGCGGTATCGTGGCTGGCGGACGCGATGACCGGGACTGCGCCAAGTCCGGTCATGTCGGCAATTTCCGGCAGCAGACGTTCGACAATCGTTCCGGGCTGCACAATCGGCGCGCGCAGAATATGCGTCGGAATCCCCAACTGCTGCAAGAGCGGCGTCGCCCACGTTCCTGCGCGCGGATCGTACATCTGCGTGGTCGTGACATCAGTGAATTCGTTGACTTTCGCCCCGGTAAAAAAATAGGTAAACAACGACGGCATCATCAGCAGCGTGTCGGCAATCTCCAATTGCGGCGAGCCTGTGGCGGCCATCGCATATAATTGGAACAGGGAGTTTATTTGCATGAATTGAACGCCTGTGGAATCGAACACGGCTTCGCGCCCGCCCGCCGATGCGCAGACGCGCTCCACCATGCCGTCGGTGCGATGGTCGCGATAATGATACGGATTGCCGATCAGCGTACCGTCTTTCGCCAGCAAGCCGTAATCCACGCCCCAGGTGTCGAATCCGATCCCGCTTAACGGTTCGGCATACCGCTTTTTATACTGGAACAGGGCTTCGAGCATTTCGCGGAACAAGCCTAAAACATTCCAATACATACTGCCATTCAAGGAGGTTGGGCCGTTCGAGAAACGATGCAGTTCTTCAATCGAAATTTTGTCGTTTTTCAGGATTCCCACCACGCCGCGCCCACTGGACGCGCCAAGATCGAACGCGAGAAAATGTTTTGCCGCTGCCATAATTTGACCCACCCCTTGCCCCTCCCAGGAGGGGATAATATGCTTGCCTTTCCAGGGGACACGTGTTTCCCCTCCTGGGAGGGGCAAGGGGTGGGCATCCATTTTTATCGGTTCATATATTGAATAATCGGAACGTGTTCCATAAACGAAATTTTTGTGACGCCGCCGAAATCGGCTCCAAGCTGTAATGATTTTGCCAGCGGCATGTCGAGCAGATGCGCGATCAATGCCCGAATGACGCCGCCATGCGTGATAATCAATATCGGGAGATCGTCATCTTGCGCGGCCATCAAATCATCCCAGAAGGCGACTGCGCGATGATATTGATCCAGAAACGATTCGCCGTTCGGGCAGCGCGTAAACGCCGCATCCTCGCTCCAGGCGTTGAGCGAACCCAGCCCGATGTCGTCCCATTTCTGCATTTCCCAGTCGCCGAAATTCAGTTCCAGCAAACGCGCATCGAATCGAATCTTCTGATTGCCGAGAAGCTCGGCAAGTCGGCGGCAGCGCGCCAACGGGCTTGAATAGACGCGCAACGCTTGCGGCTGTGGCAATTTTTTCCGCACGTCTTCGCATTCCGCCTCAAACGTGTCGGCCAGCGCGACATCCGTCTGCCCGTAGCAAATGCCCGGCGCGACGCCCACACGGGTATGTCGAATCAAATAGAGTTCCATCCGCCCTTCCTTGCAGGAAAAGCTGTCAGACACTTTGAAAGTGTCTGACAGCTACGTCACGTTATAATTTACATCATCGCCACGACGACCACATAAAAAACGACTTCCGCAATCTGTTGCACCGCGCCGAGGCAGTCGCCGGTATAGCCACCAATCTTGTGAAAAAAATAGCGGCCTGCGAGTTCGCGTGTCAGCCAGACCGCCGCGAGGCCGACGCCGAACACGCGCCATTCTTTTGTGACCAGCGCAAGCAAAAAAAACGGAAACAGGCCGCAGATTCCGGTAAACAGCAGTTCGCCCGCGCTCAATTTCCGAACGACCGCTTTCGCCTTGCTGGATTCATCGTCGTTCCGCGCATATCCATACGAAGCCATCAGCGAAATCGAGGCAAACCGGCTTAATGCGTGGCCGCTAATCATGACTATCGGCAGCAGCAGCGAACGCATCGAAACGAGGCAGAGCAGCTTGAACCCAAGCATCAAAATCAAGCCGATCACGCCATAGACGCCGATATACGAGTCTTTCATGATGGCAAGAATCTGCTCTTTCGTCCAGCCCGCGCCGAAGCCGTCGCAAACATCCGCAAACCCGTCTTCATGCAATGCGCCCGTAATCAGAATCGTCGCCGTCATGCTCAGCAGAATAGCTAACGGGAGCGGCAGCAGCAGGCTTGCCGCCCAGAATGCGCCCGCGCCCATCGTGCCAACCATCCAGCCGACGAGCGGAAAATAGCGGGACGCCTGACTGAAGGCGTCCTTTGCGTATTCGTCTTCCAGCACGATCCCCGGAAGGCGCGTAAAAAAGAGCAACGCGGCTAAGAACGCATGAAATTCGCGTTGAATCATGACGCCGCGCTCACGCCCGCCGATTCGAACGACGCCATGTCATTCAGAAATCGCGCCGCCGATTCCACTAACGGATACGCCACGACCGCGCCCGTGCCTTCGCCGAGGCGCATATTCAGCCGCAGCAACGGTTCGCCATGCAGCAATTCCAGCATTTTGCGGTGTCCCGGTTCTTCGGATTGATGGCCGAAAACGCAATAATCCAGCACCGCCGGATAGAGCCGCGACGCGACGAACAACGCGGATGTGCTGATAAACCCGTCCACGAGAATCACCATGCGTTCTTGCGCGGCCTGAAGATATGCCCCGCAAATCATCGCAATTTCGAATCCGCCGAACGTCGTCAACACCTGAAACGGGTTGTCGCCGATGTGGTGATGCCGGATCGCGGCCTGCAAAATTTCGATTTTCTTCTTCACGGCCGGATGCGCCAAACCCGCGCCCGGCCCGACGCAATTTTCTACCGGGAAATCGCCTAATTGACTTAAAATGATGGAGGCTGCCGACGTATTGCCGATGCCCATTTCGCCGCAAATCAAGATATTGCAGCCGTCCTGACGCATCTGCCGCGCGACGTCCGCGCCCGCCGAAATTGCCTGTTCGCATTGTTCCGGTGTCATCGCCGATTCGCGCAGGAAATTTTTCGTGCCTGCCGCCACCTTGCGTTTCAGCAAATGCGGATGCTCCGGCAACTCGCCGTTGACGCCTGCGTCAATCACAAAAAGTTCCATGCCATGCTGACGGGCAAAGACGTTAATCGCTGCGCCGCCCGCGAGAAAATTCAAGACCATCTGGCGCGTCACTTCTTGCGGATACGGGCTGACGCCTTCCGCCGCCACGCCGTGATCTCCGGCAAACACCAACACGGTCGGGCGCGACAATTTCGGGGTCAGCGTCCCCTGAATCTGCCCGATGCGCAGCGCTAACCGTTCGAGCAGCCCTAATGACCCAAGCGGTTTGGTTTTATTATCAATCGCGTGCTGTAATTTTTCAACGAGATCAGCTTTCAACGGTTCGATCCGGAACGTTCGTTTCAACGTCATAACAAATTCCTTTCATTGTTCAGAGTGAGAGTTCAGGGTTCGCATTTCCGTCGCCGAAGGCGACCGATTCCCCTTCTGGGAGTTGGGCTGTTAAGTTCTGTCATTGCGAGCGCTTTTCAGCGAAGCAATCCCTGTATTCGACGAGATTGCTTCGTCGCTAACGCTCCTCGCAATGACAGTTTTTTGCAAGAACTTAACAGCCCTGCCCTCCCAGAAGAGGGATCTACTTCAACCGCGAGAGCAAGCGCTGCAACAATAACGCGGTGGTTCTGGTGTTTCGTTCGATTTCCAGGTTCAATGAAATGACATTGCTGGTGATCAGGCACGTCAGCGATGCCAGCGCTCCGGCAATCAGCGTTAACACGGCGTAGCGCATCCGTTCCGGGTCTGTCCAGGTTTCCGGGGTCGTCACTTCCGGCCGCACGAAATAGATCATTCCGGCGATCACAATACCGATCAGCATCGCGAGCAAACTGACGCCCTGCAACGCTTTTGCAAACGTCGTGTACCATGAAAATTTATTGGTTAATGTGCGGAGGTCTTCCTGTAACGTGTCTTCAAGTTCTTGCAGACTCAATTGCGGCGCGCGTTTATCTCGCGCTTGCAACGGCAGGCTCGCCAGATCAATCGGCGGCGGCGCGGGCTGTTCCTCCGTCTCAGGCTGCGTTCGAACGTGAGTCGAACCGGCTTGTTCCGGCGCGGTTTCCGTTTTACGCTCGACTTTCGGTTTCGTCTTCGGTTTGATCTCTGTCAGGGCTTCCTGGCACATCACGCAGAATTGCGCGCCGTCCTGGTTTTCATAGCTGCAATGCGGGCAACGCACGGTTTTTCGCTTGTCTTTTGTCGCGCTGATCGGCTCCGGTTTGTCCCGCTGTTTCACCATAATGATGTTCTGGCATTTGGTGCATTTCGTTTTCGCGCCCTGCGGAGAGATTTTGGCGTCATCTACCCAATACACTTCGCCGCAATTGTCGCATTGAAATTTCATCCACGAAATCAATTGAAACCATATTTGCCGCGAATAATCCTCGAAAAATTTGAACTCGGGAAAACTGACGATTTTCCCGGATTTCAAAAATTCCAGCGTGTGATCGTCCACATAGACCGAATCCGTTTGCTCGATCAGATAATACAAAAATGCCGTAAAATTATCCTTCGACCGTTGCGACACTTCCGGCAGGAACTGGCGGTAATTGACCGCTTTCTGCGGTAGCCGGAACGGCATGGGGTGGCCGTACACAAAGAGTTCGATATACCACGTATCCGGATCGATATCCAGCCGGAATGCCATCAGCAACGACACGTCGGCATATTTGATAATTCCGCCGTCAGACCGATTCAAATTCAACCCGTCGTCCATCGCTGTCACGCGGCTGGTTTGATACGCTTTGGTGGCCGGCGCATCCCCTTCCGGCGGTTTCGGTTTGACGATCCGCAGTTTCTCCCGAATCTGTTCTAATTTTAAGGATGGTTCCATAGCTCGTCCCCTCAATAACTACAAGAATGCTGATTACTGGCGATTTTCGCCCAATAAACGTCAACGGAATGCTTCGTCATGACAACATGCGCAATATGAGAAGTGCGAACGCAGCTTTCGCGGTCAAAGCGGCGCTTTGAGACTCCTCGCGCATGTTCGATCTCAGCGAAGTCGAAACGTATTCATGATCAGCAGAGTATGAAGCAGTTTTTTCCTTCGTCAAGTTTATTTTCAATAGAATCATGATTTCCAGACAATCTCGCCCGTCTTTAAACTTGACAAGTTTCCCCTCGCTTCGGTATGAAAACGCTATGCAGAATTCTGTTTCCAAAGAAGAACGCTACGCCATTTTACACGCGGCGCTGTTGAAGCCGACGAACCTGTTGGTTCTGGCCGTCGGCTGCCTGGCGGCGAAATTTTCGTTTATGCTGATTCCGGTCGGCATCATGGCGTATGGGATTTTGTGCTATCTGGATGTGAGTAATGATGAGTTTGTGAAGAAAATCCTCGGCACGATGGGGCGTGCCGAAGCGCTGCCGATACATCAGAGGCCGACAATCAATCCGCCGCTGTCTACGGATTCCGCCGAAACGCTTACGCCGGAATTGTGGCAGTTTCAGCAGCAGATTGCCGTTATGAATCGAAAAATCGCGGACAGTTATCATCAGGCCGACGATTTTACCCGCCAATTGATTGGCGACCTGTCGCAGATCGAAGAGATTGCCGAAAAAAGCCAGCGTTTCATCCGCAAAGCGCAGCAAATTACGGACTATCTCGCGTCGGCAGATGCAACGCAGGTTCAAGAAGGCATCGAGAGCTTGCAAGCGACGCTGCGCGCCACCACCGATACGTTTTCCCAATCGCAGTACCAACAGGCGCTTGAAAATCGGCAGGCGCACTTGCAGACGATTCGCGACCTGCAATGCATTTACGAGCGGCTGCGCTCGCAACTGACCAACATCGCTGTCGCGTTCGAGAGTATCTATTCCCGGATGGTCAAACTCAGCAGCACAGATGTCACGCTGACAGACGTGGAAAGTCAAGCTGTCGCCGCGCAGCTTCAACGCATGTTGCGCGACATGGCGCAGTTAGACGCGGCGATGAACGCGCAGCTTGCGCTTCACGCGCCCTGAATCCATTCTTCGCCGCCGTCCCAGACTTCCTTTTTCCAGACCGGCAAAATCTTCTTGATGCGCTCGATGATATGATTGCATCCGTCGAATGCGGCGCGGCGATGCGGCGCGGCGACGGCGATGAAAATGCTGGTATCGCCGATGTCCAAATGGCCGGTGCGGTGAACGATCATGATGCGATCCACTTCCATGTTCGCATAGACTTCCTGTCCGATCTGTTCTAATACGTTTCGCGCCATTGCGTCATACGCCGAATACTCCAAATACATCACATCGCGCCCCCGCGACGGACGGCGGACAATGCCGTGAAATGTCACAATCGCGCCGGAGGTGTCAACGGAAATTTCTTTCAGCAGAATATCTGTCCGAATCGGTTGATCGGTAATCGCGTAATACATGTCTCAACCTCCGCTAACCGGCGGGAAAAAGGCCAGCGTGTCGTTCGCCTGAAGCGGCGTCTGACGCGAGGCGTATGTTTCATTCACGGCAATTAAGGCAATTCGGCCAAGCTTGCTCTGCAATTGAGGAAATTCCGTTTCAACCAGACGAATCGCGTCTTCCACTGTCGCGCCGTCGTTGAATTCTCGCGCAATCGTCGCCGTTCTGGCCGAGTCTCGAAAACTCGCAAAAAATCGTATCGTAATTGTCATCATATCTCATCTTTTATGTTTGATTATCTCTATTGGCATAATGCTGCATCCAGATACAGTGCGCCAGGCATTTTAAGCAGCCTTCACATAACGACACGTCAATAAGCCGTTCCCGTTCACATCCCATTTTCCATGTCGCGCCACGAATCGCCTGTTATGGTTTTATGCGGCAAAACGAACGCCTCTTGGCGTCACCTGCAAGCAGCTCGTTAGAGCCACGCCATGCCTTATTTGATAAGGCCATTCCGTCCAAAGCCTCTTCTTGCGTTTTCCTTATCATACGCTGATGTCGTTCACTCCCAAGCATGGTGAATGGACTACGGAGGAAATACTTCGACGGTTGTATTTCCAGATATGCTGAGAATATCGAAGATTCCATCTTTCACAGGCAGAATCATAAAAGAGCCATCAGTAAATCTTAGGCGGACAACAAAATCTGTAATGGCATTACTTGTCGTTTTCCCCTCTGAGAACCATAAGTCTAAAACATATTCATATGTGCCTTTTGTCCCTTTCGGTTGTCTCGGGACGATCAGATCAATGCTCGGCGTCGAAGACTCGATTCCTGGGGGATACCTAAAATAGACCTTACTGGTGGATTGTTCACGTATATTTAGGATTAATAATCCATGAATCTGCTTGTGACGATCTTGTCCTTCGAACGCTGTCATCGAACGATCTGAATGGTAGGCGAGCAATGCCTTGATGGGTGAATTCGGAACGTTTACTTGAAAAAGGGCACTGGTGTATTGGAGGAGGAGTTTTCCATCAGAAAGATCAAAGAGACGATAAGCATCTTCAGATTCACAACATCCTCGTAAGGTGGTTTTATAAAAGTCATCCCACACTTCCCCTTCATCAAACCCATCGGTGATTTCCCATAAGTTTCTATACTGACCATGTTCTTCTTGTTGCCACGCCTTGACATGGATTTTTGAGGTTTGTCCGAGAATACCAACCTGTTGAATATGCTCGATTTGTTGTTCTAACAGGATCGTATGACATTCTGTCGGGCATGTAAATATTGATTCAAAAAATCCAGTTACCGTCTTTTGAATACGGTTCCCGTTCTCATCGATCCCTTCCCAAAAGGATGATTCGATACTTCTATAGAATGGTTGCTTGTGTTGGGCACTACTTTCTTCAGATGCGAATAGGAACAGAAATATCCACATGTATAGTATTTTTCTCATATCGCTATAAAAACAGGCGCTAACAAAGACTTACAAAAAATGTCTGCAATACAGACAGTGCCGCGCCGACAGCCGACTGCGTGGCATCCATCGGCGTATAGGTCAGGACGCATTCGCCGCCGGGAAGCAGGCGGCGATTGATTTCGGCAGACAACGCCGGCAGCCAGACATCGCCATCCGCGCCGAAATCAGCCGCAAAAAAGAGATGTGACATATCGAGCAGATTCACCAACGCCGCCATGCTTTTGCCAAGATGCGCCGCGGCTGATCGGACAATCATCACGGCATCCTTTTGGCCTGCTTTTGCCATCGAACATAACACCGCCAATCCGATGCGTCGCTCCGCTTCAGAAATCGTAGCAGACGCGATTGGGGTTTCTTTGCGCACCTGAGCGAGATACTGCCGATACAAGACGTTTGCATTGACTCGCGTGTCAAGACAACCGCGCTGTCCGCACCAACATGGCTCGCCGGACTCGTTCTCCGCGCCATGCGCAAATTCTCCGGCCATGCCGCGCGCGCCGCGCCACAAACCATCTTGCGCAAAAATTCCCGCACTCACGCCGTCACGCAGGGCAATCAACAGAAACTCGTCCAGCGCGAACGCCTTGCCGCCCCATTTCTGAAATAACGTACAGCAACGCGCATGAGTTTGAATAGACACGGGCGCGCGCAATGCCTTTTCCAACCCCTTTGTTAGACGCGGCGCAACCGGCGCTTTCCCTCGCGCATACCAGAGCGGCAACCCAACGCCGATGCCCTGAATGCGCTCGTGAGCAAGCAGCGTATGCTCGATAAAACGGGCGCAGCGCTCTGCTAACAATCGCTGTAACTCGACCACCGTCATTTTTTCAGGCGCAGGAAATGTTTCCTGATGCAGAATGGTTTTTTTGAGATTCGTCAACACCATCGTCACGACAGGCGGCGCAATATCAAGCCCGATTGCCAGCGGATAGCGTTCGGCAAGGTCGTACAACTGCGGGTCTTTGCCGGTGGTGTCAGGGTGGGCGTCTCTGCCGATATTCTGCATGAAACCAGCATGTTCAAGCCGCGCGACAAGTTTGACAATCGTCGCCCAACTGGCGCGGTCTTTTTCGGCAAGCTGTCGTTTCGACAACGCGCCATATTTTGAGAGGAGCGTCAGAAGACGCTTTTCGTGGTCGGTCATTGTTGTGCGTCGAAACTCCGTTTCGACGACGAAACGGAGTTTCGTCGTACAATTTATAGCATTATTCACGAGGATTGAACCCAACCCTGCCAGGGTTTAAAACCCTGGCAGGGTTCTCGCGGAGTCAAAGCTTCGCTTTGAGACTCCTTCGCGATGTTCGATGGAAATGAATAGTACCGTATATGATGGATAATATATTACCACAAGAATATATTGCGAAATCTGTCAAGAAAAAGCGTCTTGCGTGATGAAAATACAGAGGGCGTTGTGAAAAAACGAGAGGGAATAATTACGTGAGTTCTTGCGCTAATTCTTCCATTGCCAGCTGATCGCTTTCCTGACGCAGCTTATTCTGACGAATCCATTCGGTTTTATAGCGTTCGGTGATGGTGACTTTCAATTCCTGAACGCGGCCTTCGGACACTTTTTCATTATCGGAATCCACGACAAAATAGGCTTCCATGATATTTTGAATCAGTCGCAAAATGATGTCGTTAAAGGCGCAAAACGTGACACCGTCCACGACATAATCGGTTTCTTTATAAATATCCACGAAATTATGCTTTTCTTTGGTGGAATCGTAAATAAACATCGCCTCTTCCACCAATTCCACCGCGCGTTTGTATTCTGAAAAGTTACGGATATTTTGCTGGTCGGATTCCCGCAGCCGATGCTGTTTCAAGTCCTTCAGCATCTTTTCTGTGGATTTCAGAATGCCGACCGGGTATCGTTCCAATTCTTCAACCGAAAACTTCGAGATAAACTCGCACAAGCCGTAGATGGAGAGCCTGATCAGTTCACGCGCCTGCTCCGCAATATCAAAGGCTTTGAATGCATCCAACTGAATTTGCAATGCGTTTTCCTCGTCTTTTACCACATAATCCATTCCGGCAATATCTTTCAGCGTGACCCGTCTCGAAATATCCTGTTTACGCTGATTTTGCGTGGCTTCGGCAGAGGTGAGATTGATAAAAATCTTATATAATTCGGCTAACAGGGTGGCGTCTTCGATGCAATCCAGTAGCAATCCGACCACCTTCCGGTTATGCTTGATCACATAAAAATGCCAGTGGTCGGCAATATATTCGGGCAGCATATCGTGGAAGCGATCCACGATTTTCTGCCCGAAATCCAGTTCCAGTCCGGCCAGCAATTCCTCGATGCGTTTGAGGATTTCGTCATATCCCGACCGACTGTTTCCCTGTCGGCTTTGGAGAATCCGCACGCCCATCGCCTCTAAAATCTTGAAGAGTGTCTCTTTTAATTGGTAAATCTGCACCGGTTTGACGGGGACATGGCTGCGCGTCATGGCCAGCGCGTCTTCCAGAAAATTACGATATTCGTCTAACTGCTGCTTTGGGAATTCATCGAGCCGTTCGGCGATTTCTTCGAACGCCCGATTATAGAAGCGTTTGTGGATTTCTAAGCCTTTATTGAAACGGAATTTCAGCGTTTTGATAAATTTTTTGAGGGCGCTTTTGTAATCTTCCGGTTTGATCTCAGGCGATTGCGCGACATCTTTCATCAAGTCAATGTGAAAGAGAATTTCTGAGGTGGCGGACTCTTCAAGCGAAAAGTCATGCGCGTCGAAGCTTTCATTGCCGACGAGGGAATCAATAATGCTGTTCACATAATCAACGCGGGTGGACACCACGCTTTCGATCTTCATCTTCGTGCGTTCGTACCCGTCCCGCTGCGAGAGATCGGCATGGCCGTTTTCGAGGGCTTTCGAGAGCGTTCCGAGCGCTTCTAACAGCGCGGCAAACGGATATTGAGCGCTTTGCAGAATGTATTCCATAATATCAGGAATGCTCTGAAAGTATTCGACAATCTGATCTTCGTCGCCGATGTCCAGTTCATGCACGAACGGCTGCATGATGTCGTGTGTGTGTTGCATAATCCCGCAGAAAGCCTTGAAGAATGTCGTAGAACGATTGGCCGCGTTTCATATTTTTTAGCGTCTGCATAATTGTCAACTGATAAATGCCTCTCCGCACCATCTCCAGGAAATTTCTCCACTCGTAAACCAACATATATGGCAATGGCGACAATCCTGTCAAGCGTTATTGTGAAAGAACTTCGGTTCCTGACATAAATTTTGTTCACCCACCCCAACCCCTCCCAGGAGGGCAGGGCTGTGAAATTCTATCGAAATGCTGGAGTGCCAAAGCTCTGCTTTGACGCGCCAAAGCAGAGCTTTGGCACTCCGAAGCGTGAGAACCGAACAGCCCTGCTCATGGGAAGGGCTGTTAAGTTAAGCCTCGAAGGCCAAGGACGCTGAAACGCCCTTGAGCGGGCTTCAGCCTGCTTCAATTTTGAGCCCGGCCATTGATGGCTGGGCAGGGCGACTGGACTGGGAGGTCTTAGCTGAAATCAATCGCGGCGGTGAGGTTGTTGAAGCTGAATTTTGCTTTTTTAAGGGTGTCGTCATCGGGATTGAATGAAAACCAGACTTCAATAATCGGAGCGGCAGCGCGTTTCGCATCGGCTTTCAGATTGACGCCATACCGGTAATACAGCGTCATCTCATTTTTGAGGTCAATCGTGTCATACGGAACGCCGAGAATGTGTTCGACATCGGGTTTATTCGGAATCGGCGCTGATTTTTTCAGTTCATCCGTCGCCACTTCTCCCGCAACCTCTCGTTTGCCTTTATTGACGTTCCCCTTTCCCATCGAACGCAGCGAGCTTTCCAATAATTGCGGATGAATCACGCGCGAAAAATCTTTCGGCAAGCGGATACGGATCAGTTTGTCATCCTGAAACACGAGAAGCATCGCGACCTTTAACGCTTGTGATTCTGCCATTCCCGGCTGCGCGTATTGCTTCGGGAAATCGTATTCGAACACTGTTACGCGCCCGCAGCGCGCCTGAATCGCAGGTTCGCCTTTCATCAACCAGGCAATATCTCGATCATACAACACCGGGTGCATAAATGCCATGGAAATGCCGTAATTCGTATCAATTTTGACATGTTCGGCAAACGCGCCGAACTGCTGCTGAAGCTTCAACAGGCGAAGATAGACACATCCTGATGAAAAGCTCAGGAGAAGGCTTACCCCAACAACCAGTGTAAGATATGACCGTCGTTTCATGTTCAGCGTCCGTTTTCCGAATGCCGCGAAAAACTGTACGGATTGCGTAAAAAGGATTGAACACCGCGCGATCCTTTCTAAAACGCATCTATGCAGTTATTCAGCGTATTTGCTGTCTTTCTTTCTTGACTTTTTTGTGACCAGAGACATGGATAAGACGTAGGGAGCAGAGAGGGGTTGAACACTCGACGAATGAAATAACCGAATCCTACCTCGAAACAACGTTTCGAGGGCGGCGAAACGCCGTACTCATTGAGAGGTGGCTTATGGCAACATTTGATGTGCGCGATATTTTTACGATTGCGATGAAAATCGAAGAAAACGGGCAGGCGTTTTATACCACCATGGCAAAACAGCAGAGCTCTCAAGAATTACGAGGACTCTTTACGTTTTTAGCGGATGAAGAAGCCCGGCATCAAAAAGTTTTTGCAGGGATGCTTGCGAATTTAAGCGCCCGCCAGCCGGTCGAAAGCGCGCCGACCGATTATTTCGATTATCTGCAAGCATACGTGGATGTCAGCATCTTCCGCCCGGATTTGTCGCAGGAAGAACTGGAGGCGTTGCGAGACCTGCCGTCGGCGATTAACTACAGCCTGAGCCGCGAATCCGACAGCATCCTCTATTATCACGAAATCAAAGGATTTCTGCCGGAAGGCGACTATGCGCAGATTGAGAAAATTATTGAGGAAGAACGCCGCCATTACGTCAAACTGTCGCAATTGGCGAAACAGTTGGCGGCCTAACCAATGAGGGCGTCGCATGTCACCGTTCTTTGAACAACCAATCGTTTTCAGGATGAGGCGCTTGAGTTCTGCCCGAACTTCGCGTATTTTCGTTCACTGAATTCCCCTCCTGGGAGCAGGACTGTTAAGTTCTTGCGAGAAACTGTCATTGCGAGGAGCGTCAGCGACGAAGCAATCCCGTGATTCCGACGAGATTGCTTCGTCGCTGACGCTCCTCGCAATGACAGAACTTAACAGCCCTGCCTCCTGGGAGGGGAATCCCCAGTCGTCTATCAGACCGGCCTGCGTAAGGTCAGTGATTGAGTGTTTTGTGTAAGGAATAACGATCATGAAAGAATGGAAAAACACCCTGTATTACGGCGATAACCTCCCGATCTTACGCGAGTATCTCGCCTCCGAAAGCGTTGATCTGATTTATCTCGATCCGCCGTTCAATTCGAATCGGAGTTACAATGTCCTCTTCAAAAACGAAAGCGGACAGGACTCGGAAGCGCAACTGACGGCGTTCGAAGATACGTGGCATTGGGATCGCGCGGCGGAGGAAACCTATCGCGAACTCGTCGCCGACGCCCCGCCGCAAATCGTCGCCATGATCGGCGCGATGCGCGAACTCATCGGCGCGAATCAAATGCTGGCGTACCTCGTCATGATGACCGTTCGACTCATCGAATTGCGCCGCGTCTTGAAACCGACCGGCAGCCTCTATTTGCATTGCGATCCGACGGCCAGCCATTATTTGAAAATCGTGTTGGACGCCATTTTCGGCGCGGATAATTTCAGGAACGAAATTATCTGGATGCGAACGACAGCCAAAGCGTTGATGACGCGGAGGCTGTCAAGCAATCATGACGTGCTCCTCGCCTATCACAAAACAGAGCGGTACATCTGGAATGAGTGGGAGGTTTTTCAGCCGTATGATTTGATGGATTTGGATGACAAAACCGCGAAAAAATATACGCGCCAGGATGATGACGGCAGACTATATCAGCTTGATAGTTTGATCAATCCCAACCCGGATCGCCCGAACCTGACGTATGAATTTTTAGGCGTGACGAAAGTCTGGCGCTGGACAAAGGAACGGATGCAAGCTGCGTATGACGCTGGATTGGTCATTCAGCCGCGCCCCGGTGCTGTTCCTCGAATGAAACGATATTTGGACGAGCAGCGCGGCAAGCCCTACGGCGATGTGTGGATTGATATTCCTCCGCTCAATTCGCAAGCGCGAGAACGGTTGGGCTATCCGACGCAAAAACCGGTGGCCTTGTTAGAGCGCATCATTCACGTCAGCACGAACGAAGGCGATGTGATTCTTGATCCGTTTTGTGGCTGCGGCACGACGATTCACGCCGCCGAAAAGCTCAATCGCCGCTGGATCGGCATTGACATTACGCATTTGTCGGTCGCCTTGCTCAAATATCGCCTGAAAGACGCTTTCAATCTGAGTGAAAAAGACGAGTATCTTGTCATCGGCGAACCGGAAGACCTCGCCTCTGCCAGCCAATTAGCGCAAGACGACCGCTATCAGTTCCAATGGTGGGCGTTGTCGCTGATTCAGGCGCAGCCGCTCGGCGGCGAAGCCGGGAGCAAACAGGGCAAGAAAGGCGCGGATCGCGGCATTGACGGCATGATCAGTTTTTTAGACGATCCGAAACAGAAGCCGAAAAAATTGGTCGTGCAGGTCAAAAGCGGCAAGGTGAAAAGCGGAGATATTCGCGATTTGGTCGGCACGCTTGAACGCGAACAGGCGGCGATTGGCGTGTTGATTACGTTAGAGCCGCCGACGAAAGACATGCAGCGCGAAGCCGTCTCCGCCGGGTTTTATCATTCGCCGAACTGGAACAAAGATTTTCCGAAAATCCAAATATTGACCATCGAAGCGTTGCTGGCAGGCGCGTCCGTCCAGATGCCGCCAACGGCCAGAACGTATAAAAAAGCCAAACGCGAGACGCTTCAAGTGCGCGAGCAGCAAGCGTTATTATAACAGACATCAATTCCCCTTTTGGGAGGCGGAGCTTTCCAACGCCTGCGCCAACGCGGCAATGACAAGCCGTTCGGCGTCTTCTATCGGCATCAGCAGCGTCACGCCGGCGGCGCGGGCATGACCGCCGCCCTGCGAGCTGAGGCGTTTCGCGACCTGCCCGACATCTACCGCGCCCCAGGCGCGAAACGAGATTTTGATTTCACGCTCGCCGAATTCTTTGAATAACACGGCGGCTTTCGTGCCTCTGGCAAATGTAAACGTCGAGATCATCCCTTCTTCATCTTCGAATGTCGCGCCGCTTTCCTGCAATATGCGCTGCGTGATTTTGCCCCAGAGAATTTCCCCTTTCGAATCAGTCTTCAGGCTGTTTAAGACGTTCGCCTGCAAACGCAGCCCGGCCAGCGATTTTTCCAAAAAAAGCTTTTCGACAATCATGGCGAAATCAATCCCGGTTGCGAGCAGTTTCGCCGCAATTTCCAGCGTTCTTGACGTGGTGTTCGGATAGCGAAACACGCCGGTGTCATAGATAATGCCGGCATAGAGGCAAGCGGCGATGTCTGGCGTCAGTTCGAGCGCCCATTGCGAAGATTCGAAAAAGGCAAACAACATTTCGCAGACCGAACAGATGTTCGGCTCGATCCAGGCGAGCGTTTCGATTCCGGCGGCGCGGGTGCGGTGATGGTCAATATTGATCACGTCGCGACAGGTTTGCAGGAGGGGAAACACCTTACCGACGCGATCCGTGCCGGCATCCACGACAAAGCCCGCGTCGAAACGGCGGCCTGCAATCGCCTGAATCGGAACGATCCGGTGAATTCCCGGAAAAAACTCATAACTCCGCGGCGTCGGCTCGTCATTACAGATGACGATGTCCGGCAGCGCGGCGGGCGTGATTCGCTGGCGCTGCTGCATGATCATCTCACGCAACACCAATTCCGCGCCGAGCGAGTCGCCGTCAGGGTTGCCCTGCCCCGTAATCAAAATCGCGCCAGCGTTGGCGGTGATGCCATAGATGCGTTGAAGATATTCCTGAACGATAGTATTCGACATATATTCTGACACCCCTGTCAGGGCTTCGAACCCTGGCAGGGGTGTTGCGTGCTCAAATTTTGAATTTCCCGACAAGTTCCTGAAGTTCGTTCGCTAATGAGGCTAATTCTTGCGCGGCATACTGCACGCCGATCGCGCCATCGGAGGTTTGCTGCGCATTGGCCACAATGTTCCCGATGATTGTTGAAATTTCGCGGATGCCTTCGGCCACCTCATGCATCCGCTCTGAGATTTCATTCGTCGTCATGCTTTGCTGTTCGACGCCGCTGGCGGTTTCAATCGAAATCTCGGAAATCTGCATATTGATTTTCAACACCTCGGTAATCGAGCTGGTAGCGTCCTGGCTGCCGCCCTGAATCCGCTCCAATTTTCGAATAATATCTTCGGCAGATGCGGCGGTTTCGCGAGAAAGTTGTTTGATTTCATGCGCGACGACCGCAAACCCTCGCCCGAAATCGCCAGCTCTGGCGGCTTCTATCGTGGCATTTAACGCTAAAAGGTTCGTTTGCTGCGAAACGCTGGTAATCACATGAATAATGTCGCCGATTTCTGCGGATTGCGTGGCTAATTCCTTGATAATCGTATTCGCCGACTGTGCGCGTTCAACCGCTGAATTCGCAATATCGGCAATATTGGACGTATTGCCGGAAATGGCGCGAATGCTTGTGGACATTTCTTCTGTGGCCGAGGCAACAGCATTCACGTTTGCGCTGATCTGTTCGCTGCGCGATGACACCGCGCGAATTTGCGTGGAAATTTGCTGCACCGCGCTCACCATTTGTTCGCTGATCCCGGTCAAATCCGACGACGCCCCCTGCAAATGCGTCGCGCCGCGCATGATTTCCGCCATAGATTGTCGCAAATTTCGCATCTGTTGAAACGCCAATCCTAACACATCGCGGCTGGTTTTCGGCGTAATTTCCTGATGCAAATCTCCTTCTCCGAACGCGGTCGCAATCGCTGCCATCTCATTCAGATAGGCTGACATATCCACGAATGCCTGGCCTAACACATCCATCGCGGAACGCGGACGAAAATCGCGCGCTAAATTTCCATGCGAAATTTCTGATGCAACTGCGGCCATTTCCTGGTGATACGCGGCAAGTTTCTGGAATGATTTTGCTAACCGTCCGATTTCATTATCGGCGGTATGACGGCGCAGCACGGTAAAATCATGAGAGGTTTTTCCTTCCGCAAAACTATCAGCGATACGCGCCAACCACATCAGCGGCGTGGTCGTTCTGGCGCTATAAATTCCGGTGACGATCAACATCAGTAAAATCACGGAGGAGAAAAGCAGCGTTAATTGCTGATTGAGGCGAAAATCGTCAATCACCTCGCGGCGAAAATGATGGGTCGTTTCGGTAATTTGCTCATCAATCGTTTGAAGCGAGGCCATCACGCTGCTCTCGATGACCGTCAAGACCGCCAGTTGCTCCTGAAATTGGCGCATCTGCTGAAAAAATGCCTGAATCTCCTTTTTATAAATATCGGCGCTGTTTAACAATTCCTTGCCAGGCGCGGCGAATTGCTCGCCAGAAATCGTCACCGGAAGCAATGACGCTTTCAACTCGTCTATAAGCGTGACAATTCGCTGTTCATCATTCACATCTATGGGAGTCTCGATCTGAATATATTCGGGAAGGAGTTCGTTTACGATGCTGTTCACTTGAAGCAACCGGTTGTAATAATCCGGAAACAGCGTGCTGAGTTGATTCAATGTAAATAATTCCTCCTCTTTTCCGTGCAACGTCAAATCAACGATAATCTCTGTCACCGTATTTTCTACAAGGTTGATCTCTGCCTTAAAAGAAGCGTCGCGTTCTTTCAATTGCAGAATATTCCGTTTCACCTCGATATAATCGTCAAATACAACCTGCAGCATTGTTTGAAATTCAACGAACTGATCATATAATTCCTTCTGACCGGGCAGCGACGCGATTGTTTCAGCATCTTGCCCCAATTCTTTTAACAGGCGCTGTTGGCGAACAACCGTTACGTCAACATTCATGGTAAACTGAGTGAGTAAGACTTGCGATTCCGAAAAAATGCGATTCAAGTTGCGAGTAAGTTGAGCATTATAAATGACCTGGGCGACATCGCGGTCAATCATTGTGATAACCTGCTCCCTGATATCACGCGAAAACAGGACGTTCACCGCGACAATGCCGCTTGTGACTAAAAAAATAATCAGATTGACCCCCAGCAGCTTTTTGCTGATACTGACTGAACGCAACCGCTCGAATAGCGACATAATTATCCTCACGCAAAATTTCGTTGTTGTGGTTTGCGGTTGAAATCGAATTACGACACATAGAACAAAATGAGTCTCTTCACTCAAGTAGTCGTATTTATCGAAAGATTGTCAAAGAAAAACTGGCGACTTTGCAAATTTTATGAGTCATTCCTTTTCCACGTTACGGAAGCGCAAGAAATTGCTGAAGTACGTCATTGGCAAGGCGCATTCCGCGCGGTGTCAAGCGGATATGCGTGGAGGTCGCTTCAAGCAGGCCATCGGCGGTCAGTCGCGTAATTTGAGGCAGATACACGCACTCGAACGCCTGCCCGAAGCGTTGCCGAAACCAGGCGAGGTTCAGCCCTTCACAGAGTCGAAGACACATCATCACGGTCTCGCCCATCATCGCCTCGGCGTTCAAGGTTTCCTGCCCCACAGCGGTCGGCGGATACATCTCCCTGTCAGGGTTTTGAACCCTGACAGGGAGAACGGCGGCCATATAGCGATCCAACGACGATTCATTCCAATAACGACATCCATCGAGGTAGGAATACGCCGCCGCGCCGAGGCCGAGATATTCCTCATTGCGCCAGTAGATTTGGTTATGCTGGCTGCGATAACCGGGGCGAGCGAAATTCGAAATTTCATACTGCTCATAGCCGGCAGCGGCCAACATGGCGATGACTGCGTCGTACATGGCAAGCTGCGTTTCTTCATCCGGCAGACGCAGCGTACCGTCTTGCAGCTGGCGTCCGAATGGCGTCTCGTCTTCGATAGTCAGATTATACGCGGAAATATGTTCCGGCGCAACATCAAGCGCCCGCTGCACGACCTGTTCCCAGCTTGCCAACGTCGAGCCGGGAATGCCGAACATCAGGTCAAGGCTGAGATTGCGAAACCCGGCGGTTCTGGCGGCCTCGATGCATGTTTCCGCATCGCGAACGGAATGAATTCGATCTAATATCCGCAATTCAGCCTCACGGAACGACTGCACGCCGATACTGAGACGGCGGCATCCAGACTGAAACAGCCTTTGCAAGCCGGACAGACCGATTGTGCCGGGGTTGACTTCAACCGTGACTTCTTCGGCATTTTTCAGCAGCGTGTCCTGAAAGCGTTCGAACAGCGCGGCCAGCGGCTCGGCATCGAGCGATGGCGTGCCGCCGCCGACAAAGACCGTCTGAATGACATATTTCTCAAACAGACCGCGTTCGCGATACCAGAGGAATTCTTGCGCTACTGCGTCAACATAACGCGGAATGTCGGCCTGCCGCCCCGGATATGATACAAAGTCGCAATAGGCGCATTTGCGGACGCAAAACGGAACATGAAGATACAGCCCAAGCGGTTTCATCATTGCAAGTAGAACCCTGCCAGGGTTTCAAACCCTGGCAGGGTTGCCTGTATCTATCAAAAACCCATCAAGATTATGTTTGGCGTATCGGCAATCGGGATGCTGCGATTTGAGCTTGTGCGCGACAAGCGCGAGCAAGCGCCGCACGCCGTCGTTTTTTTCCGGATCGGTGAGCATATCCAAATGCACGGAGATGAATTCTCCGCGTTTGGCGAGCACCATATAAAACGTTTGCGGCATTCGATCTTCTACCACGATTGCTTCAAGCATCACAATAGATTTATCGTGGTTCAAAAAAGCATCTTTTAATTTCAGAATCCGCGTCCCTTCCCGCAGCGTAAACGCTTCGAACGCCTGAAAATATTGTTCAATCGAGGCCGGGCCGCTAATTAATATATGTGGCATGTTTTATATCATAAGACCTCACAGGTTTTGAAAACCTGTGAGGTCTATTCCTTTATAATGCGTACAGTTCTTCTTTCGAGAGCAGGCGCAGGCCGGAATTTTCCAACATCTGCCCCACTTCCGGCACGTCGGCCACCTCAATCACCAAAATTCCGCGCTGATTCATCACGAATCCGTACGAATCCTCGACATTGATGTTATGCTGGCTCAACAGTTTCAACACGCGATGCAGGCCGCCCGGCTGATCCTCGACAATCACGGCGATAATCGGTTTTTTCGACACCGACACATGCCACTCTTTCAGTTGATTATACGCCGTATCCGGGTCGTCCACCAACGCTTTGACCACGCCGAATTCGCCTAAATCCGAAATCTTGATGGCGCGGATGTTGATCTTGGCCTCCGCCAAAATTTCCGTAAGATGCTCAAGCCGTCCCGGCTTATTCTCCGCAAAAATCGAAAGATGATGCGCTATCATAAGTTATCTCCTTATTAATTTCGTGCTGAGGGTATATCCCTCAATAGCAATGGTTCGAATTCTCAAATCAAACATGAATACTCAGAAATTGGAGCGTTACACATGACTTCGCACCCTCAATCCGATCAGGAAACAGCCCGCCGCAAAAAGGATAATGCCGATGAGGTTCAGGAGAAATACCGGCGACGCAGCATACAGAACCGCTCCCACCATAAAGAGAATTCCGCTCACTTTCGAATACACCTTCGAGCGCAAAATCGCGATCCCAAAGAGCAGAGTCCCCATTCCAATCAGGACGATAAACAGCACGTTAAAAAGCTGCGTCATCGGATGATTGATCAGGATGTCCTGTCGAAACATCTCAATCCCGCTCTCCGTTGAGGCGATGGCGGGATAGTAAAAAATTTCCATCACAAGTTGTCCGGCTTGAAAAATATACGCCGTCGTCAGCGCAACATACCCGGCTCCTCCCAAAACGCCTGAAGACGCGTACATTTTCGAATAGGCGGCGGTAAAGCCAAACACAAACAAGATGACCGCAACCAGCGCGAAGACACAGGCCGGTATCCAGTACGGCGTCAGCACCATGCGAGCGAAATCGTTCTCCATCAACTCAACAGGAAGCAGAATGTTAAAAAGCGCCACATACACCGCAAGCAAAAGACCGCCTATCATGAGAGAAAGTCCGCCAAGATTTCGTATTGTCATTAATTCCATTCTGATCACACTCCATTGCATGAATCCCTTAATTGAATACATCTAACGCCCGCGTTTCAAACGTAAGAGAGGGCGCGTCCATCTTAACGTCGTCTTACATCCACCTTTTACCCCGCCACCTCTGCGACGTCGCCTGCAAGCGCACTATTAGGGCTATTTTGTTCATCTTCGGGCATTCATCTTTTTCTTTTTGCAGCGATTCCCCCAATGTTTTGATATTCTCGCACATGTTGTTTCGCCCATTGAATCAACGTCTCAATATCCTGTGGTTGCTTAAACGCATAATAGGGAATCCAATTGAACACTCCACTTGAGGCAACAAAGAATAATCCTTCAGGAGTAGTGATAAGCTTTGTAAAGCAATCCCAAGAAAGCTCACCCTTGACCAATCCTTCCACATATATTTTTATGCACTCTGCTGATACTTCATATTGGAGAGGTTTATTTCGTTCTGCGTGTGTTAAAAATTTTCGTTTCACGACGCTTCTAAAAAAAAATCGAAGAAGAAACGTCAGATAAAATGTGAGAGAAAAGGCAATTGCAAGTTCTAATGAGAATCCGTCTTGATACATCGCAGTTCCAGTCGCGGCCATGATAGTACAAGCGATGAGATACAACAAAAACCGATAGGGTTGTCTTAGACCTGCACGCCAATAGTATCTGTCAGCTTTCAAAGCCTCATCAAGTGTCGTGATGTATTCAATATGAATAACTTCATTCGTTGTTGTTTCTGACATATTCCCACCTTTCTCGTAAGTGCTATTTTGGTTGATATAATACTGATCGCTTCTGTCGAAGCCCTAACAATTCTTTCGCCCGTTCGATTTCCTGCTCTTTCGTGCTGATTTCTCCGTTCAATTTCGCGTCTAACACTGCGCCGAGAATCTGCTGAAACGCCGGGCCGGGCTTTGCGCCGAGTGCCACAAGGTCTTTTCCGGTGATAAATAACTTCACGTCGCGCAATTTGGAGAGATAGAGCGAGGCCGCTTTTTTCACCGACTCCTGGCGCGTTTTCGCCATCCAAAACAGCATGGATTCCATCGGCACGTCCTTGAAAATCGCATACATATCGCTGTTGCGCAGCGTCTCCGACTTCTCGAACAGCGGGCGTTCCATCAATTTGTAGCCCTGCCGCGCCGCCTGAACTTTGTGCAGCGCCACGCTGTTCAGTTGCAGATAGCGGCAGAATTCCTGCGCGTCCTGCGACCCCATGCGATCAATCATCCCCGCGAAATAGACGAGCCAGGCTTCTATCGGCTCGTCCCGGTACATCAATTCATACCAGGCGATGACGGCGCGGATGTTGCGAAACAGCGTCCGAATCTCGTCAATCATCGCCAATTGCGGATGAATCGCGTCCAGCACGCCAAGTTCGTCCATCCGTTCCAAAATGGCAAGCGGATTCGGCTCATGTAAAATCAATTCCAATTCATTCAGGACGCGCGTGCCGCTTAATTTGCCGAGATAGCCGCGTTTGAGCGCATTTTTGGCAAGGCTCTGCGTCAAGGTGCCAAGATGGAAATGAAAGCGCTGCTCGAAACGGATCGCGCGGAAAATGCGCGTCGGGTCTTCGACAAAGCTGAGGCTGTGCAACACGCGAACCGTCTTTTCTTTCAAATCCCGCTGCCCGCCGAAATAGTCGTACACCTTGCCGAGGAATTTCGGATTCAGCTTGATCGCTAAGGCGTTCATCGTAAAATCGCGGCGCATCAAGTCGAGCCGGATCGAGCCGAGCCGCACGATCGGCATGGCCGCCGGATATTCGTAATGTTCGGTGCGGGCGGTCGCCACGTCAATCTTGAAGCCATCCGGGAAGATGACGACGGCAGTGCAGAATTTGCGATGCACGCGCACACGCGCGCCAGCCCGTTTCGCAAAGATTTCGGCAAAACGAATGCCGTCGCCTTCCGCCACAATGTCAATATCCAGATTGTCTTCGGCGCGCAGCAGCAAATCCCGCACAAAGCCGCCGACGACATAGACGGCATAGCCGAGTTCGTCGCCGAGTTCGCCGAGTTCCCGCAACGTGCGCATGACAGGCTCAGGCAGGCGTTCGTCCATCAGCCGCCGCGCATTGCGGGCATGCAGATGGTCGGGATGTTGATAATACGCCTGTTCTTCAAGCTTATTCTCTTGCAGCACTTTCAAAATGTCGTTTTTGGTGATCACGCCAAGCGTCTGGCCGCGTTCATTCACGACCGGCACGATTTTCTGCGGGCGTTGAATCATCAACAATTCGATGTCCGAAAACGGCGTCTCCGGCACGATGGTTTTCATGTCGGTCAGCATGTAGTCGTCCACAGGCTCGCGGTCGAGGCCGTGATACATCGCCCGCTGCACGATCTGGCGCGTGATGTAGCCCAGCGGAACGCCCTGCGCATCGAGGACGACCAGCGTATTGACCGTATAGCCGTCCAGCAGCGATTTCGTGGTCTGAATCGTCGCGCCGGACTCGACGCATAAGACCGGCGACGACATGATTTTCGCGGCGACATGGGCTTCCTGGATATATTTGTAGAGCAGGCGGATCAGTTCGTCTTCGGCCTGATGCAGCGCCATCTGTTTGATGGACGCCGACGCGGCATACGGATGGCCGCCGCCGCCGAATTCCGCGGCGATCCGTCCCACATTCACCAACGCGCTCCGGCTGCGGGCGACCAAATGCACTTTGGAATCCATCCGAATCAGCGCAAACACCACGTCGAGGTTTTCCATCTCTTTCCATTTATGCACGATATACGCGGCGTCGCCGATATAGCGGTTGGAGGAGGCTTTGGCAATCGCAATCGGCGTTCCTTCGATCACGATCTCTTTTTTCGAGAGCATCAGGTCGTTCAGCAAGCGGACTTGCACGGGGGTCATCTGACGATTGATGAACTCCGCCACCATGCTGAGATTCGCGCCTTGCGTGAACAAATACGCGGCAGCGAGAAAATCCGCTTCGCGCGTGGAGGTGAACGTCAGCGAGCCGGTGTCTTCGTAAATGCCGAGCGCCAACACGGTCGCTTCCATCGGCGTGAGCGGAATCTGCTGCTGCTGAAGCAAGCGGATCAGAATCGTGGTGGTCGCGCCGACATCTTCCACAATATCCAATTCCGCCTCGAAATCTTTGGCGGTGTTCGGGTGGTGGTCGTACAGATGAATCTTGACGTAGGGTTTGTGAATGATCTTGGCGAATTCGCCGATGCGCTCAATCTGCTTGGTATCCACGATAATCAGGCGCGTCACCTGGCGCAGATCAATCGTTTTGATGCTATCGTATTCGAAAGGAAAATCCACGCGCTGCAAGAAGTCCCGCACGTTTTTTTCCTGCGCGCCGGGAAAGACGAGTTTGGCGTCAGGATAGAGCTTCTTCGCGGCAACCATTGACGCGAGACAATCGAAATCCGCGTTCAGATGTGTGGTGATAACGTCCATGCAGCGTGTGTAGGACGAAACTATAGTTTCGTCCTACAGGTTATTTCCCGTTCAACGTCCAATCGAATTCCAAAAAATACAACGCCACATCGGACAGGTGTTCCTCAAGAAATGCGCCCTGCGGCGTTCCGCGCAACGCCTGCGCGATGAAATCGAGCATCGTCTGACCGCCCATCTCGAAATCTTTGCGATACCAGTAAAACACGCGCGACAGCCAGACCTCGCATTTGCCCTGATCGAGACGCATACCATTCGTCAGCAAAAACCGCCGCACGACCATATCCACCTGCTCGTCAAGCTGCTTTGCGGTAAATGCGACGAGCGGCGGCGATGATTTGGCGGCGCAGTGCAGGCAGCAATGCAGGCGCGGGTCTGCCGGAGCCAGACAAAACGCCTTGCGCGGGTCGGCGCTGCCGAATTGCCGGACGAGCGAGTAGGGACGGCGTTGATTGTTGCGCAGAATCCCATGCTGAATGTCATCGAGGCTGAACAGATATTCGCCGACGCGGTAGGTCGTTTTGCTGAAAAAGCCTTTTTCTTCCTGAATACTCGCTTTCAGCGGATATTCCATCACGCCATCGAGCGCGAGAAAATTATAGAGGTTGAGCCAGAAGGCGATCTGTTCCTGCCGGTCAATGAAAAACGCCGGGTTCAACTGCTGCAAAAAGGCGGCGGCGGCGCGATACTGCTTGAGTTCGTTCGATTTTTTCAACTGGCTGTAATTGATCGCATTCGTCTCGGCATCGGCAAATTTTTCGACTAACAACGCGCTCGCCCGGTTGAATTCCCGCATGATATTTTCGGGCAGCGCCTCTGACACGCCAGTGCCTTGAAGATTCAGGACGTTGCGAGGCTCGGCGGTCTTTTGCGGTTCGGCGGCGGGCGCGGCGTCCTGCCAGAAGGCATAATCTTCGAATAATTGCGGCAAGCGCGTTGTCAGCGAGAGTTGTTCGATCAGGTCTTGATATTGCGCGCAGACCGGCTCCATCGCTTTCGACAGGCGCGACAGCATGACGGCTTCGGCGACATGCGTCAGCAGCGCAGACACCGTTTGCCGAATCACTTCGCAGACGCCATCCACGAATTCGCCGAACGTGGCGTCGCCTTCGTATGTCAGATGGGCGTTCGCGTACCGAAAATCGCCGACAAACGGGTCGAGAAACGGGTACGCGTCGGCGGCTTGCGGCAGTTGCTTCTTGAACGTCGTCTGAAAGACGCCGGGCTTCAGCAAGGCGTCAGCGACCGATTCCAGCGCGGCGAGCGCGGCTTCGAATAAGCGGAACGCATGTTCCGGGGTGGCGGTCTGCGAGGCGAACGTCTGCTTGACGCCGCTGAGTTGAAAGACCGTAAAGACCGCGCCATGTTTCTGACACAGCCCCCGAATCGCTTCGACGGAGGAGGCTTCGCCGACCATCTGATTTTCCGGCGGCGCAAATAACGCGCTGGTCAACACGCCGTCGCTGAAAAAAAGCGCCGCATTTCCGGCATCCTGCTCCAATGCCGCTTCGATATAGCCGGAAAGTTCCTCTTTCTGGATCAACCCGATCACTTTCTCCAGACTGGTCAAATCGGTGGACAACCCTTCGTATTTCGGCGTGGCGTGGAGCAGCGCGAGCAGCGACCGTACCGTCGCCGGCGGCAGTTGATGCACGCCGAGTTCGCCGTCTTTCTCGCGGGCTTTTTCCAGGACGCGCTCTTGCGCCGCGTCGCCGAGATGCCGTTCCCCTGGCCGTTCTTCGATAGTGAAAATAATCGTTCCGGCCTCGAAAAACAGCAGGCCGATATATTCCCAAAAACTCACCCGACAGTAGCCGGAGAATTGTTTTTTCCGCAGCCCTTCGATGAGCTGGTCAACATCCGTAAACGCGGTGCTGAGATGTCCATGAACAAGCTGCCCCTGTGGAATGAGCATATTGTCTCCCTATGATGTCGAACGAAATGCGATGTCATGAAATGCGGAAGGCAGAAAACAAACCGATAACATGTTTTTTCACGTCGGGAGCGATCTGTCAATGATTTTTTGCGGAAACTCGCGCTTTCGTATGTCGAAACTTCAGTTTCGACGTACAAAAAAATTTTCCACCCGCTTCGCGTAGGTCGAAACTATAGTTTCGACCTACGAAAAAACGCAGGCGAGTCTTCGGCTGACGCCTACCAACCCGCCTGCGGTCGTTGTATATTCGGATGGCGTCGCCGCCATCGCCGGAACAGGTCTGGACTCCTCTCCTGTACGCTCGACGACATCCCTGCCGCCGATTCTGACGCGGAAGAGTACTCGAAACCACCACACGAAACCCGATGTTGTTGTTCTGATTATCAGGTTCGTTCCTGTTGCGGTTCGAACTGCGCACGTTGTTCGGTTGATTGTTCCACGACCCGCCGCGCAGATGAAATGCCTGCCCCGTCTTCACCCTCTCGCAAACGCGAGACGAGCGAATAGCTGTCCCCGCAGCCGCCACGTGTTGCCATGCGCTAAGTGCGCAACCCAACTCCGAAGCGACTGTGTAAGTTTCTCTTGATTGAGCCGACGCGCGGCGTAATCGGCTTGCTGCTGCCGCAAGCGTCGCCGCGCCCGACGTAAATTTTCTGTCCGAACGCGGATGCGATCCGGCAAGACGCGAAAACCAAGCACATTCGCGCCATGCCGCGTGTCGAATAATTGACTTTTGATCGGATGAATCATCAAACGCAACGTCGCCAAATGCGCTTCGATCTGCGTTCTGGCGTCGGCTAAACGCTCGCGGTCGTCTTCGAACAGCGCGAAATCATCCACATAGCGCAGGTATTTTTTGCAAAACAGCGTCTCTTTGACAAAATGATCGAATCCGTTCAGATAGATATTGGCGAAAAACTGACTCGTCAAATTTCCAATCGGCAGACCGCGCCGCCGCTGCGACGGCGTCAGCAGATCGTCGCCGGGAAAATACGCCACCATCGGCTCTTGCGGATTGCTGCAATCAATTATCCGCTCAATCAGCCAGAGCGTGTCGCGGCATTTGATTTTCCGCCGAATCAGCGTTTTCAAAATCGCATGGTCAATGCTCGGAAAATATTTGCGAATATCGCATTGCAAGACATACCGGCTCGACCGGAGAAACCCTGTAAACCGGCGCAACGCGCGATGCGTCCCGAATCCGGCGCGGTTCGCATACGAATCGGGAATAAATGTCCGCTCGAACATCGGCGCAATCACGTTGCAGAGCGCGTGATGCACAACGCGATCCCGATAGGGCGCGGCGGAAATCATCCGGCGTTTCGGCTCGTAAATCTCAAACGTGCGATATTCGCCGGGAGTGTAGGTTTTCTCCTGTAATTCGCGTTCTAATCGGACAAGTTCATGTTCGCGCTCGACATTGAACCGCAGCACATTGTCATGAAATCGCTTCCCTTTTTGCGCCTGATTCGCTGCATTCAGCAGATTTTCGAAGGCCGTGATCTGCCCGAACAGGTGTCCATGCCGCTTCATGCGCCGCCTTTTCGCTGCTGCTGTTTCAGCCAGCCGCCGACATCCAGGCCGATGCCGTCAAGCTGGCGGGAGATATGCGCGTAGCGTTCGGCTTTGATCAGGCGAAAATCAAGCAGCAGGCGCGAATGGTAGCGCAGCAGATTCACGCCTGCGACCGCCCTTTCCAACAACGCCGCTTTTTCGCCCTGATACCGCGCTAAGAGCAATGTGTCCAGCATATCATACAAACCGCGAATAATGCGGTCGCCTAATAAAAATTTATGGTCGCGCGGCAAGGCGTTCAGAATCGGCACGTACCAGACAATGAAATCGTATGTTTTCTGAATCACCGGCAGTTCTTGCGATGACTTCTGCATAGCGTCCTTCCGCCTTCGCGTCGGTCGAAACTACAGTTTCGACCGACGGATTGTCGTACGTCGAAACTATAGTTTCGACGTACAAAAAAAATTTCCGCCCGCAAAGCGGGCAAGAGAGGGTACAGCGAAAAAAGGGTACAGGGAAAAGGGAAGAGCGTCAAGGGTTATCGAGTCCTCGAAACCACCACACGAAACCCGATGTCGCTGCCCTGAACATCAGGGCCGAGCCAGCTGCGGCTCGAACTGCGCACGAAGTACGGAGGATTGCCCCACGACCCGCCGCGCAGAATTTTCGTCTTTTTATCGCCTAAATCTCCCCAAATATCTCCATTATTGGGCGCGTTTTCATAATTTTCATGATACGTATCCGCGCCCCATTCCCACACATTCCCGATCATGTCGTACAACCCGAACGCGTTCGGCTGAAAACGCCCGACCGGAGCGGTGACGGCATATCCGTCCTCACAATCATGCACCGTCCAATCTGTCCAGATTTTTTTTGCCGTTTGATCCCCAACATTCGCATACGCACACGCCTCAGTATGCTGCGGATCGTCGCCCCAGTAGCGCACCGTCGTCGTTCCGGCGCGGGCGGCGTATTCCCATTCGGCCTCGCTCGGCAGGCGGAACTGTAGAGACGCACGGCCGTGCGTCTCTACGGTCGCATTCAACCACGCCACGAACGCCTGCGCGTCGTCCCACGACACGTACACCGCCGGTTGGTCGTCGCCGTTCAACGAATTCCCTTCGTAGTCTTTGCTGTCATGGTCGGCCTTGAATGTGCGGTATTGCGCGTTCGTCACCTCGTATTGCCCCATCCAGACGCCCTGAACGCAGACCTCATGGCGCGGCAGTTCGTCCAGATAATATTTTTCATACTCCTCTTTGCCGATTTCCGCGATAATCTGCGCTTTCTCGGCCTCGGTCTGCCCCATCATAAAGCAGCCCCCCGGCACATACACGAATTCCATGTTCGTCGTCGTTTCGCGCAGCGTGAAGCGTTCCCCCTGTTTTCCGTATTCTATGTTGGATGTCGGGTCATGTAGAACGAAACTGGAGTTTCGTTCTACGGCGAACGCGCCCACCGCGAGCAACGCCGCCAACGCAACGCGGACGCCGCTTTTCAGGCCGAAGATCGGGACGCCATGCCGGAAAAAGAGCTTGCGCAGGCGGCGCGGCAGCACGAAACGCAGCGGCGAGGCCGACGCGCCTTCCAAAAAGCGCACCAGCGTATAATCTTGCAGCGGGCGGGCATCGGCGTTCTGCCGCAGCGTCTTGCGCAGTTCCTTCCGTTCGCGCCGATTCTTGCCGAACGCCAGCCAGCGCTGCGCCGCAAGATTCAGGCGGAAACCTTCCGCCGCCGCGCTCTCCTCCGGCGGCGGATTCTGCTCTAACAAGCCGATAAGCGCGGCGCGGATCGCCTGCTCCGTCTCCGGCGTCAACGCGGCCAGCAACTCCCAGCGCAATTCGTCGGGCATGACGCCCTCGCGGAAATACGGCAGCCGAATCAGTCTCAGCAGGTTTTTCTCGGTCAGCAGCCCGCTCGCCATGCATGGCAGCGTCGCCAAAAAGATCGTCAAATCCCAGTGCAATTCAGGATAAACGGCGCAGGCGCAGAGCCATTGAAAGACGTCTTCGGGTAGGTCGAAACTGTAGTTTCGACCTACGGTTTCAGCGTTGGGTTGTACGTCGAAACTATAGTTTCGACGTACGTCAACATCCCAGAACTCCGCCAGCGCGACGAGGCCGTCGAGCGTGGCGGGCAGCAGCGTAAATTCACGGGCAAGCGTAATTTCCCGCATTCCCCATTCCGACGGCGGCGCGGGCGTCAGAATGGCGCGGTCGCGCCATTCCTGAAACAAGGCGGCAAACGACTCGAAATCGCCGGTAATCGGATCGAGCAGGCTCTCGCCACTGCCGATGAGAATCAGCCGGTCATCGCGATGCCGGTCGAGAATATCGGTCAAAAACTCGCGTTCGCCGTCCGGCTCACGGAAGCAGACGCGGGGATTCTGCTCGTAAAAATAACGCGAGACGAAGACCGCGTCATCTTGCAACGCGTCCGCGAGGCTGTCGGCGAATTGCGCCGCATGGTCGCGCCAGGCCGGAAGCTCGATCAACACGAGATATTCCGGCGGGCGCGTGACATGGCGATAGCGCAGCGTCGGAAACAGCCCGGCGGCGAGCGTCGCCCGCAGCGACGCATCCACGTCAATCTCGCGCCGGTTGCCGGTCACGCGTCGCCGCAATCTGCGGGCAGCATCGCGCAGCGGCGCGTGGTGCAGAAACGGGAGCGGCGGCGCATCCACGCGAATCGGCCAGACATACGGCGGACGTTTGCCGCGCCGTCGTTCCAGGATGAGTTTGCGACGATTCCAGCGGTACGCTTCCATCAGTGCCAGCACGAGCGCCGGCGTCAGCAGCAGCAAGACGCGGATCGTCTGCCGGTAATCAATGTAGAACAGCAACGCTTGATACCGCCAATTCGCGGCGGTCGGCGCAGCTTGCGGCGTCTGAACGGCCTGCGGCGTTCCTTCCGGCGCGGGCGTCGGTTCGGGCGTCGGCGTGACATCCGCTGTCGGCGCGATCTGCGCTGATGGCGTCGGCGTCGCCTTCAGCGACGGCAGAATCCACGCGCCGTATTGCCATTGCAGCGAGACGACGAAGACCAGAATCGTCAGCAACACGCCGAGCGCGACATACGGCCAGCGCGACAGCTCAGGCGTCTGCGGCGCGACCTTGCGCCGTTCCTCAGCCTGCCGTTCCGCCTCGCGGACGCGCTCCGGCTCGAATGCCGCGAAATAGGCGTCGAACGCCCGATAAAATTGCTGCTGTTGCTTCGCGTTCGCCGCAAAGATCGGGCAGAGATAGGACTTCACGTCCGACGGCGGGCAATCCGGCGGCAGCGCGTTCAAGACCGCCTGCAAACGCAGGTGATGCTCCACGCCGATGGTGAAACCCTGTCGTGCCAAATGCGCCAAAAATTCTTGAAAGGGAAGATTTTGCATAATATTACCGTACGTCGAAACTGTAGTTTCGACGTACCTGTCGCTGTAGGTCGAAACTGTAGTTTCGACCTACAGACGATATGACCACTTCCAATCTTGCCAATTTTTTACAAATCCGGCCTTGACGGGATTGTTGAGAATATAGGCCAGAACGCGCTCGAATTCGCGTTCATCGCGAACAACGTGATCGTAACTTTCGCGCGCCCAGAATTGTCCGTGACGCTGCAATACGAGATTGCATTCCACCGCCGTAAAACGCTTATGTTTCTGCATCACTTTATAGAGCATTGGGGCGTGTTGGCGCATGGAAAACACCACATGCACGTGATTCGGCATAATGCAATACGCCCATAATTCGAAATACTCCTGCGCCAATGTATGCAAGGAATCCGCAACAATCCGAGCCACGCCTTCATCTTTCAGCCAATACGGTTCGTTGGCGTTTTGAGCTAATGCGTCATCGAATCTGCCGAAATACCGCTTGTGCGCCGCATAAATCGCGTCTTTCCGTTCGTTCGCCGCCTGAAATTGCGAATGCGCGGCACGTTCTTCGCGTCGAAGCTCTTCTTTCAGTCGCGCAATGACGCTCAACGGCAGCGAATCCGCCAGCCGATATGTCACAAAAAAGGTGGCGTTATGCGGTTGATAATGCGGCAAACTCTTTCGATAAAAAATCTGTTCCATATTTTCTTGTAGGTCGAAACTATAGTTTCGACCTACCCATCGCCGTACGTCGAAACTCCAGTTTCGACCTACCCATCGCCGTACGTCGAAACTACAGTTTCGACTTACATAATAACGCCAAATCGTGTTCGGTTTTGGCGAGAATCGAGTAGGTGACGGCGAGCGTTTCGGCCTGTCCCGGCTTGACATGCTGCGGATCGATCTCCAACGCCCGCAAGACCTGAATCCAGGCAAGCAGTTCGGCGGTCGCCGGTTTCTTTTTCAGCGTCAGCTTGCGAATCTCCTCGAAATGGGCGATGACGTGTTCGATGAATTCCGGCGTGAAATCAGAATGATCGCGAACGCGTTTGCGGATGATGGCGGCCAATTGCTCTGCGCTCGGAAAGGGAATGTGATAAAAGATGCAGCGCCGCAAAAAGGCGTCCGGCAGATTCTTTTCGGAATTGCTGGTCAGCACGATAATCGGGCGATATTTGGAGTCGGCCTTGAACTCGCGTCCGGTTTCTTTGACGCGGAATTCCATCTGCTCGATTTCGTTCAGCACGTCGTTCGGCAGGTCGCGCGGGGCTTTATCAATCTCGTCAATCAGCACGACCGAACGGGTCGGCGGCGCGGCCTGCAACGTCGGCGGCAGCAGCCCGCGCACCTGTTCCGGCGGCTGCGACAGCAGAATCGCCTGGCCGAGCGCCTGATACGTGATATATGCTTCAGCGTCCGCTGCGCTGCGATTTTCCGTGAAATGCGCGTCCTGAAAGCGGCGCAGCGCGTCGTACTGGTAAAACAAATCGGCGGCGATTGACGTGGTTTTCGTGAAAAATGTCAACAGCGGCAGCCCGAGTTCGTAGGCGATGCTGGCGGCTAACTGCGTTTTGCCGCAGCCCGGTTCGCCGGTGACTAACAACGGCTGGCCTAACGCCAACGCCACGTTGACCGCGTCACGCAGGCCGCGGTCGGCGATGTAATTTTCCGGCGCGTCGGCGTCGGCAATGGGCTGAAATTCCGGCGCAGACTGATTGCGCTGGCGCAACGTCTCACCGCCGCCTTGATAGAGATGCAGATTGATGTCTTTTGGCATGGTTGTTCCTTCACCTGTCGGTCGAAACTGGAGTTTCGACCGACAAGGAATCTAATTCCCTCTCAATATCTCGCATGTTTTGTTCTATTTCATCCATCTGGCTTTGCAGCGAAATCTGATTCATGGCGTTTACGTCGTTTCTTTTCTGCTGCGACACCGCTTCGTATTGTTTTCGATACTGTTCCATGTCTCGTTGAAGCCTCTCGCGTTTGACATCACTCAAGCGAGACAGCGGCGACGCGGACGATGCTTGCGGATATTGTCCCCGCTCTTCCTGAGCCGCCATGAGGCGTCCTTGCTCTTTGACAAATCGTTCCAGCGCTTTTTGAATGACGCTCATCGGCTTGCGTTCGACCGGATGTCCCTGCTCTTGAAACAGCCTGTCCAGGAGTTCCAACCGCGCCGGCTCATCGCCATAGCCATGCCTGACAAACCAGTTATGCACGTCTTCGCGCTCGACGCTACGAAATTCCTCGAGCATCTGACAGGGATCAGGATCGCCCGCCGTCTCATGCAACTTGCGCACGTGTTCGGCAATCCGTTTTTTCGAGGGAGTGCGCCGGAAGAATCTGGAAAACAGCGAATTCCCATGCCGAACGGGATAAATCATGTTGAAAAAAATGAGAACCTGCGGCAGATCATCCCGACATTCCAGCCGTCCCCAGCATTCGGAGATGTACCAACGGACGAACTCTTCGTTCTGCGCGTTCCAATCGGCGGCATGAATATCGTGAATGAGAATGACCGCCTCATCTTTCCACAACATGCACCGTTCGCAAAGCGTTTCCGCAAGATGTTCCGGGGTGATGTCATTCAGGAGGAATGGCGCGCACAGATCGTTTGCCAGCATGTCTTTGCGCATCTCAAGCTTGCCCTTTATTCGCGGCCAGGGAATGTTTACCATTCGAACAGACGCATAGTCTTTGAGCGGGGATTCGGCTTTCAGGCTCTCGATAAAACTGTCAAGGCATTCTTCAGCGTCGCCGCAAAGCCAGTAAAATTGCGGCTGACGCGGTGGGTACGCGAGTCTTTTTTGCTTGAAAAAATTGCTGAAGCCGGCTCTTTGCGCGTGGCGGTCGCAGCATTTATGCGCATCCCTCCCGCATAGCGGTTTTTGACGTTCGTGTCCGCTCTGCGGCGTCAACAACGCGGTTCTCTCTTGATACAACAGTTCCGGGGTATTCATAAAGATGCGTTGTACGTCGAAACGTCAGTTTCGACGTACAGTGTCTTTCAATCTGTCAGACACCTTGAAGGCGTCTGACAGGTTCATGTTTCGGCTTAGTCGGCTTGCGCTGACGTGATGGCGACCATGTCGGCGATGTCTTCGGCGCTGCATCCGCGCGAGAGGTCATTGACGGGTTTGGCGAAGCCTTGCAAAATCGGGCCGAGGGCTTTGGCTCCGGCGAGGCGTTCGGTGAGTTTATAACTGATATTTCCCGCATCCAGGTTGGGGAAAATCAGCACGTTCGCTTTCCCGGCGACCGGACTGCCCGGTGCTTTGCGCTGCCCGACGGAGGCGATTAACGCGGCATCTCCCTGCAATTCGCCATCAATATTCAAATGAGGCGCTTTCTTCTTCGCGATCTCGGTCGCTTGCACGACTTTATCCACCAACGGGTCTTTGGCGCTGCCTTTCGTCGAGAATGACAACATCGCGATGCGCGGCTCGAAACCGTCAATCAGGCTCACCGCGCTGCCTGCGCTGGCAATCGCGATATCGGCGAGCGTGTCGGCGTCAGGATTGGTCACCAGCCCGCCATCCGCATACACCAGAATCCCGTTATGTCCGAAGGTGGTGTCTTTCAAAATCATGATAAAAAAGCTCGACGCGCTTTTGATGCCCGGCTTCGTGCCGATCACGCGGGCGGCGGCGGACACCACGTTTGCGGTTTCATTGACCGCGCCGGCCAAACTCCCTTCTGCTTCTCCGAGATGCACCATCATCGCGCCGTAATACAGCACATTTTTCATGGTTTTCACGGCTTCTTCTTCGGAGACCGGTTTGCCGCGCTTCGCCCGCATGTCGCTGAAAGTGCTGACATATTCCTGTAATTGCGGCGAGGTTTCGGGATTGATCACGCGCACCGCGCTCAGATTGACATTATGCTCTTTGGCAAGCGCAGCGATCTTGCCTTCATCGCCAAGCAGAATCGGCGTGGCCAATTGATTGGCAAGCACATCTTTCACGGCGAGAATCATGCGAGGTTCCACGCCTTCCGGCAGAACAATCACGCGCTTTGTCGCCGCAGCTTTCTGGCGGACTTGAGTTAGAAAATTCATCGTGTTTCGGGGCAGCATGACACGGTGGGAATCGGAAATCAGACTGACTTCGCAGTTCTCAGTTCACCCGCCTCCTTTGATTGTGTTCGTGTGATAAGCGCTACGCTCATCACGTGTTGCCTGCCCCTAAACTACAAGGATGGGTGTAAGAAAGGATGAATCGAGAAATCCCTTCTTACACCCATCCTTGTAGTTTCGAGCGGGCGTTACTGTTGCAGCCACTTCAGAAATTGATCGAACGCTTCCAGAAAGATTTCTTCTTTCCAGGTGCGAATGATCTTTTTTTTCAGAAGACTGTGATGCAAGTCCCACAACTCGGTGAAGTGTTTTTGGAGTTGATGGCCTTCCAAATTTTCATATTCGGTTTTCAGATGCTGAAAACTTTCATCAACTTCTTTATTGCGCTTTTGCAGCAGAAAGCTGAGTAATTGCGCCGCGTCGCGTTTGCGGTCAACGTTCAGAAAATCCTGCACGGTCATATACAGGGCTTCATCGAAGCCCCCTTTTTGCGCGATAAAATAGTTCCAATTCGTCTCTGCATCGGGCGCGACATGGTCGGTATTGTCTTGCGGTTCTCGGTCGAGGCCGCCCTGAATTTGTTCGGTGATAAACTTATCGAACGTGTCGTAATTTGCCTCTCCCGCTGGTGAGATTCCAGAAAATTTCGGTTCCTGACCGGCACGTTCAAGGGTGGCTTCCATCCTGGAAAAGCGTTGCTGCAATTTGATGTTGTCGCTCTTCAGTTCGCGCAACGTCTTTAAAATTTCGACAAGAGCGCCTTCGTTCTCTTGTTTCCAGGTTGCTGTGTCTTGCTGTGTTTTTTCCATGATGTCAACCGCTCAAAAAAAGGACGTCGAGACTTCTTCCAGCCCTATCAGGGCTTTAAATCCTGAAAGGGCGTCATGTATGAGTTTTTCTGATTCAGACAAACATAGAGAACAGAAGGTCGAAAAAATTGTCAAGTTTTTGTCATGCGAATAGAGAAGCTGTCAGACAGCTTCAAGGTGTCTGACAGCGTTATGATTATCCGAACAAGTCTTTTTCATCCTGTATCGCCTGCCGGTCGGCGTCTTCCGGCGAGACAGCGCCCATCGCGGCGTAAAATGCCTCGTCATAGCTTCTGGTGCGCACGACCACCGGCATCGGCACGGCGTGTCCCATGACGAGCGCCTGCTGTTTGGAATCGAGGCTGGCGAGGACGCTGCGCAGCCCGCCGGCATTGCTGACGCCGGTCAGGACGGATTGAATGTCTTTTTCGTCATTCAACAGCGCGACGATGCGCGTCCCGACCTGCGAGATGACTTCGGCGTCAATCCCGGACGGACGCTGATCCACAATCAGCAGCGACACGAAATATTTGCGCATTTCGCGGGCAATCGTCCCGAAAATCGTCTGTTTCGCGGCCTGCGGATTCAAAAATTTATGCGCTTCTTCAATCGTGATGACGAGATGTTTCGGCTTGTCGGCGGCATTCTGCGAGGCGTGATAGAGTTCGGTCTGATGCACGTACAATTCGTGGATGCGGCGCGTGATGATGCTGGCGACGAGCAGGTAGGCCAGCATGCTCGTTTCGCGCCCGAATTCGAGGACGATATGAATGCCGCGATTGATGTAATCCATCATTTTCGCGACAATGTCGTCGCTCGAACGCCCCATCGTGACGAACTTAAAATCGGCAATGCGGCGCAGTTTGCGATAGAGCGCGGAGAGCGATTCGGGATGCGCCCCCAACTCTTCCGCCAGTCCTTTGATGTCTTGTTCGCCGCGCGTAATCAGGATTTCAAGCCAGTTTTTGCCGTATTTCGCGACGACGAGATAGGCGGCTTCCAGCGCGGTCGGATTCAGGCGGAGTTCGTCTTGCAGCGGCGCAATGTCTTCGACCGTAATCTGATCCGTGAACAGTTCGACCTCGTAATCCGCGCTGACGTTGCGGCGGCGCGTGGATTCCGGGTCGAGCGTGAAAATCGCGATTTTGCTGCCGAACAACTGTTTCAAGCCTTTGACGAAGCTCCCTTTTCCGGCTTCCTGCGTGGCCTGCCAGCCATATTCGCTGTGCATGTCGAAAATGAAATTTACCGCTTTTTCCTGCTTCACCAATCCGCACAGGACAAGCCGCGTCAGAAAGGTTTTGCCGGTGCCGGTTTTGCCGAAAATGCCGTTGCTGCGCTCGACAAAACGGTCGAGATTCAGGCAGACCGGCGTGTCCATGTCGAGCGGCGTGCCGAGATAAAAATATTTGCCGTTTTCGTCGCCTTCACTGCCGAAAATCTGATTCACGTCTTCTTCCGAGGCGTCGAACACGCCGGAGAAATGGGCGGGGACGGTTTTGACCGGCAGCGCCTCGCCGCTCGCGCCCTCTTCGCCGTGCGGCATCATCAGCATCGGGCGCAGCATGACGGTGGCATACGCGCTCGTTCCGGCCAGAATGTCGCGCATCAGGCGGTCGTCCCGCGCTGGCGGATGCACGAGAATCTGCTGACTGGTCGTGTCGAGCCGCACGTCGGTAATCATGGAAAAAAAGTCGTTCTGCGCCCCTTCCACGACGACGAATTTTCCGGCTTTGATCTCTTCGACGTTGCAATACGGCGCGAGGCGCATTTCCATGCCTTCGGTCAGCGAGCCGCGCGTGATCGTGCCGATTTCTTTCCGACGTTCGCTCATATCGTCACCCTCCGCAAAATGGATTCTAATCGGTCGTAATCGTCGCGCAGCATCCGCGAAAGCTCTTTTCCGGCGCGAACGAACCAACTCCGGGCGGCGTCGCCGTGACACCGGCAAGTCTGCTGCACGGCGGCGATCAGGAGTTCGTCGCTCAACGTGCCGCCGAGACCGATCAAGGCGCGGAAATAGTCGAAACGCCCGGTGAATTCGCAGATTTCCTCCGGGGCGCAGCAATGAACGAAGCTATGCAGGCGCGGCGGCTGCGGCGGCAGGCATTGTTTCATGCCGTGTTCGTCGGCATACCCGACAACGGTGGCAGTGATTTCGGTGCGGAGGAGTTCGAAAATCTGCGGCTGTTCTTCCCGCAATTCCTCTTCGGTTTTGCCGTAGGCGACCGGACGGCGGTTCAGTTCCGTGCTGCCGGTGACAATGTCGCAAATCATGGCAATCGTGGTCGGCGACGCGCCGACCTTCACGAATGCGCCGAACGGCGGCGAGCCGTTCAATTCCCGCGTCTGCGCCACAAAGCGCGTCGTGCTGCTTTCGATGACTTCTGCGATGTAGTTCATGTTGATATTCATTGTTTATAATGGACGAGTCTGGTTTATAAAAACGTTTCCAATTTCATCGGCAAAATATGCTGTTCGATATACGATTTGATCTGCGTATCCGGGACGTTCAACAATTCATGGCGATAATGAATGCGTTCATTTAAAATCCGGCACACATCTTTCACCCAATATGCCATACTCATTTGGACAATCTCGCCATCTATCGCCTTTGCCATATCAATAATGCGGCTTTTTTCACCGATTCGATCTACGATGATAATCGTTGACATGTAATGGACATGCTTCCCATGCTCCATTTCTCGCTCGAATCGCGACACTTTATCAAGCGAGATTTCCGTATTGCCAGGGCCGATAAATCCTATATCAAAACGGACGCCGACTCCGGGTTTATACAGTAACGTCGCGTCGCTTTCGCGTTTATCGCCTCGCGATGACAGCCAAAAAACCTTACGATTTCGCGAACTATCCTCTGATTGCGTCAATTGGAAGCCTAAGAGCGTTAGCAATGAGCCTAAGATCAGTTTTTCGAACATCTTGCCATACATTGATTTTTCAGCGCCTCGAATGGATAATGTTTGGGCACCGATTGCAGTAAACAGGTAGAGGATAAACGGCCAATCCAGTTTACATTCGACCTCATTCAATCGAATCTTTCCAGAAATCTGTCCAAAGTCAATCTGGCAACGTTCAGCAGATTTTCGGAGTGCGTCCTCAACTGTTTTCAAATACGTCTGGTATTCCTCAGGTTCATTACGCAGAACATTTTGAATACTCTTTCCTGTCAAACCGATAAGCCATTGCAAGAACATCTTCTTTTCAGGGGAAATTGAGGTCATTAACTCTTCTTTAACCAATTGAGGCATGTTTTCGATAAAATTTTCAATATGTGCATTCGCGTTCAAAAACGTGGATAACAACGCGACATTTGAGAGTGCTAATCGCGTTCTGGTCAAGCCTTCCGTTAATGATCTGACATTTCCGCCACATAAAATCGAAATCACCACCTCTTTGATGATATTTTCTCCGATTCGTTCAAGAATTTCTTTTCCCTTATACAGGGCTAAATCTTCTCCGATTTTGGGAATAAATGTTGAAATTTTCTGTTTCATGAGATTACAATCCTAATGTCATTTGATAACGTTCCGCAGCCTCGCAATGAATCCAATTGATCGTGGCAATATCAAGATGCGGCCAGGAATTGAGGGCGTCTTTCATGGCAGATAGATACTCTGGATTGATTTCGAATAACACGAAACGGCGTCCTGTTTTACATGCCGCTTCCCCAACTGTCCCAATTCCTGCAAATGGATCGAGAATGACATCGTTAAGAAAAGAATAATATGTGATGACTTTTTCCGCAAGCTCTACCGGAAAGATCGCCGGATGTTTCGGGTTATGCGCCGGGTGAATCTTCCAAAGATTCGTCACTTCGTATCCGTCTTGAATTTTTGACTGCTTCACCATATCTTGTTGGGGATGTTTTCGAATATGCCAATCAATAAGCTTATCCGTATGTTTTCGATACACAAGAATATATTCTGTGACGGGCACTGGTTTATATTGGAGCGGATTACGGTCGGCGGCAAATCGCCTTCCTCGTCCGGTTGCCCAGCCAGCGCCTTCAGGCTTGACCCAGAGAATATCGTCAATGAAATCAAATCCCTCTTCGATAAACAGCCGATGAAAATCAAATGGGACGGCCAGTCGTTTCGATGATTCGCTTCGATTCGCGCGTCTTAGGAGTACAGGCGAAATATTGATCACAAAGAATCGTCCTTCATTGAGAACCCGATGACATTGATGAATGATTTTCCGTATTTTCAAAAGATATTCTTCATACGTAATATAATCGGCGTATTCTGGGCGGGCATTATAGTATGGCGGGGATGTAAACACCAGATCAATTGATTCTGCCGGAGTTTCAGCTAATAAAATTTCACTGTCGCCTAAACCTATCGTGTTTCTCATCTGAGAGATTTTTGGCGTTTCTTGCGTTTCTTTTAGGTAGTGTTTCGGCGTTCTTCCTAATAATCGAGATTCCAGAACACCTCGCTGGGTGGTTTTTTTCTCTAAAACAAAACTGGAAAAAGCGTCAATTACCACCTCTCCGATATTGAGTTTTTCAGGATTGAGCAACGGCACTCGCCAGTAATGATAACGGTCGTCAACTTCAGGCAAGCCAAACGTCACGACTTTTTCTAATTCGATGTTCTTCAAATATTCGAAGGCCACGTTTTTGGCATCGTCAACGACTTTGACTCGATAATTTCGTCTTTCTGCAATAGCGCTGTGATTCGCCATAATCCTATAGAATACGAGAGTGACCTGATGAATTTACAACTGCCGCCCTTTGCCGGAATCGGTGATTTCGGTCAGGGCTTTGGGATACGGCTGCATAAAGACCTGATTCAGCAGATAGTCGTTCTTGTATTTGATCGCCCAGACCTGCAAGATTTTCAGCGTCGCGCTGAGGGGAATCCGCTCGTCGCGGTATTCTTCGAGCGTGTCGAGGAAAAATTGTTTTTCTTCCGAGGTCAACACAGATTTGAAGCCGCCGAAGGCATGAAGCAGCACGTTGATCATGGCCTGAAAGCGCGGCGGTTTGGCGAGCGCGATTTTCAGATGGGTTTCATAATTTTGGGCGACGACGGAAAATGCGACTTGGTCTTTGTTGCCGAGAATCGCGCCGAGCGTCCGCATTTGTGCCTGATTGTAGCCCATCAGCAGGAGCTTATGCACGGTATGAAATTCAATCAGGTCTTTCATCGCGCCGGACGCTTTGACCTGTCGGAAACGGGCAAACGCGAAGATGCTTGTGAGAAAATGCTCGCGGAGCGTGAAATTTCGGACGCGGCCTTCGTCTTCAATCGGCAGGCCGTCGAAACGTTTCGCGATTTCGCCGCCATAGAATCCGCCGCCGCGCAACGTGCGGGACACGTTGTCAAGGCCGGGATAGATTTTCACATCCTGCCAGCCGCACGAGGGCGAACGATTTTTCAGCAGAAAGCCGTCAACCTCGGTGATGCCAGCAAGAAAGCCTTCGACGAACGCCACCATCTCCGCCGTGTAATCGCGCCCGGTGGCGGGCTGATACAGGTGATATTGGCCGTCAATTTCCACAATGCGGATCGGCTTGCGGGGAATGCCAAGTCCGATTTCCACTTCCGGGCAGACCGGGCGAAATTCGACGTAGGGCTTGAGGTTATTGACGAGTTCGCTTTCGATGGTTTGACCGTCATACCGGCAGTGATCGAAACCGAGACATTTACTGACATAAATGATGGGTGTCGGAAATTGTTTCATATTCAGGGATTGAACCGGCGACTCCTGTCAGACACTTCGAAGGTGTCTGACAGGTATGTGCGGTCATGTTTGCGCTAACAGTTCTTCAAGCTCGAATTGGGCTTCTTCCCAATGACGATACGCATCTTCCAGGTCTTTTTTCAAGGTGGCGTATTCCTTTTGCAACAGCACGATTTTTTCTTTATCCTGATAGGTGTTCGGATTCGCCATGTCAAGCTCAATCTGCTGTTTTCTGGTTTCTCCTTTTTCCACCTGCTTTTCCATGTCGGAGACGATGCGTTTCAAACGATTGCGTTCTTTGCTGATGGACTGGCGCGATTCGGCCTCAGTGCGTTTTTGATCTTTGTTTCTGCGCGCGTCGGACATCACCGCCGGATGCTGCGTGGCATGATGCGGCACGAATTCTTCCGGCTCGCTATCGCGTTTTTGCAGATAATACGAGTAATTTCCGGCAAACTCAGTCAGGCGTTTTTCTTTCAATTCGATCACGCGACTGACGAGTTTATCCAAAAAATAGCGGTCATGTGAAATTAAAATCAACGTGCCGTCGTAGTGCAGCAGGGCGTGTTCCAACGCCTCTTTCGACATCATGTCGAGATGGTTGGTCGGCTCATCCATAATCAAGAAGTTGACCGGCGACAGCAAAATTTTGGTCAGCGACACGCGGGCTTTTTCGCCGCCGGAGAGGACGCCGATCTTTTTATAGACATCATCGCCGGAGAATTGAAACATGCCGAGAATATCGCGAACGCGCGGTCGGTGGGAATCGGCGGCGGTGGAAAAGACCTCGTCGTAAATCGTGGCGTTCAAATTGAGCGTGTCCACCTGATGCTGCGCGTAATAGCCGAGTTTGACGCGCTCGCCGACTGTGACCGTTCCTTCCTGCGGCGTCAATTCTTTCGCGATCAGGCGCGTCAGCGTGGTTTTGCCTGCGCCATTTACACCGACCATCGCCAATTTTTCGCCGCGATAGAGATGCAGCGACGCATTTTGCAACACCCATTCCGTATCATAGCGAAACGATATGTTGTCAATATGCAGCACGTCTTTGTAGCTCGGCACGTCCACTTTGATCTGAAAATTGATCGGCTTTGGCGGAGGTGGCGGCATGTCCACGACCTCCATTTTTTCCAACTGCTTGATACGGCTCTGCACCTGTTTCGCTTTGGTGGCTTTCGAACGAAAGCGGTTGATAAAACGCTCCTGCTTTTCGCGTTCTTCGCGTTGTTCGTCCCACTTTTTCTGCTGCAATTCGAGCCGCTGCGCTTTTTCCTGTTCGAAAAAATGGTAGTTCCCGGCGTAGAATTCGAGTTTGCCGCGATCCAATTCATGAATCGCCTGCGCCAAACGATCTATGAAAAAACGATCATGGGAGACGATGACAATACTCCCCTCAAAGCTCAATAAATAGCTTTCCAGCCATTCTAACGACGGAATGTCGAGATGGTTGGTCGGTTCGTCCAACAGCAGCAAGTCCGGCTTTTGAAGCAGCAGGCGGGCTAAATGCACGCGCATGCGCCAACCGCCGCTGAATTCCGACAGATGGCGGTGGAAATCGGTTTCCGAAAAGCCTAACCCCGCGAGAATGCTTTTCGCGGAAGATTCGAGCCGGTAGCCGTCGAGGGCGTCGTAGCGGTGCTCCAATTCGCCGACTTGCTGCAAGAGCGTTTCGTGGTTCGCATGAGGCGCATTGAGTTCCTCATGAAGTTGCGCTAATTTTTGCTCGATGGCCAGCGCTTCTTTCTGGCCTTTCAAGACAATCGAGAGGATCGAGCCTGCGCCGAGCGCGATTTCTTCCTGCGGCAGGTAGCCGATTTTATAATCTTTGGCTTTGACGATACTGCCGTGATACTCTTCGATATCGCCGCTTAAAATACGGAGTATCGTGGTTTTGCCCGCGCCGTTCGGCCCGATGAGCGCCACGCGTTTTCCCGGTTGAATAATCCAATCAACGCCGTCCAAAAGCTGACGCGCGCCAATCGAGTATGAGAGTTGTTGAATTTGCAGCATAATCCTCTATTCGCACTTTCCGTGCTTTTCACGGAGATGAGTGCGCGCATGACGCCTTCGCTGTCAATGTGTCACGTTCGCACTCATAAAATGACGCAGTTTTCTTGTTTTTAAATTCACTATTAAGTATGAATAAATATTCATACATTTTGCAATATTTTGCAATTATTGTCAATATTCATCATCATAATTTACATCTCTTTTGCCACAAGCCATGTAAATTTTCAAGAAAAAAAGACAATATTCATAGACATCCTTTTCTATCTCAACAAATATTATCATTATAACCATTTAAAATGTAATATTTTATCGTATATATTCGTCTTTCATGCGAGAACATATTCATTATTTTTATTGATAGCCGCTCTATCTTTTTCTTATCATGGCATGGCGTATGCATTTTATAATAAAACAGAAAATAATTGTTCTTTAAAATATGCAGTATATTTCATATTCATCAGTAAATAAATAAACTTTTTCCTGCATCTCCCCTTCATAGAAACGGTGGGAGATATAAAATATGAAAAAAGATTTCCCGTTCCGTTTTTGCCCCCCAAGGACGGAATCTCTGACCCCATCTGTCCCCCCTGATGGGGTCAGCGGGATTTTTATGAAAATGTGGTCAGCGAACGAGGGCGTTCGCAGGATGTAACAATTATAAAATTCGAACCATTTCCCGTTCTGTCTTTGCCCCCCAAAGGCAGAATCTCTGCCCTCATCTGTCCCCCCTGATGAGGGCAGCGGGATTTTTAAAAAAATTTGGCACTTTCCCGTTCCGTTTTTGCCCCCCAAGGACGGAATTTCTGACTCCATCTGTCCCCCCTGATGGAGTCAGCGGGATTTTTTCCTTTTCGAATCAGTGCGTTTCCCGTGATGTAACGTTTTTTCCCCTTGAGTCTTCTTTCCAATCGCAGGTTTCAGTAGAATATCATGCTGTCGGCGGCGTTCATCCATCGCCCGTACCACCTCGAAATCTTCGCCAGTCAGCGGGTCTGTCCCGGTATAGTAGATGACTGAAGATAATGTCATCGGCAATGGGATAAAGGCCTGAACCTGTTGCGGCACAAAACCGAACATCGAAAAAATCTCGTCGCGCATCGCTGCCATCGCCTGATCGGATGAACCGGGATGACAGGACATGAGATAGGGAAGCGGATATTGCGCTTTTCCCTGTTGCGCCGTCAGTTTACGAAAACATTCGACAAACGTATCCAGCCGAAATTGCGGAGATTTCCGCATGGCGCGAAGCACGGTCGGACTGGTGTGTTCCGGCGCAATTTTAAGCTGTCCGCTGATGTAGTTGACGACCAATTCTTTCAACGCCTGCTCCGCATTAGCGTCTCGCATCAACAGATCATAGCGAATCCCGGAGCCGACCGTCGCTTTCGACACGCCGCGCATACGCGCGGCGCGGCGCAGCAGATCGAGCCAGGCGGCGGTATTGATGTGTAAATTCGGGCAGAGTGCGGGGAAAAGGCAGCTTTCCCGGCTGCAATTCCAAGCCCGCGCGCACTCCATGCCATACATATTCGCGGATGGGCCGCCGATGTCAGTAATATGCCCTTTGAAATCAGGCGTGGCGGCAATCGCGTTCACTTCCTGAAGCACGGATTCGGGGCTGCGGCTCACGATAGCTTTGCCCTGATGCAGGCCGAGCGAACAGAATGAGCAGCCGGAGACGCAGCCGCGATGCGCCGTAATCGAATGACGAATCATCTCGAATGCCGGGATCGGTTCGCGATAACTCGGATGGGGAGCGCGTTGGTATGGCAGCGCGTAGATCGCGTCGAGTTCTGCGGAAGAAACGGCGGCGGGCGGTTCGTGCAGCACAAAGCGTTTTGCGGTCGGCTGCGCGAGCCGTTGCTGCTGATGACAGTAAAACAGACGATAGCATTCGAGAAACGCTTCCGGCGAACTCAACACATCTTCTTCGGCGGGGAGCATAGCGGCGTCTTGCGGCGCTGTCCGCGACAGCGTCACAGTGCCGGGAATCTGTTCGAGCGATTGGCCTTGCGACAGACGTTCCGCAATTGTGATAATGGCTTTTTCGCCCATCCCATACACCACAATGTCCGCGCGCGCGTCTTCGATGATCGAGCGCCGCACGCGATTGCTCCAAAAATCGTAGTGCGCAATCCGCCGCATTGACGCTTCCACGCCGCCCAAGACAATCGGAATATCTTTATACGCCGCTTTGATCAGATTGCAATAGACTAATGCTGCGCGTTCGGGCTTACGTCCAGCCTGTCCGCCGGGAACATACGGATCGTCGCTGCGATAGCGTTCGAAGGCGGTATAGCGAGCGAGCATGGAATCAATATTGCCGGAGGTCACGCCAAAAAACAGGCGCGGTCGCCCGAAAATTTTGACGGAATCGGGATCGCGCCAGTCAGGCATGGCAATAATGCCGACGCGATAGCCATGATGCTCTAACACGCGGCCAATAATGGCTGTGCCGAAGGCGGGGTGATCCACATACGCATCGCCGGTCACTAACACCACATCAACATCTTGCCAACCGCGCTGAGACAGGTCTGACTGGGAAAGTGGAAGAAACGACATGGAATGGGTGGGATTATGCGGCATCTTGCTGCCACTTTTTCATCTCTTCTTGAATAAAATAATTCACTAATTCCGTATAAATTTTTTCGATAATTTCCGGGGAAATTCCAGCCTTTACCGCCCAGTCGCGCCGCTGCTGCATCATCGCTTTGACGCGCTCTTCGGCCCGCACATTCTGCGTCGTTGTTTTGAACTTCGCGGCAGCCTGCACATATTCATAGCGTCGGCCTAATAAATTGATAATGCTTTGATCTATTGCGTCAATCTCCTGGCGAATCTCTTGCAGATTTTCACACGCAGTTGCAGGTTTCATTCTTTTCTCCCATGTACATGTAGGACGAAATTGTTTTTCGTCCACTCGTCCGCCTGTTCATACGGCGCGGGTGTCGAAATACAATTTCGACATACAAGACTCCTGTCAATAAAAATGCGACCTGCTGGGCATCAGGTCGCAGAGATGATTATAATGCCATTAACCGATTTCTGCTCATTCGGTATATTTTTTCAGCAGGTCATCCAACAAACCGTTTTGTTTCGATTGCTCGATAAAGGCATTCAATTGTTCGACAAACGCTTGCTCTGTTTTCCGTACTTGCATCATCAGATCGAATTCGAAAAGAGGGGCGTCGGCAAAGACGAATTGCGCGGCGTCAAGGCCAGCGTTCTTCATCTCATACAACGCCACATGTTTATTAGCAATAATCGCATCTACCCGATCCATTGCTAAATTTTTATAGAGCAGTTCATTGGTTCTGACGGGGACGGCGATGATTTTCCCATTCTCGATATGCGGGTCAAGCGCGCCGTTGCGATTGCCGAAAATCACCCCAAGCTTCTTGCCGAACAGGTCTTCGGCTTTGGTATAGGCAAACTGATAACTTTTCTTCATCATAATGTAATTGCCGGATGTCCAAATCGGAATGGTGAATAAAAATTTGTCCACATTGTCCGCGCCGACAAACATGGGATTCGTCAAACCGGACGCCTGCGCCGTTCCTTCCATCATGGCGAGATCAATCCGTTTTCGAGACAACCCCGTATAAACAAGCGTAAATGCGGCTGATTGTTGATCGAACGCATTCAAGAGGTCAATCATCATGCCTTCTTGCAGGCCAGCCATATAAAACGGAGGATACCCTTCTTCGAAAAATACAACCTCAATCCGTGCCGGTTCCTGCGCGATGACAACTGAGGCGAGGAGATTCAATAGACAGAAGATCAACAGCGTTTTTTTCATGATTTTTTTTCCTTGATGGCGTTTTGCCCAGCCGATACGCTTTGAAGCATCTCGCTTTTCCCCAATTTGAAGCGATCAACCGATTGGAGTAAAATTCTGGCCTGCTCAGACAGTTCATCTGCGGTATGCTCGATCTGTACCGAGCTCTCCAAATTCTTCTCCGACAGGGAGCGGACTTGTTCCACCGATTCAAGCACGCGCCGCACGCCCTGCAATTGTTCTGTCGTGGCATGTTGCGTCTGAAATGCCATTTTGGCGATATGCTCAACCGTCTGGTCGATCTGAATCGTGCTGGCCTTTTGCTCCAGCGTGGCCTTCATAATCTCTTCGGTCATCGTGTTGACTCGTTCCATCACGCTGCGTAGCTGTCGGCTGGTCGTTTCCTGCATTTTCTGGATCGCGTCGGCAATATCGGAGACAACGGTTGACGAACGCTGCGCGCTGTTAAAAATATTTTGCAGCACTTGCCGCGCCTGTTCAGTCCGTTTCACCCCTTGCGCAATGTCGTATGTTCCGGCATGGATTTTCTTGACGACCGTTTTTGTTTCTTCCTGTACGACCTTCACAATCGCGGCAATATCTTTGGTGGAAGAGCTGACTTTCGTTGCCAGGTTGCGCATCTCGTCGGCAATCACCGCAAATCCGCGCCCATGCGATCCGGCTTGCGCGGCAATAATCGAAGCATTCAGGGCGAGCAGCGACGATTGATCGGTAATTTCGTCAATCACATCCAGGATCGAGCCAATATCCTGCGTCTGTTGTTCGAAGCGGGTAATCGTCTCCACCGTGCTGGAGTTGGTTTGTTGGATCGTCGTCATGCTGACGGTCACTTCCTCGATAGAATCCTGTCCTTTCAAAGCGTCCTGAATCGTCTCCTGCGAGAGTCCTCTGGACACCACTGTTTTTTCCGTCACATTTTTCAATAGTTCGGTAGATTTATGCAGTTCGCTAATCGCTTTTTGCGTTTGCTCGGCGAGTTCGCTTGAGTTGGCGGCGATATTGGAGATTGACCGCGTCATATTCGACACCGAGGCGGAGGTCTCTTCGACTGAGGTGGAAAGCACGTCCATATTATGCGCGACTTCTTCCACGCTCTGCCCCATTTGGGTCATGGTAGAAATCATTTCGTCAACGGCAAATTGCGCTGACTGCACAATCTTCATGTCATTATCGGACAATCCGGCGAGATTCAGCCCAGTGCCGGAAATTTCTTCGGCAATCACGCGAATCTGCTGAATGAGCGATTGCAATCCGACGGTCATATCGCGCATGGCGCGCCCGAACGCATCAATATCAGAGCGTAAAAACGGCATACTCGTCAAATCGCCGCGCGCAATCCGCGACGCGATTTCGGCCAGCGTTTGCAGATACAACAACATATCCTGCAATGCCACTCCAAGCGCGTCTCGTTTGGAACGTTTGCGCACATCATGCGCCAATGCCCCTGTCGCGACGTTCTGAGCGATGTCGGTAATCTCTTGCAGATAATCAGATGTTTGCACAAAGACACCGCTTAACGCGGCAATTTCATCATGGCGTACTGTCAACTTGAGGCTATGAATGGGATATCCCTCGGCTAAGCGTTGACCAATCTTGATCAAATACCGGATCGGGCTGGCGACAATTATTTCAACAGCCAGAAAGAGCACGATAGACATGGCTCCTAAAAACACGAATAACATACTCCAGGATTTTGTTTTCCATTTCTGAAAGGCTTTTTCGACCGATTCGTTCGAGTATCCAATATCAACCACAGCAATATATTCTCGCTGCGCATTGAATTGAGGAATAAACACATGATAGAGGTTTTGCTTCTTATCCAGAACAGAATTGGTTTTATAGTTGCCCAATCGCTCAAGCATTTTTTGATCGATAAGCGTGTTGCCAATTTGAGCGGAGTCGCTGTGCGCTAAAATCTTTCCTTTTTCATCGAGAACAGCCACATGGGTCACAGATTTCAGCAGAGACCACTGATAAAGCTGTAGGCACCGCTCAGTAAACGCGGAGGCATATTCGCCAAAATTCTGCAGGGTATAATCATCGGGGCGTTCACCGCTGTTCCAGAGAAAATATGCCATTCCTTCGGACTGAGACTCTAACGTTTTCAGATATTGTGTTCGAATATCGTTCAAGTAAGAATTCGTACATACGATCATCATTATCAGAAAAACCAGCCCCATAATCCCTACGATTTTGGCACGTATTCCCAATTTCATCTCTTCCCCCCTTAAGAAAGAATCCGCAATTTTCCAAACTTTTTAGACGTATGACCTACTGAACGCCTGAATATTCGGTATAGACAACCGACCAGTATATATGTAAACAGCATTATATAAACACATTGACAAAAAAATGCGAGAAAGTCAAGAAAATATCAGAACCGCGTACATTCATTTAAAAATTTGTTGCAATAAATCGTTGCCCGTCTTGCCAAGTTCTTGTTCAAGTTGGTCTTTGATCTCCGATTTGACAGCCTGTTTCGCCATTTCCTCGGCAAATTTCCGAACGCTTTTTTGGATCGTATTCAGATTGATGGCTGGTTCAAACAATGTCCCCCCAACAGGAATCGGAAACGGAAGTTCGATACTGCCATCATCTTGTTCGAAATCGCGAAACGTGTTTTGCAGATCATGATAATATTTAGACTCCGGCGTAAAACGAATTTTCCCTAAAAAATCAAGCGATAAATCCAAATCGAACGTGCCATTCATGAGCAAGACGATATGAATATCCTGTTCCGGCACTTCAAGCAGAATATCAGAGCGACCTCCCTTACCTTCGTCCAGATCGAACGTCGCCTCAAATCGAGAAAAATTGGTTTCATCGGGGAATTTACCGATGTCCTGACTAATTTGCCGCAGTGTGTCGGATTTTCCTACCGTGCCAAGCAGATCGAAAATTTGCGCGATTTCCGGCCAGATATGGAATGACGTCAGCTTTCCAGAACCAATTCGAATCGCGCCATTCCCCGATAAATGCTGCGCAAGCTGCTCAGGCGAAAATCCCTGTCCCGCAATTGCGGCATTCGCGAACAGCAGACCATACACGATATCCTTTGCCGAGACAGAGGCGGTCAACAGGCGATTCGTATCCACCTGCACCAATTTCGATTCGAACGCATATTTCGGATCTGGCGACGAGAGGTCGAACTCAACACGGCCTTCGTATCTTCCATCATATAATTCGAAAAGCATGTTCTCCAAATTCAGCACCTGATTTTTAAACGTCACATCAGAGCGGAGATTGGCAAATTCTACCTGTTCGACAATCCCGCGCGCGACGGAGATCGTGCCGTTGGCCTTCAGCGTGGAAAGCAGCCATCCTGGTTTCGTCGGAGCGGTTTCCGGTATCGGTTCGACTGTCGTTTCGGCAACCAACCGGAAGGGCGACGCTGGCGCATGATGGTCGAACCGAGCCTGCGGCGTGGTGGCGGCGGCAGGCGGCGTCAAAAATTCGTCGGCATTCAGATAGTCGGACTGAAGGGCAAAAACGGCATCCGGCGCAGTAAACACGCTGGCAATCGTCGCCTCGCCCTTGAGCGAAGATTCGCCCACTGACACCGAAAATTGTTTCAGCGAGAATGTCTGATCGCGCAGCGTCGCGATCAGGTTGAGATGCTGCACGGGCTTGCCAAGTGCGGGAAGCTGGAAGCCGACATCCTGACACCGCGCGTCGAGCGTCACAATCGAATCTGCCGCGAGTTTGTCGGCAGGCCCCTTGATGCGCGCGCTGAATTCCGTCACCCCGGTCGGATTCATCTCCATCCCTGAAAACGGCAGGAGTTGATTGAAGGCAAACTGATTCGATGTCACCGTCAGGTCAAGCATCGTTTCTTGTCGCAAGCCCGAAATCGCGCCGGTAATATCCAACAGCACGTCATTCAGATTGAGCCGCACCTGTTTCAAATTAACCGCATCGGGCGTGATGACCGTGTCGAATTCGATGATGCCCGGAATATCTTTCGGCTTTGTGAAATTCTCACCAAAGACAATGCCTCCTTTGGTCATATCAATCATGCCAGAAATCGCAAGGTCTTTCATGCTGCCGACCGGTTTCAACACGATTTTACATGCGCCGTCAAGCCGAAGCTCTTTCGGCAGCGCCCGCGCGTTCAGCATTGGAAAATGGCCGAATAATACAGCAATATCGAACAAATTGGTTTCAAGCGCGAGATCGAGCGCCGGTTCGTTGAAATTGGTCACATCGCCTTGCGCCGTCAACTGAAAATCGCCGAGATTCACGACGGCGCGGCTGATAGACAAGCCGTCTTTTTTGACTCGCGCCTCGGCGGTGATATTTCCCGGAATCTCTGCCGCTTTGCTGAAGATGTCGGCATACGTCACGGCGCTTTTGTCAAGATTGACGAGCGCACTGACCGCCAAATCATCAACCGCGCCGTTGACGCTCGCGGTCAAAGACGCCATGCCGTCAGTCTTGAGCGCAGGCTGACCGTCGTATGTCAATGTGGCGACTTCCGGGAAAATCGCCAGCATTTCCGGCAGCGGAAACGTATTAGACGTCAGTTGCACGTCAAAGACAGGTTTGGAGAATTGCGAGACAGAGCCAGTCGCCTCAAGCGTGATCTTGCCGATAGCGAGGCGAAACACCGTGATGTCCACCACGTCTTTCTTGATCGTGATCTCGAATTTCAGCGTGGCCGCCAATGCTTCCGGCTTGGCAAAAACCTTCTGAACATACATCCCGGATTGGCTGAGATCGAATTCGCCGGACAACGCGAGATTGTCCAGAGAGCCTTTGGGCTGAACGTTCAACGTTCCTTTCCCTGTTAATCCGAGGTCTTTCAAGGGTTTGGCAACGTTCGGCGGAAGGAGTTGCATCAATTTCTCCCAGGGAAATTCTTTGGAGGAAATCGTCAAATCCAAGATGGGTGTTGTCGTCGCCTGCTCGACCTTTCCGGCGACATCAACGTTCACGTCGTCAACGCTGATTGTTCCGGTCGAAGTGATCTGTTTTTCCATGTTGCCCGCCAATTGCATCGTCGCGTTCAATTTCCCCAGCGGCGCGTCGTTCCGAAGTTGCGCGACCTGGCGCAGATATGTCTGAAAATGGGCGAGGTCAATCTCTTTCAACGTCGCGGTCACATCCATATCCCTTCCCTGCGTCTTTCCATCGGCGGAAAGCGGGCTGATTTTGCCGGAGGCCGTCATCTGACCGAGCGTTCCGCCCTGCAAACCAGCGGACAGATCGAACCGAATCGGAGAATTGGGCGACATCCCTTTGACACTGGCGTTGACGTCCGTAATCTCCGTTGTCACCGTCATAAGTTCGTCAATAATCCGAAGCGTGCCATCGCTCAATTGAATGGCGTCAATCGCGAATGTCGAGGCTGAAGCGGTTGATTCTGGCGATGATCCGGCGGGTGAAATTTCCTGCGGCGTCGGTGTCGTGGATTGCTCTGAAACAGCAGGCTGTTCCGGCGTCGGCGAAGCGTCAGCAGGCGTTGACGATTCGGAAGCGGCGGCTTCGACTGTCTGCCCGATCCAGTCGGCAATATTCCATACGCCGTTCGAAGCGCGTTTCAGCACGATATCCGGCTGTTTCAAGGCGATTTTCGAGATTTCGATTCGTTTGGAGAGCAACGGAATCAGGCGAAGTTTGGCCGTAATCTCACTGGCGTTCGCCCACACCGTCGTGTGATCCGGCTCGGAAATCGTGACTTGCCGCAACGATGCGCCCGGCCCGCGTAAAATCGTATGAGAAATCGTTTCAATCGTGACGGTTCGATGCAATGCGTCGCTGATTGGCTTGGTAATTCGGGGAATGTACGGCGTGAGATCAATGACGAATTCAAGCAGCAGCAACGCGGCGGCCAAAAGAACAAGCAGGACGCCACACGCGATCCCGATTTTTTTGATATTTTTCATAGGACATCTGCGGGGGCAAAAGGGGAAGTGTATTTCCTCTGTTCGCCGAAGCGCATGAATTGTTGATAATCCTTAACACATTGCAAAACACTTGTCTCTCTCTGTATAAGACTGGTTAACAAAGTCAAGGATTTTTCTTGCGCTCGACATCAAACATACGAGATTTTCGAACGCGCCGCGCGATTTCCGAAGCAGCATCCCCCCTGATTTCGCTACTCCCATCGAAAAAAAAACGCCGTTCCTTTCTCCCGCGCTTTTTCGCTTGACACATCCGCGCGGGTTTCCTAAGTACGATCCATGATGATAATGTGATGAGTTTGGCGTGATATATGGTGTCGCTGCGGCATAGTGGCTGCGGCAATTTATTTTATCAGGAGAACAATATGGCCTTAAAGAAAATAGCATTTATGGATACGTCGTTCCGCGACGGATTTCAATCGGTGTATGGAGCGCGGGTGTTGACAGACGATTTTTTACCCGCCTTAGAAGCGTCTGTGGAAGCGGGAATTACGCATTTCGAGTCCGGCGGCGGCGCGCGGTTTCAGAGTTTATTCTTCTATTGCAATGAAAACGCATTCGATATGATGGATCGAGTGCGCAAAGTCGTTGGCCCCGATGTCAATCTGCAAACCTTAGCGCGAGGCATCAACGTGGTCGCCCTCGACCAGCAGCCCCGCGACATCATCAAGTTGCACGCTGATTTATTCAAAAAACATGGAACGACGACGATTCGGAACTTCGACGCGCTGAACGATCTGCGCAACATAGATTATTCCGGTCGCTGCATTCATGAAGCCGGACTGAAACATCAGATTTCCGTGTCGCTGATGGGCTTGCCGCCGGATACGCAATCGGAAGGCGCGCATTCCGCCGAATTTTATGTCGAAAAAGTCAAAGGGATCGTCGAAGCCGGCATTCCGTTCGATTCGATTGTGTTCAAAGACGCCAGCGGCACCTGCCCGCCGCGAATCGTCTATGAAACCGTCAAAAAGACGCGCGAAATTTTAGGCAAAGATGCCGTGATCTGGTTTCATACCCATGACACTGCCGGACTCGGCTTATCATGTATCATATCCGCCATCGAAGCGGGCTGCGACGGCACGGATTTGTCCAAATCACCGGTCAGCGGCGGCACGTGCCAGCCGGACATTCTCGGCCTGTGGCACGCGCTGAAACACACGAAATACACGCTGGACATAGACTATGAAAAAATCCTGAAAGCCGAAAGCGTGTTCGAAAAGTGTATGGAAAAATACCTGATGCCGCCGGAAGCCAAGCAAGTGTCGCCGGTGATCGTGCTGTCGCCGATGCCGGGCGGCGCGTTGACCGCGAATACCATGATGATGCGGGATACCAACACCTTGCATCTGCTTCCGCAAGTCATTCACGAAATGTCCGAAGTCGTGCGCCTCGGCGGATTCGGCACGAGCGTGACGCCGGTGTCGCAGTTCTACTTCCAGCAAGCCTACATGAATGTAGTGCAGGGGCGCTGGAAAAAAATCGTGGACGGCTACGGTCAGATGGTGTTAGGCTATTTCGGCAGAACGCCGCGCCAGCCTGACCCGGAAATCGTGAAAATCGCGTCGGAACAGTTGAAGAAGCCGGTATTCGAGGGCGATCCGATGGATGTGCTGGAACCGGGCATCCCGAAAGCGACGAAAGCGCTGCAAGACAATAATCTGCCGGTCACAGACGAGAATATCTTTATTCTGGCCTCGTGCGGCAAAGATAAAGGTCTCTCATTCTTAAAAGGCGAAGCGAAAGTCAGCGTCTATTATAAAGAAGAACCGAAAAAAGAAGTCAAACCTGCGCCTGCTCCGGCCACACCCGCCGTCGAACCGAAAGAATTCGTGGTGACGGTCAACGGCATGTCCTATCAAGTCGGCATCAGCGGCGCGAATTAAGCCCTCTTCATCAATCAGCCCTGACAGGGTTCGAACCCTGTCAGGGCTATTGGCTCTCCACTATTCTGAAAACTTCTTTATTTTCCTTGCGTATTTTTTTTCCGTATGTATGATGAATGAGTATGACGTGTTGTCAGTCAGCTATTAATCACGACACAACCGATGGAGAATGCTTATGTTAACGGAACTACAAAAACGCGCCGCGCAAGCTATTGTGAATATTTTCGAGACCAGTGAGCCGCAAGGCAATTACGGCCAGGTGACGGTCATGAAAGGCGATCCGGGACATCTGACGTATGGCAGATCGCAGACGACGCTGACCAGCGGCAATTTATATTTATTGATCAAAGCGTATTGCGAGGCCGCAGACGCAGATTTTGCCGGAACGCTCGAACATTATCTCTCCCGCTTGCTGCGTAAGGATACGACCTTAGATAACGACGCCGCCTTGCGCGCCCTGTTGACCAAAGCCGGGGACGATCCAGTGATGCAGGATGTGCAGGATCAGTTTTTTGATCGCGTTTACTGGGAACCAAGTCTTGTCGCGGCTGAGGGACTTGGCATCGAAACCGCCTTAGGCGTCGCAGTCGTCTATGACAGTATCGTTCACGGCTCATGGCGGGCAATGCGGGACAAAACGCTGACCGATTACGGTACAGTCGGACAACTTGGAGAGCGGAACTGGATCGCGCAATACATCAGCGTCCGGCGGCAGTGGTTGGCGACGCATAAAACGCTGCTCCTGCGCAAAACGGTCTATCGCATGGACGCGCTGTTTGATTTGGTGCAATTCGGCAACTGGGATTTGAGCCTGCCGTTTCACGTACGTGGCATGCGGGTGGACGAAGGCGCGTTAAAGCCAGTGCTGCCGCGAGCCTCGGCGCAGGAAGATGAGCGGGTGTTGTTCCTGCAAACGCCAAACTTGCGCGGGGAAGATGTGAAAGAAATTCAGGAAGCGTTGCTCAAAAAAGGGTATCAGTTAAAAATTGACAGTATCTTCGGCGAGAAGACCGAAAATGTGGTGAAGCAATTTCAAGGCCGCGCTAAATTGAAAATGGATGGGATTGTCGGACCAGCCACACGCGCCGCACTCGGCCTATTATAGAAGCGCACCAGTTCCGGTAAAAACGAAAACGCCCTCATGCGAATGCGCATGAGGGCGTTTCTTGTTTAATGGCCGCTACTTATTGCGCCGTTTTAAAACGAACGCAACTGTTGCAAGCAGACCTAAACCTAACAACGTCAACGTCCCTGGCTCTGGCACCGGATTCGTCGGAATTTCCGGAGTCACCGTAATAATCGGCGGGATTGTCGCTGTCGCCGTCGGTGTTGCGGTCGGTGTCGCAGTCGGTGTCGCAGTCGGCGTAGCTGTCGGTGTTGCAGTCGGCGTAGCTGTCGGTGTTGCAGTCGGCGTAGCTGTCGGTGTCGCAGTCGGCGTAGCAGTCGGCGTCGCAGTCGGCGTCGCTGTCGGTGTTGCGGTCGGTGTCGGCGTTACCGTTGGCGGGCAATCTCCGCTAAATGGGAAATGATGCAATTCCATCATACCGTCCCACGATTTCACAATAATCGTTCCATCAACATGCCCATTCGGATTGACCACGTCTGCTAATGGCGCTAACACGGAACCTTTTACTCCAACCCCTGTCAGCGTCAATGTGGTCGCTTCATAGAAGTTGAACAACACTTTGCTCTTATAAGGGGCTAAGGCCTCTAAACTCATATCGGTCAAACCAGCCTCTTTTCCAGAGATGTTCAAGATAACCGTCGCTCCTGAAGGGATATTGCGAACGTCAAGCGCATACGCATCCAACACATCTTTTCCATTCAACGCAAACACTTGCAATTGGCTTTTTCCGTCACCAGACAGGATAAGCTTGCCCCATTCATTTTTAACGGCGCCGTTCACTGCAAACCCGTTCATGTTCGTTGACAGCGTCCGTAAATTGCTTTCTTCAGCAATAAAATTGAACGGAAGCGAATTAACGCCCTGATACAGCTTTCCATGAAGAATATTGGCGTTGACTGACGCTTTTCCTTTAACGAGCACGTCGCCTGCATACACTTGCCCATTAGAGAAGCTCAAATTTCCTCCAGCGATTAACGCCGCGCCAGCATTCGCCTGCGGAAGCGTTGTCGCTACGCCATAGTTGACGAGGGAAATATTTCCGCCAGCGGCTAAACGTCCCTGAATGTCTGAATTATATGCATTGAATTTGTTAAAGACAAACGCGTTATAATCGCCGGCAACGCCAAAGTCGCATGACGAGCCTGGCCCAGCAACCGGGGTGACTGTCGCTTCAGGAGTCGCCGTTTCGATCACGAGTGTAATACCATCATTCCAGTAATGGCAATCGGGATCGACCCCAATTCCAAAATTCCCATCAGCAAGGTAAGTATTCAACACTTTAATATTCGCGGCCGTAAACGGATAAATCAGTGTTTGCGGAGAAGTGGAAAGATTGACCCATTTGGTCAGGGACTGGCCTTTTCCAGAAAAATAATCGCCACTATCCTGATTATCAGACGATCTTTGCACACCTTCTTTAGGAGAAGGCAACAACGACACATAGAGCGTATTCGCTTCTTTTGTCCAATTACGAATATTGTTAAATTTCAGGTTCACGCTGACAATTTGCTCTCCAGCAGGAATTTTCGGAAGAATTCCCCATGAATACGCATAATAATGGTCTAAATCTTCTAAATCATAGTTATTGTAATCATTATACCCGGGACTATCTTGAAGTTCCGGCTTAAATTCGTACACTCCAGCTTCGGACATCGCAGCAATCCCTACAAAAAAGCAGAAACTCAAAAGACTGATGACAATGCGTTTTTTCATAAGTTGATTTCTCCCTTAGATTGAAATATTTGGAATAGATGGTGAACAAATAAACATGCTGTGCCATGATGCATGGTTTATGCCAGATAAAAAAACGGCATCTGAGAGGAGAGTTTCTTCTGATAATACGGTATTTGGCAGGAACTAATCATGGAAAGTCATCGTAATAAGTGCGCCATCAAATGTAAAATATTTCGACACGCCCCCTTTGCATTTTGCTGTGTTTCACGATATATTGGCCGTCGAGATGGTGTCAAGTTTTTCGACAATGTTTTGATGGTATCAATCGTGTCATTGGGACATCTTGAATGCTCGGAGCCTCTGACAGATTTCGCGATGAAAAAATCTTATGAAGTCATCCCAATAAGGTTGACAAAAATTGTCCGATTGTGTCGAATCTCTAAGACGAAAAATTGTTTCAATGAGTTAACCCGTTTTCCAATAATATCTATTGAACGATATGAAAAATCTGACAAGAGTGTGTGTGCTGCTTGGTATGTGCCTGATAACGTGGTCTGCCAGCGCGATAGAATCGGCAGAAGACTCGATTGACCGTAAGGCGTCCGTCTGTATGGATCGAGACCCCTCGACCGCAGGCATGATCGAATGCTTGCAACAGGCGTATGACGAATGGGATGCCGCATTGAATACGACATACGCTGACGTGCGGCTGCGTTTGAATCCTGAGGCGCAGAACGCGCTGAAAGAGGCGCAGCGGCGCTGGATATCCTATCGCGACGCCGAATTCCTCGCGATTGACACGATTTACGGCGCAATGCAAGGCACGATGTGGCAGCTTGCCGGCCTGAGCCGAAAAGTCGAATTCGTCAAAAGCCGCGTTCTGGAACTCCGCATGTATGCGGATGACTTGAATCAAGCCAATTGAATCCTTCCTCTGAAAATGTACGTCGAAACTGAAGTTTCGACGTACATCCTAATTTTTTTCCAAAAACCTCTTGACAAATTTTCATATAAACATATCTTTAAACCAAATGGTTAGTTAAACTTAATAGTTGTTTTATCCGAACGGTCAATCAAACAAAATAAAGAGGATCGAAATGGAAGAGTTTACCGCTAAAAAGCCTCAACATGAGGCAACGACGCGGATTCTTGACGCCGCAACCACCGTCTTTGCCGATGTCGGATTCGCCGGAGCCAGAGTGGATGAGATCGCCCGACGCGCCGACATGAACAAAGCGTTGATTTATTATCATATCGGCAGCAAAGAGACAGTGTACGACCAGGTCATTGTCACGATGCTGCGCGACGCGGAAGCGCGGCTCATGGAAGAAATACAGGCCATAGACGCGCCGGAAGAACGACTGCGGCGGTATATTCGGAATTTAGCCCGTTTTTTGAATGAACATCCCGATATTGCGCCGATTATGCTCCGGGAGATCGCAGCAGAATGGCAGCATCTCCCACAGGCGGCATTTCAGACGTTCCAACGCGTCATTCGCCTGCTCACCGGCATTTTGACCGACGGCGAAACGCAGGGCGTGTTCCTGCCGACGTCTCCGATGCTTGTGCATTTTATGATTATTTCGCCGCTCGGCATTCTCGGAACGATTCGCCGCATTCTTTCGAAACATGATGACGCCATGCCGGAACAATTGCAGTATTTACAACAAGGATTCCCCGCCGATAGCGCCGAACTCATCGAAGAATTCGTGCTGCGGGCAGTCAAAAAATAGACGTGCAGAAAAAGCTGTCAGACATCTTGAAAATGTCTGACAGCTATGCCATAAAGGAGCGGACAATTATGAAAAAAATAGGCAAAATCATCATCGCGGGCAGCATCATCGGCATCGGCACAGTAGCAGTCATGCAAACGAACATCTTTCCCAAAAATTTTATCGCCGCGAATATCGAACGCTTTCACCAGACGCCGAACGAGAATGAAATTCTGGCCTCCGGCAACGTGGAAGTCACGGAAATCAACGTCGGATTCACGCTGGCGGGGCGCATCAGCGGAATGTTTGCGCAGGAAGGTCAGACGGTGGCTCAGGGCGATAAACTCGCCACGCTGGACAACGCTGAAATGACCAGCCTTGCGCAGCAGAACAACGCGGCATTATATGAAGCGCTGGCGCGATTGGAAGAACTGAAAACCGGTTCGAGAAAGCAGGACGTCGGTCAGGCGCGAGCGAATGTCACGGCTGTCGCCGCGCAATTGGATAAAGCTGAAAAAGACTTCAGGCGCGCCGAAGCGCTCTACTCGCAAAAACTGATTCCCGCGTCGCAGCTTGACGCCGCGAAAAGCGCCTACGACGCGGCAGCGGCGCAACATGCGCAGGCCGCGGAAAAGCTCAGCTTAGTGAAAGAAGGCGCGACGAAAGAGACGATTCGCGCCGCTGAATATCGCGTAGAACAGGCCAAAGCCGGTTTGGCCGCATCGGAAGAACGCTTGAAAAACACCGAAATTTCCGCGCCGATGGCGGGCGTCGTGCTCTCGAAAAATGCGGAAATCGGCGAAATCATCGGTCAGGGCGTGTCGGTCTATACGCTTGGCGACCTCGACCATCCCTGGATTAAGGTCTATGTGAAAGAAGATAAATTGGGGCAGGTCAAATTGGGGCAGACAGTGGAAGTGATGACCGATTCGTTCCCGAACAAAATTTATGACGGCACGATTACGCATATTTCTTCGAAAGCGGAATTTACCCCGAAGACGGTGCAAACGAAGGAAGAGCGCGTCAAATTGGTCTTTGCGATCAAAGTCAGCGTGAATAATCCGAATGGCGAATTCAAGCCAGGTATGCCTGCTGACGTGCGGATTGCGCTGAATTAAAAGGAACGTTAATTCTTAAGAGTAACTTGTACCGCCGACGTCCTCGTCGGCGTTGTGAACAGAGGCCGACGAGGATGTCGGCGGTACGATATACTATGAATGAAGATATTGCGATTAAAATTGCGGATTTGACCAAATCATTCGGCGACAACACGGCGGTCAACCATTTCTCGCTGGACATCCGGCGCGGCGAGTTATTCGGACTGGTCGGGCCGGACGGCGCGGGCAAAACGACGATGATGCGGATGTTGACCTCGATTATGCTGCCGACCTCCGGCGAGGCGTTTGTCGCCGGGCATTCCATCCTCAAGGAAAGCGCCGCGCTGAAAGAGAAGATCGGCTACATGGCGCAGCGTTTCGGCCTGTATGAAGATTTGACAGTGATGGAAAATCTGATTTTTTACGCCGATCTGTTTGGCGTGCCGAAACGCGAACGCGCCGCCCGCTTCGAGCGGCTGCTCGGCTTCAGCAATTTGACGCCGTTCAAAACGCGCCTCGCCGGGCGGCTCTCTGGCGGCATGAAACAAAAACTCGGCCTCGCTTGCGCGCTCGTGCATACGCCGAAAATTCTCTTTCTCGATGAACCGACGAACGGCGTCGATCCGGTCTCGCGCCGCGATTTCTGGAAAATTCTGTACGATCTGCTGCGAGACGGCATCACGATTCTCGTGTCAACCGCCTATCTCGACGAAGCCGAGCGCTGCACCCGCATCGGCCTGATGCACAAGGGCAAGCTGCTGATTCACGACCAGCCGCAAACGGTCAAAAAATCGTTAGGAATGCCGATGTTTCAACTCTGGACAGCGCAGTCGCGGCAGGCGGCGGACAATATCGCGCATCTCGACGGCGTGCGGCGCGTCAGCACTTACGGCGACAGCCTGCATATCGCGGTGGAGCGCAAAGAAATCATGGAAAGCGTGAATCAAACCCTGAAAACGCAAGGATTCGAGGTCAAAGGGGAACGCGAAATCCTGCCGTCGTTAGAGGATGTGTTTATTTCAATGGTGCAATAGGGCGGTTTCGTAGGGGCGTTCAATCGAACGCCCCTACGACGCGAAAATATCATGGCTGACATCGCAGTTGATGTGAAAAATTTGCGCCGGACGTTCGGCGAATTCGTGGCGGTGGATACGCTCAATCTTCAGGTGAAAAAGGGGGAAATCTTCGGTTTCCTCGGTCCGAACGGTTCCGGCAAATCCACGACGATCCGCATGTTGTGCGGCCTGCTTATGCCAACAAGCGGCGGCGGCACGGTCGGCGGCTTCGATGTGCTGAAGCAGCCGGACGCCATCAAACAACGGATCGGCTACATGTCGCAGAAATTTTCGCTCTACAATGAATTGACAGTAGAAGAAAATATCAATTTTTTCGCCGGAATTTACGGCGTACCGAAACAGAAGCGCAAGGAACGCAAGGAATGGGCGCTGGAAATGGCCGAATTGCAAGACCGGCGGCGCTCGATTACCGCGACGCTGGCGGGCGGCGTGAAGCAGCGCTTGGCGCTGGGCTGTGCGATTCTGCATGAACCGCCGATTATCTTTCTCGATGAGCCGACTTCCGGCGTTGATCCGATTTCGCGGCGCAATTTCTGGAGCTTGATTTACGGGCTATCGCGGCAAGGCACGACCATTTTCATCACGACGCACTACATGGACGAAGCGGACTATTGCGACCGGCTCGCGCTGATTTATCGCGGCAAGCTGATTGCCGAAGGCACGCCGGGCGAATTGAAGCACTCGTATATGCGGCACAGCATTTTGGAAATCGAAACCGATCAGTTGGTGCCGACGCTGACGCTGTTGAATCAACAGGGCGTCGAAGCCGCGATTTTCGGCAGCGCGCTCCATGCGACCGTAGATAACGCGGAACAGCGCATCCCCGAACTCCGCGAATTGATTGCCAAACAAGGCATTTCCGTCCTGCGTATCGAACAAATCGTGCCATCGCTGGAAGACGTGTTCGTCTCCCTGATCGAGGTGGCGTAATGGTTTATCACCCCCAGCCCCCTCTAAATCAGGATGGGGGGGGTAGTTCTTGTATCTCGTTGAAAACATGCATTTTTTAGCTCCGTAGGAGCGTGATATGTGTAGCAAACAGCCCCTTCGCCCCCGTTCGTGAGTCCCGTAGGGACGGCATATTTCGCCCCTACGGGGCTTACAGCGAACTCGTTGGGGCTTCCGTACTACACATATCGCGCTCCTATGGAGCTATAACCATCAATTTTTCAATATGATACAAGAACTTAACAGCCCTGCTAAATCAGGAGGGGGCTGGGGGTGATAAACGTGATAACATCATGAAATTCTTACGAATCAAGGCGATTGCCAAAAAGGAATTTTTTCAAATCCGGCGCGACCCGGTCAGCCTCGCCATCGTGATTCTCATGCCGATGGTGCAGTTGATTATTTACGGCTACGCGCTGACGTTCGATGTCAACAACCTGACGACCGTCGTGCATGATCAGGACAAAAGCAGCGTAAGCCGCCAATTGGTCGCGGAATTCGAGCAGTCCGGCTATTTTACGATGACGGAGTATGTCGAAGATGGCGCAGCGTTGAATCTCGCTTTAGATTCGGGCACAGCGCAGGTCGGCCTCACGATTCCGCCGAATTTCGCGCAAGACATCAACAGCAAACGCGAGACGCAGGTCGGCATCGTCCTGGACGGCAGCAACTCCAATACTGCCGCAATTGCATCGGGCTACATTTCCGCGATCAGCCAGCGTTTCCCGCAACATCTGGCCGGGCTTGAGGTCACGCCGCTGATTGACGCGCGTCCGCGCATCTGGTATAATACCGATCTGCGCTCGAAAAACTTCCTTGTGCCGGGCTTGATTGCGGTGATTATGGCGACGGTGCTTGCGCTGCTGACCTCCATGACGATTGCGCGGGAGTGGGAACGCGGCACGATGGAACAACTGATTTCCACGCCGGTCAAGCCGATTGAAATCATTATCGGCAAGTTGATTCCGTATTTCATCATGGGACTGCTCGACCTGATTATTTCGGTGGCAATGGGCTTGTATCTGTTCGACGTGCCGATGAAGGGGAGTTTCGGCCTGCTGTTCGGCCTGTCGTGCATCTTTTTGTTCGGCGGTGTCTGTCAGGGGATCGTGCTTTCGATCAATGCTAAAGGCTCGCAGGCGACGGCCAGCCAGTTTTCGCTGCTTTCGACCTTTTTGCCGTCCATGCTGCTCTCCGGCTTTATTTTTTCGATCAGCAACATGCCGCGCCCGCTGCAAATCGCGACGTATGCCGTCTCGGCGCGGTATTATGTCGCCATATTGAAAGGTATTTTCATGAAAGGGATCGGCCTGGAGCATCTCTGGCTTGAAACGGTGTTGTTAAGCGTGTACGGAATCGTCCTGTTTATCATCGCCAACCGGCGTTTTCAAACGCGAGTAGAATAAACCACGAAACACACGAAATACACAAAAATTTAATGACCCTTGCGAAGGTTGCGAACCTTCGCAAGGCTAAAACGTTCATCTATTTTTTCGTGTATTTCGTGTGTTTTGTGGTGAAAAATCCTAATGTTCGAACGAATCAAACAGATTATCCTGAAAGAGTTTATTTTAGCGTTTCGCGATCCGAAAAACCGCTTTCTGATGTTCGGACCGCCGCTGATTCAATTGATGATGTTCGGTTATGTCGCCACGACCGATCTCAACAACGTGACGACCGCGTTGTACGATCTCGACTATTCGGCGCAAAGCCGCGAACTCGTCCGGCGACTCGAAGCATCGGGCTATTTCGAGATGAAATATCTGCCGGAATCGCCGGCGGAGATGCAGGATTTGATGGATCGAGGCCGCATTCTCTGCGCGATTCAGATGAACGAAGGCTTCGGGCGCGATATTCGCACCGCAACGCCGACATCGCTTCAAATTTTGTTCGACGGCACGGACTCGAATACCGCGACGCTCGCGATGAATTATGCCACGCAGATTATCGCCCAATACGCGCAGGAACTCGCGCCGAAGAGTCAGATGCCGGCGCTGGCAAAAATCGAATTCCGCCCGCGCGTCTGGTACAATCCCGAACTCAAAAGCCGGAATTTCTACATTCCCGGCGTGATCGCGTTCATTATTTTGCTGACCTGCCTGATGCTGACTTCGATTGCGATTGTGCGCGAGCGGGAAACCGGCACGATGGAGCAGTTGATGGTGACGCCGATTCGCCCGTTAGAATTGATTCTCGGCAAAACGCTGCCGTTCGGGCTGATTTCCTTCGCGCAGATGATTTTCATTACCATTGTCGGCAAACTCTGGTTTCATGTGCCGATTGTCGGCTCGCTCTGGCTGTTAATGCTGGGCGCGGTGTTTTATGTCTGGTCAACGCTCGGCATCGGCCTGTTCATCTCCACGATCACGCAAAATCATCAGCAGGCGGTCATGACGACGATGCTGTTCAATATGCCCGCGCTGATGCTCTCCGGCTTCATTTTTCCGATTGACAGCATGCCGAAAGTCTTTCAATATTTCACGTACATCAATCCGCTGCGCTATTTTTTGGTGATTATTCGCGGCATTTTTCTGAAAGGGAACGGCCTGGACATTCTCTGGCCGCAGATGGCGGCGTTGGCGGTGTTGGGGCTGGCAATCGTGACGATCAGCGCGTTGCGTTTCCAGAAGCGGCTGAGTTAATGACTAACTGATGTTACGCCGCAGATTCGATGCCAATGGCCGTGAACTCCCCTACTGGGAGGGGTTGGGGGTGGGTTGGGCGTTGAGAGATTGCCAGCCTCCGGCAACCCGAACGCGCCTGTTATGACAGCGCAAAGACAATTCGCAAGGCCATGTCAATCTGTCTGAGCGTGTCCGGGGCAATCGCGCCGCGAATCTTGACCAGTCGAACGCGATGGTCAATTCGTCACAATGACGCATGGACGAATTTTCCCTTTTTCCGCGCCTTGCGTCGGATCGAGGTTCACGTCAATAATCATGCCGCGTTGAAGAACTGTCGTCATTCCGGCCACTCGCGTATCGCCGCCTCAGCGAGATCGCGCAGTTCACTCTCCTCCGCATACAGCTCCGCGTACAGCTTGGCGGATTGACGCAGCCGCGCCGCTTCGATATCGGCTTTCAGATGCTCTAACGCCGTTCGCACCATCATGCTGCGGTTTTTGAAACCGTATTGCCGGTAATGATTCAAAAAATCGAGATGTGTCTGGTCAACGCTGAATTTTGCGTCTAACATGCCGCTATCCTCCTTGATTTGAGAGGTCTTTTCACAACGAACCATCCATCACCGCCTTTTGCCGAAACGCATGAGGATTGTCAAGGATTTTTTGGGCGGAGAAACGCGGCGGCACGGCGGACAGACGCCCCAAATAGCGTCTGCCTCTCTTCGTTTATGCGTGTTATTGCGACATCAAAACATGTTATATATTCCCTACCCACGCACTGGACGCCGTACTGCCCGGACTCGTGCCGCTCACCGCGACCGGCGTGACTCGAAACTGAAGAAATTTGTACGGATAACTGCCTGCGTATAGGGAGAGTTTTGTTGCTCCCGGAATCGCCGCCGCGTTCGTGCCGCTGGCGTCATCCGCGACATACCATTGATACAGCGACGTGCCTTCAGGATCGCTTTCCGCATCGGTGTAGGTGTAACGCGCACGGCAACTATCGTATCCACAGTCACAGAATTTGACGGTGGCCACTGGCGCAGCATTGGTTGGAATAACAACGACTGGCGCAGTTGGCTGCGGTTTCGGGAATGGGCCGGCGACTTCTTCGCCTTGCACCACGCCGTCCGTCACGACGCAGACGGTCTTCGTGTCGCCCGCAAAGCCGAACGCGGCGTCAACCGGCCACCAGTTTTCCGTGCTGCCGTCTTCGAGTGCGCGCAGATAGTGCGTGGCCTTGTGCTGCGTGGCGGTCGCGCTGTTCGCCGGGATCGCCGCAAACGGGACGCCTTCGGTAGAGGTGACACAGACGCGCTCCAGCGTCGCCGTCACGCCGTCCACCGTGGTCAAACCGATTTCCCATTTCGTCGGCGTGGTCGTCTCCACGAAGACGGCATACGTGCCGCCGCCTGCGACCGTATATTCCACCTTGATCGCGCCGCTGACGGGAATATTCACCATGAAATACGTGTTGTTTTTGACATACTGACCGCCCCAGCTTGTGCTGTCGGCGCTGCCGATGATGAAGTTGTTGAGGTGTTCTGATTGAACGCGGTCTGGCGTGGTGGGTGAATCGGTGTCGCGATTGCAGCTAATTAACGCCCCCCCCCCCCGCGAGAATAATCAACGATGCAATCACTCCGAACAACTGACTGCGATGGTTCTTCATTCAATACTTCTCCTTCTTGAACATGTGTGTTATGTCAGGCGCGATACGCGATACGGCATGGCGGCTGCGCCCGTTCGCCGCCATGCGATGCAGTTGTTATGGCGCGGGCATGAATTGTCAAATGATTTTTGTCACTATTTTGCTCCCCGCGATAAATGGCCGGTCTCAAAGCGGAAGCAGGCTGAAGCCCGCGTTGAGGCCGCCGATCGTGACGATCAGCGCGTTGCGTTTCCAGAAGCGCCTGAATTGACCGCATGTACGGCGAAACGACAGTTTCGCCGTACGATTTTAACGCGCCTGACAGCTTTTTTCATGAAAATCCCTTGACCGCGTTTCAGAAACAGGGTACATAAGAACTGTCAGACACGTTCGACGTGCCTGACAGTTTATGAAAATCGAAACATCTCACCTTTTCAACGGAGGAATTTATGACACGTTTTTCAGTAAACGCAACGCTTTTCATGTTTGCCGCTCTCCTCATGTTGTCTTCAATCGCCTACGCGGATGACGATCCGGCGCGGACGATCAGCGTCACCGGCGAGGCGGTGGTCAAAGTCGAACCGGATACCGTTGTTGCGACATTCGGCGTCGAGACGTATGATAACGAAATTGTCGCGGCGAAAGAACAGAACAAAGACGTGATCCAAAAAGCGTTTGCCGCTGTTCGCGAACTCGGCATCGAAGAAAACGCGATCCAGACGGATCATATTTCAATCGAGCCGCGTTATAAGGATAGTTCTTACGAACGCGGCAGCATCAACGGGTATTTCATACGCAACACATTCGCGGTGACGCTGAAAGAGCCGGAAAAACTGGAAGAATTACTGACGAAACTGCTGCAAACAGGGATTACGTCGGTGCATGGCGTGGACTTTCAGGTCAGCGAATTGAAGCCGCATCGCGAACAAGCCCGCGAACTCGCGCTGCTTGCCGCAAAAGAAAAAGCGGAAAAAATGACGGCAGTCTTAGGGCAGAAGTTAGGACGCCCGATGCAGATTCAGGAAAATCAAAACGACTGGTGGATGGGGCGGTACGGCCGCGCCTCGTATATGAGTCAAAATGTCATGCAAAATGCCGAACCGACAGGCGGACAGGACGACATGGGCGAGAGCGTCGCGTTAGGCAAAATTTCCGTCCGCGCCAATGTGTCCGTGACGTTCGAATTGGTTGATTGAATTATGCGTCGAGGATACCCAGCAAATCTTCGATAATTGATCTTATACCAATTGCCTTCGAATAGATCGTAAATTGTACGTCGAAACTACAGTTTCGACGTACACCGCGAATATGATCTTTCAAAAGGCAATCGGTCTTACAAGCTTAACTCGATTTCTAAAAATTGTCGAGGGTCTTGCTGATACAGTCCGGCTAACTGTTGCAGGGTGCGGAAACGGATGCGGTGGCTGGGCTGTTCGTATCTCGGTTCTTGTTGGGGCAGGTTGAGCAAGAGGGCTTTTTTGATGACCATCACGCGGATTTTAATTGATTGACTCATGGCTCAGATAATTTCATACCGTAGCAATAGCGTATCTTCGGCCAGCCGTTCGTGCGAGATCAGGCGCATCGAGCAATCGAGCCGCCCGGACGTCAAGCGTGTTCCTTCTCCGAAGATGCGCGGTTCGACGGTCATCCACAATTCATCAATGAGGCGCTGCGCCAAAAACAGCGTATAGACATCACTCCCGCCGAGAATCGCGCAACGACGTTTCCGGCGCTGTTGCAATTCAGCCAGAATCGTCTCCGGCGGCGCATCCGTGAATTCAAGCATCTCAGGCTGGCGGAGCGCGGCATATTTCTCTGGCGAACGCGTTAACACAATCCTGAGCCGTTCAGCCGTGAGATGTCGCACAATCGCCGCATGACTGACTTCGAATGTCTTCGATCCGAAGATACAGCAATCGAAATCGGCTAACGCGGCCTGAAAAAACCGTTGATCCGCCGATGACGCAAATGCCGTGCCTTTCCGGTCGTGCTGCGTAATACACCCATCGAGCGACATGGCAGCAAGGGCGATCACCCGCATCTTTTCCATGTGCTATAATGCGCTTTGGAGCATCGTCATGGTTTCTTGCAAGCGTTGCTGATGGCATTGCTGAAGTTTTTGGGCGATCTGCGGATGATCTCGCAACAATTGTTGAAGATGGCCTTCTGCCAATTTCAGCAGAGTTGTTTCCGTTAATGCCTGCACCGTTGCGCTTCTCGGTTCATTGGTAAAAAACGCGCCTTCGCCGAAACAATCGCCAGCACGCAATTTGGCAAGGAACAGGCGTGATTTGCCGGTTTGCACGATCTGCACGTCGCCTTCCTCAACCAATGTGGTATAGACCTCGACATCGCCTGACGTAATCAAAAACATGCTCTGCCCGGCGTCGCCCTCGCGGATGATGACATCGCCTTCTTTGATGGTGACTTCCGAGAAGAACGGCAGTAATTGCTGCTGTTCGGCCACGGACAGATCGCCGAACAAGGGGAAGAACGACAGCGCATTCTGACACCAGCGCCGTTCGCATACGTCTTTTAACTGTTCGAAGAGCGCTGAATATTTTTGGGTCAATTCCGTCACATATTGCGGCGAAATTTCCAGCACCGACGTACCATTGGTGACCATCACGGAAAACGCGCATGTCTTCATGCGTTCGAACAGCGTATGCTCGCCCCAGCATTCGCCGGGATTCACTTGAATGACGGGCGAGCGCGAGCCGCAGCCATCGCTTTCCTTTACAAGATAAACCTCTCCGGTCACGACGATGAATACCCCTTTCTGTTCGGACGGATAGCGCATAATCGTGGCGTCATCCGTGTAGCTGCGCACTGAACTCTGGCGAATCATCGTGTTTTTTTCAGCATCGGATAATGGGACGAATAACGGATTGTGCAGGATGAGTTCTTCAATCGTCTCGCGCGTCGGCGTATCCTGTTTAGGTGGTGGCGAGTCTTTTGAGGTCAGATCAATCAGGAATTCCTCTTCTGGTAATGGCGCTGCGGCAACGCGCTCGCCTGGAGCTTGAAACGCTGAGGAATTGTCTTTTTCCAATAGATTGACAAATTCCTGATGCCCTTGAAAATCTTCATCGTTCTCATTATCAGCGTTCCCTTCGATGAGATCAAGAAGCTGCTTGCGATCTTCCTGAAACTGCGCGTTCGCTTGCGGGGCTTGTTGCTCACGTTTCCCGCGCGCGCGTTGAAATACCGCCCGGCTTTTGGGCTTGCTTGCCGTCGCGGTATCATGCTCGGATTTGGCCAGAGCAGATTTGACTGGAACGGTTTCACCATGCTCCTCTAAAAAGTTTTTGAACAGGTCTTCGGTCAACTGGCAGGATTCCTGAAATTCGATATGCGCAAGATTGGCGGATGCGTCATGGTCTTCGGGATTCAAAATGGAAATGATTTTATACGTGACTAATGCGCCGACATGCTGTTCGGTCTGCGCGTATAATTTCGCGGCGGCTTCATAATGTTTGAGCGCCTCGATTTTCTCTTTCTCATGTTGGTAGAGCCGGCCTAACTTAAAATGCAAATCCGGATTCGGGGTGCTGCTTTGCTGAAGCATGCGCTCATATTTTTCAATACGCGCATCATCATACGTTTTTCTGCCAAAAAATTTTTTCAAGTCTTGCATAGGGGTTCTTAGACAAGAGTAAATTCTTTCCGTCTGTAAAGAATCATCGTCCGATGATGCGTTCGTGTCTTCAAGAAGGCTTCCCCCCTGTGTTCACCCCGCATGAATCACTCAACGTCAGGCACGATGAATCATTGACTCTTGCCATCGCTGTATAGATTGATGAATTGTGTGATGAAAATCTCGACTCAAAAGACGTAAAAATGATGACGAACTGAGTAAAAGAGATTGTCAAGGGATTTTTACGAACAGAATAAAATCGCGCTGAAAAAATCGAAAGAAAATATTCAGCCGCAAAAAATCGCGATTTTTTCGGCATATCGAATCACGTCATTTCTTCTTGACCATTTTTTGGTTGACTTATTTGCCATATATCCCGACGAGAGGATGATAGAGGCAATTACGAAGATGAGAACCGTCACAGGAGTGGATATGAAAGAAGATGTGCTTCGTCAGATTACCGATGCCGAGCAGCAAGCCAACCAGATTGTCCATGATGCGCGAACCCAGGCGGAAACCATCCTGCATAACGCCCGCCATCAAGCCGTCGAAGTGCGCATCAAGCGCGAGGAAGAGGCGCGAAATAGCGCGAAACAGTTGTTCGAACAGGGCATGAAAGAGATCGAACAGGAGGTCGCGACGCTTCAACAACGCGTACAACAAGAAATTGCGAATGATGCGGAACGCGCGAACGTTCATCGCGAAGAAGCCATTCACTTTGTCGTCGCGAAATTCGGAGACGCGCTCAGGAGTGAAAAATAGCCTATGGCCGTCGCTCGCATGACCAAAGCGCATATCGCCATTCACGGCGCAGATGGAGACGCCGTCATCAGGCGCATTTACGATCTTGGCTTGATGCAGGCCATCGAAGTGACCGATCAAGCCGAACCATCGCGCCTCAGCCCGATTGCAGCGGATAGCGCGCAAAAAATCGCCGCGCTCGACGCGCAACTGCGGGAAGTCCTGCGGGCGCAGGAACTCCTTGCGCAGCACGACGACAGCGGACGCGAATTTATCGAGAATTTTATTACCCTGAAAGAACGCCTGCCACGCGAACAGCTTGTTCGCGCGCGGGAAACCTTCGACTTTTCTGCTGTCGCGCATCGTTTGCACGAACTCACCGAAAAAACCAAGCATCTCGAAGAAGAAGCCGGCTGGGTGCGTGATGATATTCATGAGTTGACAATCCTGTCGCCGCTCCCGTTTCCATTGGGCGAATTACACGAGATGACCTGGGCGAAACCGATGATCGGACGCCTGCGCAAAGAGCAGATCGAGCCGCTGCGATTGGCGCTGCGGGAATGCGAAGATCGCATTTATTGGGAGGAAGTCGGCGCAGAGGGACAATTGGCGTACCTGTTTTTTATGTATTACCATCCTCGCCATGAACAGGTCTGCGATATTCCCGCGATTTTGGATCAACACGGGTTCGATTCGCTTGATCTGTCGTCATTTTCAGCGCGTATCCCGGAAGAACTCGCCCGCTTGCAGCAGCGCCTTCAAGCGCTTCACGCCGAGATTGCGCAGGTCAAGGCTGAACTGAAAGAATTGGTCTCTCAAAAACAGTCGTTCAAGATCATCGAAGAATATTTGACGAACGAAATCGAACGACACAAAGATATGCAGCGCTTCGCCGAAACCCAGACGATTTATTTTGTCGAAGGCTGGATGAAGGCGAACGATAAACATGCGCTCGAACACAGCCTGAGCACCTATGCGGATTCGGTCGAAATTTTCTACGAAGCGCCCGAGAGCAACGATCCGACTGTGCCGGTTATTTTAGAAAATCCGCCGCGTTTGCAACCCTTCGAAATCATCACCCGCATGTTCGGCATGCCGAAATATTACGAACCCGACCCCACGCCGTTCTTAGCCCCATTTTTCTTTCTGTTTTTCGGCTTATGCCTGACTGACGCGGCGTATGGCATCGTATTGGTCTTGCTGATGGGCTGGTTCATGCGGAAATATGTCGTGGATGCCGGAACGCGGCAATTGGCGAAACTCCTCTATTATGGCGGCATTTCGACGATTATCTGCGGCGCGTTGACCGGCGGCTGGTTCGGGAATATTTTGGACTACATGCCCAAACCGCTGGCCTTTGTCACCGCCGTCAAAAACAGCGTGATCGTGCTCGATCCGATGAAACAGCCATTGCTGTTTCTTGGGTTGGCGCTGATGCTCGGCTATATTCAATTGATATACGGCATTGTCTTGAAAATGCGGCATCGCCTCCGCAACGGCGAAGTGTATGACGCCTGGATTGATCAGGGCATCTGGCTGCTTTTCATCAATAGCCTGTTTTTCATGCTGATTTTGTCGGCGCTTGGCGTGGGCAAATCATTATTCGGGCAGAGCATGATCGTGATGTGTCAGGGCTTTGCGCTGTTGAGCGGCGCGGCGCGGGTCTGGCTGAATGATCGCGGCAATCCGCACACGGTCAAACGCATTTTTGTCGGGCTGTACAGTCTATACGACATCGTTGGCATTTTCAGCGATGTGTTGTCGTATTCGCGGCTGTTGGCGTTAGGATTAGCGACCGGCGTCATCGCCATGATCATTGATATGTTCGTGCTGATGACCGGAAAAATTCCGGGCGTCGGCTTTCTTGTCGGTATCGTGATTTTCATCGCAGGTCACGCCTTCAACCTGATTATCAACACCTTAGGGGCGTTTATTCACTCTGGACGCCTCCAGTTTGTCGAGTTTTTCTCGAAATTCTTCGAGTCTGGCGGGAAACGATACAAAGCATTTCGATTTCACAGTAAATACTTCGAATTCACCGAATAACAACAAAAGGAACAGGTCGAACGCGCCGCGAATGTGCGACGGCGCAGCCGCCTGGAAGAACGTATGCTTGGATTGGCGTTAGCAATTATCGGAGCAGGGTTGGCCGTCGGAGGAGCAGGAACGGGTTCTGGCATCGGAGTCGGCATTGCAGGGCAGGCGGGCGCAGGCGTCTTGACGGAAGACCCGGAAAAATTCGGAAAAATCCTGCTGTTGCAGGCGATTCCCGGAACGCAGGGCATTTACGGCTTTTTGGCCGGGTTCTGGGTCATGATGAAACTTGGCATGCTTGGCGGCACGGTGCCGAATATCGATCCGATGGTCGGCCTGCAAATCCTCGGCGCATGCCTGCCGATTGCGATTTCTGGTTGTAGTTCAGGTATCTATCAAGGGAAAGTGTCGGCATCCGCAATTTATATGATCGCCAAACGCCCGGAAGAATCGGGCAAAGGGATGATTCTTGCCGCAATGGTCGAAACCTACGCCGTACTTGGCCTATTAGCGACAATCCTGCTGTTGAATGGAATTCAGGTGTAACGATGTCACTCTCTACGATTATCGAAAAAATCGGAGAAGAAGCGCGGCGGCAATGCGACGAGATTCTCGCCCATGCGCATCTTGAAGCCGAGCAGATCGCCGAACACAGCCGCCAGAAGACCGATGAAGAGGTCGCGCATATTCTGCGCCACGCGCAGGAAGAAGTGGAATTAACGAAAAACAAGCGCGTGGCGACCGCGCAGCTTCATGCCCGTAAAGAGCGGCTGGATTGCCGCCAGCAGATGCTTGATTCGGTGTTCGAAGAGGCGCTTCAGCGCGTCTATGCGTACAACGACGCGCAACGTCACTCCTTAATCAAAGCGATCCTGTTAGACGTTCCCGAAGAGCGCGAAGGAATAATTCTTCCATCGTGCAGTGATCGTGATCTGTTTACTCCCGACTTTCTTCAAGAAATCAATCAGGAATTAGCGGCGCAAAAACGGACGCTGACCTTTTCGCTGTCGCCCAAGTGCGCCGACGTTCGGCAGGGATTCATTCTCGATTTTCACGAGTTCGATGTCAATTATTCGACGGAAAAGGTCTTTTCCGGATTGTGGGAAGAGATCAAAGGGGACGTGTCGAAGCGACTCTTCGAAGAGGCATAATAAGATAGCTGTCAGACACTTTTAAAGTGTCTGACAGCTTTTACAATCATGGCACGAGTAGATCGGCACTATTTATTCAGTATCGGGCGCGTCAGAGAATTGGAAAAAAGCCTGCTGAACCGCACGCATTTCGACCGCGTGCTGGAAGCGAGCGATCCATTAGCGGTGCTGCGCAGCGTCGGCTTTTTCGAAACCGCCGAAGATCACGAGCATTTGGCAAGCGCGCAAATCATGTTTCGGCGTGAGCGCGAATTCAATCGCCGCCAGTTACACGAATTGATCGCCGATTCGCCGGTCGAGGATATTTTTCTGCTCCCCTGCGATGTCGAAATTCTCAAACGCTTGCTGAAAGGCAAATTGACGAACGCGATGAGCGCGGCGCAAGCCAAAGAGATGACAGTGGAAGAAGGGAAATTTCGTCTCGCCGATTTGGCCGCCGCCGTGTATGAAAGCGCGCAGATCGGCCTTCCGGCGCGGATTGCGAACGCGGCGACATGGACGAATGAACTCTTTCAGGAACGGCCAGAACACGCCTTGATTGATTCCCGCCTCGACCGCGCCTTACGCGCTGAACAGATCGAACTCGCGCAACAGGCGGGCAGTCGCTTTCTCGTCAACTATTTTCAGCGGCTGTCCGACGTGCAGAATCTTTCCGTCGTGATGCGGCGCAAATGGCATCGGTTCGGACATATTGCCCTGAAAGACGCGCTGTTCGACGCCGGTACATTGACGGTTTCATGGTTCGAAGGCGTATATGACAGCGGATGGGAAAGTTTAGCGACGGCCTTCAAACCGACCGATTACGGCAAAATCGTGGCCGACGCGGTGGCGGATGTCGAAAACGACGCCTTTTTGCCGCTGTTCGATGTGGCCTGCGCGAATTATCTGATTGAAATC
>CAZRSF010000009.1:0-55263 GCA_964602655.1 uncultured Candidatus Moduliflexus sp.
GCGTCTCCATCTCCCGCAACACCTCACGAATCGTTCCCACCATGCCGCGCAGCGCGTTTGCCAGAATGCCGATTTCATCGTTCTGATTCACATCCACTGTCGCGGCTAAATCGCCGCGCGCGACGGCGTTGGCGAACTGAATCCCTTTTTGCAGCGGAATCACGATGCCGCGCGAGATGACGATGGCGACGACTGTCGCCAGGATAATGGCAATAATCAAGCCGAAGATCATGATTGAAGAGGCTGATGACAATGAACTGACCGCCTGGTTTGCAATCTCTGTGGTCTCCTCGATCCCTTTCTCCGTGATCTTTCTGGTGCCTTCAAGAATATTCAATGAGACGGACTGGCGCTGCTGATTGATTTCATCAATCGCCGTCCAATCCGTCATCAAGGCTTTCATGGCAGTTTCATAATCCTGCGCGGCTTGCTGTGTTTGCTCGATTTCTTTGATATTCGCTTGCTGACGTGTGATGCTTTTCAAATCCGTCAAGAGAGCGTAAATCTTTTCGAAATTCCCCAGAGCCTCTTGAATACGCTGAGATTCGCGCAACGCCTGGGCTTTGAACGTATTCAGGCGGGTTTCGTTTCCGATATCGATAATTTCATTCACCAGCGTAATCTTTCGTAAACGTTCTTTCAGCGCCGATGCGTCTGTCACCGTTTCAAGTTCCTGAAGCATTTGCTTGTTCTGGCTGGCGAGAAAGGCGGCGCAATTCTGCATATAGACTGCTGCCGCTGCATCAAGGCTGGCTCGGTCGGTTTCGATCTCGATATTTTTCGCATTTGTCTTACGCGCTAACTCCTGATATTCGGCGGCAACTGTTTCGATTGTTCCCACCGATTCTTGAAGCAACTTTAAATGGGGCGACTTGGACGCCAATTCTTTGGCGGCTCGTATCGTTTCCCCAATGGCGATCATCTTTTGCTCGGCCTCTTCCCAATACTGTTTTTCTTCTGTGAACGCATAGCCGCGCATGACATACATGGTTTCCTGCGCGCTCCGCTCGACATTGTTCGAGACGCTGATCTCAGGAATATACTCCGTTGCCAAAATGGTCGCCTCATTTTTAATTGACAGCATGTTCCAGACAGCGATGCCGCCTAACAGACAGACGATCAGAATTAATATGCCGAATCCAAGCCCGATTTTCATACTCAATTTCATGTTTTTCATACAATAGCCTCCTTTGATGATTTCCATTTGTAAAAAGAATTTTCCCGCTGATGTTCTCGCTCGAAACACAGCACCCAATCGTCATAAGATTGCCGTGTTTACGGTCTTTTTGGCGTGGCACAAATGCTCAAAAAACACAAGGAAATTCTTAAGCGCGCTGCTTGCGACGTGAACACAATACACGTTCGTCTGGTCTTGTCATAATTGGGAAATTACAAAAATCATGCCAGCGAGAACCCCTTATTAATAGGCATTTCTTGGAAGAAGAAGTGTGTAATTTTTACGCGAACGGCAAAAGTGAGTCATTTTTTCACAGCATGTTCGGCATCTCTTTTCTTGACATCACCGCTCGATGTGAATACGTTTCTCGTATGCCACACGAAAACGTGATGAAAGAAAATCGAAACATGGGGAGAGCCACAATGATCAATATAGATATTTGCGCTCAGGTGGAAGAATTTTTGCGAGTGCGGCAGTATAAGCTGACAGCGCCGCGCCGGGAAATTATCCGCGTATTGAATGGCGGGCAAAAACCTCTCAGCATCCAGGAAATCTATCAACAAATGAAAGAACGCCCTGCCGATCTCGCGTCGGTATATCGAACAGTCAATCTGCTGTGCGAACTTGGCGTCTTGCTAAAGCTGGAATTTCATGAAAAATGCTATCGCTACGAATTATCTGAAACCTTTACCCCTCATCATCACCATGCAATTTGCCGAAAATGCGGGGAGATTGAGAATATTTTCGAAGAATGCATCTCTCAAAAGGCGGAAGAACGCATCAGTCGGCAGGCTGGTTTTCGTATCGAGTCGCATATCCTGGAGTTTTACGGAATTTGTCGCGAATGTGCGGCAAAAGATGGCGCGTAACGTAAAAGACGATTTCCTTCTTGACAAAATGCAAATGATTTGCATTTACGAGCATTGTCGCATCAATTGCTCAACGTCTGTTGAGCGAAAATAGGAACATTGTTGTAAAGGAGAGGATATGAAACGATTTTTTCTGGTGTCATTCGTTGTTCTCGGCATATTCGCGAGGGTGGCCGCTGCCGAACCGTTGCGCGTGATGGTAAGCATTCAACCGCAAGTCTATTTCGTCGAGCAGCTTGGCGGCGATCTGGTGAACGTGACCTGCTTGCTGCCTGCTGGGGCGTTTCACGGCATGTACGAGCCGACGGCGGCGCAGATGAAAGATTTAAGCCAAGCCGCGCTCTATGTCCGCAGCATGTTGGAACACGAAGTCGCATGGTGGGAAAAAATTCAGGCGCTCAATTCGCGCATGGCCGTTGTGGACGCCACGCAAGGCGTAGAATTGATCGAGGGACATGCGCATCATCACGGCGAGACCGAAACCGAAGCGCCGCATGAAAGCAAAGACACGCCTGCTCTGGATTTGCACATCTGGCTCTCGCCGCGCCGCGCGAAAATTCAGGCGGAAAACATCTATCAAGGCTTAATCGCGGCAGACCCCGCGAACCGCGACGTTTATACCGCGAATCGCGACGCGTTCATTGAGAAGATTGACGCGCTGGATCAGGAGATTCAGGGCAAATTGGCGAACCTGAAAACGCGGACGTTTATGGTCTTCCATCCGGCGTGGGCGTATTTTGCGGCGGATTACGCGCTGGAACAAATTCCGATTGAAGTGGAAGGCAAAGAGCCAAGCGCAGCGGAAATGGCGCAGTTCATCACATTAGCGCAACAGGAGCAGGTCAAGGTTATTTTCGTGCAGCCGCAAACCAGCCGCCGCACTGCGGAGATCATCGCTAAACAGGTCGGCGCAACGGTCGAGCCGCTCGATCCGATGGCCGAAGATTGGCTTGAAAATCTACGCCGGACCGCCGACGCGCTGGCCGCAGCGTTGAGCCGATAAGGAGCGATAAGGAGTGCAAAAACTTGCTTTTGCGTCTCGACGTAGTCGAGCATAAGCGCAGCAATGCCACAGTGCAAAAGCACGCTTTTGCACTCCTTTTCAAAAAAATCACAAAACATTTCTTGACAAAAAAATAATATTTTATATTTTAGTACTGAATAGTCAGTATCTAAAAAATTATGAAATCTATACATATCAAACAGATCGAATTGTTAGCTCCGGCGAAAAATGCCGACGCGGGAATCGCGGCGATTACCTGCGGCGCAGATGCTGTCTATATCGGCGCGACGCATTTCGGCGCGCGAGAACAGGCGGGTAACCGCGTTCAGGACATCGAACGCTTGGCGCGGTTTGCGCATCGTTATTGGGCGCGGGTCTATGTCGCGTTAAATACGCTGCTGTATGACGACGAATTCCCCGAAGCGCTACGCCTGATTGCGGAACTCTACGACGCCGAAGTGGATGGCCTGATCATTCAGGATATGGGCTTATTAGAATGCGATTTGCCGCCGCTGCCGCTGATTGCCAGTACACAGACGCACAACGCCACGCCGGAAAAAGTCGCGTTTTTAGAACAGGTCGGTTTTCAACGCGCTATTCTTGCGCGGGAACTGAATTTTGAGCAAATTCGCGCGATTCGGGCGCAGACAAGCATCGAACTCGAATGCTTCGTGCATGGCGCGTTATGCGTCTGTTACAGCGGCCAGTGCTACATGAGTTACGCCATCGGCGGACGGAGCGGCAATCGCGGCCAGTGCGCTCAACCCTGCCGCAAACGGTACACGCTGCAAGACGCGAACGGGCAAGTTATCGCGCAGAATCGCTACTTGCTGTCGCTGAAAGACATGAATCGCGCCGCCACGCTGCGCGACCTGCTTGAAGCCGGAGTCACCTCATTCAAAATCGAAGGCCGCCTGAAAGACATCGCCTACGTCAAAAATATCGTCAGCTATTACCGCCAACAGCTTGACGCGATTCTCGACGCCGAGCCGGAACGTTTCCGCCGCGCGTCGTCCGGGCGCAGTGCAATTGATTTTACGCCCAATCCGGTGAAAACCTTTCATCGCGGCTCGACGCCCTATTTTTTGACCGACCAGCGCGACAACGTCGCCTCGCTCGATACGCCGAAATCCATCGGCGAAGAAATCGGGACAGTCGCGGAACTCGGCGCGAAATATTTTACGCTTTCTCCTCAATATTCCCCTCATGGGAGGGGGAAGGGGTGGGTTGCTGAAAACAGGAAATCTTTTCACTCCGATAACCCACCCCATCCCCTCCCAGGAGGGGAAAATATGCTGCATAACGGCGACGGCATCTGTTTTTTCGATGAACAGCGCGAATTGCAGGGAACGCTCATCAATTCCGTACAGGGCGAGAAAGTCTTTCCGGCTTCAATGCAAGGGATTCGCGCCGGAAAGGTTATTTTTCGGAACGCGGATCATCTCTTTTTGAAACAGATCGAACAGAGCCGAGCCGAACGTCTTATTGACGCAAAGCTGATCTTTCGCGAGACTGCCGACGGCTTTGCGCTGGTCGCGCGTGATGAAGACGGCGTTCAGGTTGAAGAAACAGTGACATGCGCGAAAATTCCGGCAAACAATGCTGACGCCGCCGCAACCACTATCAGCAAGCAACTCGTAAAATTCGGCGGCACGGAATTTCGCTGCGCCGATATTTGCATTGAATGGTCAACCGCTTATTTCCTCCCGGCGGCGCAACTCAACGCGCTGCGCCGCGCCGCGCTCGATACATTGCGCGAGGCGCGGGAAGCGTCGCGCCCGATTCAACGCGGCGGAATCGAAAAAAACGCTGCGCCGTATCCTGAAACGCGCCTGTCGTATCGCGGCAACGTGCTGAATGCGAAGGCTGCCGCGTTTTACCGGCGGCATGGCGTGACGGAGATCGAACCGGCGGCAGAATCGGGGCTGGACATGCGCGGACGCAGCGTCATGACCACAAAATATTGTCTCAAGCAAGCGCTCGGATTGTGCGAGCGCGACGGGCGGCAGGCTCAACAATACGCCGAACCGCTCTATTTGATTGACGAACAGGGGCAAGCGTATCAACTGCAATTTCATTGTTCGCGATGCGAAATGGAGATTTTTTATCCTGACTCTTCCAGATGTTGAAACATCTGGCTATATTCTATCGCCCTTTCAGGGCGGATTTTGCCGCGAAGCGGCAACGGAATAAAGACAGAGGTTTCAACCTCTGGATGAGTCCGGTCTGATTTTATGCCGAAATCCGACGCTTTCATTACCATGCTTTCGCAGCAAGCGGGCGCATCGCCGCAATTTCGCTATGCGCTGCTCGATACGCTGCTCGCGCTTTTAGGGGACGACGCGTCGTCCGACGAAGCGGCTCGCAGCAGTTACCTCGATTTCCTGATTGACATCGAAAGCCGACACGCGCAAGCCGAACAGGCCGGAAAGACGCGCCTGAACGCCGCCTTGAACGCGCTGGCGACTGACATCCGCAACGACGTGCAGCAGAACGCGCTGCGTCTGCATCATGCCATCAAAGCGGGCGATCAGACGCTTTCCCGCAATTTAGCCCAACAGGTCGGCGTGGATGCGCGAACCTTTCCGGTCGGCCTTTCGGTCAACGCCAACCTGCTCACATTATCCGAACAATACGTCCGCCGCGCTCAGGAATTGCAATTTCTCCACGCCCACGCGCCCGACCAACTCGCGGAAATCAAGGAAATCATCTTTCGCAAAAAAGTCGAAGCCGCCAATCAATTAGACGCCGTCGCCCTTGAGGCGCTCGCCGGAACATCCCTTTCAAAACAATATCAGCGGGTGCAGACCATCTGCCTGTCGCATGTGCAGCAGCAGCGCGTCGAGGCCGAAAACGCCTTGATCAATTTCCTCTCCGCGCCGAAATCCGCGTTAGAAGCTGATGTTGAAGCGTTGGAATCATGGCTCTGGAAATACGGCATTCTTGCTCATCAAATCGTCAAAGAGATTCGCTTGAATCCCGCCTATCGCCGCCGCTTGCTGCGCCTGCTGCTTGTCTCGCGCGAGCCGCTGGCTTTGCAGGCGTTGTCGGAATTTACCCCATCCACGCAGGCGGAACGTGATATTTTTGACACGTTGATGACACTGCGTTTCGGCGAAGAATATCAGCAGGCGCGGACGACATGGAAAAGCCGCATGACGCAGCAACTTGACGCGGCGTTGCATCGCAAAGAGGCGTTGGCGTTCTGGCAGCGCAATCTGTCGTTTTTGCCCGGTTTATTGGCGGATAAATGGCCGTCGCTCGGCTTTCACGGCGAATTTCATCAGATCGAAGAGGCGTGTCAAAAAGAAATGGCCGCCATCAGCGCCGAGGAATTTCTCGCGGCGCAACGCGGCAATTTGAAAGCGGATCAGGTGCGGACGCTGGAAAATACGCTCAACGTTCATTCTGCTGTTCCGAAGATCGAGTTCGATGAATCCGAACTTCATCGCGTCGTGGCGCCTGAAATCGAGATCGAAAATGCGCCTGGTTCAACAGTGACGCCCGAATCGTTTGCGCTGCCGACGCTGCCGGAGATCGACGTCGAAGAAGGGATGATTCTCATTACGGAAGCCCCGATGGACGAGCCAGTCGCCGCGCTGAAATCACAGCCGAAGAAACCGGCGATTACGTTGAAACCGCAAAAGCGGACGCCTGCCATTCCGCGCAAACCCGCGCCTGCTCCTGCTGAGCCGGAACGCAGCATCTGGGGCGACGTGATTTTCCCGTTTATCAGCAAAAACCTCGTGTTCGTGCTTGCGCCGACGCTCATTTTCATCGGCTTGCTGCTGCTCGTCTTTACGCTCTGGGACAAAGCCGCGTGGATTCGCTACGGCCTGACGCCGTTCCTGATTGTGACCGTCTCGTATGCCCTCGCTCGCATCGGCGTCTGGCTGAAAGGGGAAGATATTCAATCCGACACGCCGATCCATCTGCTGCAAGGGGCGGCGATTTTCCTCGCGCCGCTCAGTCTGCTCTTCGTCGCGCTGCTCTCGGCTGATCCGAAATTTCCCTCATTTGCGATGAAAGTCGGATGGGGCGCGGCGCTCTCCATTGTGTTGTTAGCGGCGTGGCGGCACATTTTTTTGATGGCGACGAAGACGGTTTCCGCCACGATGTCCGGGATGCACACCATGACCTTGTTGCTGCTGAACGCTTTGCTTTTGCTGCTGCCGATGACGCAGGCGATCAAAGCCGCCGGGGAAGGGACGCTGAATCTGCAAGCCAAAGGGATGTTTATTGCGGGCTTTTACGTCGGTTTTCTCGTGCTGTTTTTCAGCATGTTGCATGTTTTTCGAGCGAATGTGGCGCAGACCGACAAAACGAGCAAAAACCCGTTAGCGTTTTACGGTGTCACCGCGCTTGGCACGTATCTCCTCGTCTGGGGCTTGACTCACGCCCGGCTCGGCTTGCTGCCGCAGCCGCATACCTACGCACCGCTGCTGCTGCTCTTGAGCCTGCTGATGGTGATGTTCGAGTTCGAATTACGCGAGGCTCGCAAATCGGACGAACGGATTACGTCGCTCCATTATTTCGCGTACGCGCTCGTCGGGTTCGGCGTGCTGCTGAGCATCGGGCATGATTACGTCCGCGTCCTGTCGCTGCTGCTCGCCGGGGCGGTCTGGGCGTATCAGGCGGTCAAGCTGAACGATGACCGGCATTACAACATCGCCCTCGCGATTTTTACCATCGGATTTTCCTCGATTGCTTTGATTAAGGGCTTTCCCGCGCCCTATTTCCCACATTTCGCCTTAATCATCGTGATCGCGTTATACCTGATTTCAGCCAATGTCCGCCACGAAGCGGTATCGCTCTTAGCGTTGCGGCTTGTGCCGGTCTATTTGGCGTTCAGTTTCGTCGTGTCGGTGATCTGGCAATGGTCGGGACAATTCGCCGCGCTGCCCTATGGCGCGGCGTTCCTGCTGTTCGGCGCGTTCGCCATTTTTACCGGCGCAAAACTCGACAAACTGCTGCATGTGCATCTCGGCGCGTTCTACGTCGTCGCCGCGCTGCCGTATCTCGGCGCGATCAACGTCAACGGGCGCACGCTCGACGGCAATACGATGGCCTTCGCGCTCAGCGTCGCCGCGCTTTTCTGGGTGATTCTCAGCAGCGTCACATCGAATCCGGCGATTCGCGACAGCCGCAGCACCGTGCTGGGGAATATCGGCCTGTTAGCGTTCGCGCTGCTCTGCTTGCGCCTCGTGCTGAAAGATTCGATGGATTTTTCGTCCAGCCCGCTGCTGCAATTCCAGATTCTCGGCGGCCCGATTTTCATCGCGCTGCTGATGTTCCTGAACGCCTATTTCACGCGCTCGTACGTGCCGGTGTATCTCGGCCTGTTCATTTTGGTGGTGATCTTCCCGGAGATCAAAGACCGCTTCAACATCCCGATGTATTCCGGCCTCGGCTCGACTGTCGCTGGCATCGGCTTTCTGATCACCGTCTGGGCGTTGCAATTTTTCGGCTTTTTACGCGCCGAACCAGCGTCGCTTGACCTGATTTTGCGGAAAAAGCCGTTCCCGGCGCAGGCGGAAGATCGGTATGCGCTCTACGCCAATCCGCTGATGGTTGGGGCGTTTTTCCTGTTCACGCGCACGGTCTTCATGACCTATCCGCTGAACGTGTTCCGCCCGGAAATGCCGTTCGGCATCAAAACCTGCATCGCGGTGTTCCTCTGCGGTACGGCGTACCACGTCCTGAGCCTCTGGTTCAAGCAATCCTGGATGTCGTTCATCGGTTATGTCGCAATCTGGTTCGGCGTCATTCATAGCTGTTATTTGCAGACCGGCGCCATCTTCCAGCCGAAGTTTCTGCCGCTGTTCATCCTGGCCGCGCTGCTCTATTGCGTTGCGCTGGCGGCAGCGGCGAGCTGGCTGCCGGATGACGACGACGCGGAATTGATTCGTCCCCCCTGGCAGGGCGTTCTCGAACCAATAATATTCATGCTTGCGGCGGTCGGATTTTATGCGTTTTACAACCTTTTTTATACGGAGTTTTTTCAACCAATATTCTTCGTATATTGGTTGCCATTATTTGCATATCTTGTTGGACGGACGTTCTTCCGAGCTTGGCATGAAGAGCAAAAAGTTTTTGTTGCGTTGGCGTATCTGTTGCTCTGTACAGGCACCGCACTTTTCTTCACACGAGGAATGCCTCTACCATGGGGATTAAATGGTGCCTTATTTTTAGCGTTAGCGGTTATGGCTTTTGTCCTTGTCTCTTCGTTTTTTCTGACGGAACGCACACTAACTGACAAAAAATACCGTTTGTTATCGCCGATTCTCTGGCTATCGCTCGGATTGCACTTAATCATGTTGCCGATGATTGTAAAGTCCTTTTATTTGCCGATGCCGTTGTCTATAGATTTGAAAATCCTGATTATTCTATGGGCTTTGACAATAGGGATTATTGGGCGTTTTCTGAGTTTCAGCCCGCTCTGGCTCTGGAGCATCTTCCTGTTCTATTCGCTGATTATGCGCCTGATTGCGGGCAATGACCTGATAGAAAAGGCGTTCCATCCCTTCCCGCTCGCCTGTCTTGCGGTCGCGATTGCGGTTGTCAGTCAGCTTGTCAAGGCCGTGCCGCAGCTCAGCGAACCGGCGCGGTCGCTTTTCGGCAAACGCGAAGCAGGTTCGAACGCGCCGCTCATCTTTTCATTTGCGTCGCAAGTCGTGGCGTATCTGACGATTTCGCAGGCGTTCGCCAATCCCGCGTATCGCCACGCCTGGCCGACGATTCTCGGCCTGTTCGTTTGCGCGATAGCGGGCGCGCTGATTGCTGATGCAATCGGAACGTCGCGGCAGGCGTTGTTCCTGCTGCCATACACGATTGCGTGGAGCGGCTTGATGCTCGCGCTGCCGGAGCATTTCCCGCAAAACGCCTGGCTGCTGGCGCTCGAAACGCCGCATTTGATCGCCATCGGCATGGCGTTCGGCCTGCTGACCGGGTTGCTCATTGATCGCCTGACGCCGTCGGACGAAATCGGTTTTGCCGCCATGAAGCATAACGCCGCCGGAGGCATGTTGCTGCTGATTTTGTACGCCTATTTCACAACGCTCAATTCGAACGCTATCGGCTGGCAGCGCTTCGTCACATCCGGCGTCATCAGCCTGATTGCTGCGTATTATTTCCGCTATTTCATCGGCGACGCCTACAAGCGCGTCACCTACGCCTTTTTCGTGCTCGGCCTGACGGTCGGGATGTTGTGCGCCGAATTCGCAACCGCAAAATTCGTCTTGCGACTCGCGCTGTCGCCAACGCTTGTGTTTTATGCGCTGCTTTTGCCGCCGTTCTGGTTTCTCGTCAAAAGCGAAATCAACCGCAAGACCGAACGCATTTACGAATCTGCCCGTAACGCGGCGATGTATCTCTGCTTTTCTGCGCTCGCGTTTTATTTCGCGCCGCCACTGCTGAAACTCGTGTTCCTGCCGCAATATGCGCCGTCGCTCACGCATATTTTCATCTTTGCGCCGATTGCGCTGCTGCTCGCGCTCATGCTGATTCGGCTGCATAGCCTCGGAGCGCCCGCGTTCGTCGTACATGTCGGCGTGTTGCTCAACTTATTCGCGGCGTGGGCGGGACTCGTTCGCCTGATTGTCCAAATCGTCGGCGCGAAACCGTCGTCAATCGGGCAGACATTCGCATTCTTCACGACCGTCGCCGTCGGCGTCGCGTATGCCGTCTTATTGACGACCGGCGAACGCGGCGTGTTGACGCGCTTCTGGCGCTGGCTTGGCGCGATTGACGACGATCTCTGGAAATCGGCGCATCTGACGCTGCTGCCGTATCTGCTGATTCACACGCACGCGCTCTTTGCAATCAGCATCAGCAATTTGGCCGGGCAGCGGATGCTCGGCGTGTCGCTGCTGCTGCTGGCGGGAATCTGGATCATTGCGGGGTATCGCGCCGACAGGCTGGCGTATTACTGGGTGGCGTTGGCGGAAATCATCGCCGCGTTCTATTCCTGCCGCATTCAGCCGACCTACTGGACGGAAGCGTGGATTATGTGGAGTCTGCTCGCCTTGTACGCGCTGTTGATTCCGCTCTATGGGCTTGTGCTGAAACGCCGCCATGAGAACGCGGCCTGGCATCTCTACGGCTGGCTGGCCGTATTAGCGGCGTTCGTCTTTTACGAGCAAATCACCTATTACGGCCTTTATTCGCGGCTCGGCATCGCGCCGCTGCTGCTGCTCTGGATCATCACCTTTTTCGTGCCGGTGGCGGAATCCGAGAAAGAGCAGCCCGGCTTCGACGCACTGATGACCGGCATGGCCTACGCGCCCGCGCTGTTCTTCTTTTTGCAGCAAGGGCCGCCATCGCTCGCGCATCTGCCGAACACGCTGTTGGCGACGATGATTATCTGCGGCCTGATGACGGCGTATCGCGCCGCGAATCTGGAATGGCTGTCGGTGGAAGATGTCGCAGAATGGCGCGTGGCGCATCATTTCCACGCCTATCTTTCCCGCCCGCATTCGGCCTTTGCCATCATGATCCCGGCGACGGCGGCGGTTGTGTGCGTTCATGCGATAACGTATGCCTTTGACCCGGCGATCTTTGCGCGGCAATATATCGCGATGCTCCTCTCCCAACTCTTGTTAGCGGTCTATTGGTACGATCAGGCGCGGACGCGGGAAAAATGGCAAAGCATGGCGCTGTCGGAAATGATGGCGTTCGGCGCGTTATTGACGCTGCGGCAGGCGCTTCCGGCGAGGCTGCATCTGTATTGGACGGCGGAATGGGATGTATGGGCAGGCGTGATGCTCACGACGATCATTTACGCTGTGCGGCTTTTGCTGAGAGGGCAGCATGCGGCGATCCGCGTACCGATCCGTTATACGCTCTTCCTCGCGCCGCTCGCGACCATCGCCTACGGCGTTGCGAACAACGTCGGTTACGAGACGCTCTCCCGCGCGTTGTTGGTTTTTTCAGTTCTGTTTCTCTGGCAGGCGTACAGCGAAAAAGACCGCTTTATCATGGCCTACGCGCTGCTCGGCGTCAACGCCTATCTGATTCTGCTGTTGTTAGAACGCAATATCCACTCGCCGCAGGCGTATGTGACGCCGGTCTGCCTCTCGATTCTGATTTTGGCACAGGTCTTCCGCGACATGACATCCCGCGCTACTGCTAATTTCGCGCGCGGCGCCGCCTTGACCGTCATGCTCGGCTTAGCGATGTCCGAGGCGATTGTCAAACATTACAATTCGCCGTCGCAGCATTTTATTCTGATCGGCCTCAGCATCCTCGCGATGGTTGCGGCGGCGCTGCTGAAGATTCAGGTGTTTGCCGCGTTCGGGTTGTTCGCGTTTATCGTGGACATCATTGCGGTGATCTACATTGTGTTAAGCAAGCAAGATACCGATACGCTCAAAGTCATTCTCGGCGTCGGCTTCACACTGCTCGGCGGCCTGATTCTGACCGGCTACATCCTCTATCGCAAAAATAAAGAGCGCATAGACGAGATAACGGAAGAATTCAAAGAAACGTTCACATCGTGGGATTAGACAGAACCACTTAGCTGTCAGACACGTCGCAAGTGTCTGACAGCTTGTTGAGATATGACTCGAACCATACTGATTACAGGCGGAGCGCGGAGCGGCAAAAGCGAATATGCCGAATCGCTGCTGCCCTCATTTGCTCGCGTTGTCTATGTCGCAACTGCCAGAATTCCTGATGATGGAATGCGCGACCGCGTCCAGATTCATCGCGAACGCAGGCCGGAAACCTGGAAAACGTTCGAAGCCACGTATGATCTTTTTCTGGCAGCGACGCCGGAGACGCCATATTATCTCCTCGACTGCGTCGGTAATTTGACATCGAATATTATGGAAGACCTGACACTCGGCCTTGAACGCATCCCGCTTACGTTGCAAAAACAGGTGGAGGATCGCGCTGTCGCAGAACTTCAGGCGCTGAGAGATCGAATCGCCGCGCTTGACGGCACGCTCGTCATCGTGACGAACGAAGTCGGGCTTTCGATTGTGCCGGAACACCATGTCGCCCGCGTCTATCGCGATATTCTCGGCAAAGTCAACCAGCGCGTCGCGGCCTTCTGCGATGAGGTCTATCTTGTCGTCTGCGGCATTCCGATGAAAATCAAATAGAAAACCACAGGTTGAAACCACAGATTACACAGATGTCACAGATTTAGATAAGCTCGGTTTTAGCCCTGTCAGGGTTTTAAACCCTGACAGGGCTTTTAAAAATCTGTGTCATCTGTGCAATCTGTGGTTATTTTTATGTCAGCAATTATGATTCAAGGCACGACTTCGTCTGCCGGGAAAAGCCTGATGACAGCGGCGCTCTGCCGGATATTCGCGAACGACGGGCGCACGGTCTGCCCGTTCAAATCGCAGAACATGTCGCTCAATTCCTACGTCACGTCGGAAGGGCTGGAAATGGGGCGGGCGCAGGTGCTTCAAGCGCAGGCCGCGCGCATCGAGCCGTCGGTCTCGATGAATCCGATTCTGCTCAAACCGACAACCAATCGCAAAAGTCAGGTGATTCTCAAAGGCAGGCCGTTCCGCAACATGGACGCTGTCGAATATTTCACGTTCAAACCGTCGTTGAAACCGATGATTCTTGAGGTCTATCGGGAATTAGCCGCCGCCTGCGACGTGGTCGTGATCGAAGGGGCGGGGAGTCCGGCGGAAATCAATCTGATGGAAAACGACATCGTGAATATGGGCATGGCGGAAATGGCGGATGCGCCGGTATTGTTGGTGGCGGATATTGATTTAGGCGGCGTCTTCGCCGCGATTTACGGCACGATCATGCTGTTGCCTGAACATCAGCGCAGCCGCATCAAGGGCGTCATCATCAATAAATTTCGCGGCGATGTCGCGCTGCTGCAACCCGGACTCGACCAGATCGAAGCGTTGACCGGCGTGCCGGTGATCGGCGTGATTCCGTACATTTCCGATCTGCGCCTTGAGGAAGAAGACAGCGCGACGAGCTTCAACCGCCGCACTGCCGGGCAGATCGACATCTGCGTCGTCAAGCTGCCGCGCCTCTCGAATTTTACCGATTTCGACGCCTTCCGCGCCGAACCGGACGTGTCCATTCGCTATATTACCTCTGCCGCCGAGATCGGCGCGGCGGACGTGCTGATTTTCCCCGGCAGCAAAAATACGATTGAAGATTTACGCTGGGTCAAACAGGCCGGATTTGCCGACGCATTGCGCCATTTTCCAGGCATCGTGTTCGGCGTATGCGGCGGGTATCAGATGCTCGGCGAGACGATTGTGGACACCGACGGTTGGGAAGTCGGCGCAGGCGAAACCGAAGCCGGACTCGGCTTGTTTCCGACGACAACGATGTTTCAAGGGGAAAAAATTACCGCGAACGTCAGCGGCGCGGCGTTCGGCGTTCCGGTGTCAGGTTACGAAATTCACGCCGGAAAAACGGGCGGCAACACGCAGCCGTTTGTCAACATTACCAATCGAGAAGGGACGGCGGTGAATTATCATGACGGCGACATGCGCGGCGACCGCGTCTTCGGCACGTATCTGCACGGCATTTTCGATTCCGGCGCGTTTCGCAGCGTTTTCCTGAATCGTATCCGCCGCGCCAAATCCCTCGCCGAGCAAATCGGCATAGATTTGAATCAGCAGCGCGACGCCGAAATCGAACGATTAGCGGAGATCGTGAAAGCCCATCTTGACATGCCGCGCATCTACGCGCTTGTGCCGCGCAATGGAATATCGGCGCATTCGAATTATTGACTAATCAGTCATTTTATACCAAAATTATGAAGATGAAGAAAATAATCCGATAACAACTTCCTGGCGCAGGTGGGAGAACATTGCTGAATCAAATTTTTAATGTTCATTATCTTGACAAATTCGAACGCATTCATATTCCATCAACTGATTAGTCAATGCAAGAATAACACAGCATGAGGAATATCAATGAAAAGCCGACAGTTTGATAAGCAGCAAGCCCTGTTGGATGCTGCGCTGGATTTATTCACGGAATATGGTTTTCACGGCGCGCCGACCGCCAAAATTGCCGAAGCGGCGGGCGTGGCGACCGGAACGCTGTTTCATTATTTCAAAACGAAAGAGGACTTGATCAATCAGGTCTATCTGTATATTAAGCGCGATATGATGGTCGAACTCGCTTTCGGGGTCGAAGGTGAACAAACGATTCGCGGCAAGGTGCGGAAAATGTGGTGGAATTATATCGCGTGGAGCCTGCGTCAGCCGAAGAAATTACAGTTTTTTATGCAGTTCGGTTCATCGCCATATATTTCGAATATCACCCGTGATGAAGCGATTGAGCAAGTGGCGTTCCTCTATGATTTGCTTGAAGAGGGGCAGCGGCAGGATGTGCTGAAGGAATTGCCGACAGAGATGCTGTTTGACATCGCCACTGGCTTTGCGCAGGTATTCGCGATGCACTTTTTGAGAACGCCCGGCAAGTTCGATGACGCCGTGTATCGCGAACAGGCGTTCACGGCTTACTGGGATTGCCTGAGACGATAACTATCGGCGTTCTTATGCGACCGATAGTTACGACGATTCGCTGAGGCCGCTGCGATTTGTCGAACACGTCCTTGACAAAGTCAACCGCGTAGAAAAAGATGCCATCGTCTGTACTGGCGATGGCGCTGGAATCGCGATAATGAACATTGACTGAATAACCAAAGGGAAACCATGTCATCAGATATTGCCACATTAACCGGGGTGTACGTCGAATACGGCAGCACAATCGCGTTGGAAGACGTGACGTTTGCCATTAAGCCGCTCGATTTCGTCAGCATTATCGGCCCGAACGGCGGCGGCAAAACGACGCTGCTGAAAGTGTTGCTTGGCCTGCTTCATCCGACGCGCGGCACGGTGGACGTGCTGGGCACACCGCCGGCGCAGAGCCGTCAGCACATCGGCTACGTGCCGCAGCAAGTCACGATGGACAAAACCTTTCCGATCAATGTCTGGGACGTCACCTTGATGGGGCGGCTTGGCAAAAAAACACTGTTCCGCAAGTATTCCGCCGAAGACCGCGAATTTGCGGCAGATGCGCTGAATCGGGTCAAATTATACGACTTGCGCCATCGCCAGATCGGTAAACTTTCCGGCGGACAGCAGCAGCGCGTCCTGATTGCCCGCGCCCTGACCAGCCGTCCGCAGCTCTTGCTTTTGGACGAACCGACCGCCAGCGTGGACAGCGAAATCAAACGGGATATTTACGATCTGCTGGTGGAATTGAATCAGGACATCACGATTGTGATGGTGTCGCACGACATTGGCGTCGTATCGAGTTATACCAAAACGATTGCTTGTTTGAATCGGACACTGGTCTATCACAACGAAAAAATCATCACGTCGGAGATGATGGCCGCGACGTATCACTGCCCGGTGGATTTGATCGCGCATGGCATGCCGCACCGCGTCCTGGCCGAGCACGAGCATGAACACGGCGCTGCGCCGCATACGCATTAAAAAGCCCTGCCAGGGTTCGAACCCTGGCAGGGCTGAGGATTTTACCCCCGATTTTTCAGGGAATTCACCCACGCCCAGACGCCCGCCCACTCGTCTAACACGCCGTATTTGAGAATCTGTTCGCAGCGTTCGAGATAAATCCGCGCCACTTTATCATGGGGATTGACGTGCAAAATTTCTTCGAACAACTCTTTGGCCTCGGCGATATGCTTCTGTTTGCTCTCCGTATCTGCCTCTAACACTTCGGTGAACATGGCCTGCGCTTCGGCGAATTTCGTGCGATGATAGAGCTTGAACCCTTGCCGGAATAACACCATCGTTTTGAGTTTGGCGTCAATAATATGCGGCGGATCGGCGTTGAACACTTCGAAGACCGTCACCGGCTCGGATTTCCCTTTGGCCTGCACCTGATCGATAATCCGAATCGCGTAATTCGACGGATTCTGCAATTGAAAATAGGTCGTTTCGCTGATGAGCAGGGACACGCCGTAGGTTTTTGTCATGCTTTCGATGCGCGACGCGAGATTCACGGCGTCCGAAATCACCGTGCCGTCCATGCGCTGCTGATCGCCGACCGTTCCGAGCATCAAGATGCCGGTATTCAAGCCGATGCCGATCTGAATCGGGCGGTATCCGGCGCGTTTGCGTCCCTGATTGTAGAGCGTGAGCTTTTCTAACATCGCGATGCAGGCGGTCACGGCATCGTCGGCATTGGTGGGAAAGAGCGCCATAATCGCATCGCCGATATACTTATCAATAAACCCGTGATACTCCCGGATCACCGGACTCATGTGATGCAGGTACGAGTTGATGAAATTGAAATTTTCCTGCGGCGTCATCTGCTCGGACAGTTCGGTAAAGCCGCGAATATCGGAAAACATGACGGTAATTTCTTTTTCCACCTGCTCGCCAAGCTGCACGTCCACCATGCTCTTTTTTCCAAGCAGGCTCAAAAATTCGCGCGGCACGAAACGGCTGTAGGCGTTGGTCAATTCCACCTGTTCGTTGGCAAGCGTGACCTGGTTTTCCAGCGCGTCATTCAGTTGTTTGTAGAGCGTGGCATTTTCCAGCGACACGACCATCTGCGCTGACAGCATGTTGATCACCTTCAGCCGATCTGCCGTAAACGCGCCGCTGGTCAGGTTATTTTCCAGATAGAGCACGCCGTTCAATTCGCCGTGTTTGAGCAGCGGCGCGCATAATACGGATTTGACCTGATACCTCACGATATGCGGATCATAGGTGAATTTGCCTTCGAACATGGCATTTTCAAGCACCAACGATTCGCCGGAGCGGATGACGTAATGAATCAGGGTGCAGGGCACGGGGCAATGCTGCATGTTTCCGGCGACGTCAACCGGCACGGATTGCAATACGATGGCCTCGTCGTTTTCAATCGCGCCTTCGGCTTCAATGAACCATTGGTCGCCGCGTTTCAGAATCAGCCAGCCCTTTTGCGCGCCCGCGTTTTCGATGACGATCCGCATCATCTGCTTCAATAAATGACTTAACACGATTTCGCCGGAAAGCGCCTGCGACGCCTTCATGACCGCGCTCAAATCCAGGACGCTCAACCCGTCGGCGTTGCGATCCAGGCGAATGCTGGTCGAAGTCGGCGCGACATTGCGCAACATGCCGCTTTTGACGACATCGGCCAGAAATTCAGGGTAGCGCCGGACAAGTTCGGCAACGTTGCGCGTCGCGCCCCACCAGACCGCATTATAATACGCTTCGCGCGCGTGCAATTCGGCAAATTCACGGAATCCGGCGCTGAGAAAAAATTTCGCGGCGCATTCGTGAATCAGCGCGTTATGGTGGATGAATCCATGCTGCCGCGCGGCCTCAATCGCGTCGCGATACCGCTGCATGGCGAGAAACGGCTGATTCGTCAGGCGCGCGTATTCGGCCTGAAGCAGCAAGGCGAAATGCTGAAAATTCTCCGGGCAACTGCTTGTCCAACGTTCGACCTGCTCCTGAAACGCATGAAATTCGACTTCGATGGACGCCGCCGCATTGCCGCGCTCCGCCGCCCGCGCTAACAGACACAAGGCCGCATAGACGGCGTATTCCGCTTGCAGCAGCAGGCCGGACACGCTCTCTTGCGCGTCGGAAATCGCGTTCAGCGCGTCGAACGCTTCCCGATGCAGGCCGTAGGACAGCAGCGCGCGCGCTTTCATGATGTGATAGCAGCAACGGGCGACACTATGACGCTGTTCGTCGCACCGTTGCAGATAGACCTCTTCCGACAACGCGTCGGTTCGGAACGTCAATCTGTCAGGCGTTAAACCGCGCAGATTGTCGAACACGAGGCGGCAGCCGTCCATAAGAGTTTCGACATACCGGTTGCGCGTGTTCCGGGCGAACTCCGCGCATTCGTCGAGGTGCGCCAGCATTTGCTCGATATTCGTGCCTTCGTACCACAAATTGAGCAGCCGGTACGATAGCGCCATGCCAGCCGTGTGCAATTCTCCGGCGTTGACGGCGGTTTGATGGGCGTCATGCTCGAACGGATGCGTCTCTTTGACATGGCGCGTCCAGGGCAGGAGTTGCGCGGCGACAATGCTCGCAACGGCGGCCTTTTGCGGCGGCGACTGCAATTGCTCGCTCAAGGCCAGCGCGAACCTGCCCCACTCGCAGCCGACGGCGTATTCCTGCGCGACGGTTGCCGACAGGACGCCATACAGCGCATATGCGGTGGCGGATTCCTGACAATGGCCGTATTGCAGCGAGAGCCGCGTCATCAGCAGAATCAGAAAACGGCGCGTCAGCGGATGCGCGTGCAACGCGGGAAGCAGCAGGCGTTCGAGCATCTGCATCGCTGCCAGTTTAGTCGAATCCGTCATGAGGCGCATCTCAAGCAAATCTGCGGGCTTTCGTGCGCCGAGCGTCCGCCTGATTTCCGTGAATTCATGTTCGACCGCCGCCGCTAAACCGCCATCGGGCAGCGGCAGGCCCAAGAGCCGCAACGCGGCGTTTCCGGCTTCGAGCGCGTGCTGATACTCGCTCTGCAACGTATATTGCGTCATCAGCAGCCGGTAAATGGCGGCAGTTTCCAGCGGCGTCTGGGTTTGTCGAAGTATCAGGCGGCAAAGCGTTTCGGATTGGTCGAAGCGCCCCGACAGGCATTCGAGTTCTGCCTCTTCCTGCGCCAATTCGAAGGCTAAATAGTGCTGCGTCTGCCAGCGCTGCTCCCCTAACAACGCGGCGCATTGCGCGACATAGCGCAGCGCGGTGTCGTAGTCCGCCGTCGTTTTGGCGTGTTTGACGGCGAGCAGATTCAGTTGCACCACTTCGATTTTTTCTTCGTCGGTTTCGATAAAATCGAGGCCGCGATTGACGTGGTTCACAATCTGCGCAAACGCTTCGTCTTCCGACGTGCGACAGCGGTCGCAATGCAGCAGATGGCGACCGATTTTCAGATGAAAGCGCCCGCGATCCTGCGGCGTCGCAAGTTCCAGCATCGCCTCCTGAAAACGATTATGCGCGAAATTGTAACTGACATTCGGCGCAAATTCTCGCAGTTCGGCGGCGTTGAAAAATTTCATGTACTGGTACGATTCGTCTGCCGGTGTCACAAAGCCGTCATGAATCGCCACGTTCAATTCGCCGACAGTTTGGGCTTCCGGCTGCTCAAGCGTCGCCGACAGCGTATGCAAATCGAACTGGCTGCCGACGCAGGCGGCGCAGAGCACGGCGCGCTGCGTGGCGGCGGGGAGTTTCAGCAGTTTGGAAATCATGAACTCCACGACGTTTTCCGTCATCGCCATGCCCTGAATTTGTTCGGGATTCCATTCCCAGCGCCCTTTCATCACATCGAACGTCAGCAGGTCTTCGGCGTAAATCGAACGCAAAAACTCTTTGACCGCAAACGGATTGCCGCCGGTTTTTTCCAGCACGATTTTTGCCAGCGGAAAGAGGTCTTCTTTGTGATCCCGCAGCGTATCCGCCAGCAGATGCGTGAGTTCGGCGAGCGACAGCGGCGCAAGCTCGATGTGCAGCAGCCGCGCGTTGCGAGTGGCGAGCGCTTCGATGAATTTGCGCACGGGATGGCGTTCATTGAGGCCGCTATCGCGATACGCGCCGATCAGCAGCAGCATCTGGCGTTCCGACGCGAAAAATAATTGCTGCAACATCGTCAGACTGGCGTGATCCGCCCATTGGAGATTATCTAAAAATATCACTAACGGACGCCCGGACGTGCTGAAGACGTTGACGACGTTTTGCAAGGCGGTTTGCAGGCGGTTGCGCGATTCCGCCGGATTGAGCAGCGGCGCTTTCGGCTGTGCGCCGATGAGCATTTCGATTTCGGGAATCAGGTCAATCATCAAATGGCCGCTGGTTGCGACCGCTGCCAGCAATTTTTCGCGCCACAGGGCTAACGCGGATTCGCTTTCGGTCAATAATTGCTGGATCAATTCCTGAAACGCCTGAATCAGTCCGGAATACGGCACATTGCTTTTGAAGCGCTCGAAGCGCCCGGAGACGAAATAGCCGCGCTGCTGCGCGATCGGTTTCTGAAGCTCATGCGCCAGCGCGGATTTGCCGCTGCCGGCATACCCGGACACCATCGCGCAGACGCTCTGCCCCTGCCGCGCTGCCTCGAATTCTTGCAGCAGGAGTTCGATTTCGCGGCTGCGGCCATACAATTTTTGCGGAATATGAAACGTGTCGGTCACGTCCTCATGGCCGATGGCGACGTATTGAATCTGGCCGGTAAACTGCAATTGTTCCTGGCATTTCTGCAAGTCCGCCAGCAGGCCGGAGGCGCTTTGGTAACGGTCTTCGGCGGCTTTCGCCATGAGTTTCATCACGATGTCGGACACCGGCTGCGGAATGTTCTGGTTGACGTCGTGCGGCGATTTCGGCGTTTTCGCCAAATGACAATGCACGAGTTCCATCGTGTCCGACGCCTGAAACGGGAGAAAGCCGAGCAGCATTTCGTAAAACGTGACGCCGAGGGAATAAAAATCGCTGCGATAGTCTATGGTTCGGTTGATGCGCCCGGTCTGCTCCGGCGACATATACGCCAGCGTCCCTTCCAGCACGTTCGGATTGCGGGCTTCCTGCGAACGCTGCGAAAATGTCGCTGCGATGCCGAAATCAATACATTTCACCTGATCCGTGTCGGGATTCCAGAGAATATTCGATGGATTCAGGTCTAAGTGCATGACCTGCTGACGGTGAATCTCTCCTAAAATAGCGGTGATTTTGGCGGCGAGCCTTAAAAATTCCGACAGGCCGAGCTTGCGGGATTGCAGGATACGCGCAAGTGAAAGCGCCTGAATATCCTCCAGCACAAGCGCGAGATTATTGTCGTAGGCTTCCAGCGCATAGACCGCAATGACGTTGGGAATGCGCAATTTGCTGGACATCTCGTACTCGCGCTTCAGCCGCCCAAGCTGCGGCGGCGACACCGCGTCCCGTTTCAAGGTCTTCAGTGCGACCGGCAGATGGTCGCTGTTGCGGGTAGCGCGATACACCACGCTGATTGCGCCTTCATACAGACTTTCAAGAATCGTGTACCCAGGAATCGAGATCATGCCGTCCTCGTGTTGTGGCGTGTTTCAAGCTGAAATGATGCTATAGCAAAACGCAATGATTTATGGTTCGACTTCGCTCACCATGACGGTCACTCTGAGCGGAGTCGAAGAGTGAAACAATTCTGCCCAGGTACTTATTATTCCGTTGAGGCTTCGAAGTCAATACGGTCTCTGACAATTTCGACGCGCGTGGCAGCATTATTCGTGCGCCGCGCTCTGTGTTTATTCAGACAAATGTTTTTGAAAAACGTATATTTTCTAAGAAGAAATCCTCGAATTTCTCTTGCCTTTTCCGCCCTTTCAAGGCGATTGGGTTTTTATGGGAATGACGAATTTTTATCAACAGGTGTACGCATTCGTGGCGCAGATTCCTGCTGGCCGCGTGATGACCTACGGGCAGATCGCCGCGCTGCTCGGCAGGCCGACTGCGGCGCGGGCGGTAGGATACGCGCTGCACAATCTGCCATCCGGCGCGACGATTCCCTGGCAGCGCGTGATTAACGCGCAAGGCAAAATCAGCCCGCGTGGCGCAGGCGACCTGATGCACGAACCGATGTTGCAACAGATGTTATTGGAAGCGGAAGGGATCGCATTCGATCCGGAAGGCCGGCTCGATTTGCGCCGGTATCTCTGGCAGCCGCAATAAAAAACCCCTGTCAGGGTTCGAACCCTGACAGGGGTGGCTTCAATCATGCCATCGCAGAAACGCGCCTTACCGCTGACGACGCGAACGCCGCAGCAGATAGACGAGCCCGGCGATACCGAGTCCGAACAACCCGAAGGTCGCTGGTTCCGGTACGGCGGGCGGCGCTGGCGTCCTCTTCGTTTTCCGACTTCGCTTTCGAACGAGCAGATTGGCAAAAATCAATTCCAGTGCGGGCTGAATGCCCCGCAAAATCTTTTTGCCATTGGCGGCGGCGGGAATTTTTCTTGACAGAATCAGGCCGAATCCGAATAGTCGAACTGTTCTTTTACAATGATTGCGCCATTGAGGTCTCTCGCGAGAGAGTGAAAAGGGAATCCTGTGAAAATCAGGAACGGACCCGCCGCTGTAACCGTCTGCCGTCGCAGGCAGAACCCGACGAAATCGGGTGGGACGAACGCCGCGCAGCCCACTATGCCGTTATCGCGCATGGGAAGGGGCGGCAAGTAGCATGATCCGGGAGTCAGAAGACCTGCCTGAATGGAAAACGTCTGAACGCGCGAGGTCGGCGAAGAGGCGTGACAGGGTATGCGAAGAAAATGCGGGGAATCCTCGATCCATAAAACGATCAGGATTCCCCGTTTGCGTTTACGACTCTGTAATCAGAAACCCCGTCAGGGTTCTAAACCCTGACGGGGTTATTTCCCTATCCGGATTCATTGTGTTATGTCCGATACGCCAATCCGCCATTCCCGCGACGCGCTCGCGTCGTCCATCAGCCGAAAACGCCGCCGCCTGTGTTGCGTCGGCGGCTTGCTCTGCTGCGCCGTCATCATTGCGGTGATTGTCTCCGTCAATGTCGGGCAAGCGCCGATTGATCTCCGCGCAATTCTTGATATTTTGATCGGGAAAAGTTTGTCGCGCGAAGCGCTGCTTCGGCAGATTCCGCCCGCGCAGATCGCGATTGTCTGGGAGATTCGCCTGCCGCGCATTCTGTTGGCCGTGATTGTCGGCGGCGGATTGGCGGTCTCCGGGACGGTGTTTCAGGCGTTGCTGCTCAATCCGCTGGCGGATCCATACACTATCGGCGTTTCGACCGGCGCGGCGTTCGGCGCGGTCGCGGCGATTTACCTGAATCTGTTCGCCGCGCGCCATCTGCTGCCAGTGCCGGTCTGCGCGTTTATCGGGGCATTGGCGACGCTGCTGATCGTCTTGAACATGGCGACGCGGCGCGGCATATTGGACACGACGCATCTGATTTTGGCCGGAATCATCGTCAGTTCGATGCTGTCGGCGGGAATCAGTCTGCTGAAAACGGCATCCGGCGAGCAGGTGTCGGCGATTGTGGCGTGGCTGATGGGGTCGCTGGCGGCGCGAACCTGGCAGCAGGTCTGGCTCGCGCTGCCGGTCATGCTGGCCGGGACGCTCGTCTGTTTCTATTTTGCCGGAGATTTGAATCTGCTCAGCCTCGGCGAGCAGGATGCCCGTTCGCTCGGCGTGCGCGTGCAGACGGTACGGCGCATCTGCGTGATAACGGCGTCGCTGATTGCGGCGGTCTGCGTCTCGGTCAGCGGCGTCATCGGCTTTGTCGGACTGATTGTGCCGCATCTGCTGCGTTTCGCGCTCACGTCGGATAACCGGGCGCTGCTGCCGCTGGCTGCGGTCAGCGGCGGGTTGCTGCTGCTGCTCGCCGATAATCTTTCGCGGCTGTTGTTTGCGACAGAAATCCCGGTTGGCGTGATTACCACGCTGCTCGGCGGGCCGTTTTTCCTGCTGATTTTTTTACGAAACGACAGAAATCACTGATTCCCCTCTTGGGAAGGCTGTTCCCTTCGACAAGCTCAGGGAACGGGCGGCGGCGTTCCCTGAGCTTGTCGAAGGGAAAGATTCGGAACGAATGTTTTCGGTCAACAATCTCTGTTTTAATTATGGCAGGCATGTCGTGTTGAACAACCTGAATTTCGCGTTGAGCGCCGGGAAATTTTATACGATTCTCGGCCCGAACGGTTCGGGCAAAACGACGCTGCTGAAGCTGCTGAACGGCGAGTTGCGCGGCGCGAGCGGGCATCTTGATTTCGATGGCAGCGCGATCAGCCGCTATCCGGTCGAACAGCTTGCCCGCCGTTTTGCGGTGATTCACCAGCGGACGGCAATCAATTTTCCGTTCACCTGCTTGGAAATCGTGGCAATGGCGCGGCATCCGTTCGTCCGGCGGCTGCGCAGTTTGCCAGCGACGGAAATGGAGATCGTCTATGCGGCGATGGAGCAGACCGACACGCTGCAATTTGCGCAGGCCGTCGTCACGGAAATCAGCGGCGGCGAGTTTCAGCGCGTCATGTTTGCCAGAGCGTTAGCCCAGCAGCCGCAAGTCTTGTTTTTAGACGAAGCGTTTTCCGGCGTGGACATCGCGCATCATCTTCACGCGCTCAAATTGCTGCGGCAATTGGTCGAACGCGACGGCGCGACCGTGATTGCGGTCATGCACGATCTCAATTTCGCCTACCATTTCAGCGACGAAGCGCTGGTGCTGAAAGCGGGCGAATTACGTGGGCAGGACGCCCCGCGTGTGTTATTCACCGAGACGTTTATTCGCAACGTCTTCAACGTCAACGTGTGTCACATCGAACAGGTCGGGTTGATTGTGACGCCGTAAGTTGTCAGACACTTCAAAAGTGTCTGACAACTAAAAAAGGAGTAAAAACCATGAAAGAGATGTTATTGCTTGGTTTCGCTGTTGCAGCCGCATTATTTGGCACGATTCACGTCAGTTCGCTTGCGAACGCGGCGGAGACAAAAAAGGCGATTGTGGTTGTCAGTTTCGGCACGAGCGTCGAAGCGACGCGCAAGCTGACGATTGAGGCGTGCGAAGAGAACATCCGCGCGGCATTCCCGGAGTATGAGGTGCGCCGGGCCTTTACGTCGGAGAAAATTATTTCGATTTTGAAGCAGCGCGACAATCTGGCGGTTGATACGCCGGATGAAGCGTTACAAAAACTTCAGCAGGAAGGCTATGCCGAGGTGATTGTGCAGCCGTTGCATATCATCGCCGGACTGGAATTTCATGATGTGGTGAAGACGGCGAAGAGATTCGAATCCGCGTTTCAGTCGCTCAGAATCGGCATGCCGCTGCTCGCTGCGACCGCCGATTACCTGAATGTCGCGGACGCGCTGAAACAACAGTTGCCGGAAACCGGCGCAAACGAGGCGGTCGTCTTGATGGGGCATGGCACGCCGCATCCATCCAACGCGGCCTATCTTGCGTTAGAACATGTCTTTCGCAATCTCGGCATGGATCGCGTTTTTATCGGCACGGTGGACGGCTATCCTGAGCTTAGCGATGTGATTGGAACGCTTCGAACGCGTGAGATCAAAACAGTCACATTGGTTCCGTTCATGGTTGTCGCCGGGGATCACGCCATGAACGATATGGCGAGCGACAAAGACGATTCCTGGAAAATGCGATTGCAGCAAGCCGGATTTACCGTCAACATCATCCTGCAAGGACTCGGCGAACAGGCCGCGATTCAGGACATCTACGTCCAGCACGTCCGCGACGCGATTGCCGGACAACGCAGCGGACATAATTGACCGGCAGCAAGCCCAGTCAGGGTTTCGAACCCTGACTGGGCTTGCTCTCCAATACGTCTCTGCGCCGAAATCGTTCCTCGCCTGCACTTTTCATTTGACACAATCGCCGGGAATTGTGTATGGTTGTGAAAAATTTTGACGTTGCTTATCAATACAACTTGTTCAGCCGAGGAGACGATGTTGTGAGCGATCTCGAACCCCATCTTGCCGCCCCATCCAGCAGCATCACGTTGGAAGAATGCGAACCGACCGAACTGCTGCGCGCCCATTTGATCAAATTATCGGAACTCGCCGCTTCAGGCGCATTTATCCCGGATATCGTGCATGAAATCAACGGCCCGCTGAGTTCGATCCGCGCCAGCACGGCCAACAGCCTCCATGCGCTCCGCGCCTTGCGCCAGGACATCGAAGAAGCCCTTCCGCTGCTGCCGCCCGACCAGCAAGCGCAATTCTGGCAGTTGGTCGAACGCGCCTGGCAATACGCGCATCACCTCAGCACCAGCGAAGAACGGAAATTGACCCGCGAAATGTGCCGCGCCTTAGAAGGATATGAGATTGACGAGGCGGATGAGACGGCGGAAACTCTTGTGGAAATCGGCATTCATGACGACATCGAGCCGTTTTTGCCGCTGCTGCGATCTCCGGCAAGCAAGCGAATACTCCAGACCGCTTACAACCTCGCCAGCCTATACTATGGCGCGCGCGGCATTCAGACCGCCCTCGACCGGATCGCGAACGTCACGGCATCGCTGAAGCAGTCGGCCTACCCGGAGACGCTCACGAACGAGTGGAGCGAAGCGGTTGTCACTGATGGCATTGATGCGGTATTAAGCCTTTTCACTGCCTTGAAATTGACCAAACATCTTCAGATTACCCGACAGTACGATCCGATTCCGGCGATTCCGTGCCAGCCGTCCAGATTGATCTTAGTCTGGCGGCATCTCATTTGCAACGCGATTGAGGCGGTCAGCGGCAAAACCGGAACGCTTGTCATTCACGCGGCGCAACACGACCAGCATGTCATTGTCAGCATTACCGACTCCGGGCATGGCATTCCGCCAGACATCCGCGAAGAAATCTTTGCGCCGTTTTTTACGACGAAATGCCGCAAAGTCGGCGCCGGGCTTGGGTTGTATGCGGCGCGGCGGATCATCGAAGAGCATCGCGGCGCACTCGCCATCGAGAGCGAGCCTGGCCGCACGACAATCACAGTTACGCTGCCGAAAAATGCGGCGTGAAAAGGCGAACGTGAAAACGCGCAAGACGCAAACGCCTGCGATGTTGACATTTGCGTCTTGCGCGTCAGGGAAAGATTTTCCTTCCGCCAAAAACTTCTTGACCGATTTACGCCCTCAAAAATAAGAGATCGTCCCATCTCGAATACCTTATGAACGACGAAGAACCTCCTCTTTTTATTTTGCCCGTCATGCTTTCCTTCCGCCGAATGCGGAAGACGACGACGCGCTTTTTCTCTATACAGGGAAAGGCGGCAGCATGAAGGGCTTTTTTTATCGTTATGAACCCCTATAAATGGCTGTGGCAGTACGTCAAACCGTATTTCTGGCGTTTGCTGCTCGGTTTTGCGATTGTCGTGGTAACAAGTCTGGCAGCGCTCATCAATCCGTATCTGACCGGGCAATTGGTCGAGCAGGTCATTGTGGCGCGTCATTTGGAAAAACTCTGGCTGCTCATGATTGTGATGTTCGGCGTCACCATCTTCCGCATGTCTATGCGCTATGGCATGATCATGATGTTCGAATCGGTGTCGCAAAATGTCGTCTTGAATATCCGCATGAAGATGTATGAGCGGCTGCAAGCGTTTGACTTTCCGTTTTTCGATAAGACGAAAACCGGCGACATCATGGCGCGCATGACCGGCGATATGGATTTTGTGCGGCATTTCGTCTCGTGGGTGGATTACAACACCTTTGAGCAGGCGTGCGTCTTCACCTTTTCGCTCGTATTTTTAGGCTTTGTCAATTTCTATTATACCCTCTGCCTGTTGGCATTGACGCCGCTGATTGCGTTTTTTGCGGTGAAGTTGGCGATTGATGTCAAGCCGACATTTGCCGCGCTGCGCGAGCAATTCTCGCGCGTGAACTCCGCCGCGCAGGAAAATATCGCGGGGCATCGCGTGGTGCGGGCGTTTACGCGGGAAGATCACGAAACCGAAAAGTTTCTGAAAGAAAACGCGGCGTACAAACGTAAAGCGCTCGATTCCGCAAGCGTCTGGGCGAAATATATCCCGGTGCTGGAAACCCTGTCGAGTTCGATGATGGTGATTCAGTTGTTCGTCGGCGGTCTGTTTGTCATCAAAGAATGGCTGACGCTCGGCGATTATTTTATCTTCAACTCGCTGATTTGGGCGCTGAATAACCCGCTGCGCATGGCGGGCTGGCTCGTCAACGATATTGAGCGCTTTCAGGCGTCCGCCGAAAAAATCATCGCGATGTACGAAACGGAATATACCATCAAAAATCCTGAGCATCCGGTCAAGCTCGACCAGATTCAAGGAAAAATCGAGTTTCGCAACGTGACGTTTTCGTATGGCGACGAGCCAGTGTTGAACAATATCAGTTTTTGCATCGCGCCCGGCATGAAAGTCGGCATTATCGGACCGACCGGCTCTGGCAAAACGAGCCTTGTGCGGCTGCTCTGCCGTTTCTACGATTGTCAGGAAGGCAGCATTCTGATTGACGATGTGGATGTGCGGCAATTCGATGTGCAATTCCTGCGGTCAAACGTCGGTATCGCCATGCAGGACGTGTTTCTGCATTCCGACACGATTGAAGGCAATATCGCCTTCGGCATTCCTGACGCGCCGATGGACGCCGTGATCGAGGCGGCGAAACTTGCAGACGTGGAAAGTTTTGTCCACGACCTCGAACAGGGCTACGACACGATTATCGGCGAGCGCGGCGTCGGGCTGTCGGGCGGTCAGAAGCAGCGCGTCGCATTGGCGCGGCTGCTGCTGAAAAATCCGCCGATCATGATTCTCGACGACACCACCTCCAGCGTGGATGTCGAAACCGAGCGCCACATTTTTGAGTCATTAAAAACGTACACGCATCGCAAAACCATGTTCGTGATCGCGCATCGCGTCGTCTCGGTGATGGATGCCGACGTGATTTTCGTGTTGCAGAACGGGCAGATTATCGAGCAGGGGACGCATCACGAATTATTGGCGCAAAACGGCTATTACCACACGCTCTGGCAGCATCAGCGCTCGACCGGCATTCATGGCGTCTCGAACGCGGAACATCGTCATCATGCGTCTTATGAACACGCGCAGGCAATGTAAAAGCAAGCAATTTGACATCCCACCCAGGGGTTGAAACCCCCGTCTATATTCCATTGCCGCTTCGCGGCAAATGCCCTCCCTGAAAGGGCGAAGGCGTATAGACAGGGGTTTCAACCCCTGAATGCAGGATTCGTTATTTATCATGGCACGCAATAAATTCGATGTTGATGAAGAACTCGATGAGGAGTTTAACGCGGCGACGATTCGCCGCCTGTTGACGTATATTCTGCCGCACCACAAAAAGGTGCTGTTTGCGGTGGCGATGATGCTGCTGTCGTCCGCTGCGTCGCTGACCGGCCCGTATCTCGTTAAAATTGCGCTTGATTCGGCGATTCCGCAGAAGAATGTCTGGCGGTTAGCGGAACTGTCGTTCATGTATCTCGGCTTTCTCGTCTTGAGCGGCGTCTGCCTGCGTCAACGCATCAAAATCATGACGGAGATGGGCGAAAGCGTGATTTACGAGATTCGGAAGGATGTGTTCGAAACGCTGCAAAAGCTGCCGTTTTCGTATTACGATTCCCGTCCGCACGGCAAAATCCTGATTCGCGTCACGAACTATGTGAATTCGCTCGGCGATTTATTAGCGAATGGCATTATCAATTTGATTACCGATTTATTCAGCCTGGTGGTGATCATCGTCTTTATGCTGTTGATTGACGTGCATCTGTCGCTGATTGCGCTGGCCTGGATGCCGGTGCTGCTCGGCGTGGTGTTTCTGTTGAAAAACAAACAGCGGCGGGCGTGGCAGGCGGTGTCGCGCAAACAATCGAACATGAACGCCTATCTGCACGAAAGCATTTCCGGCGTGAAGGTGACGCAATCCTTTGCGCGAGAAGCCGAAAACGCCAACATTTTCCGGCGGCTGCATTTGGAATATCGCCGGGAATGGATGCCTGCCGTGCGGATTATCTTTCTGATCTGGCCGTCAATCGAGACGATTTCGGTGGCGAGCGTGCTGATGATTTACGTGACCGGCGTCACCTGGTTTGCCGAATCGGTATCATTAGGAACGCTGATCGCCTTTGTCGGCTATGTCTGGCGCTTCTGGCAGCCGATCACGTCGCTTGGAAATTTTTACAATTCGTTAGTCGTGGCAGCGGCCTACTTGGAGCGGATTTTCGAAACGATTGACGAACAGCCGGTGGTCTTCGATCATCCTGAAGCGAAGCCCTTGCCGCGCATTGCCGGGCATGTCGAATTCCGTGACGTGTCGTTCGAATACGAATCAGGGCGGATGGTGCTGCATCGGCTCAATTTCGCGGCGCAGCCGGGGCAGACGATTGCATTAGTCGGCTCGACCGGCGCAGGCAAAACCACGATTATCAGCCTTCTCAGCCGCTTTTATAACATCGAGCAGGGACAGGTGTTGATTGACGGCCATAACGTGCAGCGCGTGACGCTCCACTCGCTCCGCAGTCAGATGGGGATCATGCTGCAAGACAGCTTTTTGTTCTCCGGCACGATTATGGACAACATCCGTTACGGGCGTTTGGACGCGACAGACGAGGAAGTCATCGCTGCCGCCAAAGCCGTTCATGCCCACGATTTTATCGAGACATTAGCGGAAAAATACGCGACACAGGTGAATGAGCGCGGCGTCCGGCTCTCGGTCGGTCAGCGACAACTCATCTCGTTTGCCCGCACTATGCTGGCTGATCCGCGCATTTTGATTTTGGATGAAGCCACATCCAGCATTGACACTGAAACCGAAATCAAGGTGCAGAATGGAATTGCGCGGCTGCTGCAAGGGCGCACGTCATTCATCATCGCGCACCGCCTTTCCACGATCCGCAACGCCGACCGGATTTTTTATTTAGAACACGGTAAAATTTTGGAAAGCGGCACGCATGACGAATTATTGGCGCGAAAAGGCTCGTATCAAGCGCTGTACGCCTCGCAGATGATGTAACCGAACCAGGAAACGCTGATACCCCCAGCCCTGTCAGGGTTTTAAACCCTGACAGGGCTTATTAAAAATATTCGCCTTTTATTCGTAAAATATTTTATTTTTATCTTGACATTTTCCTCTCAAAATTCGATATTACCATCATCGGCAGCACACAAAACCTGCACCGTATCCACCAACACATCAATCATTTTTATCGTAACAAGGAGATCGAACGATGTCAAAACAACTTACTTCGATGTCATTGCCAGCTTCTCGAATTACGTATGCCGACGCCGGGCGCGTTCGGGCGCGATTACTGACGAAGCAGCATCCCTCGTTGGGCGAACAGGATGTCAATACACTGCTCTATGCCTTAGATGAGACGTTTCCAGCGCGTCAGACTTCGACGCCGCAGGCGGCTCGCCGTAAACAGCCATGCCGCCGTCCACGTCATCGCGCTGCGCCATAATGCACTCTCCCGCCATCCTTTCAGCAGGGTGGCGGGTTTTTCTACGAATTCGTTCAAAAAACACCTTAACCAGCGTTTTCTGATTTCTGGTTTTGCCGCGCCGCGCAGCGTGTCATATTCTGACATACCTGACCAAATCCCGCACGTCCGGGCCGAACGAGAGTTTGAACTTGCCGTAGCCGTCAATCTCGCGGTCGTCGCTTTCGGCGTGGTCGCTCAGGTGCATGTTCCGAATGCCCCAGAGATTGAACAGCGCAAAGCCCTGCTGTTGATAATGGCGGATGATCTCCCAGAGCAGCAGGTTATTCGGCTTGTAGGAGCGCAATTCCGGGTCGGACGATTGATAGACGTAGTTGATATGCTGTTTGTATTTCCAGATAAACGCGAACGCCGCCGGTTGGTCGCCCGCGCAGGCCACCCACAGATCGCCGAGGCCGTTCCGCGTGAACGTGTCGAATTTGAGGCGCAGTTCATCATAGCCGATGTAGCCGCGCTTTTGAAATTCGCCGAGCTGCTGATAAAAGTGGTAGAGTTGCTCGAAATACGGCAGTTCGTTGGCGATTCGCGCCGTCACGCCCTGTTTCTGCGCGGAACGCACCATATTGCGGCCTTTGTCCCCTAAATTTTTCCACAGCGCGCTTTCCTCTTGCCGCAAATCAATGAACGCCGTCGAATCGAATTGTTTGACGCAATTCCACGCCGAATCCTCGAACAGGCAGGTCTGCATTCGGACACAGGGGTAAAAGATAAAACGCTGCTCGTCGAGATAGCGCCGCGCAAATTCGGCGATGAAGGCGTTTTTGAGCGAATCCGCGTCCGGGCGATTATCGCAGCGGTCAATCATCAGCGGATACCCGCCGCTTTTCGTGCCGATTTCCAGCAGTCCGGCATGATAGCCGAAGGCGTTGCGATACCCCGCGATCACGCCGACCGGCTCGCCGTCGGCATACGCGCAGAGGTACGCGAGGCCATGCCCGATCTGCGTTTGCATGTCGAAATATTCGGGCGTATGAAAGACGTTGGCGAGTTCGGCGTGTTGCAGGACATGCTGCCAGTCCTCGCGATTGATGTCTGAAGAATAGCTTATGCGCATAAGAAGCAAGAACACACGAACTCTGGCAGGGTTCGAAACCCTGTCAGGGTTATGTCCTATGGTTGAGATGTCTTTATTCGGAAGAATAGAACGGAGACGGCGGAAAGACTGTCAAGCAAAAAATTCGTTGCGCGATTCGCGGAAAATAAGGAAAATTATTGACAGCGAAGCGGCAATGACAAAACTGTCAGATACGTTTAACGTGTCTGACAGCTTTCTGAATCGAACAGATAACGCAAGCATGTTGCTGCCCGAAATGGCGTGTTTATGCGAATGAAACGCCGTTTTGCCGCACGATGGTTTTCACGATCTATGAAACAACTCGATTATGCCGCAGTGATTGCCAAAGAATTGAATATTACGCCGCAGCAAGTTAACGCGGTCGCGAAATTATTGGAAGAAGGGGCGACGATCCCGTTTATCGCCCGTTATCGCAAAGAGGCGACCGGTACGCTCGATGAAGTCGCGATTCAGCAGATTCGCGACCGGCTCGAACAACTCGCTGAACTGGACAAACGCCGCGAGGCGATTTGCAGTTCGCTGCAAGAACGCGACTTGCTGACACCGGAATTGCAGAAGCAGATTGACACAGCGCCGACAATGGCGCAATTGGAAGATTTGTATCTGCCGTATCGTCCGAAACGCCGCACACGCGCCACGATTGCGCGAGAAAAAGGGCTTGAGCCATTAGCGGAAGCTCTCTTTAAACAGGAGAATAAAGCAATTGATGCGAAGCCGTTCATTAACGCCGAAAAAGGCGTGGACAGCGAGGCCGACGCCTTTGCGGGCGCAATGGACATCATCGCGGAGTGGATCAGCGAAGACGCCCGCATTCGCGGCCATCAGCGGTATTTGTACGAAAATCGCGCTCAACTGCAATCGTCGGTGGTGAAGAAAAAAGAGGAAGAAGCCGCCAAATTCCGCGACTATTTCGAATGGCAGGAGCCGCTGGATAAAGCGCCGTCGCATCGCATTCTCGCGATGCTGCGCGGCGAGCGCGAAGGCTTTTTGACGATCCACGCCCAGCCGAATCCCGACGAGGCGCTTGCCGCGCTGGAAAAACTCGTGATCAAAGGCCAGGGGCCAGCGGCGGAGAAAGTCCGCGAGGCCGCGCATGACGCCTACAAGCGGTTGTTAGCACCGTCGCTGGAAACCGAAGCGCTGCGAGCCGCCAAAGAACGCGCCGATCATGACGCGATTCAGGTCTTTGTCAGAAACTTGCGCGAACTCTTGCTTGCGTCGCCGTTAGGTCAGAAGCGCGTGCTTGCGGTCGATCCGGGCTTTCGCACCGGCTGCAAAGTCGTCGCGCTCGACGCACAGGGAAATTTGAAACAGAATACGACGATTTATCCGACGCTTGGCGAACGCCAGAAAGAGCAGGCCGCAGCGACGGTGCAAGAACTGTGCAAAAAATTCCAAATCGAAGCGGTCGCGGTCGGCAACGGTACGGCAAGCCGCGAAACCGAGGCGTTTCTGCGGGAATTGAATCTCGATGCGTCAATCGTGATGGTGGATGAAAGCGGCGCGTCCATTTATTCCGCCAGCGAAGTGGCGCGGGACGAATTCCCGGATTATGACGTGACCGTGCGCGGTTCGGTTTCGATTGGCCGCCGCCTGCAAGACCCGCTCGCCGAACTCGTCAAAATTGACCCGAAATCCATTGGCGTCGGGCAGTATCAGCATGACGTGGATCAACCCGCGCTCAAAAAGAGCCTTGACGACGTGGTGATGAGTTGCGTCAACGCGGTCGGCGTGGAGGCGAACACCGCCAGCGCCCAACTTTTGACCTACGTTTCCGGCCTCGGCCCGCAATTGGCGAAAAACATCGTCAAATATCGCGAAGAAAAAGGGCCGTTTCGCAAGCGCGAAGACCTGAAAAAAATTCCCCGTTTCGGCGCAAAAACCTTCGAACAGGCGGCGGGCTTTTTGCGGATTCATAACGGCGACAACCCGCTCGATGCCAGCGCCGTGCATCCTGAACGCTACAAATTGGTCGAACGGATGGCGCGTGATCTCGGCTGCACGGTGCAGGATTTGATGCGCGACCCGGCGCGACGCAAACAGATCGACATCAAAAAATATGTCGGCGACGATGTCGGCTTGCCCACGTTGAAAGACATTCTGGCGGAACTCGATAAGCCGGGACGCGATCCGCGCCCGCAGTTCGAGGCGTTCGCCTTCTCCGACGCCGTGCATGAATTGAAGGATTTGCGCCCCGGCATGACGCTGCCCGGCATCGTCACGAACGTCACGAATTTCGGCGCGTTCGTGGACATCGGCGTCCATCAAGACGGTCTCGTGCATATCAGCCAGCTTGCCGACAAATACGTCAAAGACCCGAACGAAGTCGTCAAAGTGCGCCAGAAAGTGACGGTCAAAGTCGTCGAAGTGGATGCCGCCCGCAAGCGGATCGCGCTGACGATGCGGTTGGGATAAGGATGAACGAGTCGGACGCCTTCGCCCTGAAAGGGCGGCGGGATACAGGCAGTGGTTTCAACCACTGCGAACGGATGAACACGAAATGAACGCGAAACACCGACACCGGCGGTTGAAACAGCCGTCTGTATTCCGCCGCCCTTTCAGGGCGAAGGCGTTAAAACATTCATTGCATATTGACGAACAAGTTGTCTGACTCGTTCCGATGACACCATGTAAGAGTTCCAACCGCCATAATCACTAAAGAGACGAAATAGAACGCCAATAATTTTGTTCTGAGCGAATGCTTCATCATTGAAAAGGTGTTCGACATGCCAATGGCAGAATCGAACACAGATACAAACAAGCTGTGGGTATTGTCATAACCTTCGGCAATACAGCGTCATGGCGAGCAGGAACATGATCCGCGAGACGAGCGTGTTGAGCGACAGCGTATTGACGACATAGTGCCGGTTGGCGTGAGCGTCTTCTTTCAAAAAAAGCGCAATGACAAACAGCGGCGGCAGAAACATCTCCGAAAGCGATCACTGCCGCTTAACATGTTGCATCTGCGTCATTTTTCGAAAAGCTCTGGTAAGGGTATATCCGTATAATAGACAAAACAGAGTGAACGATTCGACGGGTGAGAATCAATCAAGGCCACTGATGAAGAGAGACGCCCCGGCGGGGCGTCTCTACCGAGGATTATTCCACCGAATGCCGGGGGTCGCGCACGAGATGTTCTTCCATCATCGCCATGCCTTTGGACACGTTCACATCCACGCCGAATTGCTTGAAGCTCATCCCCATCGCATGCAGGGTGCGAAACAGGTTGTAGGAGCGGCACTGCTCGCCCATCTGCCCGATGCGGACGATATTCAGGCCGAACGCGCCGGAGATGTCCACATGAAACGTATCTACCATGTATTTGCGTATCGCATTGCCATCCACGCTTTCGGGAACGTCAATCGCCACCACCGAATTCAGCCGATACGCTTTCGGGATGAACAGATGCAGCCCCATCGCCTCGATGCCGGCCTGAAGCGCGAGCGAACTGACTAAATGCCGTTCGAGTCGGGCTTCGAGCGTTTCTTCGCAAATCAGGCGCAACGCCTCGTGAATCGCTAACACGCCAGGAACAGGAGCGGTATAGTGATAGTTGTGGCGCTCCCAGAAATTCAGAGCGCGACGAGCGTCGAGACACCAGTGGGGGCAGCGTTCCGGGCGCGATTCGACCACCTTCCAGGCGTCGTGCGAAAACGCGATCAACGAGACGCCGGGAATCGAGGAGAGTCCTTTCTGCCCGCCGGTCACGACCACATCAAGCTGCCATTCGTCCATATACAGCGGCATTGTCGTCAACGTGCAAACCGCGTCCACCACCATCAGCGCGCCATGCGCTTTGACGATGCGGGCGATTTCGGGCAACTCTTTGTTGTGAATGCCGCAGGAGGTTTCCCCTTGCACAATCGTCACCACGTCGAAATGCTCTTGCTGCAACGCTTCTTCCACCATGTCGGCTGTCACCGGTTGACGCCCCTCTGGCTCCAAATAGCGGCAGGTTGCCCCGATGCCTTCGGCCATTTCGCCGAAGCGGGCGCTGAACGTGCCGATTTTCAGAATCAGTGCTTTGCGTCCCGGCCAGAGCAGATTGGTCATCGCCATTTCCATTGTGGCCGAAGATGGGCCGGAGACGCCGAAGATTTTTTCGCTATGCGTCTGAAAGACATACTGCCCCATGATTTTGACGCGATCCACGATGCGATTCATGGTCGGGCCGAGATGGTTGATTACCACGCCATTGGCCTGCGCCACGGCGTGCGGAATCGGCACCGGCCCTGCGCCCATCAGCAGCAGCGGCTCTGTCGGCAAAATATCGGATAACGGAACTATCTGAGGGACATCAACCTTGCGTGTCATAATTCATTACCTCATATTATCGTTGATGGCGGTTCTTCTCTCAAAGCTGTCAGACACGTTCAACGTGTCTGACAGCTATGCCGCATGTTTGAACGGCAAAGAGAACCGAAAAGAGTTCTTGACATTTTTTTCAGGTCTTACCGAAAGATTCGGTAGAAACATAAAAAGCCCACGCTGTCGCTATAAACTTGTCAAGAGTTATGTATGTCGAAATTATATTTCGACGCTGAGTGAACGAAATACGATTTCGTTCCACAACGATAAGGAAGAGAAGCGTATGAGCATTACCGAAAACTACCACCGCCTGCGCGACGAGATCCCGGAGCATGTCACGATCGTGCTGGCCGCGAAAACCCGGACGCCGGACGACGTCCTGGAAGCGATGGCTGCCGGCGCGACCGACATCGGCGAGAATTACGTGCAGGAAGCCGAAACCATGCAGCAGGCGTTGGGGGAATCCGTCCGCCGCGTCCGCTGGCACATGATCGGCGCGTTGCAAAGTAATAAAATCAACAAAGCGCTGCCGCTGTTCGACGTGTTCCAGACCATAGATTCGCTTGAAAAAGCGCAAGCATTCGAGACACGCGCCGCTCGTTTCGGGCGCATCTGGCCGGTCTATCTCGAAGTCAATATCGCCAGTGAAACCTCGAAAGCCGGACTGCCGCCGGAATATGAACAGATCGAACGATTAGCGCGAGAAATGGCGGCATTCGAGCATCTGCGCGTCGAAGGCGTCATGACGATGGGCGTGTTTACGCCTGACCCGGAAGAGAGCCGCCCGTATTTCCGCGCTGCTCGGCTGATTTTCGACCGGCTTGGCGCGCTGAATCTGCCGAATGTGACCATGAAGACGCTTTCGATGGGGATGTCCGATTCCTACCGCGTCGCCATCGAAGAAGGCTCAAATATGGTGCGGCTCGGCACGATCGTATTCGGTGCGCGACAGTATGCGTAATCTTTTGCGGCGAAGCCGCTATTTCCCCTCCTGGGAGGGGTAGGGGTGGGTTCGTGACGCCGGGAGATTACCTATTTCATTCACCCACCCCTTGCCCCTCCCAGGAGGGGAATCGTCCGCCTTTGGCGATATGGGGCGATACTGACATTTACATTACGCGTCATGTCGAAACATGGCGCGGGATAAATTATCTTATGCAACAAACCTACGGATTTACCCTGATCAAAGATCAGACCATTCCTGAAATCAATGCCCACGCCAAACTGTTCCGCCATGACAAAAGCGGCGCGGAACTTCTCTCAATCGAAAACAGCGACGAAAACAAGGCGTTCGGCATTTCGTTTCGCACACCGCCCGCCGATTCCACCGGCGTGGCGCATATTCTGGAACATTCCGTCCTGTGCGGCTCGCGCAAATATCCGGTGAAAGAGCCGTTCGTGGAACTTGTCAAAGGCTCGTTGAACACGTTCGTGAATGCGCTGACCTTCCCGGACAAAACCAGCTATCCGGTGGCGAGCCAGAACGTCAAAGACCTGTATAACCTGATTGACGTGTATCTCGACGCCGTGCTCTACCCGCGCATCACGCCGCAGATTTTCATGCAGGAAGGCTGGCATTACGAACTCGACGCGCCGGATGCGCCAATGACCTTCAAGGGCGTGGTATTCAACGAAATGAAAGGCGCGTATTCGTCGCCGGACAGCCTGTTGAATCGGCTGTCGCAGCAAGCGCTCTTCCCAGATACCACATACGGCGCGGACTCCGGCGGCGATCCTGAAGTGATCCCGAATTTGACCTATCAGCAGTTCAAGTCATTCCACGAAACCTATTATCATCCGTCCAACGCCATGCTATTTTTCTACGGCGACGACGACCCGACGGAACGCCTGCGTTACCTGAATGAATGGCTCAACGAGTTCGACCGGAAACCGGCTGCGGCTGAAATTGGCTTGCAAGAGCGGTTCGCTGCGCCGAAAAACGTGGTCGCAGCGTATGACGCTGGTGAAAACAGCGATCTTGCCAAAAAAGGGCTGATGACGATCAACTGGCTGCTGACGGAAGGAAATCACGCCGAAGATGTGTTAGGCTGGCTGATGCTGCATCACATTTTAGTCGGAACGGCTGCCTCGCCGCTCCGCAAGGCGCTGATTGATTCCGGGCTTGGCGAAGACGTGACCGGCGGCGGACTCGAATACGAATTACGGCAATTGTGTTTCTCCACCGGCCTGAAAGGGATTGCGCCGGAAGACGCCGGGCGCGTCGAAGAGGTGATTTTCTCCACGCTCACCGCGCTGTCTCAGGCCGGCATCGAGCCGGAGATGATCGAAGCGGCAGTCAACACTACCGAATTCAGTTTGCGGGAGCAGAATACCGGCGGTTTTCCGCGCGGATTAGCGCTGATGTTCACCGCGCTGACCACCTGGCTGCATGGCAATGACCCAATCGAACCGCTTGCGTTCGAAAAACCGCTTCAGGCGATCAAAGCCCGGCTACAAGCCGGCGAACGCTATTTCGAGCGATTGATCGGCGAGATGTTATTGGAAAATCCGCACCGCGCCACCGTGCTGCTGCGCCCGGATGCCGAGTTCGGCAAACAGCGCAAAGCCGCAGAAGACGCGCGATTAGCGCAGGCAAAAGCCGCGATGACGCCCGCCGAAATCGAGGCGATTGTAGGGCAGACGCAGGAATTGAAACGGATGCAGGAGACGCCTGATTCGCCGGAGGCGCTTGCGACAATTCCGATGCTGACGCTGGCGGATTTGGACAGACAGAATACGTTGATTCCGACAGAAGCCCTCAAACATGGCTACACGGAAATTTTACATCACGACCTGTTTACCAACGGCATTGTCTATCTCGATCTCGCGTTCGATATTCATACGCTGCCGCAGGAATTGCTGCCGTATGCGCCGCTGTTCAGTCGGGCGTTGCTCAATATCGGCACGGAAACAGAGGATTTCGTCAAATTGCAGCAGCGCATCGGCTGCAAAACCGGCGGCATCTGGCCGACATTCGTCAATTCCGCGATCTTCGGGCAGGACACCAGCGCGGCGCGGCTCGTGCTGCGCGGCAAAGCGACCGTCGCCCAAACCGACCATCTGCTCGATATTTTGCACGACATTTTGCTGACCGTCAAACTCGACAATCAGGAGCGCTTCAAACAGTTGGTTCTGGAAAACAAAGCCCGCAAAGAATCGAGCCTGATCCCGTCAGGCAGCCAGGTGGCCGGAACGCGCCTGAGCGCGCATTTTCACGAATCCGGCTGGTTTTCCGAACAGACCAACGGCGTAAGCTCGCTCTTTTTTACGCGCCAGCTTGCCGACGATGTGGAAAAAAACTGGCCGTCCGTGCTGGAAAAATTAGAAGCGATCCGGCAGATCGCCGTCAACCGGAATGCGCTGTTGTGTAACGTGACGGTTGATCGGGAAAATTGGAATCTTGTACTGCCTAAATTGACGCAATTTGTGGATATGTTACCTGCTGCGCCGATGAATTCAGCGATCTGGACGCCGGAAACGTTTGCGTCGAACGAAGGCTTGACGATTCCGACGCAGGTCAATTACGTGGCAAAAGGCGCGAATCTCTACGCCGCAGGCTACCGGCATCATGGATCGATCAGCGTGATCACGAATTACCTGCGGACGACGTGGCTTTGGGAAAAAGTGCGCGTGCAGGGCGGCGCGTATGGCGGATTCTGCTGGTTCGAACGGCGTTCCGGCGTATTCACGTTTGCCTCGTACCGCGATCCGAATCTGCTTGCCACTGTTGAAAATTACGACCAGACCGCGCATTTTCTGCGGAACGCCGACATCAGCGATGAGGAATTGACGAAAAACATTATCGGCGTGATCGGCCAGATTGACGATTACCAACTGCCGGACGCCAAAGGCTACACCGCGATGATGTGGCATCTGCTGGGCGAGCGCGACGAAGATCGGCAGCGCGTTCGGAATGAAGTCCTGTCCACGACGACGAAAGATTTTCGGGCGTTTGCCGATGTGCTGGAACAGGTGAATCAGCAAGGATTGGTTGTGGTATTGGGATCGCCGGATGCCATTCGGCAGGCGAATCAGGAACGCGGCGCGTGGCTCGAAACGCTGAAAGTGCTGTAAACCTGGGATCGCCGGCATCCTGCTGGCGACATAACCGGCAGAATATGATACCCCTGCCAGGCAGGGCTGTTTAGAATCCCCTGCCCCGGCGATAAATCGCCGGTCTCAAAGCTGAAGGACGCTGAAGCGCCCTGCCCAATCCAGCGGGCTTCAGCCTGCTTTGATTTTGAGACCGGCCATTTATGGCTGGGTCTAACTGGGTCTAACAGCCCTGCTCCTGCTTGGGGTGAAATGGACATATCATGTTCGATATTTTTTTAAGCGTCTTGCCCGTTATCACGATGTTTTTGATTGGGAATCTTTTACAGCGGTTTCATTTTTTCCGCGCGGAATCCCTCCCGGACATCAAAAAGATCGTGGTATCAATCGCCCTGCCCTGCTTGCTGTTTCAGGCGTTTGCGTCGCTGCGGCTTCAGGCGAAATTTCTGATCGTGATCGGGCTGGTGTTCGGCATCTGCTGCGTCATGGTGCTGCTCGGTCATCTGCTTGCGCGGCCACTCAAGATGTCGTCGCTGTATTTCCCGCTGCTGTTGGGCGGATTCGAAACCGGAATGCTCGGCTACGCCATTTTTCTCGCGGTATATGGCATGACGGAACTCGATAAATTGGCCTTGATTGACTTAGGGCAGGTGGTGTTCGTCTTTTTCGTGCTGATGGCGATGCTCATCAAGCTCCGCGACGGTACGCAGCGCCCGGCGCAGCTTGTCAGAATGTTTCTCACGTCACCGGTGATTATCGCAATATTTCTCGGTCTGTCAGTCAGCCTGTTGAAAGGACGTGTCAGCGCTCCCGACGCGCGAATGATCAAATATGTCAACACGCTGATCTCAATGCTCGGAAATTTGACTGTGCCGCTGATCTGCCTGACGCTTGGGTATGAATTCCGCGTTGATTTCGGGATGGCGCGGCTCGCGCTGAAAACAATCGCGATTCGTTCGGCGCTGCTGATCGGCTTTGTGCTGCTGCTGAACAAAGTCGTGTTCGCGAAACTGATCGGCCTTGATTACATGTATGAATACGCGGCGCTGACGATGTTTCTGCTGCCGCCGCCGTTTGTCATCGCGCTTTTTTTGAAAGAAGACGATCACGCCAACCGGCACTATGTCGTCAACACGCTGTCGCTCAGCACGCTCGTCTCGCTGATCATGTTTTTGCTTGCGATGACGTTCTATCGTTGAGGTGCTTCAGGAGTGTCAATATACCATGTTCCATTCTGTTAGAATAAAATTGTTGACGGTGTATTTCGTTTCTTTACTGATGATGGCGGCAGGAATTTTGGCGATACGCCGCGTGACAACAAGTGACGCAACGATGGCGTTCGTGATCGTCGTGATCGCATCAGGGGGAAGTTGGCTGTTCTGGCGAATGCTTGCCGCATTTCAGGAACACACAATTCCATCGGCACAGACCGCGCCGAATCCTGAGCCTCCGAACGACGAGGAACGCCGCTTGCTGTACGCGATGGTTGACGCGCTGCCGGATTTGATTTACATCAAAGATACGGAACACCGTTTCGTGATCGCGAACCGCGCATTGGTTCGGCACATGGGCTTCCAGCACTGCGATGAGATTATCGGCAAATCGGATATTGACGTGCTTGCGCCGGAATTCGCAACCCGCTATTATGAAGACGAACGCGCCGTCCTCGAATCCGGGAAACCGCTGCTTGAGCGCGTCGAACCCGGTATAGATCGGCAAACCGGCGAAAAGCGTTGGTTTTTATCCACCAAAGTTCCGTTTTACGATCAGCACGGAACAATTCGCGGCATCATCGGCATCGGGCGCGACATCAGCAAAAGCATCAAAGAAAAAGAAGCGTTGCAGGCGCTCGTCAGCAGTCTGACCTGGGAAAGCCTGCATCTCGAAAAGGCCGATGCGGACGAATCCGAGCTTTGAATAGTCATCTCTCCTAAATAATGGCGCTGCCTGCATGAATCGAATGCGCCCTCGGTTATAAGACGCCCCGCCGGGGCGTCTCTACGCGATTATTTGCGGCAGAAGAATGATAAAGTGGCAGCCGCCGCTTTCGGCGTTTTCGACGGTCATGCTGCCGCGATATTTTTTGATGATGCCGTAGCTCACCGATAGACCGAGGCCGAAGTTCTGCTCCGTCCCTTTTTTAGTGGAATAAAACGGCAGAAAGATGTTGTCGGGGTTGTCGTCGCTGATGCCCGGCCCGGTGTCTCGAAACCGAATCTGCGCCATTGTTGCGCCGCTCTGTTCGATTGACGCGGTTTCCACGAAAATTTCACCACCGGTTGGCATCGCTTCGAAACTGTTTTTAAAGAGATTCAACAGCACTTGTTTGATTTCATGTCGGTTCGCTTTTACCAGCAATTCCTGCTCGGATGGCGCGAACCGGATCGCGATCTGCTGATGCCGGGCGTGGTGTTGAAGCAGATTCAGAATGTTCTGAATCACGACATTGATGTCAAGCTCTTCGGCGCTGTCGCGGGTGTTGCCGGAGAATGAATGCAGATTGCTGACAATCGTGGCAATCGAAGCGATCTCCTCCTGAATATCGTCAACTGTCTTCTGAAGCTGCTCCCCCTGCACGTTGTATTTGAGATAGCTGAGATCGTTGTAAATAATTTCCAGAGGGTTATTGATTTCATGGGCGACTCCGGCTGCTAACAATCCGACGGAGGCGAGCTTTTCGGAGAGCAAGACCTGTTTTTGCAGGCGGTCGTGTTCGGTCATATCCTCAAGAATGATGATGTTGCCGATAAACGCCGCGTCGTCGAAAATCGGAAAGGTTTTGATGTTGCTGATGGTGTTAATCCGATTGATTGTGACCGGCGTCTGATACCAGAACCGCTCTTCTCGCAGCGAATCCGCGCTCTGAAAAAGCTCCTGCGCCGCCTCGTTGGCGCTGAAAAGCACGTCTGCCAGCGGCAGATTGAAATAGGAGGTGTTGTTCAGCCCGAAATAGCGCTTGCAGTAGTCGTTCACCATCTTGATGCGGTTCGCGTTGTCGGTGACAATCAGATTGACCGGCAGATGGCGCAGAATCGCCTCGTTATATTTGAGGAGGCGGGAAAATTCTTGATTCGCATCTTCGACGTGTTCCTCGGCGGAAAGCTGCGTATAAGTCATTTTAATCAGGTTCAGCTTATCAACATGTTTGACGTCATCCGTGATAAGAATCTCGCCGTTTTTGATCACGCTGACAGTATCCGCGAGGGCGTAAATATCGTCAATCCGGTAGGTAATCAGAAGAATCGCCATGCCTTCCTGCGTCGCCTGCTTCAGCAGATTGACAATTTTATTCAGTGATGGCGACGAAAGGCGGTCCAATGCTTCATCGAGAATCAGGAGTTTCGGGCGGTGATGCAGATGCTTGAGAAATTCGACGACCGTTTGATCGGAGAGATTCAGGTTTTTCAGCGGGCTGGCCGGGTCAATGTCGAAATCACAGCGTTCTAATAATTCGCGGGCGGCGTCGAGAAAACGGCGCTTGCTATTCCAGGCAAACCGATTGATGATCGGGTTCGTGAGAAACAGATTTTGCGCCACCGAAAAATCGTCATACAGCCGCACCTGCTGGTAAATCATGCGGATGCCCGCTTTCAACGCCCCGGAAATGCTGAGAGAATTCGACGTTCTCCCATCAAACATGATCGTTCCGGCGGTCGGCTTCAAAATGCCGTTCAAAATCAACCCCAACGACGATTTGCCTGCGCCATGTTCGCCGACAATCGCATGAATTTCGCCCGGACGCAGCCGGAGATTGATCTGGTGCAAGGCTCGTATCTGACCGTAATAGAAGCAAATATTGGAGAGTTGCAAAAGCATTATAGACTAAACCTCACAGGTTTTGAAAACCTGTGAGGTTTCTGTTTGCGATCAGGAGTTCGAGGAAAGACCATATTTTTCCAATTTGTTATAGAGCGTCTTCCGGCTCATTTTCAGGACTTCCGCTGCTTTTTTCTTATTGTAATTCACCTGCACCAGCGTCTTCGAAATCAATCCGCGTTCCATCTCTTCCCGCACGTTATCGGAATGCTCATGGCGCTGCGCGGGCGCGAAATGCGGCGGCAGGTCTTCGAGGTCAAGCACGTCCTGCGAGGAGATCACCGCCGCATAATTCAGCGCGTTTTTCAATTCCCGCACATTGCCGGGCCAATGATAATCCAAAAACGTATCCAGAACGCGCTGGCTCATCGCGGTCAGCGGCTTTGCGTTGGTTTTGGCGACCTGCTTCAAAAAATAGTCGGCGAGCAGCGGAATATCTTCTTTGCGTTCGCGCAGCGGCGGAAGTTGCAAAACGGCTGTATTCAGACGGTAATAGAGGTCTTCGCGAAAGTGTTTGGCCTGAATCAGTTCGTCCAAAGGTTTGTTGGTGGCGGCGATAAAACGCGCATCCACCGTGATCGTGCGTTCGCCGCCGATGCGCCGGATTTCGTTGTGCTGCAAGGTGCGCAGGATTTTGGCCTGAATCGTCAGCGGCATGTCGCCGATTTCATCGAGGAAAAGCGAACTCTCATGCGCCCGCTCGAAGACCCCTTTGAAGACGCTTTCCGCGCCGGTATAAGAGCCTTTTTCATGCCCGAACAATTCGTTATCAAGGAGCGTTTCAGGAAACGCGGCGCAGTTGATTTTGACCATTTTGCGGGATGCGCGAGGCGAATGCTGATGAATGAAATCCGCGACCACTTCTTTGCCTGTCCCGTTTTCACCACAAATCAAAATCGGCAAATCGGTCGCCGCCAATTTCTGCGCCTTTTCATAAAGCGCGGCCATCTGCTTGCTCCGCGTAATAATCGGCGTCGCGTCGGGGTGCAGCGGATCGAACGCGAAGGCCGGGGCGCGGAATTGCTGCTCCTTTAACGCATGTTCCACCGCGCCTAACAACTTGTCGAACACGACCGGCTTGGTGACGTAATCCACCGCGCCAAGCTTCATGGACTGCACGGCGGTATCAATCGAGCCGTGCCCGGTAATCATGATCACCGGAACAGCGGGGTTCATCTGATGCAGTTCTTTCAGCAGATCAAGCCCGTTGTCGCGGCCTAACATGATGTCTAACAGGACGATATTGATGGTATGCGTGGAAAAGGTCTGAAGCGCGTCGCTGCCGGTGGTCGCGCAGAGCGTCTGAAAGCCGCGCTGATCGAAGTTTTGCGCCAAACTTTGACAGAGTTTCGGCTTATCGTCAATCACGAGAATCGTTGGTTTCATGCCGTTCCTTTTTTATACACGCGCGAGGGGTCAATGTGTGTAAGAGTTATACAATTCTTCTATTGTGATGTGAAAACGCTCTGTCAAGCTATTTATTTCTTATGACGTAATTTGTTGAATTATACAAAGTTATACGATTTTTAGAGGCAGGCTGGCGGACTGGCATACGCCTTGCTTAATGTAATGATATTGAATGTTGTTGTGTCATTGCGAGGAGCGCCAGCGACGAAGCAATCCTGCCATGACGAGATTGCTTCGTCGCTGGCGCTCCTCGCAATGACAGTCGCTATTTTATCAGACACTACACCAAAGGAGGATATCATCAATGATCGAGAGCAGTAAAGAAACAAAGGCCGCGCGCCTGACCTACGGAATGGTCGGCGGCGGGCAGGGCGCGTTTATCGGCGACGTGCACCGTAAAGCCGCGCAATTTGACGGAAAAAACACGATTGTCGCCGGGTGTTTTTCGCGCGATTATCACAATACTCTGCAAACCGGCGCAATGCTGGGGATTGACGAAAGCCGGCTGTATAAAACGTACCAGGAAATGGCGATTGCCGAGGGAAAACGCCCTGATAAAATTGATTTCGTCGTCATTGTCACCCCGAACAATCTGCATTACCCGACCGCCAAAGCGTTTTTGGAACAAGGCATCAATGTGGTGTGCGACAAGCCGCTGACGCCGGAAGTCGCGCAATCCGAAGAGCTTGCGAAGCTCGCGCAGGAGCGCGGTGTCTTCTTCTGCGTCACCTACACCTACACCGGCTATCCGATGGTGAAACATGCGCGGGAAATGATCCGGCGCGGCGACCTCGGCGAGATTCGTTTCGTCAACGCCGAATATCCGCAAGACTGGCTCGCCACGCCGCTCGAAACCTCCGGCCAGAAACAGGCCGCATGGCGCACTGATCCGGCGCAAACCGGCAAATCCAACTGCGTCGGCGACATTGGCAGTCATGTCGAAAATATGGCGAGTTATATGACCGGTCTGAAAATCAAATCGCTCTGCGCCCGCCTCGATACCTTTGTCCCTGGCCGCGTCCTCGATGATAACGCCAGCATCATGATCAACTACGCCAGCGGCGCGAAAGGGCTGTATTGGAGTTCGCAGATTGCGGTCGGCAACGATAACGGCCTACGTATCCGGGTGTATGGCACGAAAGCCTCGATTGAATGGACGCAGGAAAACCCGAATTATCTGAAAGTGTCGTATCTCGATAAAGGGACGGAAATGCTGTCCAGAGGCCGCGACAAGCTGTATCCGCACGCCGCCTCATATTCGCGGATTCCGTCAGGCCATCCCGAAGGCTATTTTGAAGCGTTCGCCAACATTTATAACACCTTCAGCAAAGCACTGTTGAAGAAAAAAGCGGGCGGGGCGCTGACCGCAGACGACCTCGATTTCCCGACCGTGCAGGATGGCATCAGCGGCGTGAAATTTATTGATGCCTGTGTCGCCAGTTCGCAAAAAGGAGCCGCGTGGCTTGAGGTATAATCAATTCGAAAAATAGAACACTGATTGGGCTGATAAGACTGATTGTCAATGATACAGGAGTGCAAAAGCTTGCTTTTGCCGCCTGACGAAGTCAGAGAGCCACACGGCAAAAGCAAGCTTTTGCACTCCTGGCGCGATCTTAATAAATGCAGTTTTATCAATCTGATTGGCGTGCTACCGAAACTATGAGCAGACCTGTGACGTTATTTACCGGCCAGTGGGCTGATTTGCCGTTTGAAGAATTGTGTAAAAAAGTGAGTTCGTGGGGTTACGATGGTCTGGAAATCGCCTGCTGGGGCGACCACATGGATGTGCGCAAGGCCGCGACCGACCCGGAATATGTCAAAGAAAAGAAGGCAATTTTGAAAAAATACCATCTCGGCTGCTGGGCGTTAGGGGCGCATTTGGCCGGGCAATGCGTCGGGGATCGCTATGACGAACGCCTCGACGCCTTCGTGCCGGAGACGCTGAAAGGCAAACCGGACGAAATCCGCAAGTGGGCGACCGAGGAGATGAAGTTCACGGCGCAGGCCGCGAAAAATATGGATTGTTACGTGGTGACCGGTTTTATGGGATCGCCGGTCTGGAAATTCTGGTATTCCTTCCCGCCCACGACCGAAGAAATGGTGGAAAACGCTTTCCAGAAAATCAAAGAATGGTGGACGCCGATTTTGAACGATTTCGACGCGCATGGCGTGAAATTCGCGCTGGAAGTGCATCCGACCGAAATCGCGTTCGATATTTACACGGCAGAACGACTGCTGAAAGTCTTCGAACGCCGCCCGGCGCTCGGTTTTAATTTTGATCCGAGCCATCTGATCTGGCAGGGGATTCAGCCGCATCTGTTCATTCGCGATTTTGCCGACAGAGTCTATCATGTCCACATGAAAGACGCGGGCGTCACGTTAGACGGACGCGCCGGCATTCTCGGCTCGCATCTGCCGTTCGGCGACGTGCGGCGCGGCTGGAATTTTCGCTCGTTGGGGCATGGCAGCGTGAATTTCGAAGAAATCATCCGCGAATTGAACGCCGCGAGTTATTCCGGTCCGCTGTCGGTGGAATGGGAAGATAACGGCATGGAGCGCGAATTCGGCGCAAAAGAAGCGGCGGATTTCGTCAAAAAGATCAATTTCTCGCCCTCGACGATTTCGTTCGATGGGGATATGAAGAATTAACGATAGGAGTGTCAAAGCTTGCTTTGACCGTTTGATAGGGCGGGGATGCAACCCCGCCCTACCGTATAATCATCATTATGGAACAACTGTTTCGAGCCGAGCATATTTCAAAAGAATTCTCCGGGGTGCGGGTGCTGAACGACATCAACGTGGAGATTCGCAAAGGGGAAATTTTCGGCATTATCGGCGAAAATGGCGCGGGAAAATCCACCTTTGTGAAAATCATGAGCGGCATTTACACGCCATCAGCCGGGCAACTCTACCTTGATGGAATGCCGGTTGCGATCAAAAATCCGATTACCGGCAAGCGGCTCGGCATCAGCATGATCCCGCAGGAATTCAATTTGATCGGCACGCTCAACGTGTTCGAAAACATCTTCCTCGGCAACGAGCCGCGCAAGGCGGGACTGCTGAATAAAAAAGAGATGCGAGAAAAAACGCGCCACCTGCTGTTCGAATTGAATGCCGACATTTCGCCCGACGCGCCGATCAGTCAGTTGAGCGTGGCGCAAAAGCAGATGGTGGAAATCGCCAAAGCGTTGGCGCATGAATCCAAAATCCTGATTATGGATGAGCCGACGACCGTTTTGACCAGCCATGAAATCGAGATTCTGTACGCGCTGATGGAGCGGCTGCGGAGGCAGGGCGTGACGATGCTCTACATTTCCCACAAGCTGAAAGAGGTCAAGCGGATTTGTGACCGCGTGATGGTGCTGCGGGACGGTGATTTCATCAGTTTAGACGACACGACGAATTTGGATGAGCATGAAATGGCGCGGCGCATGGTGGGGCGCGAATTGAATCAAATCTTTCCGGAAAAGACCGCGCCACAGCCTGAAGAAGCATTGCGCGTCGAGAATATGCACGTGCCGTCGTTCGTGAAAAATGCGTCGTTCGCGCTGAAACGGGGCGAGATTCTCGGCTTTGCCGGGCTGATGGGCGCGGGGCGGACGGAATTGGCCGAGGCGATTATGGGGTTGCGCAAACGGCAGCAGGGAACGATTTTCATTCGCGGTCAGCAGCGCCAGATTGTCTCTCCGGCGGATGCGGTCAAGCATAAATTAGGCTATCTATCGGAAGATCGCCAGGGGCGTGGCATTGTGATGAATTTCGACGTGCCGAGCAATATCACGCTGATTTCTCTGAAAAAATACAGCCAACTGCTCATCCAAAAGGCAAAAGAACGGGATACATCGGAGCAATACGTCAAAGAATTTTCGATTAAAGCCGCGTCGCTGAAATCGCAGTTGCGTTATCTCAGCGGCGGTAATCAGCAGAAAGTCTATCTCGCCAAATGGATGGACACCGAGCCGGAAATTTTGATTTTGGACGAGCCGACGCGCGGCATTGACGTGAACGCGAAGCGCGAAATTTATCATTTTGTCAATCGGTTGGCGCGTTCCGGGATTGCCTGCATCCTGATTTCGTCGGAAATCGAGGAATTGATGGGGCTGTGTTCCCGCGTCATCGTCATGCGGGAAGGCGAGATTACCGGCGAATTGACGAACGAGCAGATGAGCGAAGAAACGATTATGTTCCATGCCACTGGATTGGCGGGAAAGGCTTGATATGAAGAGAAAACTCGATTTTGCCAAATTTGCCCCATTATTCGCGTTAGCGCTGTTATTCGTGATTTCCGCGTTTGCCAGCGAGCATTTTCTGAAACCCCAGAACTTGCTCAACATTCTGCGGCAGGTGTCGTACACCGGCGTCATTGCGCTTGGGCTGACATTCGTGGTGATTTCCGGCGGCATTGACCTGTCTGTCGGCTCGATGGTGGCGTTTGTCGGCGGATTTGCGGTGCTGACGCTGAATCATTTCGGCGGCGGCGTCATGGCGATTGTGTTAGCGATCTGCGTCGGCTTGCTTGTGGGGATGCTGGCCGGGGCGCTGAATGGCGTTGTTGTGACGAAAGGCCGGATCGCGCCTTTCATCGTCACGCTCGGCACGATGTCTATCTTCCGTTCGTTGACGCTCTACATCAGCAATGCCGGCGAATTTCGTTCCGCCAGCCAACTCTATCCGAAAATCGGCGCGGGGTTAGTGTTCGGCGTTCCGATTCCGGTCTGGGTCTTTCTTTTGTTAGCAGTTGTTTTTAATATTATTCTGAATAATACGCGCTATGGCCGGTATGTCTGCGCCGTCGGGTCGAATGAGCAAGTGGCGACCTATTCGGCCATCAAAGTGGATGTGATCAAGTTTTTCACCTACGTCATCACCGGCTTTACGGTCGGCGTGACGGCGGTCATGCTCTCCGCCCGGCTGAACTCCATCAGTTCATCCAACGCGGGCGTGTTTTACGAATTGGACGCGATTGCGTCGGTGGTCATCGGCGGCACGTCCATGTCCGGCGGCAGCGGCTCGATTTTCGGCACGGTCATCGGCGCGATTATTTTAGGCATTATCAACAACATGCTGAATATGTTAGGCGTTTCCCCCTACTTGCAGGGCACGGTCAAAGGCATCGTGATTATTTTAGCCGTGCTGTTGCAATATAAGAAGAAAAACTGAGTGTTTGCCCTGAAAGGGCAGTGAAATACAGCCTGAGGATTTATCCTCAGAACAGGCCAGAGGCAGATGCGCCCTGAAAGGGCGCTGGAATATTTTCCTGGGGATAAATCCCCAGGCTGTATTCCATTGCCCTTTCAGGGCAAAAAATCTATATTTCTCAATAAAAAGGGAGGTGGTAGTTGCCCGTCAAAAAGAAAGATGACATGTCACTCGATGCTGATCACACAATAACCTGAACAACAGAAAACTTTCGGAGGATACTTGTATGAGAAAAATTTTGGTAACGTTGTTGGTTGTGGCTACGGTGTTTGCGTTTACAACGGCGTCATTCGCGGAAAAAGTGAAAATTGGCGTCTCGATCCCCAGCGCGGATCACGGCTGGACGGGCGGCATTGTCTGGTGGGCGCAGAAGGCGATTGACGAATGGACAAAGAAAGACCCGGATGTGGAATTTTACCTCGTCACGGCGGATTCGCCGGAAAAACAAGTCGGCAATGTGGAAGATTTGATGGTCAAAGGGATTAACGCGCTCGTGATTCTGCCGCATGACTCCGCGCCGTTGACTCCGGTTGTCGAACAAGCTTACAGCAAAGGGATTTATACGGTCGTTGTGGATCGCGGTTTGACCAAACAGGCGCAGAATGTGTACGTTGCTGGGGATAATCCTGGGCTTGGCCGCGTTAGCGGAGAATGGATGGCGAAAGAACTTGGCGGCAAAGGCAAAATTGTTGTGCTGGAAGGGATTCCGTGCGTCATCAATACGGAGCGCGTGGAAGCGTTCAACGAAGTGATGAAACAATTTCCGGGCATCGAAATCATGGATTCGCAGCCGGCGCACTGGTCAACCCAGAAAGGTCTGGAAATCATGGAAAACTATCTCCAGAAATACAGCCAGATTGACGCCGTGTGGGCGCAGGATGACGATGTGCTGAAAGGCGTGTTGCAGGCGTACAAAGAATCTGGCCGCAGCGACATCAAATTGTTCCTCGGCGGCGCAGGCGCGAAAGAAATGGTGAAAATGGTGATGGATAAAGACCCGTTAGTTCGCGCGGATGTGACCTATCCGCCGTCTATGATCGCCACGTCCATCAGCCTCGCGGTCAAAGGCGTGAAGAACGTGCCGCTCGAAGGCTTCTATCAAATGAAAATACCTTCCAAAGTGATTTTGGCCTCCGAATTGATCACCCCGGAGAACGCCAAAGATTACTATTATCCAGACTCCGTGTTTTAAGTCAATCGAATGGGCGGGGATGCGTCCCCGCCCATTCGATTGTTAGGCGTAACACTATATACGCAGTTCTCACAGGAAAGAACGCATGAATAGAGATCATCGTCGTGGTATACATATGTTGTTCATGATTCTATTGACGGTTGTTCCATATCATTCATTGGGGCAAGATGTCTCCAATATAGAGACGTTTCTTCGTCATCGAGAAAAAGAAGTCTTCCAAGTTGAAGAGATTCCTAGAAAAAAGAATACACGTGCGAAATGGCTTGCCATCTTTGGAGATCGGTTATCTTCACAGGCTACCCCGATTACGCTTGCTCTGTTTGAGGAGATCGGTGGCATACCACCCTATAAAGAAACCGTCATCCGACGATTTTTCTGTGGAGGAGGATTGGATATTTTCAAATTTCAGATCGGAAACTTTTCAGGAAAACTTCACGATGAGGTGCTGATTGAACACCAATATTTAAGTGCAGGGAATCGCGGAGGAGTCGCCATTGATAGTGTCCATCTGTTTGCCTTGTCCGCTCCGTATCCCGAGTTACTGCAATTAGATACCCGATACTTTGACTGGAATGATGGACAAGAAGATGAATTCACGACAACTTTTGAATTTCATGCTCCCACCCAGAATGGCAGGTATGGGATGGTCACAACCCATCAGATGTTTACCATCACGACTGATGATGGAGCATATTATAAATATGGTATTCCGGGGACTCCAGTCTACACCTTAACGAGCGGAAAATATCTCCGTTTTACCCCTATCACGCGGTTATTTGCTGTTGATTACAATCCCTACTACTATACAGTGAAGGAAGGTGAGAAGGTCCTGATTCAATACCAATGCCCCTACATTGAGAATATCGAGAATCTCGATATCGGGGACGAAGGCGCCTCACAAGACGCATTGTATCGATTTTATTGTGAAACGGGAAACGAGCCAGAAATTCAACGGATTGTCCTCGTGAACGATGGCATTCCTCTTCAAATCGCTCCCGAAACATTTTCTGAGGATACCCAGTTACTCGGATTCACGATGCTCCCTGCATACGAGCAGAAAAAACAGATTGGCTTTCAAGCATATCATGATACCGAACATCTCTACTATGTGTGGGATATTATCACCAATCAGGTATATTTTCAAGGGATTGATACGAGAACTGGAAAGACTATCATTTCAGACAATCTACGGGAAAATTCGCAAGAAGTGAAAGAAATCAAAGCATTCATAGAGGCTGAGAACGACGTGAAATCGCCCTAACGATCTGCTTGCACTGGACGCCAAAAGGACGCAGAATAAAATTCAGCGGTAAAGATAACGCTAAGGTGGTCATGCCATCTGCTCGCATGATGAAGTGCGGCGTTAGATATCTTCCCTCCAACATCTGAAAAAACACACCGAGGAGAACACACATGTCGTCGCGATATTCCATTGTGTATTGTCGAAAAGAACGTGATGGAAGATTTCAAGAAGTCAGCGCGTCCTTCGAATCGCCTGAGTTCGATGATCAGGATTTGACGGAATTTTCAGCAGAACATGGGGACGTGATCTATTTAGCGGAACAAGAGAATGTCGGGTTCATCCATTATGAGCATTGGCAGCATGGCCGACTGGTGAGGCGGCTCAAATACAATGACGATTACGCATGGCTTAGTGCCGATGGCGAACCAGAGGATTGGGAGAGGAACGAGGTCTTTTCGCCTGAGAATCTCTCCAAAACATTGGCCTGTTATGATCCGGAACGGCATGAAGAAATTCACGCCGCATGGCAAAGAAAACGCATTCAAGCCGGCGATGCCTTTCCTGTCTTAGGATTGATGAATATCATTCATATTTTACGACAGTATTGGGATTTACCGAATTGATCGGCATTGCGCAAGGCTCAAGAATTTGAATATTATTGAATCGCAACAAACACATCAATGCTGAAAAACAGAACAGGCCGCCTGTTCAACGATTTTCAGCCTGTAACAAAGAAAGGAACGCTATGCTTTCTCACTGGACGCAACATGATCTGCTGATCAATGGCGCAAAATTACACTACTACCGCACCGGTCATGGGGATAAACGCCCATTCGTGTTGGTGCATGGCTTTTCGGATAGCGGTCTCTGCTGGACGCCTACAGCGCGCGACCTTGAATCCGAATATGACATTATCATGCCGGATATGCGCGGACACGGCCTGTCGGCGCGGGTGCATCCCGGCGAAACGGTGGATATGGCCGCCGATGTGGCGGAACTCATCAGCCATTT
>CAZRSF010000009.1:55273-112608 GCA_964602655.1 uncultured Candidatus Moduliflexus sp.
TAGAGCGCCCAATTTTGGGGGGGCATTCGATGGGAGCGATGATTTCCTTTCAAGTTGGGGTGCGTTTCCCGGATTTGATTAGCGCCCTGATGTTGGAAGACCCGCCCTGGTGGTTCTCCGAATCGGAACATGCGCTCAACGGCGATCCGGCGGAAAACCCCATCGCGAAATGGGCGAAGACGTTGTCCTCCCAGACGTTCGAAGAGTTGTTGGCGCAATACCGTCAGGACAACCCTGATTGGCCTGAAGAGACGGTGCGCGTGATGGTTGAGTCCAAAAAACAGCTTGATCCCGCAATCATTGATATGATGGTGGATGCGCTACGCATCATGGGACAGACCTGGCAAACAGCCATTCAACGTATCGTTCAGCCAGTGCTGCTCATTGCGGCCAACCCGGAACTTGGAGGGATCGTTACCCCTGAAGTCGTCGCGAGCGTTCGCGAATCGAACCCTAACGTGACTATTGTCACGATCCCGGATGCGGGGCATCTCATCCGATTTGACCGATACGCCGCCTTCATGGACGCTTTGCGAGGGTTCTTAAAACAGATATCGTCTTGATCCGGCAACCGCTGCTGGATAGATACGATTCTCAAAAAAGCGCCATGTCGCGAGAATCATGATCCGGCAGCCGTATGAGGCTGATTGCATACTATCGGTATTCCGCAAGATGGAAATCTGGTAAAATATCTCGATAAAATAGATCGTGATTTTTCCCATCCGGCTCTTGACTATTTTTTCCAACGCGCTATTTACGTCAGTATATACGCATCCTTTTTTCATCACTCCAAACATGACGCAAACCGCTGCCATGAGATTGTGAGAGGAGGTGGTGAACGGCAAACAGGCTGCCATCGTCGAATACTTCATCATCACGACAGTGATTCACTGACGTCAACCACGACAAAGGAGCCAGGCGTGTCATGTGTCTCGCTTCATAGGCGCGGCGAGCGAAGCGCATGCGCCAGAAACGATTTACTCATGATAACCTGGAACAGACTATGAGAAGAAGAATGGGTTGGGCTATCGGGCTGTGCCTCTTGTTTGCAACACTCTGGACGGCGACTGTGTGGGCTGAGGAAGAATATATTTTGGTCGGGATCAATACGTCGGGATGGATTTTTGCCCCTGACATTCAATCGTTCCATGCCACCGGCAAAAGCCTTGGGGTGAAAACCACCGTGGTCGGCCCAAACGATATTAATCTGGACACCTTCCTCGAAGCGTTCGAACAGGCCATTGAGCAACGCCCGGCAGGCATGGTCGTCATTGCATGGGCTCCGCCTGTGGGCGCCTTGATTGATAAGGCGATGGCAGCCGGTATTCCGGTGGTCACGTTTGATAGTGATCTCCCCAATAGCCAACGGATTTGTTTTGTCGGGTCAGACTGGAATGCGCTGGGAAAAAAACTGGCGGAAGCGTTGGTCAAGGAATTGAACGGCAAAGGCAAAGTGGCAATGATCGGATTAGTCGGCCTGCCGAACATGCATACGGCGTTTCAAGGGTTCCAGGAATACATGGCGGGTTATCCTGACATCACGGTGTTGGGCGTGCAGGACGATAAAGGATCCCAGGAGGAAGGGGCGCGGGTGACCGCGCAGTTGCTTCAGGCGCATCCGGATTTGGCTGGCATTGCCGGGTTCGATGCGATTGCCGGCGACGGCATTTGTACGGCGCTGAAAGATGCGGGCTTAACCGGCAAGGTGAAAGTGGTGATGAATGATATTAGTCCGGCTCATTTGCGGTTCTTGCAAGAGGACGCCGCGCAGTTTGTCCTCGGCCAAAAGCGCGAACTGTTTACCCATTACGCCTTGCGGGTGCTGTATGACATCAATCATCCGGAAGGTGTGAATAATATTAAGTTCACCTCGGATGATCGCCAGATTAATATTTTCCCGGTACCGGATCAGATTTTTACCGGTTTTCTGTCGGTGACCAAAGAGAATTTACCGTTGTTTATGGGACAATAATCCGCCGTCAGAGGAATGGAAGCGTTACCAGGGAAATAGGCTGCGCTGCAACGGGGGCAGCCGCGTATTTCCCTGCGGCATAGGGAGAGATGCAATGAAAATAACGATTAAACATCAACTCTCAGGTCTTCTGCTAAGCCTGGCATTAATTATCATCATAGTCACATCGCTGGCTTATTATTATCTGCTCGTGCAAGATGTCCGGGAATTGTCGCGCAAACAGATTCGCATCGCGTTCGAACTGATGTTCGATGATCTGATGTTGCAGGCGAAACGTGCGGTACCGATGATCGAAAGTTTTCAGCAGGAGTCCCTGGGGATGGCATCTTCCCTGAACGAAGACTTTTATACGCGCTATCCTGGAGCATGGGAAACGTTGCCGGCAACCGCCTCCATGGATATGCAAGGGCATATTTCGAATTTAGTTCGGCTTAGCGTTAAAGTGAATGCGTTTGCGCCTGTACTCGGCGCGACGTCTTGTGTGTTTTATAATAAACGGGGTGACGTCGTTGCGATCTATCAAAAGCTGGTTGAACGGAATGTGATGGGATTTTATCTTCCTCAGTTCCAACAGGGCGCTTATGTGTCAACGCATCCGTCTGATCTGGCAGCCACAACCTGGGAAGAACTCCGACAGAGCGAACCGAAGCCTCTACCTGAAGGGATCGCTGCCCGTTATGAAGGAGAATTGCCGACCATGACGACAGCCACGCTCTCATTAGAGGACAAGGAAGCCGCCATCCGCATTGTCGCTCCGATTATGTATCGGGAAAAGGTTTTTGGCGTCGGCGTGATCCGCATTGCGATTGATCATGCGTATGTCGCGCGGTATGCCCGTTTCAGCCAGACACAGGTAAATATTTTTGCTGGTTCAGCGTTATGTATTGGAACCCTGCCTGAATACGCCGAGTTTTCTTTCGATCACGAGACCAGTCTCCCGCAGATTGACCTTTTGCACATGCAAGACGTTCCGCCGCTGGCGTTTTCGACCGTCAAGGTCGAGGATCAGGAATATTATCAGGGGAACATCATTCTGGGGCAGGAAGGAGTGAATCTCGGCGCATTGACCGCAAATTTCCCACGTCAGATCGAACTCAACAAACGCGCGCAGCTTTTTACGTTGATTCTGAAAGTCGCAGCAGCGTTAATCCTGTTTACTCTTGTGGCGGCGCTCTGGATCAGCGCAAAAGTGAATCGCCCGCTGCAACGGTTTATTGACGCGCTTGCCCGACTCTCAAAGGGAGAAATCCCGGAAAAAATCAGCGTAGAATATAAGGGGGAATTCAACAATATTAAGCACAACCTGAACGAACTGATTGACGCCACGCAGGAGGTCACCCGGATCGCCGAGGACATTTCATTGGGGAAGATGCAGGTGGACGTCGTCGAACGTTCCGAACATGACCGGCTGATGCATGCGATGCAAGGCATGGTGCTGAGTTTGAATCAGGTGGGACAGGTCGCGCAAGCGATTGCGACGGGAGACCTGACGGGTTCCGTTCAGAAACGCTCGCCTGATGATTCGCTGATGCAGGCGCTCAATAACATGCGTCTCCAATTGATTACCGTTGCGGGCGAAGTCGCCGACACGGTCAATACGGTGGTCAAAAGCAGCGAAGAATTAAGCAAGAGCGCGGAGGCCTTGTCGCAGGGAACGGCGCAGCAGGCCGCGGCGACGGAAGAAGCATCGGCCTCGATGGAAGAAATGACGGCGAATATCCGGCAGAATGCGCAGAACTCAAAGCAAACGGAAATGCTTGCCAGCCAGGCGGTCGCGTATGCGGAAGACACCGGTCAGGTCGTCTCAGAAGCCGTTGTCGCCATGCAGCAGATCGCGAACCAGATTTCGGTCATTCAGGATATTGCGCAACAGACGCGGCTGCTGTCGTTAAACGCAACGATTGAAGCCAGCCGGGCGCAAGACTATGGCAAAGCGTTTACGGTGGTGGCGCATGAAGTGCGGGACTTGGCGAATACCACGCGCCTCGCGGCGGAAACCATCGTGCAATTGACCAATTCAAGTTTGGAGGTCTCGAAAAAAGCGGGAGCGATGTTAGCGACGCTCGTGCCCAACATTCAAGAGACATCCGAACTGATGCAGAATATCAGCGCGGCGAACACGGAACAATCTGCTGGCGCGGAACAAGTGAACAAAGCGATGCAGCAGTTAGATATGGTGACGCAGGCGAATGCCGCCACAGCGGAAGAAGTCGCCGCCTCGGCGGAGATGTTAGCCAGGCAAGCGACGCAACTCCAACAGGCGATTGCCTTTTTTACGCTTCCTGTCGAGCCAGCGCTCTCAGTTGTGCCAGGAGTTGCGGAAACGGCTGATTCCGATTTGCTGCTGCTTCTTCGAACGCTGACCGAGAAAGGCGCCAGCGAACAGGCATTAGGCGCGTTGGTGAAAAGCGTGATTACTTCCAGGTCGAACGCGTTAGAAACGGCAGCCAAAAACAGTTCGCGGTCTCAGGCGTCCTCCTCGCCACCCGAAGAGAATTTCGCTCTGTCCGTCCAATCGAAGACTCAAAGAGACGCTCTCGATGATGAATATGAACATTATTAGCGTGAAATTGGAATCATCCTTCTCATGTTTTGACTTCCAGAAGATATTCCAGTGACCACGTAGCCGGAGCGCGCATCGCCTGCGGCAAAACATTGCGACATGCATTCGAGCCTTATGGAGTATAGCATTATTCAATTGCATTGACTCTCCCCAACCCCTCACTTGGGCTGCTACGTTCTCGCCAAACGTTGTCATGGCGAGGAGTGACAACGACGAAGCCATCTCGTGATTCCGGCGAGATGGCTTCGCTGAAACGCGCTCGCCATGACAGGTGTTCATGAGAACTGACAAGCCCTGCTTAATAAAGAAAAGGCAGCAGACGCGTTTTTGACGTTGTTGAGCGGGTATATATTTTGTTGTATCAACGAGGAAAATAGATGAGCACAGAAAATCTTCGAAAGGAGAACATGATGGAATATACTCGATTAGGTTCGACAGGGATGAAGGTTTCGCGCATTTGCCTCGGTTGTATGGGATTCGGGGATGCAGAACATTGGGTGCACAAATGGGTGCTGAGCGAAGAAAACAGCCGTCCGATCATCAAGAAAGCCCTCGAATTCGGGATCAATTTTTTCGATACAGCTAACGTTTATTCGATTGGGAAGAGCGAAGAGATTCTCGGACGCGCCTTGAAAGATTTCGCGAATCGGGATGAAGTTGTGATCGCTACCAAAGTGCACGGCAAAATGTTTGACGGACCGAATGGCTCTGGCCTGTCGCGCAAGGCGATCCTGAGCGAGATCGATAAAAGCCTGAAGCGGCTCGAAACGGATTACGTTGACCTCTACATCATCCATCGCTGGGATTACGAGACCCCTATCGAAGAGACGATGGAAGCATTGAACGATGTGGTGCGGGTAGGCAAAGCGCGGTATATCGGCGCATCCGCCATGTTCGCCTGGCAGTTCCAGAAAGCGCTGCATGTCGCCGAGAAGCATGGCTGGACGCGCTTCGTCTCGATGCAGGATCATCTGAACCTGATCTACCGCGAAGAGGAGCGGGAGATGCTGCCACTCTGCCGCGCCGAGAAGATTGGGGTGACGCCTTATAGCCCGCTCGCATCGGGAAGATTAACGCGAGACTGGTCGTCGGAAAGTTCGCTGCGTGCTGAAACGGATCAGATCGCGAAAGGCAAATACGATGCGACCGCCGAAACCGATCAACAGGTCGTGGCGCGGGTTGCGGAACTCGCGGCAAAGTATGGGGTGCCGCGCGTGCATATCGCGCTGGCCTGGCTATTGCAGAAAGAGCCGATCACTGCACCGATCATCGGCGCCACAAAAATCTCGCATTTGGAAGATGCCATTGGCGCGCTGGCCGTGAAACTCACTTCGGAAGATGTTGCCTACTTAGAAGAGCCGTATGTGCCGCATCGCATCGTCGGTCATCAGTAAATTATGCGCCATGTATCTCCTCTCGATTGTCAGACACGTTCGACGTGTCTGACAATTCGAATCACAACAAATTCACCGGGTCAACGTCCACGAGAATCTGCACGTCTTTCAACGACATCAATTCCCGAAAGTGCGCAAGCTGCGTTTTGACGAACAGCCGCATGTAATTCGAATGCTCGCATTTCAGCAGGAGTTGAAAGCGGTATTTGTTGCGCAGTTTCGTCAGCGCCGCCGGGCTTGGGCCTAAGACGGCGACGCGATGCTGCCCCTGCGGAGCGGTGCGCAGCGTGTTTGCCATCTGCATCGCGATTTCCCGCGTAAAATCTTCGTCCTGCCCCTGAAGCAAAATATTCACCATCCGCGAAAACGGCGGGTAGCGCAACTGCTGCCGAAAGGCGATTTCCCGATTGTAAAAGCTGAGATAATCGTGGCGCTGCGCGGCGAGAATCGCGTAATGCTCTGAGGCATAGGATTGAATGATGACTTCGCCGCCTAAATGACCGCGCCCGGTACGCCCGGCGACCTGCGTCAGAATTTGAAACGTGCGTTCGCTGGCGCGAAAATCCGGCAGATTCAGGCCGGTTTCGGCGGCAATCACGCCAACCAGCGTCACGTTATGGAAATCGTGCCCTTTGGCGATCATCTGCGTTCCGATCAAAATATCGATTTCCCCGTTTTCGAAGCGCTGCAAAATCTCGAAATGCGCGTTTTTGCCAGAGACCGTATCCCGATCCATGCGGCCAATCTCAGCGTCGGGAAAGAGGAGTTGCATATCCTGCTCGATGCGCTCCGTGCCGATGCCGCGATATTGCACGTCCGCGCTGCCGCATTGGTCGCAGCGCGTGGGCGGAATGCGGGAAAAATCGCAGTAATGGCAGATCAGCCGATGCAGGCTGGCGTGATAGGTTAAGGTGACGTTGCAGCGCGGGCATTCATAGACAAAGCCGCAATCGCGGCAGAGATAAAAATTGGCGTAGCCACGCAGATTGAGAAAAATGAGAATTTGTTCCCCTTTGGAAAGCGCGTTGCGAATCGCCTCTTCCAGCGCATTCGAGATGAGATGCGCGCCCTGTTCATGACGACGATCAATAATTTCGACCGCCGGAAGCGGGCGGCCATCCACGCGCTGCGCGATGGTCAGGAGATGATATTTATGATTGAGCGCGTTGTGATACGATTCCAACGACGGCGTGGCGCTGCCGAGAATGATCGGAATATTCTCGAAGCGCGCCCGCATAATCGCGGTGTCGCGGCCATGATAGCGCGGCTCGGAGTCCTGCTTGTACGACATTTCGTGCTCTTCGTCCACCACAATCAGCCCGAGCCGGTCTAATGGCGCGAAAATCGCCGACCGCGCCCCGATCACCACATCCACTTCGCCGCGCCAGATGCGCTGCCATTCGTCGTACCGCTCGCCGGTGGACAAGCCGCTGTGCAGGACGGCGATATTTTCTTCGAAACGCGAGAGAAAGCGGCTGACTAACAGCGGCGTGAGTGAAATTTCGGGGACTAAGACGATGGCGCGGCGCTGTTTGCTTAATAGGTAGGCAATCGCCTGCATATAGACTTCCGTCTTGCCGCTGCCGGTGATGCCATGCAGGAGCATCGGCGCAAAATTTCCGTCGTCAATCGCGGTGACGATATGCTTCAAGACGGTGTTTTGTTCGGGCGTTAGCGGCAGATGCGAGCTTTTTTGATAGGCGAAATAGCCCATCGGTTTGCGCCGGATTTCTTTGGCATAGACCTGAACGAATCCTTTTTCTACAAGCGATTTAATGGCGGAACGCGGGTCGAAGCCGACGAGTTCTTCGATTTCCACAATCGGAAAATCGTTGGGGAAAAATTCTTCCAGCACTTTAAACACTGCCGCCTGTTTCGGGGCGCGTTGTTCCAAAAGAACGAGATCGGCTTCTTGGGCTTTGGGCTGCGACAGGACGATATGCTGGATCGTCTTGACTTTCGTTTTTCCGGCTTTGGCCGATTCTTCGATGCAGATCAGTCCGCGTTTCTGCAAGGCGTTCAACGAACTGTGCAGTCGTTTTTTGCCGACTTTTTTCTGTAAATCTTGCAGCGATAACGAGGTATGTTGGCGCAGCGTTTTTAAAATCGCGCGCTGCGTGTCACCGGAGACCGCAGGTAGCTCAGTCTGAAAAAAATCGGTCGCGACGACGGGTGTTTCAGCGACATTCAGACTGATTTCGACCGCGTGGATCGTGTCTATTCCTGCCGGAAGCGCAGCCTTGATCGCCATGCCCCAGGAACAGAAGTAATACTCGGCGATCCATTTGGTCAGGCGCAGAATCGGCTCGGTTGCCACCGGATCGGCGTCGAGCACGTCGAGAATATCTTTCGTTTCTTCTCGTTCCGACGTGTCGGAGGTTTCCACGATGTAGCCGCTCGCATACTTCCGGCCAAATGGAATCAACGCCCGTTTGCCGACCGCGACGTCGTCCTGGAATTCCTTCGGCACGCGGTAGGTGTAGAGGCGTTCTACCGGCAGCGCAACCGCAATATTGACATACATTTTTGATGTTCGCCACGAATAAAAAGTTGTCAGACACCTTGAAGGTGTCTGACAACTCTGCATTCGTGGCGCATTTACATCAATCGTAATTCTTTCAAACTGACGAATTTGCCGCCGGCGATGATGATATGATCAAGCACCGGAATATCCATCATGACGCCGCTTTCCACGAGACGCCGGGTAATATTGACATCTTCCGAACTCGGTGTCGGATCGCCGCTGGGGTGGTTGTGCATCAGAATCAAATTCGCGGCGGAATTCACGACAGCCATGCGGAACACGTCGCGAGGATGAACGATGCTGGCGTTCAGCGTCCCTTCGGAGATGACCTGGTCTTTGATAATGCGGTTTTTGGTGTCTAAGGCGACCACGCGAAAGACCTCTTTCGTCAGCAGACTCATCTGATCGCGGAAATAGTCGAAAATATCGGTCGGAGTGCGGATCAGCGGCTTAGTCGTTCCGAAAAACATGGCGACCCGCTTGCCTAATTCGAACGCCGCCATGATCTGACATGCTTTTGCGCTCCCGATCCCCGGCACATCTTTTAACTGGGCAAAATCGGCCTGCGCGACGCCTTTCAGACCGTCAAAATGGTTCAACAGTTGGGTGGCAAGGTCTATTGCGGTGTATTTACGCCCGTCTTTGACAACGCCAGTCGAAACGGTGATCGCAATCAATTCTTGGTTCGATAACGCCCCGGTCCCGAAATGTTCTAAACGCTCGCGCGGGCGGGTATCTTCCGGCATTTCTTTGATCGTCAAATATTCCATAGTTTCACGCTGATGTCAGAGGTGTGTATTACGGGGAACGATGATAGGCGATATAGAATGGTCTGCCGATCTTGTCAACCTGTTTTGGCGCAAATTCGAAGAATGACGGAGTCTGCGGCTGTTCCTAAAATAAAAAACCCCGTAAAGGTTCGACCTTTACGGGGTAAGAAGAACTTTCGGTTAACGATTGCGTTTCTTTCTGGCAATCCCTGCGATACCGAGCAAGCCTAATCCGAGGAGCAACATCGTTGCCGGCTCAGGAACCGGGTCGCCGATTTTCACGATGAAATCCTGAGCATTTCCCGTTTTGCCGATAACATAAGAGCTATTCAAGCGAGCCACCATTGTTGCCGAAAAACTCTTCGGCATTGACGCTAAGTAGGTTTTTGCATTTTTAATCGCGTCGTTACATCCTGTTATGATAAAGTTACCTTGCGTCAAATCAATCAAACTGTTGGAATCTACAACGATTTCCCACAGAGCCAGTTGTAATCCGGCGATTTCGGATTTCGTCGCATTTTCTTCTTTGAAATAGGTATCGAATAACCAGGCGGCTTGCAGCCCCGCGTTTTCACTCCGCACGACATAATCGCTCGGTTTAACAAAATCTACCCGGACATTCGCTTGAGAGCCTTGCCACGGGTCAACGCAAAAGCCTGTGAATACTTCGCCGCCCTTCACTAAGTTACCGCTCGCATCGCGCAATTTAAGATTGAATTCGCCCGTGCTCAAGCTGGCTGACTTTCCATCCAATTTTCCGCTGAAGCTAAATCCGCTATTATTCCATTTTGCGTCAACAAACGCTTCTTTTCCGGCGGCATATCCCATTGCCGGAATCACTAACGCAGCAACTACCGTCATAAGAACAATCTGTGTAAAACGTTTCATATCTATTCTCCTTGTTTTGGTTTGCCTGATGTCTGAGTCATCATCATGATGTTCTCATCCATCTTTTGGCATTGTGCTTTCCGTACCGCTCGCGAACAGGTCATAAAAAAAGCCGATCTTTTCAGACCGGCTTGCACAATCACTTATTCAGTTTTTGGCAACCCAGCCGTCTTTTACTTGAAGACCTGTAGCTTTCCGTCCCCACCTCGCGATAGGTTTGGCTTTTTCAAAAATGTATTGGTTGTAAAAGAACTTGTAATTGTCTATTTGTAATGCACCAACCATGCCAACACAATCAATCGTATCATTGTTTTTTTCATTTTTTGTATGAACCGCATGAAAACAAAACAAAAAAAACTGTAAAATCACATGATACATACGGAACCCAGCCAATAATGCCACTGTGATTTTTTTAAGAATATACGTGATGTATATCCTCGTTTGAATTTTTCTCGCGCATGAAATGCCAGAAATTGCCGAATATTGTTAAATTTTTCGACACGTCAGAATGGCGCTTTCGACAAAATTTGCCCATTTTCCCAATGAATACGGCAGTTCTCACGATAATCGGCGTCTGGCAAATTTTTCGACACATCACTCACGCCAGCGACAGAATAGCGGATAAGCGTAGGAAAGATGCGGATGAAGCGCAAAATGGCGGAATGTAAAATTCTTCGACACGGCCGTTTTCGCCGCAATTATGGGGCTGAAAAGGTTTCAAGGGCAGTAATCAATGCGAGCGCTTCTTCAGGCGACGCTCCGCAAACCATTTCTTCGGCCTGAAATGCGTTGCATACTGTTGGACGATCCGGCATGTCGAATAACGCGCAGAGGCCGTCATCGCGCAATTGAACGCAGCGAATTCCCGCAGGTTTGCCGTCAGGCATTCCGGGAATCGGCGATGAAATCGAAATCGCAATACAACATGCTCCGCATCCGGCGCGACAGTCCATGAACATCCTCTGTTATGATACTTTGAACACTTGAACCATACTGTCAAGCATTTCGGATTGTTTCACCAAATCATTGGCGGTCTGGCTGGAAATGATCATAATGTCATGCAGCAGATGTTCGGCAATGATTTCCATCGCATCCATCGCTTCGACGATTTGCGCCGAATTCGAATGCAATTCATCTGTTTGCTGAGAAATATTCCCGATTCGTTCGGCCATGTGCTGCATATTTTTTTCGATTTCCGAAGAATTCTGGTTCTGTTGGATGCTCGCCTGATTGATCTCAGCGGACATCGCCTGGCTATTCTCTATCGCCAGCACGACCTGCGTAATATCTTCTTCCTGTTGTTGAATCAGCCCATTGACCTGCGACACCATATTCGTCACGCTGTCCATCGAGGCGCTGATCAATTGGCTGCTGACGGCGGTATCCTGTACGACTTTGGCGGTGCTGGCGGCGCGTTCGGACGAATTTGTGGCGCGCTCCAGAATCGTATCTAATGCCTCTTTGACCGCGCTGGCTAATCCCATCCCCTGTTCGGCCTTTTTCAAGCCATCGTTCATGTGCTTGACGCCTTCTTCGGTTTTCTTGCGCAACGTATGAATCAGCGCGCTGATCCGTTGGGTCGAATTTTTCGTGCGCAACGCGAGTTCTTTGATCTCATCCGCCACCACCGCAAACCCGCGTCCGTGCGAACCCGCCTGCGCTGAAATAATCGAAGCGTTTAAGGCTAAAAGTGAGGTCTGTTCCGTCACTTCATCCACAATATCGAGAATCGAACTCACCTGCTCGCCCCAGGAATTGACTTCTTGAATAATCTGCGCTGTATTCGAAACGGCGCGCTTCAGATCCCACATGCCTTCAATGGACACGTCAACCGCTTCTTGTCCTTTGCGAGCGGCTTCGCGCGTGTCGTTGGCAAGTTGCAGGGACAGGACGGCATTATCAGAAACATCTTTCAATGACGTGTCAATACGCTGCATGGCGGTTGCTGTCTGCCGCGCCACGCCCTCTAAGTCGCCGATATGCTCGGACATATCCCTGGCGGACGTTCCGATCTGTTCGACCGAAAACAGCACGGTTTGCAGATTTCCGGCCAAATGCCCGATGCTTTTCGTGACTTCCTGACGGCTGGAGCGAGTTTGATGGATCGCAGAGAGCGCCTCTTGCGCAGACGATGAGAGATCGTTGGTATTTTCACCAATCAGCCTGATAAATTCATCAATCCGCTTTACTGATTCAGTCGTATGATCCGCCGAGGTGGACTGTTGTTCGATCCGCCGCGTTAAGGATTCGATTTCCCGAAGAATCGCATCCGCCGTCACGCCGACAGTCGAAGACGACGCTTGCACCTGCGCGGAGATCGCCCGCAATTGCTGAATCATCCGATTCAATTGCTGCGCTAACATACCGAATTCATCATGGCTGCTCACCGTAACGCTCCGGCGTAAATCGCCTTCGGACGCCAAACCGATGACACTGACGATGTTTTGGATGGTGTGGATCGTGCGGCGGCTGAACATGTATGAAAGCAGAAACGCGGCCGACACAGAGATCGCCCCGAAAATCAGCACCGTTGTGAAAATTCCTTGTAATTCGTCGCGCTCTAATTTTTGCGAGAGACTGACCGAAATGGCGCCGACCGTCTCGGCGCGATGTTTAATGAGGCATTGTCCTTGAAAATACGATTGATCGCCGATTTCAATCGAATAGATGGAGAGTCGCTGTTCGGTCTGTTGGTATAACGTATCACACACAACGGATTGAGATGCCGTCTCTGTTGAAAGCGTCTTGTGCGTTCGAAGCGTACCCAACGCTAAAAGATCGCCCGCAAACAGATTGACTTCGGTTTTGCTGAGCGACGCATACCGCTCAATATCTTCTTGTTTGTACGCAATTTCGCCAACCATCACGCCGACTTTTTGATTTTGGCGGTAGAGCGGGGCTTCAATCGAAAAAAAGAGAGAAGACGCATTCGAAAGCAGCGTGACCGTTGTGACATCAGGAATCTCTCCGGTATATCGAGTAGGAATCTCCGGGGAAAGCGGACGATCCGGAATCTGTGCGCCGGTAAACATCATGGATGAAATTTCGGATGTATTATCGAGAGGGAAATAGGTGTCTTGCCCGGTTGACGATTTCAAATAGGCGCCGATATGTTCTTCCTCGGCATTGCGTTGAAAAACTAATAATAAACGCCCGTCTTTCGTAAAAAACATGAGCCGATTGATGGCGCTGATCGACCCGAAATCTTTGACCGAGCGAGCAAGAGAGACTAAATACGACACGACGAATTGCCGCGAGCCGATCTCTTCCTCATTTTGATTATAGACAGAGGCCGTCCAGGCTGCCGTTGTCTCGCGCGAGAGGAATTCGTCGAATTGCGCCGTATAATTTTTGACACGCGCATAGAGATCATCCAGAATAATATCAAAGGCGATCTGAATGCTATTGCGAGAGGCGCGTTGTTGACTTGCTCTGGCAAGCAGATAGTATCCGGTGGAGGTTCCGATCGTGGTCAATACGACCAAAAATAGACATAAAAACAACACTTTCGCCTGAATCGTCACTCTCATACCATGTTTTTTCCCTTCAGAAGAGGAGGCGTGAAAAATGCAATAATAGAATAAAGTTATTGTTAAAGAAGTTCAGCGGTTTGTCAATGAAGAAATGCAGGTTTTTTCGCGCGACTCCGTATATCAAAAAATTTCATTTTTTCAAGGGAACGAAGAGAACGCGTTCGCTCTTGTTGAGGGGGATCGGAGCGAGAATAATACCGTATATTCGGCTGTATCGCCCTCAATTTCAGGGATTACTTCTCATGTTGCTTGACGTGTTCGGCGAGTTGTTGCAGATAATCGCTGCGCGTATAGCTGGTATTACCTTTCCAGTGCTGCAAGGCGACCTGTTGGCGCGTGTTCAAAATGATTTGCAGCGGCGTCAATCCTTCATCATAATACCGGATCGCATTGTGTTCCACCTCTTGTTTGGACGCGGCGTCGCGCTGCGTAAAAAAGCGTTGAAACAACTCCATTTTTTCGTGTTCATCGCGCGCCTGTTCGCTCAACGCGAGCAACTGCGCTGTCAAGGCGTCCGCCGGATCGCGAAACTCCATCGCGGCGTCGAAATGCTGCGCCGGATCGAAGCGCTGTGCGTCCTCAAGATTGAAGAGCCGGTTGATCACGCTGAAATACCAGAGTTTGGCAGCGTTTCTGGGGAGATGTTTGTCGAAAAATGTGATGGCGGTCAACGCGCGCTCGATGGAAGGGATGTCGAGCCACAATTTCCGTTCCTGATCGAACGCAAACGAGCCTAAAATCAGCGGCGGTTTGAGATCGGGCACACGCTTACGGAATTGTAGATGGCTTGTTTCGCCGGTATAAAGCCAATCCCAGCGGGATTGATTCGCGTCGGGCGCGAGGCATTTCAATTTGCCGAAGATATTGAAAATTTTGGTCGGTTTCAGCGCCTCGTAATAGATGCGGATCGGCTGGAAAATTTCGCCGGTCGCGGTATAGCAGACGTTATCGGCGCCAGCGGTCAACGGCGCGGACGAAGGCTGCTCGCGTTGCAGCTTGCGTTCGCGCTCTTTTTTTCTGAGTGTTCGGAGTTTTTTATTCATGCGACCCAATTTTCTATAATCAGGCCGTCAATATGCCTGAAATGATCGTCATTCGTGACTAAAATCAGATCGTGCGCTCTGGCAATCGCGGCAATCCAAATGTCATTCGTCGGAATCGGCCTGCCGTTGCGCCGCAACTGAGCGAAAATCTCGCTATACGCATGAGCAGCCAATGAATCGACCATGAGAATATCGCTGATAATGGCAAGCAGATTTTCATATACGCCCGTGAGTTTCTTTCGGCGCGTCTCGTCTGAAATAACGGCAACACCGGCGAGCAATTCGCCTTGCGTAATGACAGAAACCATTATTTCGGCATCAGGCGGCAAATTGCGTAACCGCTGAATGACTTCAGGCCGCTGTTGCTCGATATAACTGCAATGATCGGTATCCAGAAGATATTTCATGACGTCGGCAGTTCCCAAAGTTCCCAATCGATTTGGCGACACTTCTGCGCTTCGCTCAAGACGGTATCAGCGTCCTCCGCGCTTGCCGAACCTGCGAATAATTCCAACCATGCCTGCGGCGAGCCTTTTTTCGGAAAGGTTGGTATGATGTTGACCTCAACATGCAAACCTTCTTGAAATGGCAGCCGTTTTTCGAAACGAATGGTATTGCCATAAACTGTTCCGGTGTAGGTCATAGGTTCTCCTTTACGTTCTGCGTTTACAATTACAAGACTTCTTTCAAAAATTTGAGAAATTCGGGTTCGATATCGTTCATCAGGCGGATAATGCGCTGTAAATCGCACTGATACCCTTTTTCATCGAGGAAACGGTAGAAAAACCGAATGGCCGGCAGCCAGAGAACGTAATCTTCCGGGCGAATTGCCACCTCCCGTACCAAATGGTACAAGAGAAAATCTTCGAGTTCATCATATTGCACCATCTCAAGCGTACCGACGTTATGGCGATAGACAAAATTGAGAAATATCTCGATGCAGTAAGGAAAGGCGTTCGTGTATTTTTCCTGGACGCCTTTGGCGTTCAGCCATTCGAAATAGCGCTCGCCGCAGGCGTGTTCCACCTCGAAATAGAGGTCTTCCCAGCGGTCGAACTCTTCGCCGTCCGCCAACATGCCGTCCAAGCGCCGCAGTTGTTCCAGCATTGCGTCATCGTTCGGCGTCGTCGGCAGCGCAGTTTCCTGAAACGCGATCTGCGCATCGCCAACCGGCACAATCCGATTTTTATTGCGCATTCGCACTTTTGGTTCTTGTTTCGTTTGGCTCATATCCTGAATATCCCCACAGGGAAGTGAAATCGAGTCATTCCGTCAACGTGTTTAAGGCTTCCTGCGCGGCAGTCTGAATGTCTGGCGATTCGGATGACCGATCTACGAGGCGCTGCAACACGGGAACTCCTTCGGTTGCGCCGATTCTGGCAAGCGTTTCGATGGCTTCGATTCGCAGCAGTTGCGACCGATCGTGTTCGGCAATCGCGGCCAGACCATTGACGCCGTCTTTCAAGCGCAACATGCCGATGGCGTGAATCAGGGCGGACAGGAGTTGCAGGTCTTCGGAACGTTCGGCGTGACCGATAAACTGCTTGAATCGCGCATACGCTTTGCCGCTGCCGCTTTTGTCATGATAACGCTGCGCCACGAGATCATTGAGCAAATGCACAAGATACGTCCATTCTTCCGGCGCTTGCAGGTGCGCAATCAAGCGAACCAGTTCGATTTTCACATCCAAATCGTCTTCCGTAAAGAGCGCTTCGCGGAAATTGGCGGACGGCAAGCGGCGCTTGTGTAACGATTGCACCACATGCAGGCGAATCTGCGGGCTGCTGTCGCGGATCATCTTGAGCAGCGCGCCGGTGGCCTCATCTGTCGGCTGCTGCGAGAAATATCCGGCAATTTCGAGCCGAATATCGGCATACGGATTCTCCCGCGCCATCGTCAGAATCACCTGATCGGCCAGGCTGTCATCCATCTGAAACAGCGCGTTCAGCGCTTCCTGTCGAATTTCTTCCTGCTCACGCAGCAGCAATTCCTGAAGCGTCTGAATCGCGAAGCCGGAACCGTTGTAGGCAAATAACGGAATAACATGTTGATAGATTTCCGGGAAACAGGCAAAATGCGTGAGTTGACGGAGTTCCGGCAGGAGTTCGCTGATGCCATATAATTCGCGCAGCACCCATAAGACGCCGTTCCAGTCCTCTCGATCCGGCAGATGAAAGGCGCGCATCAGCCCATCCAGCACATCTTTTGCGACAATGCCATGATGCGCGAGGATGACGAGGACGGCGGGGTATTCCCAAATCGAATGGTCGTGCTGCACAAGCAGGTCTTCGACTTCGCGTTCGTCCAAATCCGAATACATGACCGTCCGAAACGCCTGCCGCGCTTCGCTGTGCCGTCCGATTTTATGATATAACAACCCCAAATACAAGAACAAATGCGGATTTTGAACGCGAAATGTCGCGAGCTTTTCGAACAGTTCGATCAGCTTTTCAATCATCGCCGTTTCCAGCGGAAATTCCAGAATCCGGCGATAATAGAGCAGCGCTTTATGAAAATGGCCGATATATTCATTGAGTTTGGCGGTAATCAGATACAAACTCATGTCGTCCGGCTCGCGGCGCATGGCGCGTTCGTATTCGCCGAGCATCTCTTTGATCGTTTGTTGAAATTCTCGTTTCGACGTGCCATGCTGCTCATACAGCAGGGCGACGATCTGTTTGGTCTGCTCGATGGCGTCGTCGAGTTGGAGTTTGCGCATGTACGAACGAAAGAGGGCGAGACGGATCAGGACGTGATTCGGTTCGAGACGCAGCGCGGTTTCATAGTTTTTGATCGCCTCGGTCGTGGTGAGCGCGTTGCGGGCATAGACTTCGCCTAACAGAATCTGCACATCGCTCCGCCCTGGACGTTTCGCCAGCACGTCGCGGCAATAATTCACCACGCGGCCATATTCGCCGCGCTCGTTATGCACTTTTGCCAGGACGGCGAGCAAATCGGGATGCTGCTTTTCATACGTCAGGCCGGTTTCGGCTTCGGCTTCGGCCAGATCATATTTGCCATGCTGATGATAACATTCGCATAAGGCCGAGCGCGCCGCAATATTGGCGGGTTCTTGCTCCAAAATGCGCTGATAAATCGGAATGGCATTGTTGGTATGCATAAACTGGTCGTGCAGCAGGTATTGAGAATACAAAAATTGGAGCACGCTCTCGTCGTCAGGATGCTCTTTGAAGCACCTCAGTAGCAGCAAGTTGGCAAAATCATCGAACGGGCGGCGTTGAAAGCAGGCGAGTTTCAGATGTTGATAGCTTTGCGCGTCCAGGCTGTTCAGCAAAAACAGGCGGTCGTATAATTTGAGCGCGTTGTCGAAGCGCTTAGCCTGAAATTCCCCTTCGGCCAGGAATGAGAGCGTATCCGCATCGGCCAGCCGCCGTTGACAGGCCGCGTCTATCAGCGCGTCGAGTCCCTCGATATTGCGGCGCTCATGCCAGGCGGTGTACAGCAGACAGTATGCCTCGGAGAGCAGTTCTTTGCTGTCTGGCGACTCAATATGCGCCCAATACCATTCCAGCGCTTCGTCGTCCTGTCGCTCGGCGGTTATCGCGTTTTTGAGCCGTTCAATCGCGTCGTGATCCATCGCCATGTTTTATTCCTCGTCCACGCCCAAACTCAATAAGGACGTATTCAAAAAGACAATCTCGATCCGCCGATTCTGCGAGCGGGCTTCCGGGGATTCTCCCGACGTTTTCGGCTTATATTGCGCGTGACCCACGACGGCGATATGTTCCGGAGGAATGCCGCGTTCGATAAAATACTGCGCGACGGCCTGGGCGCGGGCGGAGGAGAGTTCCCAATTATTGCGATACTGCGGGTTATCGTCCCGCACCGGAACATCGTCGGTATGGCCTTCGATCTGAATCAAATCGTATGTGCCGTTTTTGATGGCGATCCGCGCCGCTTCGATCTGCGTATCCAGGCTTTTTCTGAATGCGTCTTCGATTTTCACATCGCCGAACCCGAAGAAGATACTCCCCTGCGCTACCGGAATCACGATTTTTTTCTGGAAGGACTCGAGCTTTTTCAATTTGCCAAGCACCGCCTCCGGCTCGTCGGCCTCGACCTTGAACACCCGCTTCATCTCCAAAATAATCTGATTCCACTGTTCGAGAAAACTGTACAGCGTATCTATATTTCCCTCGAAACCGGCTTCTGTCAGCAGTGTTTGATACGATTTCAAGCGGATTTTCTGCTGTTCCCATTCCTGTTTCGCCGGAATTTCCGCAATATCCGCATATCCGGCGGTGGTCAGCACCGCGTCATAACGGTCGGCTTTCTGCTGCAATTCAAGCAATTGCTGCCCGGACGCTCCGGCGAGTTTGGCCTGCGCGGCGGCGGCGGCCTGCGTGTTCTGCCAATCGGCATACATCGGCAGTTCCGTCACGTGACCGTTCCAACCGGTATTGGACAGCACTTGTTTGGTCAAGGCGGCGTCGCGCCATTCCAATCGCGCCGGAATCTCCTGGACATTCTCATAGCCTGCGGCGGCAAGGCGCTCGCGATACTGTTCGACCTCGGCTTGCAAATCGTAAATCGTCTGCTCGGCGTCTTGCACCTGCGCCAATCGCGCGCGGAGTTCTTCGACTTCCTGTTGCGTGTCGAGCATCGCTTTTTTGCTCAAGCCGAAAGCAATCGCCATAAACGCCGTCATCACGACAAAAATCAGCACAAGGGCTGACATGGTATCAATATAACTGATAAATGGGGTCGTATCAAGACCTTCGCGTCGAAGCATACGTGGCTGGTTCTCCCGTACTGTTCCGCGCCGATTCTGGCGCATCATATCCATTTTCATCGAAACAAAATCCATCTTCCGGCGATACTTAGATGTGTGTTGCGAAGATTTGATGATAGATGGCAAGAAAAATGTATCGAAAAACACAGAAAGACGCAGAAGATGGGTTTTCAGAAGATTGCGAAGAGAGTCTGAATGTGAAAATTCGCTTGACAACCCGCTTGCGACTGCCTATCAATATCTTCGACGCATCGAATACAATAACGAGTTCATCAATACGTAGCTGGAATTTAAAAAAGGAGGAATTGCGATGAAACGATGGAGTCTCTTCGTCATTTTTACATCATGCGTATGTCTCGCCACAACCGCGTTTGCCGGGAAAAACCGCACGGTCGAATTGCAGGACGGCACCGTTCTTCAAGCGGAAATCGTCTCAGTACAAGATGAGGTGTACACCTTGAAAACGGAACATCTCGGCACGATTCAGGTGAAGGCCGAAGATATTCGGAACATTCAGTTTTCAGAACATGACACCACCGCGTCGCCGGAAAAACCGACGAAACCGGCTGCCGTCAAGGCATCCCCCGCCGCCACCAAATCCGTTACGCCCTCAGCAACAGCGAATGCGTCTGAAAATGCCAATCACAAGGAAACAGTCCAAACACTGCAAGCGAGCATGATGGAGGATCAAGACATTTTCAACCTCATTCTTTCGCTTCAGGAAGACCCGGCGATGCAAGCGGTACTGAGCGATCCGGAATTGATGAATGCCATCAATTCGCTGGACATTTCGGCGTTGATGAGCAATCAAAAATTTCAGAAGTTGTTCCAGCATCCGACCGTTCGCGCGATTATCGAAAAAGAGCAGAAACAGCCCAAAATCAAGATCGAATAGCGCTATCCTTGTCAGGATTTAAAACCCTGACAAAGATTTTTTTATTCCGCCGACGAGGTCAACTCGTTTTGGCGTGTATGGCGGTTGACAAGCATGTCCAGCGCGGCGCGGAGGTTGGCGGAATTGAAGAGGGCGCTGTTCAGGCGGATTTCCTGGGCGGCGTCATGCAAAACGTAGGTATCGTGAATGCGCCCGCCCTCGGTCTTGAGCGTGAACGGCGGTTGTAAGTCTGTCAAATGCGTGTAAAAAGCGCGTTCCAGCATCGCCGCTGTCAGCAGAAATGCCCGTTCTGTCGTGACGCAGAGCCAGAAGGCGGCGTCTTTTTTCTTCGGACGTTCTTCGTTGGTTTGGAACTGGTACGACGAGCCGGTTTCCACCAACGCCAATATCTGTTCTTCCTGCCGGATTTGTCGAAACAGCAATTTGAGAATCGGAAACGCCGGTTTGCCGATCAATTTATTGTCCGGCAGCAGGCGTTCCATCCGCTTTTGTAGCAGGCTGTCGCTCACCTGTCGCAGATGCAGCACGGCGACAAGCTGTACGAAAAACTCCTCATGTTTGCGGCTGAACGGCAGATACCAGAGCAGCGCATCCAGCGTTTCCGCTAAAGCGCGTTCTTTCTCGGAGTTGCTGGTAATGTCCTTTGTCAGCGCATCTATCGGCGTCGGCGCGTCGGCTTCTTGCAGAATCGCGGCCTGTTCGTCCTGATCGAAGGGCAGCGGATAATTTTCGGCGCGTTCGATAATGTATTCGCGCAGCGATTGCGGAAACGTGCCGTCCAATGAGCCGGCCTGCGCCATCAAGCGGAAGATCGCTTCTTCCCGTTTCCGATTCTGCCGCATCACATCCATGCTATGCACTTCTTCATGCGGCGCGAGTTCTAACTGCGTCCGATAGCCGGAGGTCAACGAGAGCGAATCTTCCAGAGCTTTTAACGCGTCGCGCTTTTTCAAGACGCCGAGTTTATCGGCTTTGGCGACCCGTTCCACTTCCGTCAAAAAGCGTTTGCGCTCTTTTTCGTCCAGTTTTTCAAGCTCCAGCGGCGATTTCATCGTTTGTTTGCGCTGAAGCGCCTTCAACAGCGTCACTTTGACCATGTCGTCGAGCTTATTGCTGTTGAGCACAAAACTCAGCAGCACGTCGTATTCTTCGGCGGAGACGACCTGATCGGCGACCGCCATGTTGATCATTTCGACGGCGATCCCTTTTTCGATGGCAACCGCTTTCTGCCGGATACGGCGTTTGCTATAGACCATGACGGCCTCTTCGCCGACAATTGTCATAATCACGCTGAGCAGGTAGCGGAACGACCCTTCGCGCCCGGCTTCGAACAACGCTTTCTGCCCCCAATACCAGGGATTGACGGCATTATACGTCATCCAGGCGTACTGCCCGATGGTGTAGAGATATTTATGCTGCTGCGCTAACCGAACCACCTTGTTTTGTGAAAACTTTTCGAACCATTCCTTATACATCAAGACATCCTGCACTTTCATGTCTTTGATGGTATTCAGCGGGAATTGTTCGAGATAGTCCTGAAGGCGGCGGATAACGCGGTCGTTCAACCCTAAAATATCGGAGATTGACACCTGAAACAGCGGATTTTCGGATTCCGGGTAATACACTGCGCCAATCCGAATGACGAGATCATAGCACATTTTCCAGATCAACCCTGGCGCAATCGAGGTTTGCAGCGACAGGCTTTTCCAGACCCTCTGACGTTCGGTTTCGATCAGGGCATACGCCTGATTATCCTGTTCTGTCGGATGTTGCACGCGAATCAGGTCGATCTGTTGAAAATCTTTTTCCGCCGCGACTTTCTCTAACTGGGCTTGCTGTTCTTTCTGACGCTTCCGGCGCACGATAAACAGCGTCGAGGTCAGGATAATCGCGGCAAAGACTAAGGCAATAAGCGAAGGAGTGTCCATAGACAAAGAAAATAAGCGCCCCGATAATTCGGGGCGCTTTTTTTAGGAGTGATTACTTTACGTCTTCGAATTCGGCATCCACAACATCGTCATTGCGTTTGCCTGAACCGGGCTGAGCGTCTTGCGGGCCGGATGTCGGGCCAGCTTGCGGGCCGCTGGCGCCTTGTTTATACATCGCTTCCGCCATCTTATGCGACGCTTTCGTCAGTTCGTCCATCGTCGCTTTGATGCGATCCGCGTCATTCGACTCAATCGCTTCTTTGGTGTTCTTCAGCGCGGCTTCAATCGTGCTGATGTCGCCTGCCGGGATTTTCTCGCGGTTTTCATTCAGGAGTTTCTCGGTCTGATAGACCATCGAATCGGCCTGATTGCGCGTTTCAATCCCTTCACGCCGTTTTTTGTCTTCATCGGAATGTACTTCCGCTTCGTTCACCATTTGTTTGATTTCTTTATCGGTCAATCCACTGGACGACGTAATCGTGATCTGCTGTTCTTTGCCCGTGCCGAGGTCTTTGGCCGACACGTTCACGATGCCGTTCGCGTCAATATCGAACGTCACTTCGATTTGCGGAATGCCGCGCGGGGCCGGCGGAATGCCGACGAGATGGAATTTGCCGAGCGTCCGGTTATCTCGCGCCATTTCGCGTTCGCCTTGCAGCACGTGAATTTCCACGCTGGTCTGATTATCAGCCGCCGTCGTAAATGTTTCACTCTTGCGGGTCGGAATGGTCGTATTCCGTTCGATCAGCTTCGTGGTGACGCCGCCAAGCGTTTCGATGCCGAGTGACAACGGCGTCACGTCGAGCAGCAGCAGGTCTTTCACTTCGCCGCCGAGCACGCCCGCCTGAATCGCTGCGCCGACCGCGACGACTTCATCCGGGTTCACGCCTTTGTGCGGCTCTTTGCCGAACAACCGTTTCACGAGTTCCTGCACTTTCGGAATGCGGGTCGAGCCGCCGACGAGCACGACTTCGTCAATATCGGATGACTGCAATCCGGCGTCTTTCAAGGCTTTGCGGCACGGTTCCAACGTCCGTTCCAGCAAATCGTCCACCAATTGTTCGAATTTGGCGCGGGTCAGGCGCATGTTCAAATGTTTCGGGCCGCTCTGATCCGCCGTGACGAACGGCAAGTTGAGGTCGGTTTCTGATAATGTCGAAAGCTCGATCTTCGCTTTTTCCGCCGCTTCTTTCAGGCGTTGCAGCGCCATGCGATCCTGGCTCAGATCAATGCCCTGATCTTTTTTGAATTCCGTCACCATCCAATCAATCACGCGCTGGTCGAGGTTATCGCCGCCAAGATGCGTGTCGCCGTTGGTGGATTTCACTTCCACGACGCCTTCGCCGACTTCCAGAATCGAAATGTCGAACGTCCCGCCGCCGAAATCGAACACGGCGATGGTTTCGTCTTTCTGCTTGTCAAGGCCATACGCAAGCGCGGCAGCCGTCGGTTCGTTGACGATACGCAGCACTTCCAGCCCGGCGATTTTTCCGGCGTCTTTGGTGGCCTGACGCTGACTGTCATTAAAATAGGCCGGCACGGTGACGACCGCTTTCGTGATTTTCTGGCCGAGGTATTGTTCCGCGGCGTCGCGCATTTTCTGCAAAATCATCGCGGACACTTCCGGCGGCGAATACTGTTTGCCCTGCGCTTCGATGCGGGCGTCGCCGTTCGGGGCTTTGATGACATGATATGGGACGATCTTCATTTCTTCGTTGACTTCGTCGTGCCGCCGTCCCATAAAGCGTTTGATCGAGAAAATCGTATTTTCCGGGTTGGTCACAGCCTGACGTTTTGCCACCTGTCCGACCACGCGGTCGCCGTCTTTGGTGAAACCGACAACGGACGGTGTCGTCCGACTGCCTTCCGGGCTGGTAATCACGACCGGATCGCCGCCTTCCATCACGGCGACCACGGAGTTTGTCGTGCCCAAATCTATTCCAATAATTTTTTCTGCTGCCATATATTTGCCTCCTGCTATCTGATTGTTGATGTTGTCTGTCTCGGTTGTTGCTTTCGTTATTCTTGTTATATTAAATATGATTACGATGTAAATATAATAGTTGAGTATGTTCTTGTCAAGTTTTTTTCATAAAATTTTTGCAAAAGATCACGCACACGTTTTTACGAGATAATATCAATTGTGTTTGAAACGATCATATATAATGATTCGTAGGGGCGTTCAATTGAACGCCCCTACAACGATTCGAATATGATCTTTCTTGCCGCAATTGGTATAACTTGATTACTTCTACGTTGTTAGATTTCATCACCGGATGTTGCCCTGAAAGGGCGCGGAATGATCGGAGAAAAACTACGCGGTTCCTGCAAAATTCTGGCGTCGAACCGATTGAATTGGTAAGGATTATTGCGCTTACGATGCGGAGGGTACATCTCAAAAATGCTTCGTTTATCGGGAGTGCCAGACAACGAATGCCGGAGTGTCAACGTTCTGCTTTGACACTCCGGATTTTAACACAGCGTCCTATTTCTCAACGGCGGTTATGCGCGATGGAGCGCTACCGCAATTTTGGCGCCGATTTCCGCGTTGTGCGTGATGAGCGCGATATTCGCCCGCAAACTTTCCCCGCCGGTGACCTGTTTAATATAATCCAACAGAAACGGCGTCAGGGCTTTGCCTTCGATGCCTTGCCGTTCGGCCTGACTGAGCGCCGCGTCAATCGCCGCGTTCATCGTGTCCGGGTTCATGGAAAACGCCTCTGGAATCGGATTGGCCACGAGCACGCCGCCTTCCAAACCGAATTGCCATTTGGCGAGGACGATGTCGGCAATCTCTTCCGGCGTTTCGACGCGATTTTCAAGCAGAATGCCGCTCGTTCTGGTATAAAATGCCGGAAGCTCGTTCGTCTGATAGCCCAACACCGGCACGCCCATCGTTTCGAGATATTCCATCGTCAACTTCAAGTCGAGAATCGCTTTCGCCCCGGCAGAGACCACCACGACCGGCGTCTGCGCGAATTCTTGTAAATCGGCGGAAATATCGAATGTCCGCTCGGCATGACGATGTACGCCACCGATGCCGCCGGTGACAAACACGCGAATGTCGGCGCGAGCCGCGCAAATCATGGTCGCGGCGACCGTTGTGGAGGCGTGGAGTTGTTTGGACAAAATCACGGGCAGATCGCGGCGGCTGGCTTTGACGATATTCTTTTCGGTCGCTAAAAATTCCATCTGCGCTTCGCTTAAGCCGATATGAATGTTGCCGCCGATAATCGCAATAGTGGCGGGCATGGCGCCGTGCTGCGCGATAATCGTTTCCACGCCTTTTGCGGTTTCCAAATTTTCAGGATACGGCATCCCGTGCGAAATAATCGTAGATTCCAACGCGACGAGCGGAATGCCCGCCTCTCGCGCCTGTTGCACTTCTTCAGAAAACACTAAATATTCTTGCATAAATACATACAGGAGTGCAAAAGCTTGCTTTTGCGAGGTGGCATCGCCGCGTGGTTGCTTGACTTCGTCAAGCCGCAAAAGCAAGCTTTTGCACTCCTTGAATTTGGGCAAATGAAAGTTCGGGGTTCACGGTTTCCGGGGCTTGCAGCGCGATATGCGCCGCCGCGATGCCGAGCCGGATGCTTTCTTGTATCGGTTTCTCGTAAAACAGGCCGCAAATCAATCCGGCAACCAACGCATCGCCTGCGCCGTTCGGATTGACGACCATCGTTGGAAGCGCCGGATACAACGTCCCGCTTTCAGGGCGGGTTTGGTAATGATACACGCCCTGTTCGCCGAGCGTCACGAAAATGTGTTCGAACTGGTCGCGCAAACAGGCGCATTGCGCCGCGAGATCGGCATCGTCGCACCCGGTCATGGCGCGGAGTTCGTCGCGGTTCGGCGTGATATACATGGCTTTTGCGCCGATTCGGCGCAGCTTTTTCGATTTTTCGACAGACACCGGTTCGATCAACAATGGAATCCGGCGCTCTTTGCAGATGCGGCAGAGATATGCCAACGTCTCTTCATCAAGATTGGTGTCTGCCGCAATCAATGTGCTTTCCGCGATAACGCGGTCATGTTGTTCGAGATATTCTGCCGAGACGCCGCGCATGATCGCCATATCGGCAATCGCGACGACTAAATCGCAGTTCTGATTCAGGATTGACAGATACGTGCCGGTACGCTGTCCGGCTTGCCTGAACGCATGTTCGACATTCACGCCCGCCTGCTGAGTGGCGTCAAGCGCGTACGCGCCGAACGCATCGTCGCCGACCGCGCTCAGCAGCGTCACCGGCACGCCCAATAACGCGAGATTATGAGCGATGTTTCGCCCCACGCCGCCAGCGGACAACGACACCTGCCCCGGATTCGATGTTTCCAGCACAAGCGGCTGTCCCGGCGAGCCAGTCAAATCAACATTTATGCCGCCGACAACGGTGACGAATTTTTGCATATTATATCGGGCTGACTTTCCAAATACAACGTGTCATAGCTCAAGTCAATTTCACCCGGCCATTCGACCGATCCAGCCACGACATGAGTCATTCGAAAGACTGTCGAATTTTGCAATCGCGTAAAATCGCCCCATCCGAAATGCTGAGAACGATTTGTTCTCCTGCGTATTCTGCATGAATATGAGGAACATGATGTTCTTTATTATCCATGTTCTTGAAATAATTGCAAAATATGGCGACTTTGCTAACACAGGTAGATTTCGTGATGTTTCCCGAAAAGGCGACAGCCCTGCGTGTTGATTTCCGCGTGAATCCGGTCAACATTCGGCTTCTCGGCTGAAAACGGCCCGATGTGCATGATTTGCGCGGCGCGGCCTTCGTGAAAGCATTCGAAACGCAATTGCGCCGCCGCCGCAATCCCTTTCTTTTTCGTGACCTGTTCAATGGCCTCTTTGATTAGCGATTCCGTCACATATTCCGGCTGCATGATCATCGCCGTCCAGAGCCAGTTGCTTTTGTCGTCGGTCGAAAAGCGCGTCATGTCTTCCGCCCACCACAAGCCTTCCAGTGGCATCACACCGTAATCAATCGCCTGCGCCCCTTTTTTGATCATGAATTTCAGCGCGTATGACACCGAAAAGAGCGCTTCGATGGCGTCATGATACGCTTGCGCGGTGTTCGGATCGCCCTGTCCGTCAATCATCAGAAAATTCATCGGCGGCACATCCACAATTGAAACCTGCTTTGCAGAAGGGCTATACAGATACTTTAACTCTTTTTTCAGGTCTATTTTTGTCATAAATTCTTCTCTGAACCACCTCAATAGAAAGACAATGGCAAAATACAGTTTCATCCTACGATTTTTCAAAGAGCCGCAACAATTTCTGTTGCAATTCTTCGCCAGTCAGAATGCCATCCGCAAAAGCCTGCTGAAGTTTTTCGATCAATCGCGCATCCTCATCGTTGAAACAGTCGGCTTGTTCGAGTAACGCCCGCTGCTTGCGCAGAAACTCTTCCGGCGTCAATAGCTCACTGCCGAACGAGTGATGCAAAAGTTGCAGGCGTTGTTTCAAGACGGCGAGGCCATCGGGGCAATTATGGACGATCATCGGCGCGGCCTGCGGTGTCGGCTGGGATTTCGATGGAATAATGACATGCGAATGCGCGAGAATGTAGGCATCCGATAGCGCGAATTTAATCAGTTCACTGAATCGTTTGGCGTATTCGAAATAGATAAAATTACCGCGTTTATCGCGTTTTTGCAAGATATAACACAGCCCTTGCGCGCGTAAATCGTCCAATTCGAAAAATCCTTGTCCGGCGATTTTAAAAATGCCGGAACAGGCGGCGTCAAGGTGATTACAGGCGAGCAGCCCGATGCGGTCTGACGTATAAATGGCATGGCGGGCAAATTCCACAACCTGTTCCTTAAAGAGCGATTCCGGCCGTGTCGCCTGTTTGCCGTTTTCCTCGGCGTCTTCGAGTTTTTCGCGGTCGTCCTCTGTCTGTTCGTCGCCAGAATCTGCGGGCTTTCTGAAAAAGTCGAACAACCGGTGCACGCGGGACGTTTTGGTCATATTATAGACTTTTTTCAACCCCGTCGTCGCCACATGATGCGTGAGTCTGCTGAGAAATCCTCCGGCGGGGAGGCATTGCAGCGCAAGTAAAAATCCGTCGAACGAGGCCGAACCGAGACTTTTCCACAGTTCCGTGTCCGTAATCAGCAAATGGCCGGATTTGATATGTTCGATCTGCGAAGCGATCATGAATACGAGTTCTTGCCGAGAAAAAGACCGCTCGTTTTCAGGCTGGAGATGCTCGCTGCCGATAAAAATAAACGGGTGTTCCGTGTTCCGAACACTGATGCCGATTTTACCGCGTGAAATAAAGCATTTCGGAGGAATGATGCCGAGAAAATCCGCCAGCCGTTCAATCAATTCATGCAGCAGCGGGTAATTCGCGCTGCTGACCTGTTCGCAATACGCTTCAATCCCCTCGCTGTCGTCTTCGGAAATCACCAAGGTCGTGAGCCATTGCTGAATGCGCCGGAAATATTCTTGTTCGCCGGGGTGCATGAGCCGTTCGTCATCTTCCTCTTTCAAGCGATGGTAGCGTTCGGGCAGCCTGGAAGAAAGCTTGTTCTGCTGTTCCAGCGATGCGATGTGTTCCGGGGTGACGATGGCCGCGTAATTTTGCGGCGCGAGGAGCTGATAGGCTTGCAGGAAGGCTGAAAAATGGAGTTGAATGGTGGCGGTGGGCGTGTGTTCGATAAGCTGCTGATAGACCTGCCAGAAATGTTTGTACGCGTCCGTATAAAATGGCGCGTGACGCAGCAGCGCGAGATACGAGGCCGCCGCTAAATCAAGCCGCTGCACGTCATATTCGTATATCAATCCGAGATCGAAGTAGGCTTTCGCTAAGTCAGGATCGGCGGAAAAGACGTGAAATTCCTCGATGTCCCAGGAATGAAACACGCCCTTTGCGAATTTGTCCGACGCCGCGCGAAGTTCGATAAATTTCTGATACTGCGCAATCGCTGCCTCAAATTCCTGTTTCGTATTCAGCATTTCGCCGAGTTTGAGGTAATACAGGTCAAAATCAGGCGTTTTATTCAGCAAACGCTGATAAATATGAATGCAGGCGTCCCACTGCTGATGACCTTCGCACGCTGCCGCCAAATAGAACGGCATTTCCGCATTATCCGGGAAGAGGCGCAGCATTTCTTCGAACAAGGCGATGGGATCGATACATTGCAAGGCGTGTTCGATCAGCGCTTCGGCGTCTTCATGGCGCTCATGCCGCAGCAGAATCGAAAGCAGCAGTGTATAGGCTTTCAGCGTCGGCGTACGCTCCAACGATTTTTGCAGCAGCGGAACGGCTTGCAGGCGTTTCCCTTTTTTCAACGCGATTTCCGCCAGCGACAGATATTTTTCATATTCCGGCAGCGGAAAGAGCCGGGCCGCCTCTTTGAACAACCAGCGTTTCCCCTCCCAGATCGCGCTGAACAACGATGTCTCCTCGATTTTCAACAAATCCCCGCTCAGGCCGTTACGATACTCGATCAGGCTGTCCTGATCGAACGCATCGGAATAGACGCGACCGTCTGAGGATAAGGCCAGAATCAACAGCCGCTTTCCCGTCAGCGCCGTCCACATCGGCGTTTTTTCTCGCTTGCCGTTCTCGTGGGAAAAATGGTACGAAGAATTCAACTTCAACGCCACAAACACCTCTTCAGCAGGGAAAAGCAGACGACAGATCGCCTCGGCGACAGTTTGCGGCAGATCAGGTTCGATCAGCGACGGGTCAACAATGGGCAGAGTGTCTATCGGCTTTTCAAGGAGTTCTGAGGTCGGAGCGTCGGAAGAATCGTTCATAAGGGATTGCACTTTCATAATGTGGAGTATTCCTTTTTATCGCCTTTCATTGCCTGATGCGTAAATCGCCTACGTCTAAGTTCAATAGCCGCGCCGCATTCGTAGAACAGATGGCCTGTTCGACGGCTGCGTCGCCATCCGCCGCGTCTTGCGTGGCTTGAAGCGCGTGACGTTGATTCCAAAACGGCCAATCAGAGCCGAAAAGCAGCCGTTGAGCGCCGAGCGCGTCTATCGCCTGTCGAATATGCTGCGCCGGTTGCCCGCTGAGTTCAAGATACACCTGCTCATGTTGCCGCGCATATCGGATCGCCGACTCGTACTGCGCGGTGCCTGTATGCGCAAGAATTACCGGCATGTCAGGAAATCGTTGTAGTATGGGTAAAAATTCATTCAAATCGGCATATTGTCGCATTCGGCGTTCGCGTCCGGTCACGCCGCTGTGGACAATCAGTGGCAGACGATGGGGCGCAAATGCCGCACAAATTTCACCGACTTCCCTTGAATTCATGCGAATCCGCTGGAAATTCGGATGCAGTTTCAATCCTTTTGCGCCTACACGGAGATATGTGTCAAGTTTTTCCGCCCATTTCACATCGTTCGGATGCACGGAACAGAACGGAATGAGAGTTGTCGTCTGCTGACAGGCCGCAATCAGACGCGCTGAGCGGTCGTGCCCGTCGGCATATTCTATCGGCAGCACGACGCTGACATCAATCCGATTCTGTTGCATGTCCCGCAGCAGATTCGGAATCGTCATGCCGCGCAGGACGCGAGGCCGCCGTAGCAATGTGATCACCGCGTGTTTGACAAAAGCGAGAGAAAATGGATGCGGGCGTTTGCGGTAAAAAAGACGCGATGGGTCTTCTATCGCGCCGGAACTGATCATCAATTCCGGCGGAGGCGGTGTTGATTCATGCAGCGAACGGCAGCGATACGTCGGGAAGATCTCGCCGACATGCGTATGAACGTCGAGGATCACAAGTCAACGCGCTCTTTCTCGCTGCGTTCGACCCAGGGCGTAAATTTCATGCGAAAGCGTTCGACGATCTCGCTGCCGACGCGGAATTCCAGGACATCCTCGTCGTGATTCATATTCAGCGTAAAGGCCGACTGGCTCGCATTGATTTTTTCCACCAGACGAGTGCAGGTGTCAATATCCATTTGGATGATGTCTTTGTACGTAAACATCGTTCTTGCGCGGCACATTGCCGGGAAACGGCGACGCCGCCTCTCAGCGATGACCGTGCCAATTCGGTTGAAACTCGTGAGGTTTTTACGTGAATGAACGATTGTGAATCGCTATAAATAAAATGCGATATGCCGCGCCTCCTGTCAATGAGAAAATTGCAGGAAAATTCCGAATCCTCGCCAATAGCTGTCAGACACTTTTGAAGTGTCTGACAGCTTTCCACTTCGCGGTTTATCCTCGCGCCGCCATGCGGGCGAAATGCGGCTGCAACGCCGGATATAGGGCGCGATAGACCTGATACGTCTCCTCATAGCGCGGTGCGTTTGCGTCAATCGGCGCGAGTTCTTCGCCGAACGTGACGATGCGCCGACAGGCGTCTTCATACGACGAAAACACGCCTGCGCCGACGCCTGCGATCATCGCCGCGCCGGTGGCAGATTTCTCCGGCGTCTGCGCCGTGATCACCGGAAGCTGCATGATGTCGGCCTGAATTTGACGCCAGAGTTGGCTCGACGCGCCGCCACCGCCTGCGATAATCCGGGTCGGGCGCACACCGAGTTCTTCGAACAACCCCATGCAGTCGCGCATGGCAAACATCACGCCTTCCATGATGGCGCGGGTCAGATGCCCCCGCGTATGCGTATGCGACAGGCCGAAAAAGACGCCACGCGCCGCGCGATTCATGTGCGGTGTGCGTTCGCCTGCGAGGTACGGCAGAAAAATGACGCCTTCCGAGCCGGGCGGAACGGCGGCGGCTTCCCGCGTCATCTCGTCATACGACAGCGGCGCGTCCGGGCTGACGAGATTGCGAAACCATTTCAACGGGAGTCCTCCAGCCAGAATCGCGCCTAACAAATGCCATTTGCCCGGAATGCAATGCGGATAGGTGTGCATCCGCAAGCGTGGGTCAACCACGACCGCGTCAACGGTGGTAAACAGCGTGCCGCCCGTGCCGATCATCAGCAGCACGTCGCCCGGCGTCATCACGCCGCTGGCAAGCGCTCCCATTGTTTGATCGTTGCCGCCGTTCACGACTGGCGTTCCGACGCGCAAACCGGTTGCGGCGGCGGCTTCTGGTGTCACCGCTCCGATCACCTCTCCCGACGGTCTGACCTCTGGAAACATGGCGGAAGAGAAATCCAGCGCGGCGAGCATCTCTTGCGACCAGGCCAGACGCCGAACGTCATAGAGCGACGTGCCGCCCGCGTCGCTGGGGTCGGTGACGCAGCGTCCGGTCAGGCGGAATTTGATGTAATCTTTGGGGAGCAGCAGCGTGTGAATTTTGCGGTACGTCTCCGGTTCGTGGCGTTTGATCCAGAGCAGCGTGGCCGCCATGAAGCCCGAATCCACCGGATTGCCGACGGCGCGATGTAGCCCTTCGACGCCCATCATCTCGTAAATATCGCGACATTCCTGCCCGCTGCGCTGATCCGCCCAGATAATCGCGGGGCGCAGACTGCGTCCCGTTTCATCCAAAAATACCGGTCCGTGCATCTGCCCGGAAAAGCCGATCCCGCCAATCGCTTCCGGATCGATCTTTGATGTCGCCAAAACCTGTCCAATCGTCGTTTTGACGGCGTCCCACCAGACAGCGGGGTCTTGTTCAGCCCAGCCCGGTCGGGGCGTGTCAAAATCGTAGGCCTGCTGCCCGACGGCAACTGCGACGCCGTTTTCGTCCAGCAGCACGCTTTTCGCGCTGGACGTGCCAAGATCAATTCCTAAAAGGTAACGCATATCGAAACCTCGCTTATAGATAGCCCAGCCCAGCGATAAATCGCCGGGCTCGCGGTTATTACATCGAATCGGCTGCGTAACATCAGTGAATAATTATACAAAAACACTATTTGCAAATCAGAAACGGTGTCAAACGGAATTTGACGGAAGAATATTTTTCGCCTGAATCTTTCTGTTGACAAACCGTTTTTCGCGTGTTAGGTCATGAATTATGACGACACGAGCCGCGCTGAAATCAGAAATAGACCGACTGCAAGAATCGGATTTGGATATTGTGTACAGCATTATTCAGAGCATTCTTCGGCAATATGACCAGGCGGAGAAGCAGGCATTCATGACGAAGCTGCAAAACATCCGCATTGAGGGACCACCGGATTTTTCCCGCAAAATCGAAGAATATTTGAAACAGCAGGGGAATAACGCCGCAACGCTCAAGGAATTGACGGCGGGCGAAGGGGATTTGGGGAAAGAGCGAGTATGAAAAAACGCGCAGAAAGCTTGTTTGTGGATACGTCATTCGTGATCGCGTTGGTGAATGAGCGCGATGAGGATCATCGCAAAGCCCTCGCGCTGGCAAAGAAGTATCAACATTATCCTCTCATCACCACAGACGCGATTCTTTTGGAAGTCGAGAATGCCCTGTCAAGGCAGTATAAGCGGGAAACGCTCGAAATTATCACCCACTTTTACACGTCGGACAACGTGACGATCATTCATCTGAATTCTTTGCTGCTGCAACGCGGGATTGAAATGTTCGACATTTACAAACGGCAGAGTTGGGATTTGGTGGATTGCCTGTCGTTTGTCGTCATGCACGAATTAGGCATCACCGAAGCGCTCACCTCCGACATTCACTTCCAACAGGCGCATTTCGCCGCGCTGCTGCGGGAATGATACGAGCAGAGAATGGTTGCGTTTTTCAGTCCTGTCAGGGTTTAAATCCCTGACAGGACGTATCAAGACGTAACGGCCTGCGTCCCGGCGGGTGTCTTTAAGAAGTCGTCAGATGTGAAAGGCGTGCGTATGGAATAGCGAGGCGGTATCTTGTCGAGCGCGCAGGGCGACCAGCACTTTTTCAGCGGTAAGCGGCAGGTCGGTGATTCTGACGCCGACCGCGTCGAAAATCGCGTTGGCAATCGCCGGAGCCGGGCAATTAATCGGCACTTCGGCGACCGACTTCGCGCCGTACGGGCCGGACGGTTCGTGCGTCTGAATGAGAATTGTTTCCAAACGCGGCATGTCGGCGGCGTTGAAAATTTTATAATCCGCGAAATTCGGATTCAGCAGCCGCCCGTTGTCCTCGAATTTCATCTCTTCGAACAGCGCAAACCCTAAACCTTGCGTCACTGCGCCTTCGATCTGACCTTCCGCAAGTTTCGGATTGATGGCAACGCCGCAATCTACCGCCACAACGAGCCGCAACACCTTCACCTGGCCTGTCTCCGTATCCACTTCGACTTCCGCAAATTGCGCCGTAAATGGCGGCGGACTGGTCTGCGACATATTCGACGCGGTGGCCGTAATCGGGCGTTTTTGATTGTGCGCCGCATACGCGCCGACCTGTTTGAAGGAGATCGCTTCGCCGCTTTCGCCGCTGATTCGGCAGGCGTTGTGTCCGTCTTCGTGCGTATATTCAAGTTTTTTGACCTGTTCGCCGAGCATTTTCCCCGCCACGCGCAAGATATTGTGCAACAACTGTTCCGCCGCCTTTTTGACGGCCCCGCCTGACACGTATGTCGTGCTGGAAGCATACGCGCCGACATCGAACGGCGTCAGCGCGGTGTCGGACGATGTGATGCGAATGTCGTTCATGCTGATGCCGAGGGCTTCCGCCGCGATTTGCGTCAGAATCGTATCCGCGCCCGTGCCCAAATCGGTTGCGCCGACTAACAAGGCGATTGTGCCGTCATTGTTCAACGTCAGCGTGGCCGTCGCTTCGTCCACGCCCGCAATGCCGCTTCCCTGCATGGCGCAGGCCATGCCGAGACCGCGCTTGACCGTTCCGTCGCCGGGTTTGCTGCGTTTTTCATTCCAGCCGATGGCCGCCGCGCCGCGCTCGATACATTCGCCGAGTCCGCAGCTTAAGATTGTGCGTTCCTCTTTATCGCCGAACGCCGCCGCGACCGGGTCAACGTCTCCCTCTCGAATCCGATTTTTCTGACGCAATTCCAGCGGATCGATCCGCAAACGCGCCGCGATGTCGTCAAGCTGACTTTCGATGGCAAAGAAACCCTGTAACGCGCCGTAGCCGCGAAACGCGCCGCTGACCGGCAAATTGGTATAGACGGCATGAACGTCGTAATGAATATTGGGAATGCGATACAGCGGCAGGGTTTTGCGTCCGGTGCATTCCTGCACGGTCGGCGCATGATCGCCATACGCGCCGGTATTGCCGATGACGCGCATCTCCTGCGCGACTAATGTTCCATCGTTTTTTGCGCCGGTTTTCAGCCGAATCATTTGCGGATGACGGCAATATCCGCCGACGAATTCTTCATGTCGCTCGAAAATCAGCTTGACCGGGCGTTTGGTTCTCAACACAAGCAAGGCGACCACGTCTTCGAGGCACATCCCTTGTTTATTGCCGAATCCGCCGCCGATACGCGGTTTGATGACCCGAATCTGTTTCTCCGGCATTTCTAAAATTGCGGCCAACTGGCGTTGCGTATGAAACGGAACCTGCGTGCTGGTAATGATCGTGAGGATGCCGTTTTCATCGAGATAGCCGAACGTGGCGTGCGTTTCGAGGGCGCAATGTTTCGTCCGCTGCGTGGTGTAGGTGTTTTCGACAATCACGTCTGCGTCCTGAAAACCCTGTTCCACGCTGCCGATGTCAATCGCCGCAAACGCTGCGATATTGCGGGAAGCGTCGAAAATCCGCTCAGCGTCGGTTTCGTCATGAATGACGGGCGCGCCGGGCTGCATGGCGGCTTGCATGTCGAACACCGCCGGTAAGACCTCGTATTCCACCTCAATCAGCGCGAGCGCAGCTTCGGCGATTTCCACGCTTTCCGCCGCCACAACCGCCACGCGGTCGCCGACAAATCGGACTTTTTCATCAAGAATCACGCGGTCATACGGCGATGGCTCCGGGTAGCTTTGCCCGGCCTTCGTATGTCGGATCGGTTTCACGTCTTTGTGCGTCAACACGGCCTGAACGCCCGGCAGCGTCAAGGCTTTTTCGACATCAATCGTTCGTATGTTCGCATGAGGATGCGGACTGGTAAGAATTTTGGCGTGAAGCAGCCCCGGCATGTCAAAGTCATCCGTATATTTGGCCGCGCCAGTGACAAGTCCGACGCCGTCAACTTTTTCGACAGACTCGCCGACCACGCGCAATGGTTTATGTTTCATAACTCTCCATAAAAATCGTTCGCGAATTCAGGGTGTGGTAATAAGAGACGCGACTGGTCGTTTCTTATTTTTTCGCGCGTTTTGTGTTTCTCGTGGTTTCAGCCTTTTTTGCAGCGACCGAAAGGATCGCTTCTACCTGTTTTTTATAGCCGGTACATCGGCATAAATTTCCGACAATGGCCTCTCGAAGCTCTGGTTCTGATGGGCCTGGGCTTTCGTCTAAGAAGGCGTGCGCGGACAAAATCATGCCGGGAACGCAGAAACCGCACTGCGCCGCGCCGTGATCCAAAAACGCCTGCTGCAATGGATGCAGTTTGCTGTTCGGCTTCGCCAGGCCTTCGATGGTTGTGATCTCCGCGTTATCCGCCTGCGCCGCCATCATCAGGCAGGATGTCACCGCTTTGCCATTGACAATCACCGTACATGCGCCGCAGTCTCCGGCTCTGCATCCGCATTTCACGCCGGTATATCCTTCCCGGCGCAGCACGTCTAACAGCACATCAGCCGGAGCAATCGTGAATGTCTTCTGTTCACCGTTTATTCTGACCGAAATTTCCATAGGTGCCGCTCTAATTTCATCTGCCGATTCACGTATTCGCAACCCTGCGAGGGTTTAAAGCCCTGACTGGGATATCTGATAGATTCGTTGTTCAATCCAGAACATCATGCCGGACGGGTTCGAAAAAGTCAAGGAGTTATCCTGCGCGCCTCGTAAATTTGTCATGATGTAATTATTTCGCTGTACCGGCGGACAGCCTTGTCCGCCGGTACGAAGGCGCTAAATCGTTGCGATAAATTTATGCCGCCGAAAGCATAGACTGTATTCTTGTGTATCGCCATTCTTGGGGTTTCGGGCTGGCGTTCTTTTCATTTGACAAGAACGGCGCGCTTTGTAAGATGGACGAGACGAACCGTATGAGACTCAATGCTGATACCACCTCGTGCCCTTCCAGGATGGGGAAATAAGGAGTTGCGTATAATGCCGCCGACACACGAGCCCGAAAAACTCTGGACGATTTTAGAGATTTTGCAATGGACAATCAGTTTTTTCAAGGAGAAGCAGATTGAGCCGTCCCGTTTGACCGCCGAAGTCTTGTTAGCGCATGTGCTGAAAAAAGAGCGCATACACTTGTATGTCAATCACGATCAACCGATGACGCCCGCCGAACGCGAGACGTTCAGAGCGTTGATCCGTTTGCGCGTGCAGGGGACGCCGACGCAATACTTGACCGGTCGGCAGGAGTTCTGGTCAATGGAATTTGCGGTTGCGCCCGGCGTCTTGATTCCCCGCCCGGAAACCGAGCATCTGGTCGAAGCCGCGATTGAACGGGCGAAAACGCTTGAAAATCCGGCGATTGTGGATATCGGCACTGGCAGCGGCGCAATTGCAATCAGCCTGCATAAAGAGTTGCCGCAGGCCGCGATTTCTGCCAGCGATATTTCCGAAACCGCCCTGAATATCGCCCGCCGTAACGCCGAGACGCTCTTTCCGAACGGGCATCAGATCGCGTTCGTTCAAGGCGACCTGTTCGCGCCGTTTGCCGGGCAGACGTTTGATTTGATTGTGTCGAATCCCCCGTATCTATCAGCGCAGGAGTATGACGAACTTGCGCTGGAAATTCGGGAACATGAACCTCTTACAGCAATATGGGGTGGAGAAGATGGGTTGGATGCGTATCGGCGCTTGATTGCGGAAGCGAGCAATTATTTGCGCCCATCCGGATATCTCATCATTGAAATCGGCAGTACGCAAGCTGAAGACGTGACGCGACTTTGCCAGGAAAACGGCTGGACAGTGGAACAGGTCATCAAAGATTACGCCGGGCTGGATCGGGTGGTGGCGGTAAAACGATAACCCTGGGATCGCCAGCATCCTGCTGGCCTGTCTTATGCCAGCAGGATGCTGGCGATCCCGGCTTATTCGTGCGCGGTGTAGATTTTTTCCAGCGGCAGGAGCGATGCGCCGAGAATCGCGGCGTCTTCTTTCAGCGAGGCGCAGACAATCTGCACGTCCTCTTGTCGCAAAATCGCGTGACCGCTAAAAATTTTGTCCCGCAGCAGCGGCAGAAATGCCTCCTCAAATCGGCTTAACGCGCCGCCAAGAATCAGGTAATGCGGGTCTTGAATCAGCAGAATATTGCGAATGCCGACCGCGACATATTCTGCATAGCGGTCGAGCGCCTGCTGCGCCGCTGTTTCGCCGGATGTGACGCGAGCAAAAATCTCGTCCAGCGTGACCGCCTCTCCGACGATGTCGCGATAGATATTCAGCAGCGCGTTCGTTGACGCGAATGTTCCCCAACAGCCGTTGCCGCCGCAGGAACAGGGCGCACCTTCCAACGCAATCGCGATATGGCCGAATTCCCCGGCGCGTTTGTTGCAGCCATGATACAAATGCCCGCCCACGACGATGCCGCCGCTGATGCTGCGGGGCAGCACGGAAAGAAAGACGATATTTTTCATCGCAGGCGCGGCGCCGAGAGTTAATTCTGCCATGACTGCCGCGTTCGCGTCGTTTTCGACAAAAATTGGCAGACCGAACACCGATTCATAATCAGAAAAAACGATGTTCTCGATGCCGAGCGTTGGCGCGGTATGCAGGAATTTCCGGTCTTCGTTGACGATGCCCGGCAGCGCAAACCCGATGCCTAAGACCTGGCGCTGCGAAATCTGCCGCGTTTGCAGGATGTCATTGATTTGTTGGCGAATTGAGGCCATGACAGCCGCCATGTTCTGAAAATCAGAGCAGCTAAAATGGCGGCGGTCGCTGATATGAGAATCAAGGTTTGCTAAAACGATGCGAATGACGCGTTCTGCCGAAAATTCGACGCCAATCGAATAATAGGCGTTCGGCAGAAAACGGATAACCGTCGGGCGGCGTCCGCCGGTAGATACCGAGGTTCCAGCCTCTTCCGCGATGCCTTCGGCAACGAACTGGTGGATATTTTTGGTCACCGTCGGAATGCTGATTTCTAACGCCTGCGACATCTCAAGAATCGTCAATTCCCGTTGTCGGATGAGCAAGTGCAGAATGCGCTTGCGGTTTTCGCTGCGAATGGCGTTTTGATCGATAACTATCGGTTTCACAAAAAGTACGATGTTCGAAAAAGGGGTTGATGATGGTTGGCAATATCGTCGTTCCTACATTTTTAAACGGCTTTATAAAGTCAATAAAAAAACGCGAGAAAATTCGGAGAACACCTGTCAGACACGTTGAACGTGTCTGACAGGTCAAATGGTTAAGCGAGGATCGAACAGATGCGAGAGATCGCGGTCGCAATTCGGCGTCCAGCCATAAACCTGCCGCCAGACTTGCGGGCTGTCCATGCAGAGATAGACAGGAATCTGCCGACCGTAGCGATGAATTTTGGCGAGCATCGAGCGATAAATTTCTAAGCGAATCGGTTTGAGATAGCGCATTTTATTGTCAGCGCAGGGGATGAACTCGCCGCAGAGAATCTGGCTGTCGGGAAAGCGGCGGCGAATAATCGGCTTCAATTCCGGCGCATAGCGAAATCCGCCGAGGCTGATCCAACTGACATTGTCTGGCCGAATCGCGTCGAACATCTGCTCGATCACGCCGTGATATTCAGCCTCCCAACCGGGATAGTAGAAAATCGGGTCGAAATGAAAGCCGATCCGATAGCCAGCCTCCTGACATCGCGCCGCCGCTCGCAGCCGTTCGTCGAGCGTGGCGGTTTTCGGCTCTTCGCTGGCAATCCGGCGCGACGCATTGACCGACCACGCCACTGACACGCGCCCGCGATGGTCGAGCGTCAGCAGGTTCTCAATCAGATCGGATTTGGTTTTCATTTCTAACGTCGCGTTCGGGCGGTTCGCAAAAAACGGCACGACGATTTTGGAAAACTCGGTGATGTCGTCCATCGCGAGACTGTCGGTAAATTCGCCCGTGCCGACTCTGAACAGGCGCTTCGGGTCTTCGGAAAAGACCTGATCCAATTCCGTGAGCAAATCATCGGTATTCACGAAAAAGGTGATGAAGGGGTTGTTTTCGTAATAGCCCTGCAAAATGCAGTAGGAACAGTCGAGATGGCAATTCGTGGCAAAATTGACAACGTAATAGTTGCAGCAAATCTGGCCTTTCGTGCCCGGACATTTTTTGAAAAAACGGCCGCGCTGCGTGGTCAGGAATAAGACCTGCTTTCCCGCGTCAATCCGGCTGGCGCTGGATTGCAGCGCGGCAAGCGCCTCGGCCTTGTCTTTGACACGCACGACCGGCACATGCGGCAGACGCGCCAGCATCTCCGCCGTTTTCGGATACGGCGCGGCGGCTTCGTCTATGTAAATGATCTCCGGGGTGTAATGTTCCATAAATGCGAAAGGAGTGCCAAAGCTTGCTTTGGCAACGCGGTGAAGCCGCGTATATTGCCCGACTTCGTCGGGACGCCAAAGCAAGCTTTGGCACTCCTCTGTTTGTCGTTATTTTCCTTCTTGAATCAGGCGAAGCAGGGTGTCTAATTCTGGCTGACGCGCAAGCTGCGCCAAATTTTCGGCGGTTGCCGCAAGCTGCTCCGGCGTGGAAAAACGAAAGGTCGCGGTCATCGTCTCATCTTCGAACGATTTATCAGTGGTTAATTGCACACCTTTCGGCGGCTTCAGGCGTTTCAGTGCGGCGGCGTATTCTTGCTCCAGCGCGGTCAGGCGGGGGAAACGCTGTTTGCGCAGCCAGTCGCGGATCGCTTCGATTTTCTGGGGCGCGGACAATTTTTCATGCGCGACGATCTCGGCTATCGCCGTATTCGTCAGCACATCCCGTATCGCGCAACCGTCGCGTAAGGCGATTTCTTCGGCAAATGTCAGAAGTTCCCGGAGTTTGTTCAGATTGATGTTCAGCACTGAAACCAGGCCGAACGCGGCGCGGCGATCTTCCGGCGCAAGCGTGGTCAGCAGTTCCAGCAGGCTGAGCGGCAGCGCGTGTCCGGCGAGATACGGCTTCTGATCTTCCTCGAATTCTGCAAGTTTCAAGTAAATTGCCAGGACTTTTTCATTCGGCGCAAGCCCAAGCAGCGGCAAAAACGTCTGAATCAACTCGTCGTTCGGGCAATGAAACACGTCAGACAACTTTTGGAGAATCAGCGCTTTTTCCACATCGTTAAACGTGCGATGCGCGGCATTTTCACACAGCGCCACCGAAAACGCGGCGAGCGGATTCTCCGGGTCAACCTGATAAATTTGCGCCGGAATAGCGGGAATACCGATCTCCCGCGCAATGTTGGCGCGGCGGAATCCGGCGACGATCTGATATTTCCCCTGACAGGCGCAGCCACTGACGAGAATCGGATTGATGACGCCGACGGTCGCAACCGAAGCGGCGACGGTCGGAGATGTCAGCGGATGCGACATGGCAAACGTGGTATCGTCAAAATCAAGCTGTTGTATTTCAATCACATGAAACATGGCAAACCTCTGAATTCCTTCGTCGTTATACCGATTGCCTTTGGAAAGATCATGTCGGTTCTGTACGTCGAAACTGCGTTTCGACGTAGGGCGAAACTTCAGTTTCGCCCTACGATATTGGTATTATTTACGTACCTGCAAAACGGATTTCCCCGATGCTGTCAAGGAAATATGGCACGCCGCATTTTTCGCTTGACAGCGTCGCCCGTCAACCGAGAAATCGCCTGAATTATGCCGAACGAAACACTCCATCCATGTTTGACCTGCGGCGCGTGTTGCGCCTATTTCCGCGCTTCGTTTTATTGGGCGGAAGGCAATGATGTCGAAAGCGGAACCGTGCCTGCCGAATTGACCGACAAACTCAACGATTTTATGCGCGTGATGAAAGGGACGAATTCCCCCACGCCGCGCTGCATCGCTTTGCAAGGGACTATCGGCGAGCGAATTTGGTGCAGTATTTACGAGCAGCGTTCATCGGTCTGCCGAGAATTTCCGGTAGCGTGGGAGAATGGTGAGCCGCACGACCGCTACGACAAAGCGCGCGCTGCCTGGGGCATGCCGCCGCTGACGCCGGATTCCTGGACATCGTCAATCGAACAGAGGTGACATCTCTTTCAACATTTGCGTCAGCAGGTATAGCGGCAAACCGACGACATTGTTATAGCAGCCGCGAATCCATTCCACAAAGATCGCGCCTTTGCCCTGAATGCCATACGCTCCGGCTTTATCCAGCGGCTCGCCGGTTCCGATATAACGTTCGATGTCGCGCGGCGTCAACTGAGCGAATTTCACATCGGTAATTTCATGCCGCAAGAGAATGTTTTGGGGGGCGTGGACGGTGGAAATCAGCGCCAAACCGGTCATCACTTGATGCGTCTTGCCGCTCAGATGCGAGAGCATCCGAAAGGCGTCCGCCGCGTCCGTCGGCTTGCCAAGAATATGATGCTCATCAACGACGATAGTGTCTGCGCCGATAATCAGCGCATTCGGATTGGCCGCCGCGACCGCTTGCGCTTTTTCGAACGCTAACTGCTCGGCGATGCGTTCCGGCGCAAGATCGTGATCGAGCCGTTCATCAATATTGCTGACAATCACGTCGAAGGTGAGGCCGATTTGCTGAAGGAGCATCTTCCTCCGCGGGGAAGAAGATGCGAGAATCACACGAGGGGTCAGGGAATCCATAACTGCTGCCCTACATAAATCATGTCAGCGCCGGTAAGCTGATTCGCCTGACGTAATTGCGCAAGCGCGACATTATATTTTCCGGCAATCACTGAAAGCGATTCGCCGTTTCTGACGACATGCAATTTGTGCTGGTCTGCGCCAGCATTCGAGAGGTCTAATTTGGCTTCTTGTTGGTACGTATCTGCCATTTGCGGCGTTTGACGGGTTTCGCCGACTTTCGCGACATACTCTTTGATGCTGTTCGCTATCGAATAGGCGATGCTGCTCCGAAATTCTTTCTGATCCAGCAATTTTTCTTCGCGGCTGTTGCTGATATAACACGCTTCGATCAGAACGGCAGGCATGTCGGCAGCGCGTAATACCGCAAAATTCGCGCGTTTCAGTCCTTCCCGCGCAATCCCGTATTTTTTCAAATTCTTCACCGCCGCATTCAGCGAAATATCGCCGAATTCGATGCTATTTTTCAGCGAGGCGGATACCGATAAATCTGCCAGCACGAAGGTCAACATTTGATCGTCTTTGAGCGGCAGCGGAGTTTCTGCGCCGCCGAATAAAATATCCGAGGCGTTTTCCTGTTCTGCCAGAAGCGCCGTCGCGTCATCGCTCGCTTTTTCGGACAGCATGTACACGGAAAATCCCTGCGCTTTTTTACTGCGATTCGCGTTGACGTGCAGACTGATGAATAAATCCGCCTGATACTCTTTCGCGATTTCCGTGCGTTTCGGCAGCGGAAGGAAGTAATCGCGATCCCGCGTCAAATAGACTTTGATATTCGGCGCGCTCTGCTCAAGAATCGCCTTGATTTTTTTGGCAAAATCCAAGACCAAATCTTTTTCTTTCAAGCCGTTCGCGCTGGTCGCGCCGGGATCGTGGCCGCCATGCCCCGGATCGAGCACAACGATATGATATTGATTCTCTTTGAATTCCTGCACGACTTGCTGCTGCTCGACTCGTTCCTGCTGCGCCTGTTCCTGCACCGCCTGATCGAATAGATTCACAATCACGCGGTCCGACTGATCGTTCAAGCCGGGCAACACCTGAACAGTGGCTTCGACCTTGCGGGAGAGATCGAACACGATCTGCGACGTGCCGGTTTGCAGCCGCTGCACCCGAATCCGCTGCAATGTCACATCATTGACATCTAAATTGCGGTCGCCGAACAGGTCTTGCGCATTCGGAATTTCCAGGACAAAACGCTCCGGATTCGAACGAACGTGATACGCTGGCTGCACTGGCCGGTCAAAAAAGATAATCGTTTGAATATGATCCGGCGCCAACCAATATTGAATATCCGTGATGACCGCTGGTTCCGCCGCCATCAGCGAACCGGCGCATAACAGCGCCATGCAACCGAGAATTACCGCACAACCCCATTTCTTCATATTTCTTCTGCCGCCTCTGAATCATTTGTCATGTTTTCGCGCAACTGATGGGCGCGGAACAAATCTGTCAAGGAGAATCTTAAGAAAAAACATAACCGGAAACAGAAAGAAGGTCAAGAAAAATTTACAGGTAACCTGTTGATTCTACGAAATTTATGCGGATTTCTCGATCTCGCGCAGCGCGATGGTTGCGCGTGAAACTGCGATCTTGGCCGATTATACAAGGGTTTCGAGCAAAATCGAATCAAAAATGCGCTGGGTGTCCGGCCTTGTCATGTCGCTTCTTTCGGCAGCGGTATTCATATTGAGCCGATGGTAGCCCCGCGCTACGTCGCGAGAGTCGCTCCGCGCTCCGTCGCGAGAAAGAGATTCGACAACCCGCGACGGAGCGCAGGGCTACCGATGACGGCAGATGGAATCAAAACTTTCTTGACAGAAATCTTCCCTCTCCCAATACCCTTCGACGTATCATTTACGGACGTGTTCAGCATGATTCAGGGCAACAATCAATCACAATCCAGGGGGAGGAAGTATGTCTAAAAAAACGCAGGAAACTTTTGTCGGGTATTTACCCAATGACGCGCCGTCATTCGCGCCGATGGTCGGGTTAGCCTTTCAGCATGTGCTTACCATGTTTCCGGCGACAGTACTGGTCGCCATTCTCACAAAGTTCGACGTGGGCGTCACGCTGTTCGGCTCCGGTTTGGCGACCATCGTCGCGCTGCTGCTGTCATCCTGGCTGACCGGCAGCTACATTCCGTTGTATTACGGGTCGAGTTTCTCGTATCTTGCGCCGGTCATCGCGATTACGGCGACGAATATCTACGGCATTGACGACCCGATGACACGGATTCGCATCGCGCAGGGTGGCATCGTCATTACCGGGGTTTTGAACGTGGCTGTCGGGATTTTGATTCGATTTATCGGCAAAAAGACGATTGATAAAATTCTGCCCGCGGAAATTACCGGATCAGTCGCGATGGTGATCGGGATCGCATTAGCGTTTACCGCGTTGGGCATGGCTTCGGCGAACTGGGCGGTCAGTCTGGTGACGCTGCTTGCCACGATTCTGTTTTCCGTGTATCTGCGCGGACGCGGCTTTATTGGGATGCTGCCGGTGTTGTTAGGCGCGCTGACCGGCTATGTCACCTCGCTCGTGTTTGGGTTAGTGACCTTTCAGGGCGTGGTTGACGCGGCCTGGCTGCGGATGCCGAATTTCACCTTTCCGATTTTTACGCTTGGAGCGGTGTTAGCGATTGCGCCGATTGCGATTGCGACCATTCCCGAAAGCACGGCGCATCTGTATCAAATCAGCTTGTACGTGGATGAATTAGCCGTAGAATTGAAACGCCAGCCGGTGAAACTCAGTCAGTCGTTAGGCATCAACCTGATCTGTGATGGCATCGGCGACGCGATTAACGGCATGTTAGGCGGCTGCGCCGGCACGAATTACGGCGAAAACAACTCGCTGATGGCGATTACGCGCAACTATTCCGGGCCAACGCTGATCGCCGCCGGAGTGATCGCCATGTTAACCGGCTTCGTCGGCAAACTCGAAGCATTAGTGAATACGCTGCCAACCGCTGTCACCGGCGGCCTGGCGATTTACCTGTTCGGCGTCATCGGGGCGCAGGGCATCGCGTTGCAGATTACGAAAAAAGTGAATATGTTCGATCCCCGCAAATTGGCAATTATCGCGACGATTTTGGTGATCGGGATCGGCGGCAGCATCGGCTATGAAGGCGGCATGATTCCGTTTTATACCTGGAAATTGCCCGCCATCGCGACCGCCTCGGTCGTGGGAATTCTGCTGAACGCGATCTTCATGATTTTCCCGGCCAGAAAGATTGACGAAGAGTTCGCCAAAGTGCATATCGAAGATTTGAAGATTGAAGTGTGATAAACGATTAGAAGAGACCTGTTCGATTGAGTTGATAACATCGAACAGGTCTGTTGAAAGTGGAATTAAGGTAGAAATTATTTCCAAAACTGCCACCACTTTTTACTTTTTTCTATGCGATTATTCCTGATAACATCGTCTTTAAATTCACGCCATGTCGAAAATCCGTCCTCCGGATGATGCTTGAAATCAATAAAATCTCCCGACGTGCAATCTAAAGCTTTCCAGCCTGTATAATCACATATTTTTTTAATCGCCGCAAGGGCGTCTTCTTCCCCGCGCACATGCAGCATGAGTGACTCCACAGGGTCATCTTTTCCGGAGTTAAACTCAATTCCCCTTGCAGAACCATCCAGGATGTATCATGGCTGTCAATTGTGGGAAATAACGTCCGCGCCATCTCTTCAAGATATGTTCTGGAACAAAGTGTTCCAGGGGTAAAATCTGCTGGAAGGTCTTCTATCGAGTCAACCTGTTTCGGAGTGTCTTGAAATAAAATATCCCAACTCATGTTTTATTTCCCTGAATATCCGTGTTGTTCGCGAGTAACAGGTTGCGTTCCGGCAGACAGGGGGCTGTCTGCCGGAACGCAAATAATTGCAAAGGAACAAAGAGAAACAACCGAATGGGGCGAAGAAAATTGCCGGCGTAAGCCGGCAATCGTATCAGCCTTTGACGCCGCCGGACAGTCCTTCGATGAACTGCGATTGGAAAAAGAGGAAAAAGAGGATGGGGATGACGGCGGCAATCGTTGCGCCTGCCATCAACGAGGAATAGTCCTGATTATAGCCGCTCATGACGAAAAACAGGCGAATCGGCAGCGTGAACAATTCTTTTTTCTGAAGAATGAGCAGCGGCCAGAGCAATGCTTTCCAGGCATTCGTAAACGTGTAGATGGCGAGTGCAGCCAGAGCCGGTTTGGCTAACGGCAGCGCGACTTTGTACCAGAGCGTCCATTGAGTCGCGCCATCCACGATGCCGGCGTCAAAAAAATCTTTCGGCAGGCGCATGTAATATTGCCGCAGCAGGAAGACGCCAAACGGCGCGGCAGCGCCCGGCAGCACGAGGCCGCCGTAATTGTTCGTCAGTTTTAAGATCGCGACCACTTTAAACGTTGGAACGACCATTCCAAACTGCGGAATCATCATGGTCGCAAGAATGCCGAAAAAAATCGCATTCCGTCCCGGAAATTGCATAACCGCCAATGGATAGGCGGCTAATGCTGACACAAAAAGCGTGAAAAAGATTTGCAGGGCCGTCGTGGCAAACGAATTAAACACAGCCAGGTGCATCTGATGCACGCTAAACGCGGTGCGATAATTCTGCCATCCCATCCCCGGCACCCATAACTTGGGCGGCAAGGAAAACATGTTATTGGTGGGCTTGAAAGAGGTCATGATTGTCCAGACTATCGGCGCTAAAAAGATACACGCCGCGACAATTAAAAACCCGTAGAGCAGCCAATTTTTGATACGCGCATTTAATTTCATCGTCAGTCTCCCATAAGATAGAATATTCATACGCTGTGCTGTCAATCGAAGTTGTCGTCTTGACTGACAGAAACAGTCCGATCAATCAACAGATTTGTTGACCCCTAACACTTTCAATTGAAATGCTGTCCAGAGCAGCAGCACTAAAAAGATCAACCAGCCGGCTGCCGCCGCCTGTCCTACTAAACTCGAACGAAACGCATAGTTATACAAATAGGTCATGAACATTAAGCCCGCCCGTCCGGGGCCATAACTTTCCCCGCCTTGCTGCCAGATCATCAGGGGAAGATCGAAGAGTTGCAGGCCGCCGATTGCGGACGTCACCATGACGAAAATAAAGGCCGGGCGCATCAACGGCATCGTAATGCGCGTGGTTTGCTGCCACCAGGACGCGCCGTCAATGCGAGCCGCTTCGTACAAACCAGGATCGATCACTTGAAGCGAGGCGAGGAAATAGACCATGTGAAAGCCGGTCCACATCCAGAACGAGATAATCCACATAACTGGAAAAGCCAGCGCTTCTGACATCAGCCAGTTAAAATTCGCCGGGCTGCCGGTAAAGAGACCGATTATCCAGTTCACAATACCAAATTCCCGGCGAAAAAGCATAATAAAAATAATTGATGCCACCGCGCCGCTAATCAGTACCGGCATAAAAAATGCGGCGCGCAAAAATCCTTTTAATTTACGCGGCGCTTCATTCAGCAGAATCGCTAACACGAATGCTGCTGGAACTTGCGTGGCTAACGAACCGAGCATAAATTTGAATGAATTCATGGCGGCTGCCCAGAAACGCTCGTCACTTAACACTCGTTCATAATGTTTGAATCCGACAAATGATCCGATTTTAAATCCGATCATTTTCGAGAAACTCATCTGAATGCCTATCACATACGGATAAATGCTGAATATCAAAAATAAGAGAATATACGGCAGAAGGAATAAATACGGAGTAAGCGGGTGACGTCCTGGCTCGCTGAATGATGTGTTTTTTAACTTCATCTCTTTGCTCCATTATATAACGAGAGGGTTAGATTCGAAGCGCCCGGTCGAGCGCAAACTCGACCGGGCGGTGTTTCAGGGAAGAGAACCGATTATTGTTCGTAATCTTCAATCTCTCTGAGCAACACTTGCTGTTCATCTTCCAAGGCTTTCAGAACCGGCTTCGCGCCGCTGGTGATCGCTGTCCAGGCTTCGTTCACTCGTCCCCATCCTCGCGAACTATACTGAAAGACTTCCTGTACTGGCATTTCTTTCGCCATTTCAATTAACAGCAATGCGACTTGCTGTCCGCCATACACCGGATACTGTTTCTTAAATTCTTCAGCATCCCAGTCGGTAGAAATCGGGGAAAGAATGCCGCTGCTGGCAAATTTCGGCCCGCCGATTCCTGGCGCATAGTTCATATATTCCAACACTTGATAGGCAAATTCAGGATATTCGCAGCCAACGGTGATCGCTTTATACGAGCCGCCCCATGCCGCTGTGCGCGGGCCGCCTTTGGTCCAGGCCGGCAGCGGTCTGGCTTTCATTTTGCCTTCGACAGCGGTGCCGGTTAACGGTTCAAGCGAGCCATTCAACCACCAATCCGGCGTGGTAAGGGCTAATAAGCGGCCTTCTTTGATATGATCCCAGACGGCAGCCCAATCCTGTTCCATAATCAAGCCTTCTTTATGCCAACCATACAATTTTTCCAACTGCGCGACAAAATCGGGATTCGTCAATTGCGGAATGCCGTTTTCATCTTCTAATTTAATGCCGGCTTGCTGCATCATCATCTGGCCGATGGAATACCAAACTCCCATAATCGGATAGACATCCTGTTTGCCGTCGCCATCTTTATCAACGGCCACTTTTTTGCCAGCGGCAAAAAAATCGTCCCAGGTTTCAATCGTCGCCATGTCAACGCCGGCAGCTTTCCAAGCTTCTTCATTATAAATCAGCACTGAAGGATGCACATCATTCGGCAGGCCGTATTGATGTCCGCCGAAATTGTATTTGGCAAGGCGGGCAGGCACAATCTGCGGGACAAGTTTGGAATCTTTGGTGTAATCTTCTAACGGGATGAGCAATGAGCGTTCTGGATCAGGATGAGAAATTAACACCGCATCATCGCCATAGCCGTCAATAATATCCGGCCAGCCGTCGCCAGAGGTTGATGCGCTGCGCAGACGGGTCAGCATCGTTTGCTGATCCAGCAGTTCCATTTCAAGGGTAATGCCGAACTGTTTTTCAATATCCGCTTTCCGATCTTCGACTTCCTTAAAATTGTTTGCTGTAAACGACCAGAAGACAAGCTTTTCAGGCTTATCTGCTGCAAAACTGCTCGCAGCCAATCCCATCAGAGCCACAAGACCGAGACCTGCAATAATCAATTTTCTCATAAGAGAACCTCCCTGTTGTTCACATGTTTTCGCGGAGGCGAAAACGATGTGATCGTTAGATGACGATATGTAAACAACAAATTGCTTCGTACAGGTTTATCAGAAACAACACTGTTTCCGTTATCCTGATGAAGCGGACAAGCGCATACGCTTGATACGATACACAAAAAATCAGACAATCATATCTGTCAAGCATATTTTTCATTATTTTTCCAACTTATCAGAATAGGTATGTCATGAATTTGATAAATTTTGATTCTATCTATACATACATGTATGCGTACAATTATGTGAGGTGTTGATTTTTGCGCGTGGCAGCCAGGAGACGCATTTGAATCGAATGCGGTTTATTTTGTAGAGAGTGTTGCAATCTGCGTGTAGAGTTTCACACAAAAAAAAGATTGACATAAAATGATAGTTCTAAAAATATTCTTTCATATCTGTACGGACAGGTTTTGGGTATAACCTTATCGGGAATGCGTTATGAAAATTATTACAACTAATTCAACGCCGAAATATCTCCAACTCAAAGAGTTGTTGACAAAGCATTTTGAGAATGAGCGTTATACTGCCGGTCAGAAGATTCCTTCCGAAAGCGAGTTAATGCAGCAATTTGATGTCAGCCGCAGCACCGTCAGGCAGGCGTTAGCTGAATTAGTAAATGACCGACGTATTTATAAAAAAGCGGGCAGCGGCAGTTTTTTCTCAGGGGAACAAGAAAAAGAGGACAGTCAACCCAGCCACCTGATCGGAGTGATTACGGCGCTCCCTTCATATATTTACCCGCAAATTGTGCAGGGAATCAATGATGTTGCGTATAACAAACAGTATAATATTATTTTAGGAACGTCACATGCCGATTGGGAACAAGAGTTGGCCTGCCTGGATCAACTCTTGGAGCGAGGCATTGATGGGCTGATTCTCGAACCGTCGGACAGCATTCATCATCTTCGAGATTCGGGGTTTTTCGAACGTCTGGCGGCGCTGTCGGTGCCGATTGTGCTGATTAACTGGGTGCTTGACGTGCCAAACGTGTCGTGCATTTCGCTTGACGACGTCGCTGGCGGTTTTCGTGCGACAAGCTACCTGATCGAGGCAGGCCACCGCCGAATTGCCTGTCTTTACCCTGAAAATTTGCCTGGGCAGCAACGCTATCAAGGATACCGGAACGCGCTCAAAACTCATGGAATTGCCCCAGACGCTCGTCTGGAAAAGCCGACAAGCGTCTTCAATTGGAATCAAACCGATTATATTCGCAAATTGATGAAAGAACTGATAGATTTAGGTGATGAACGCCCGTCGGCGGTGTTTTGCTTCAACGATCATGCCGCGCTGCGGATGTATGCGACCATTCGCGAAGCCGGGCTGAGAGTGCCTGACGATATTTCGCTGATGGGTTTCGATGATTATGAAATGTCGGCGTTAGCCGAAGTGCCGCTGACGACCATGGGGCATCCCAAAGATCGACTCGGCAAGTGGGCAGCGGAAATCCTCTTCGAACAAATTGAACACAGCGCCCCGAACACAACCATCCGCCTCACCATGGAACCCACCATTATCGTGCGTGATTCAGTCAAATCATTGAAATAAAAATGCCAGAAGATTCTCATTATTTCTATGCAGCCTTCTGAATATCAGGGAGGCTTTTCTTTCCGTCTTTGTTCCATTTTACCCAAAAATTCGCATTGACATTGTCCCCGCTGAATGCTATACATACCATAATAAACCTTCGTCATGTTATCCATGCGCCGAGGCTGTTTTGGCAAGCTGCCAACAAAACCCTATAAAAATATGACAGTTCGAAAAAGGGGGGGAACAAATGACAGAGATTCGCGAATACGATATCGAGCGGGATGCTGCTGTCTATGCGCTGATTACGTTTAAGCGCAAAGGCAAGCAATACGAAGAGAAAAATTCGAATGCCTTTTTCCCGGTCTATGTTGGCATGGTTGACGCCGCATTAGCGATTGACCCGGCCATTCGCATCGAATGGCATGGCCCCTACACCTGGGATCCGGTCGCGCAATGTCAGGATATTCAACAATTAATTGCCCGGCAGGCAGATGGGATTGTCGTCACCGCTGCCGGGGCAAATGCCCTGAATTCAGCGATTAATGACGCGATTCAGGCTGGCATTCCGGTGATTAATTTTGATTCCGATTCTCCGGACAGCAACCGCTTGACTTTTATCGGAACCAATAATTTCAAAGCGGGCTATCGAGCGGGGCAGACAATGGCGGAATGGCTTGCTGGACAGGGCAATGTGTTAATTGCCAATATTCCGAACGCCGATCAACTGGAAGCGCGCGTCCAGGGATTTCTCGCCGCAATGCGCGAGTATGCCCCGCAATCGTCGGTCTATATCAGCAATGAAATGCCGAGCGCCGAGGCGGGGGAAACGCAGGAACATCAATCCATGCGTTGGCGTCATCTCCTCATGCGCAAAATAGAGGAAACCCCTGATATTCGCGGCGTGTTTATGACATTTGGCGAATCCGGCTCTGCGCTGATTGACGCGATTGATGAATTGCATTACCAGAAGACCATTTATGGCTTGGTGTTCGATGTTGATGCGACAGCCATAAAATTGGTCGGGACAGACCGGCTGCGCGGAGTGATGGAACAAGATATGTATCTCATGGGCTATCTCTCCATGATTTTAGCGTATGCCGCCCGCCATGCGCCGGAGATGCCGACCAAACAGGATGGCCGCTGGCGCATCGCCGCGCTGCAAAACTTTCTTGATGCGCATCCCAATCTGCTGCCTGAAACAGCGCGGAAGCTGCGCAAGATCATGCAGGAGCTTGACGTTCAGGAGCCAACTTGTTCCATTGATACCGGAATTCAAGTCTTAGGGAAAATGGAGATTCTTGAGGTCGTGGCCAATGATTTTGAGAACATGCGCGAATCGCTCTCCGATAAAATTGACGCCTTAGGCGATGAAATTCAGGTGAGAACACGCGCGGAACGCGAACTCCGCCTCCTGAACGAGCAGCTTGAACAGCGCGTGAAGGAACGCACCGCAGAAATCGCCCGGCAAAAGTATATTCTGGATGCGTTTATGGCGAACGTGCCGGACAGTATTTATTTCAAAGACCGCGAAAGCCGATTTATTCAAGTAAACCGCACATTGGCGCAGAATATTGGCGTGGATGATCCCGACCTGCTACGCGGCAAAAGCGATTTTGATCTTTTTCCTGAAGCATTAGCGCGTTCGGCGTATGATACTGAGCAGCAGATTCTTCGGACAGGACAGCCAATATTATCGTTAGAAGAGGCTGATCCTCGCGGCTTATGGATGTTGACAAGTAAAATGCCGTTGCGCGACGAACATGGCGCGATTATCGGCACGTTCGGCATCTCCCGCGATATTACGCCATTAAAGGTCGCTCAACATCAGGTGGAACAGTTGAACGAACAACTGAAGCAAGAAAACCTACGCATGGGCACGGAGCTCGATGTCGCCCGCCGCCTCCAGCAGATGGTGCTCCCCATGCCGCATGAATTGACGCAGATTCCCGGCCTGGAGATTGTCGGCTATATGCAGCCTGCCGAGGAAGTCGGCGGCGATTATTATGACGTGCTCTCCTGTCAAGCCGGACGGGTCTGTATCGGTATCGGCGATGTCACCGGACACGGGCTGGAAAGCGGCATCTTGATGTTGATGACGCAGACGGCCATTCGGACGCTGGTTGATCGGGGCGAAACCGATCCGGTGATCTTTTTGAACACGATCAATCGCGTCCTGTATCACAATATTCAACGCATGGGCATCGATCACAGCCTGACACTCGCGATGGTGAATTATCAAGACGGACAATTACGGCTGATCGGTCAGCACGAAGAAGCGCTGGTCGTGCGACACGACGGGCGGATCGAACGCATGGATACGATTGACCTCGGTTTTCCGCTCGGCATGGTGGATGACATTCGCGAATGGATCGCCGAGGCGACGATGACGCTTGCCTCCGGCGACGGCGTTGTCCTCTATACGGATGGCATTACGGAAGCGCAGAATGCGGCAGGCGACATGTATGGGCTTGAGCGGCTCTGCGCGGTGATCACTGCTCATTGGCGCGATGCGAGCGCCGAGGCCATCAAAGAGGCGATTGTTGAGGATGTCCGCGCCTTCGTTGGCGGCGCGCTGGTGTATGATGACGTGACGCTGGTCGTATTAAAACAACAATAACAGGAGACTTTTCAGCGTTCCTTGAGGCCGTTTATCATGAAAAATTTATTCTCGACAGGCGCATCCCGCCCAACAATTGGCTTTCTGACGACGAACATCGGCAAGGATCAAGCGAGTATCAATACCTGGTTGGGAATTATTGACGCTGCGCAGAAGTATGATGTTGATTTGGTCTGCTTTATCGGTGATGAATTGCAATCACATAAAGGATTTCAGGATCAGGGCAATCTCATATATGACCTGGTCGGGGCAGCGAATGTTGATGGCTTGATTATATGGAATAGTGCCCTGAGCAATTTTATCGGCAAGGAGGCATTCTCGATCTTCTGTGAACGATTCCAGCCGCTGCCAATGGTTGATCTGGTTGATTTGAACGAGCCTGCGACAGAAAGCTTCGAATATCGCGGGATGCGGGTCATGTTACACCATCTCCTTCATGAACATGGGTATCGCCGGATCGCCTTTATTCGCGGACCGGACGGCAATGCCACCGCCGAGAAACGGTATGCCGCCTATCCGGACGCGTTAATCGCGCATGGGATTCCATTCGACCCAGACCTGGTTGTGATGCCAGGCTATTGGTCGGAAGCCTCCGGACAGGAAGCCATCCGTATTTTGCTTGACGAGCGGCATGCGCAATTCGAGGCCGTGCTGACAGCCAGCGACGGATTGGCTATTGGGGCAATGACGGCGTTACAGACGCGCGGCTTACGAATCCCGCAGGATGTTGCTGTCGCAAGCTTTGATAATATTCCCGATGCCTGCGTCGTCACTCCGCCGCTCACGACAATCCCTTTTCCTCTTCGAATCAGAGGAGAACGGGCGATAACGGCGCTGTTAGCAAAGATCAGACCCCACAACCTGCTCCCTCAGGTGATATTGCCGACGGATATCGTGATTCGCCGCTCATGCGGATGCTTTGCGTTGCCGATGACACAGATTGCCGTCGAGTTGAGCCGCCTTCCGGCCAAAACGCTCTCTGCCTTTACGGCCACCTCGCGCGAGTCTTTGCTCTCGGAGCTTGCGCGTTTCGTCAGCCAGCCGGTCGTCGCGGCTCCCTGGCTCGAACAATTAGTAGATGCGTTGTATTGCGACCTTACGGAGAGTGACCGGAAAAATTTTTTGACGACCGTTGATCTGATTTTGAATGCTGTCATGCGGGCTGAACAGGACGTGGCAGAATGGCATGCCGTACTCTCCGAACTGCGGCGGCAGATGTTGCCATACCTCGATGATTCGATAGCACGGTTAAAGGCCGAAGACCTCTGGCAGCAAGCGCGTTTCCTGATTAGCGAGACCATGCAGCGCGCTCAGGCCTACCATATACTGCAAGCGGAACGTCGCGCGCAAGTGGTGCGGGACATTGGCGCAACGTTAATTACGACCTTCGATATCGCGCAATTATTAGACATCCTGGCCGATGGACTGCCGCGTTTAGGTATTCCAGGATGTTATCTCGCCTTATACGCGCATCTGGATCGTCCGACGGAATCGGCCAGATTGATTTTTGCCTACAATCATCATGGGCGTGTCTCATTGGAGCCGGGCGGACGCGAATTTCCCACGAGAGAATTAGTGCCGGCAGACATCCTTCCGGCAGATCATCGAACCACATTGATCATCGAACCTCTGTATTTTCGCATGAACCAATTAGGACTGATCGTGTTCGAGGTCGGGCCGCGCGACGCCCCAATCTATGATATTCTCCGCGACCAGATCAGCAGCGCGCTCGAAGGGGCGTTGTTAGTGGAACGAGAACATGCCCAGGCAGTTGAAATCGCCCGGCAAAAATATGTGCTGGATACCTTTATGGCGAATGTGCCGGATTCCATCTACTTTAAAGACCGCGACAGCCGAGTCACGTTGGCGAATTCATCGCTCTCGCGTCTGTTAGGGTATCCCACCCCTGCCGCCATCATTGGCAAATCGGATTTTGACTTTTTTCCGGAGGAGCAAGCCCGCCCGAAATACGACCAGGAGCAGGAGATTATCAGCACAGGCGAGCCGCTGCTTGCGCTGGAAGAACCCGATGCGGCAGGGCGCTGGGCGCTGACGACCAAAATGCCGCTGCGCGACGAATATGGCGAGATCATCGGTACGTTCGGCATCTCGCGCGACATCACGCCACTGAAAAACGCGCAGAAACAGGTCGAAGACGCCTACGCGGAAATCCAGAAGCTGAACGAACAATTAAAGCGGGAAAATCTTCGCATGGGGGCGGAGCTTGAGGTCGCGCGACGCCTCCAGCAGATGGTGCTGCCGATGCCGGAAGAATTAACCCGGATTCCCGGCCTGGAGATTGTCGGCTATATGCAGCCCGCCGAGGAAGTCGGCGGCGATTATTACGACGTGCTGCATTGTCAGCAGGGGCGCGTCTGTATCGGGATCGGCGACGTGACCGGGCATGGCCTGGAAAGCGGGGTCTTGATGTTGATGACGCAAACCGCGATCCGCACTCTCGTAGATCGCGGCGAAACCGATCCGGTCATCTTTTTGAACACCATCAATCGCGTATTGTATCAGAATATTCAGCGCATGGGCGTGGATCGCAGCCTGACACTCGCGATGGTGAATTATCAGAATGGGCAATTGCGGATCATCGGCCAGCATGAGGAAGCCTTAGTCGTGCGACGCGACGGACGGATCGAACGCATGGACACGATGGAACTCGGCTTTCCACTCGGCATGGTGGATGACATTCGGCAATGGGTGGCCGAGGCCACGATGACGCTTGCCCCAGGCGATGGCGTGGTGCTCTACACCGATGGCATCACCGAAGCGCAGAATGCGACAAACCACTTCTATGGTCTTGAGCGGCTCTGCGCAGTCATCAGCGCGAATTGGCGCGATGCGAGCGCGGAGGCCGTCAAAGAGGCGATTGTGGCCGATGTTCGCGCCTTTGTGGGCGACGCGCAGGTCTATGATGATGTGACGCTGGTCGTATTGAAACAACAATAGCAACAGCAACGCGATGTGCAACTTTAGAATAAAGAACCCACCCCTTGCCCCTCCCAGGAGGGGAATTCGCCCTTCAGCAATTCTCGCATTCCCCTCCTGGGAG
>CAZRSF010000010.1:0-18892 GCA_964602655.1 uncultured Candidatus Moduliflexus sp.
GTGCGGACGTTATATTTTGTTAGGATTATTTCTGCTTTGCGTCATTCTGATGATGATACTGGTCTTCAGTTTTGGAATGAGTTGCGTGGTAGTAGCTGTGAGACAATGGATGACACTTCGATCTTCTCAAAGAGTTCTGTTCATAACTGTTCCCATTATGATTATCATGTGGTTTGCAACGAGTATGCGTCCCGTTAACGCAATACGAGATATTGGATTTCGTCATCATATTACTTCTTGCATAGCAGTCAAACAACTTCAAATGTGGGCGGTAAATTCTATCAATAATCATGTTGAGAACGATCCCGATTTATCTCAGGATGAATGGCCTGATTTTATGCATTGTTTGAATCCGACATCAGCCAGTATGAGAAGAGATTCAAAACATCATGCGAGCTTTATACGAATTTATTGGGGCGCAAGCTTTGAATCATGGGGAGTCTTGGTTGGAGATGCTTTTTTTACTGCGACGAATCAGGATGACATCACAGTTAAACTGTGGGAGCCAGGTATCTATCAATGGTATTTGTATTAGTTCGACAGCCTCACCACGAACGGAAGCTTTCTTATTGGGTATATTCACTTGAAGTATGAACAACGAGCGCCTTGACGAATTAGCCGAGCAACCGACATTTATTCCTGACATTTACAATTACTGCGACCGGTGGTGCGACCGCTGCCCGTTCACGTCGCGCTGCATGACGTTTGCGCTGAGTCAGGAGCAATTCGGCGATCTTGAGGCGGTTGATATTCGCAATCAGCATTTCTGGCGAAAATTGTCAGAAGCGTTCCGCCTGACGCGCGAGTTGCTTGAACAGACGCTGAAGTTGTACGGACTCCAACTGACCGAAGACGATCTGAACGTCGCCAAGCAGCAAGAACAGCGCAAACAACGCCGTATCGAAGCAGAGCAATGCGCTCAGGCGGCGAAACAGTACATTGCGTTGACCGATAATTGGTTCGACTCTGCCCGCCATCTGTTCGAAGAGCGGCAACAGGCGTCCGATGACATGACGGATATTCAGGAGATGCTCGATATTCTCCAGTGGTACAAGCATCAAATTTACGTCAAAATCATGCGGGCGTTGTCAGGCAAATATGATCGCGACATTCTGCCGATGCTTGACGAAAAACCGAAAGATTTCGACGGCTCGGCCAAAGTCGCGCTGATCGGCGTTGACCGTTCGATTGCGGCCTGGATGGCGCTGCGCGAATTTTTTTTCGAGCAGAAAGACGACATCATAGACCTTTTAGTTCACCTTGATCGGTTGCGCAAGGCCATCGAGCAGACGTTTCCGAATGCCAGAGCGTTTATCCGCCCCGGCTTCGATGAAATCCCGAATGTATGATTCCGATTACCGACACGATTTCCATAGATGAACGGCATCTTGAAGAGGTGTTTATTCATGCCTCCGGGCCGGGCGGGCAGAATGTCAATAAAGTCGCAACCGCCGTGCAACTTCGTTTCGATGTCTCTCATGCGGAATTGCCGGACGATGTGCGCGAGCGTTTCTGCCGACTGGCAGGCAAACGGCTGTCGTCCGACGGCATCGTCATTATAGAAGCCAAACGTTTTCGCGCGCAGGAACAGAATCGCGAAGATGCATCGAACAGGTTGATCGCCTTGCTTCAGAAAGCCGCGTTGCCGCCGACACCGCGCCGCAAAACGCGACCGTCGCTTGCCGCAAAGCAAGCGCGATTAGACAAGAAGCGTCATCGCAGCAGCATCAAACGACAGAGAAAACCGACAAATCGAGAGGACGAATGACGAGGAAAAAATATGGAGATATTACAAACTTCTGCTGAAGAACTGCCGGAAGGAGTTGGCGAGCCGAGCGAATTACCGCATTCGGACGCGACGAATCCTGAATGGATCGCTTTCGAGGGAAGGCAGGTGCGCCTACAAGACGTGCTGGACGATTATCGCGATGTTCGGCAGCAATACGCCGCGCTGAACAAACGCGCCGAAAAAGCGTTGCGCCGCTATCGCCAGGGGCAGCAATTGCGTCCGTATCAGGCCGAACTGATTAAGATGCAGAATTATCTTATCCAAAATCAGCGCCGCATGATTATTGTCTGCGAAGGGCGCGATGCCGCCGGGAAAGGCGGAACGATTCGGCGCGTGACGCGCTATATGAACGAACGCCATTATCGGATCGTCGCGCTTGGCAAGCCGACCGCAGAGCAAGAAACCGAATGGTATTTTCAAAAGTACGTGCAGCAGTTTCCGCACGGCGGCGAAATCGTGCTGTTCGACCGAAGTTGGTACACGCGGGCGTTGGTCGAACGGGTGTTCGGTTGGTGTTCGGAAAAGGAATACAAAGATTTTATGCGCGGCGTCGGCGGCTTCGAAAAAGACCTTGTGCGCCAGGGAACGATTCTGATCAAGCTCTATTTCAGCGTCACCCTGGAAGAACAAGCGCGGCGTTTCAAACGGCGGCAATCCGACCCGCTACGCCAATGGAAATTGAGCCAGGTCGATCTACAGGCGCAAGACCGTTGGGATGATTTTACCGAGGTCAAATATGACATGTTGCAACGAACGAATACGCCTGTTGCGCCCTGGACGATCATTCGTTCGATTGACAAGCATAAAGCGCGGTTGAACACGATTAAAGTCATTCTTAATTCTGTGCCGTATGAGCGTTTGGACCCGTCGCTCGATTTCGTGCCGGATTCGAAGATCGTGCTTTCCGGCGCGCGGGAATTGGAATTCATGGAAGCCGACCGGCTTCGCCACAGTCAAGCGCTGCATTCGCCGCTTGTGTAGGAAGGAGAATCGTATGGAATTTTATGAACTGATTCGCAAACGATACAGCGTCCGCGCCTATCAATCCACGCCGGTGGAGGACGAAAAACTGCGCCGCATTCTTGAGGCCGCGACGCTCGCCCCGACTGCCGCCAATCGGCAGAGTTTTCAACTTGTTATCGTCAAGACCGCAGGCAAAGAAGACGCATTGAAAGCGGTCTATCCGAATCCCTGGTTTGCGCAAGCGCCGCTGGTCATCTGCGCATGCGGTCTGCCTCAGCAGAATTGGGTGCGGCGCGACGGCAAAAATTATGTGGATGTGGACGTGGCGATCATGATGGATCATCTGATTTTAGCGGCAACGAACGAAGGTTTGGGTACATGCTGGATCGGCGCGTTTAACGCCGAACCGCTGCGCATGTTATTGAACTTGCCGCTGGATGTCGAGCCGATTGCTCTGGCGCCATTAGGATATCCGGCAGATCAGCCCGGCCTGAAACGCCGCAAAGCGGTCAACGAATTTGTGCGATATGAGCAGTGGTAAAAATGAAAGCTGTCAGACATCTTGACGGTGTTGACAGCTTTGATTGGTTTGTTTTACCGCCGTTTACTCAGCGGCGGGCGTAGAATTTCCGACCAGATAATCCCTTGAAGCGCCTGTTTGCCGAGATGTTGGCTCAATAAAGAGGCCGGGGCGGTGGAGGAACCTGATGTTTCGAACGTCGTCATATCGTTCTCGCTAACGTCTAACGCCTTCGGAAATTCTTCGTCCACGTCGAGCGCTTTTTCATCTGGCGGAGCGTCAAAAAAAACGTCCGGCAGATCGGGAAGCGGCGGCAGCGCAGGAACGGATTGCCTGATTGTTTCTGTTTTCTTTTGCCGTTGTTGGGCAATCCGCAACAAATCTTCCGGTTTCAGACGAATCTGTGTCGGTTTTGCGCCAGGCGTCTGATTTTTGGCGGCTGAAGAGACCAACCGTATGATGGCCGCAATGACGTAAAACACAATGATAATCGCTAATTTATCCATCTCGCCTCAGCAATCATCCCGCTTGTTTCGCGCAAGCGGGATGATTGCGTGTATTGCGCAATTATTCCCCTGACGGACGCCGCGACTGTTCGCGCTGCTGCATATCCGCTTTGCCGGAATCCGAAATAGATTGCCGCATCTCGGTATCTGCCAGCACATTTTTCATGTTATAATACTCCATGACGCCGAGTTTGCCTTCGCGCAATGCCTGAGCGATGGCTTGCGGCACTTCGGCTTCGGCCTGAATCACTTTCGCTCGCATCGCCTGCGCCTGCGCTTTCATTTCCTGTTCCTGCGCCACCGCCATTGCCCGGCGGCCTTCGGCTTTGGCCTGCGCGATTTTTTTGTCCGCTTCAGCCTGCGCGGTTTGCAGCTTTGCGCCGATATTGTCTCCCACGTCCACATCGGCAATATCAATCGAAAGAATTTCGAACGCCGTCCCGCTGTCCAAACCTTTCGACAGTACGGTTTTGGAAATCGAATCCGGGTTTTCCAACACGTTTTTATGGCTTTCCGCCGAACCGATCGTGGTGACGATGCCTTCGCCGACACGCGCGATAATCGTGTCTTCCCCTGCGCCGCCGACTAAACGTTCGATTTTCGCCCGCACCGTCACGCGCGCAAGCGCAGTCAACTGAATGCCGTCTTTGGCGACCGCCGCGATTTTCGGCGTCGTAATAATTTTCGGTTTGACGCTCATCTGCACCGCTTCGAACACGTCGCGCCCGGCCAAATCAATGGCGGTCGCGTTTTTGAAATCCAATGAAATCCCGGCTTTATCGGCGGAGATCATGGCATTCACGACCTGCGTCACATGGTCTTCGGCGGCGCGATTTCCCCCGGTGGCAAGGTAATGCGTTTCAAGATCGTTGGTCGTGATTTTCAAGCCCGCTTTTCTGGCAGTGATAAGCTGCCGGACAATCAGACGGGGCGGCACGCGGCGCAGCCTCATGCCGATCAGATTGAATAGACCGATATGGACGCCGGAAAAGAGCGCGGTAAACCACAGCCCTAACGGCACGAACGACAGGAAAATAATAATCCCGATAAAAATCAGGACGGCAAAAATAGCAGCTCCAGCTTGTCCGAACATAGCGTATTCCTCCGTATTTCGAATAGGTGTCGCCTGAACGACCGTCATGGCTGTCAGGCATTCGGGTTAGTGTTTCTCTTCGACTTCTCGCACGACCATCCGCATCCCTTCGATTTCAATCACCTCCACCTGGCGTTCTTTTTCGATAAATTCCCCTTCTGTGACCACGTCATACCGCTTTTCGTTAATCAGCGCCGTTCCCGACGGATGCAGCAGCGTCAGGGTCGTGCCGATTTGTCCGATCAGGTCTTGTCGCTCGATTTTCTGCGCGACATACCCATCTTCATGATCCTGGCTATTCAGCAAAATCACTTGCTTGCCAACCGATGTGCGCGGGAAAATTTTGAAAAACACAATCGAGACGATCAAGCTGGCAATTAACGCCGCCATGACCTTCGAAATTGCCATATTCAGGAGATCGCCGAACGTCAGCAGATCGAAGCGTCCGACAAGCGAGAGGACGAGGCTGGTAAAAATAGCGACGATGCCAAGCACGCCGACCACGCCGAATCCGGGAATAACGAGCAATTCGAGCATCAGCAGAATCACGCCGGCGGTAAATAAGATCACCTCTTCCCATCCGGCTAACCGCACGAGAAAATGTCCCCAGAAAAACAGGCTCAGACAGATGACGCCAATCGTTCCGGGAAAGCCGAATCCAGGAGTTTTGAACTCGATAAAGACGCCGATGAACCCGAACATCATCAACAACAGGCTGACAGTCGGATTGGTCAACACGCGCACTAATCGTTCCGCCCAATTCATCTCAATCGCGATGACTTCCGCGCCGCTGAGGCCGAACAGGGCGAGTGTTTCTTCGAGATTGTTCGCTTTTTGCTCTGCAATCCCGTATTTGATTGCTTCTTCAGTCGTCAGCGTCAGTAATTTGCCTTTTTCGCTGATGCCTTCTATCACAATATCCGGATCAACCATCGCTTCGGCAATATCGCCGCGCCGCCCGGTTTTTTCGGCGGTCGCCCGCATTTCGGTGCGGAAATAGGAAAGATATTTTTCATTGACCGGGTTGCCCTGACCGGTGAGGTCTGATTGAATCGGGGTCGCCGCGCCGATGCTCGCCCCCGGACTCATCACAATATGATTGGTCGAAAAGGCAATTAACGCTCCGGCGGAGATCGCGCGCTTGTTGATGAACGTAATGGTTTGCGTTTCCGAATTCAACAGCGCATCGCGGATTTGCATCGCCGAATCTACCAGGCCGCCGAGCGTGTTCATTTCGAAAATCACTGCGTCAGCGTCTTTGGCCTCGCGTAACACACGCTCAATGTATGGAGCCAGGCCGCGATCTATTGTGCCGGAAATTTCGATTTTATAGACCTGTTTTGCCAAGAGCGCGGAGGGCGCAGAGAGCAAAAGAATCAGGCACGTTACTGCTGATATTTTTTTCATCGTCCTAAAGGAAATCAGGAGTGTAAAAGCACGCTTTGGCACTTCTGAAATCGGTGTCAAGACAACAGAATAATGCTGGAATATAAGGAGACTTACAATTCAAGATACGGAAAACGCAAGATTCGTCAACATATTATTATATCGGAATGCGGAAATTTTTCGAAAAACGCGAGCGGGCGGGGAATTTTCATCGAGGAATAAAAAAAGAGACCAGCGTTTCGAAAAAATACTGGTCTCTTAATGTAATGTCCCGGATCAGGCTGATTTCTGTACCGGTTTCTGCACTTTGCCTGACCGCAGGCAGCGGGTGCAAACTTTCATGTGTTTGACTGCGCCGTTGATAACCGCCCGAACCTGCTGTAGATTCGGATACCAACGCCGTTTGGTCTTATTATTGGCATGGCTGACTTGATTCCCGACTTGCGGGCCTTTTCCACAAATTTCACAACGTCTCGACATACTTTCACCTCCATTCAAGATGTTCCTCGTGTTATTCGAATGATCACGGTAAATTCACCGCGATTGCCTTGATACCAAAAATCATTGACGCCAAGCACCAATTTGCCGGTACTTCCGGCTTTGACCGCATACGCCGCGCCAATAAAAAACGGAGCGCCAACGCCTTCGATTTTGCCAATCAATCCGGCATGCGGTTTCTGCCAGAGCGGGTCTTTTCGGCCTTGCGCGTCCGTCCAGGTCGTCCCAGCCGGACTGCACACATTTCCCTTGCTATCATAAAATACTTTGCCCGTTGCGCTAAAACGGATCACATCGCCTTTCAACACGGTCACACCGCTGTCTGTCCATAATGCGCTGCCCGGAACGATCACAGTCGTTTCTTTGACTGGAACGTCTTCGACAAAAATCGCTTCAATCGTATGCGACGCACTGATCCGTTCGAACACATATTCGTTGACTGCGCCAACCGATATGCCATCTATCAATACATGTTTGAGGACGTAATCATTTTCCGGTACAAACGTAAAACGTTCGCGGCTGCCTTGCGTCACCGTGATCTTCCCGGATGGCGAAATGCCGCCGCCTGTTCCGGCGCTGGCGGTAATCGTATAGGTTGCCACGCTTGCGTCTTCGAAAAAGGCTTCGATCGAATGCGAGGCATTGACCTTCTCGAACGTGTAACTCGTCACCGCGCCAACTGATGCGCCATCAACCAAGACATGTTTGACGTAAAAACCGCTGTTCGCTGCAATCGAAAACGATTGGCTTGCTCCGGCTTTCAACGAAAACGCGCCAGACGGCGTGATGCGTCCGCCGCTGCCTGCTTTCGCGATAAGCGTAAATTTCGCTGTTAACTCGACCTCGATTTTCTGCGCGTTCAAAATCGCCGTCAGTTCGTCGAGATATTCATGATTGAATAAGACGGCGTCGGCTTGAAGAATGCCGTCGGCAGCATCGAGAAATGTCGCGTTGGGCGGCAGATACCACAAGCTTTCGTAAATCAACAAATCCGCGACCTGCCGTCCGAGCGCTTCCCGAATTTTCCAACAGGTGCAGCCCCAGATTTCTCCGTCGCCATGCACATCGCTTTTGGTCAGCGTATCATACGTTCTGACTTGTCTCAGATCGCGCAGATGATCCTGTCCAAGCTTTTTGACGGCGTATTCGCCGATTTCAGGGTCTTCGGTCAGCGAACAACCGAAATAATCGGCATAGCCTTCGTGCAGCGCGCCAGCTTCGGACGTTGCCATCAAGGGTTGCAGCGCATCAATAACCGAATGCGTGTATTCGTGATAAATAACCGCCGCTTCCTGCGCTAAATCGTTTAATTCCTCACCGTGTCCGAAAAAGAGCGCCCGCTTTAACGGGCTGTAATACGCATTATCGTAATCGGCGCTGCCAGTTTCAGGATCGGGCGTGTGCACGTGCGCCAGCATCGGAGCGTCATGTTTCGCATATCCGAAGTTTCTGAAAAATCGCGCGACTTTACTGAGATGATAATACGCCATGACTTCGTCGAAATGCGGACTTGTCGGCTCGGAATACAGAAAATCATACGTTCCGGCAGATGTCGGGACGGCGTTCGACGCGCCTTTGGCCGCGTTTTTAACGGTAAAATACGCGCCTGCAAGGGTTTTCGTGTCATTCAGATCGAAAAGCTCTGTCGTGACCACCTGATTATCCCGTTCAGGATTCGTATTATAAACCATTCCCCGGCCTTTCGCAAACTTCAGGGCATTATAACTGTCGAGCGTTTCGCCGGTCGCCGCATCAAGAAAGAAGACCCAATCTCCCAGCGGTTTCTGGCTCGACACGCTAACCTGATAGGCGCGAATATACCGGGCATCTTTTGGGAAAACCACTAATTCCGCTTGCGGCGTGTCGTGTTCCTGACTGTTGATCGCTTCAAGCGCGGCCTGTATCGCCGCAGAAGCAGAAATCATCGCGGTTGACGTGTCAACTGTGATGCCGGGGCAATAATTGCCATTCACCATACACACGCGATTCGCAGAATCTATATGTACGCTGAGTCGCGCGCCCAGCACCGGAATGCGATGAAACTCCTGTTGATAATGCACGTGCTGAAGACCGCGATGCGTTGTGGTTTCGGCATACGTCAGCGCCGTGTCATCCTGGGAAATTCCGAACAGTTCCGTATGCTGTTCGAGAAAACGCCCGGCGATTTCCTGCGGCGTTCCACCTTGCGATTCCGTAAGTACACCGCGAACAGATGCCGGAAAACCTGTCTGACGATTCCAACGAATCTGCACCCGTCCCGGCGCCTGATCATGCAACGCTTTCGACGCGGTGATTGCTCTCGATCTGGACTGCGATTCGCCGGAGAAGGTATGCAAATATTTCATTGATGTTGGTTGTGGCGGCAGCATACGCGGGTCCTTTTACATCGTCTTATCGAAGCTATCGTTTTCTATCGGCATCTTTTGCACAGTCTGCATGCCTGTGTTTGAGAACAACAGATCAAAGTCAAGCATTTTTTTACAGAGTTTTTCGACAATCTATTTTACCCTGCAAATCTCTTAATTATTCTCATAAAACTCTTGACAAGAAGAGTGGGGTTCTTTATCCTTTATTCAAGTGAGCAGGTAGGGCTGTTTTTACTACTGAAATGTCACAACATCAGAACGTGTTTATTGTGGAAGCTGTTTAAGAACAACGACTCAAGGAGGTATCCAGAATGCAAAAATTGTCTGGCATTGTCGCATTATTATTGATGGTGTTGATGGGCGTCTCAGCGGTAAGCGCTGAAGAATTGACATCCACCACAGAAGAATACTGGTTGTCGGATACTCCGACAAAATACGGGCCAAAAGGGTTGTACACCATTTTCAGTCCGGAAACGCAGCAAAAAGGAAACTATGGAATCGGTTTTTACTGGGATATGACCCGGTTTGCGATTCCTGGTGACCCGCGCTACCCCATGATTATGGAGTACACGTTGGCTGCGTCGTATGGTATTACGGATAAGTTGGAAATCGCTGCGTCCGTTCCGTTCATGACCTATAATATCAAAGCCGCAAACAAAGAAAATCGCGATCCTGCCGATTTGGCGTTGAACGATTATGACGGCAGCGGGCTTGATAACATGAGTTTGACGGTGCGGTATAATCTGTTCTCAAATGAAAATTCGGCGTTAACGCCGTTCGTGCAGGCATTTCTGCCGACAGCAGGCGATCCGGATGAGGGTATCGGTTCGGACAACACCAGAATTATAGGCGGCGTGTCTGTCGGAACGCAGCTCGAAGCGTTGAATAAAACTCGGTTGTACACGCAGGTGGCGTATCAGTTTGCGACCGATTCCGATGAAGATCGCAAAGATTTCAGCGAGAACATTCGCCCGTATGAGCGTCAGCGATTCGAAAGATTCGGGATTAACCCGTTCTATCGCGAATATGGCAATACGTTATTATACGGTGCAGGCATTGCGATTCCGGTTGTGACGGATAGATTCGAACTGTTCGGCGAATTTACCGGTTTCCATTCTTTCGACGATGAAGATTATATCCCGATGTGGGAAGTTCTGGATAACGGCACAGTACAGGAACTCGATGTCGTGCAGGATGGCGGCATGATGGTCGGTGGCGCAAGAATCGGTTTCGGCAATGGTCTGGTTCTGACGGCTGGCGGCGGCGGGCAACTGTACGGCGAAGAGCCGTTGTTCAACAACCCTCACTGGACGGCGTTTGCGGGGTTGAGTTACATAAAACCCCATACAGTTAAAGTGATAATACCTGATACTGATATCCCTCCGGTTGATGGTGGCGCTCAATTGCCTCCAGTAATCATCCAACCTCCTTCTCAAGGCGGTTGCTTTGATTGCAGCAAAGCGGAATTGGTGATGGCGCATTTCGAATTCGACAAGTCCACGTTGACGCCTGAAGGAATCGCCGCATTGCAGGAAGTGGCAAAAATGTTGCGGGTGTGCAGCGACTTAGTCGTGGAAGTGCAAGGTCATACGGATTGGATGGGGACGGAAAACTACAACATGGGTCTCGGCAATCGCCGCGCTCGCGCTGTCGTGTACTATCTCATCTATGACGAAGGGATTGACCCGGCTCGCATCGTGAAACCGGAGAAACTGGAAAGAGGCATTATCGCTGGCGAAACCTACGGCGAATCAGTGCCGATTGCAAGCAACGAAACCGATTCTGGCCGCGCGCTGAACAGACGTGCTCAGTTCCAGAAATTGGTTGACGATACTCGTCAGCTTTGCAACTAATCGTAGTAATGTAGTATGTTGTAAGCCTCGCTCGGATTGTTTTACCGAGCGAGGCTTTTTTTGTTAAAATAACAGCGAATAGGAGAAGGGAACGAATTGTTCTTTTTTGTATGATGAAGAAATTATTACTGGGAATTGCGTTAGTTTTTTTAGTTGTTGGCGTGTTTGTCGTCTCTAACAATTTGCCATTAACCGCCAATCAGCAAGAATATGAAAATATGATCAAAATCGGGAATTTTTATATGGATACATACGAATTTCCGAATAGAGTCGGAGAATTACCGGTGACGAACGTGACCTGGCAGGAAGCGAACGCGATGTGCGAATCAGTCGGCAAACGGTTATGCACGGATGAGGAATGGGTGCAGGCGTGTCGCGGGCCGCAAGGGCTGCGTTTTCCGTACGGCGCAGTCTATGATGGCACGAAATGCAATGCGGAAAGCAAGGTGGATGCGCCGTTAGCCATCGGGCAAACGCCGAAAACCTGCGTCAGCGGCTACGGCGTCTATGATTTGAACGGCAATGTGTGGGAATGGGTCGGAACATCCAAAGATGACGTGAAAGTGCGCGGCGGCGCATGGAGCAGTTCAAGCTGCGCGGAATGCGCGCTGCATTTCTGGGATAACGCGCCGATGACCAAAAGCAATCGCGGCGGGCTGCGCTGCTGTTTAAGCGTGGCGAATTAAAATTACCCTACCCCATCCCTCCCCTAATTTAGGGGAGGGAGCGAGGGAGGGGTAAAATCATGTCCCCATTTCCCAGGACGCTAAATATTTTTCTTGTTCCGGCGTCAGGGTATCAATCGAAATTCCCATCGCTTCTAATTTCAGACGGGCAATTTCGCGATCAATCACCTGCGGAACCGGATACACATTCTTTTCCAGCGATTTCGCATTGTTCAGAATGTATTCCGCGCCAAGCGCCTGATTCGCAAAACTCATATCCATCACGTCCGCCGGATGCCCTTCGGCAGCCGCGAGATTGATCAAACGGCCTTCGCCGAGCACATTCACTCGTTTGCCGTTTTTCATCGTAAATTCTTCGACGAAGTCCCGAATCGTGCGGCGCGATGTCGTAATTGCAGCCAATCCATCCAAATCCAATTCCACATTGAAATGGCCGGAGTTGCAGACGATTGCGCCATCTTTCATGACTTCGAAATGTTCTTTGCGGATGACATGAATGTCGCCGGTAACGGTAATAAAAATATCGCCGATTTTGGCAGCCTCAGCAACCGGCATCACCTGATAGCCGTCCATTGTCGCTTCAATCGCGCGAATCGGCTCGACTTCAAGCACAACGACTTTTGCGCCTAACCCGTTCGCCCGCATCGCCACGCCACGTCCGCACCAGCCGTAACCTGCGACGACAACCGTTTTTCCAGCGACCAGCGTATTCGTGGCGCGAATCACGCCGTCCAGCGTGCTCTGCCCTGTGCCGTAGCGGTTATCGAAGAAATGTTTGGTTTGGGCGTCGTTCACTGCAATAATCGGGTATTCCAGCACTTTGCCGTTTGCCATGCTGCGCAGCCGGATGACGCCGGTGGTCGTTTCTTCCGTACCGCCAATAACATCTTTCAGTAATTCTTTTTTCTCGGAGTGGATAAGGGACACCACATCCGCGCCGTCATCCATCGTCAGCATCGGTTTATTTTCCAATGCAGCGTGGATATGTTTGTAATAGGTCTGATTATCTTCGCCTTTGATGGCAAAGACCGGAATTTCATAATGTTTCACCAAGGATGCGGCGACATCATCCTGCGTGCTTAACGGATTCGAAGCGCACAGCGCCACATCCGCGCCGCCGTCTTTCAGCGTTCGCATCAGGTTGGCGGTTTCGGAGGTGACATGCAAACAGGCGGCAATACGCACGCCTTTTAAGGGTTTTTCGGCTTGAAACCGTTTGCGGATAAGCTGGAGCACCGGCATATTGCGGTCTGCCCATTCAATCCGCAGCTTGCCTTTTTCGGCAAGCGACATATCTTTCACATCATATTTCATAAGAATTCGACCTTATAGTAAGGAGAAAGCTGTCAGACGCCTTCATGGTATCTGACAGCTTTTCCATTTTTTATATATAATTATAATCCAAGCGCGGCGCGAAGATCGCTCGCTTTATCGGTTTTTTCCCAGGTAAAATCAGGATCATTTCGTCCGAAATGCCCGTACGCTGCGGTTTTTCTGAAGATTGGCCGCCGCAGATTCAGCGAAGAGATGATCCCTTGCGGCGTGAGTTGGAAGATGTCGCGCACCGCTTTCACAATTTTAACGCCATCCACTTTGCCCGTGCCGAACGTATCAACCATGATGGACACCGGATCAGCCACGCCAATCGCATACGCAAGCTGCACTTCGCATTTTTCCGCTACGCCTGCGGCTACCAGGTTTTTCGCAACGTATCGCGCCATGTACGACGCAGAGCGGTCAACTTTCGTCGGGTCTTTGCCAGAAAATGCGCCGCCGCCGTGACTTCCCACGCCGCCGTATGTATCAACGATGATTTTCCGTCCGGTCACGCCGCAATCTCCCTGTGGACCGCCGACGACGAACCGGCCTGTCGGATTGATATGATACGTAATATGATCAGGGTCTAATAATTCGCGCGGCAGCACCGGCAGCACGACTTTTTCAATCACGTCTTCCCGCAATTCTTTCAAGCTGATTTCCGGCCCATGTTGCGTGGAAATAACGACCGTGTCAATGCGTTTCGGTTTGCCATCAACATATTCGACTGTGACCTGCGATTTTCCATCCGGGCGCAGAAACGACAGGATTTCTTCGCGGCGGGCTTTGGTCAACTGCATTGTCAACTTATGCGCTAATGTGATCGGCAGCGGCATCAGTTCTTCGGTCTCGTTCGTGGCATAGCCGAACATCAAGCCTTGATCGCCAGCGCCGCCGGGATTGACGCCCATCGCAATGTCAGGCGATTGTTCATCTATTGAAGTCAATACCGCGCAGGTCTCATAATCGAATCCATAATTGGCTTTTGTATAGCCGATTTCTTTAATGGTATTTCTGACGATTTTCGGGATATTGACATAACAACTGGTGGTGATTTCACCCGCCACGAAGGCCACGCCAGTCGTCACTAAAGTTTCACAGGCCACGCGCCCCATCGGATCGTCAGCCATAATTGCATCTAAAACGGAATCTGAAATCTGGTCGGCAACTTTATCAGGATGCCCTTCTGTGACCGATTCAGACGTGAAAAGAAAATTTTTTCTACTCATGAGTATGTATCTCCCTGCGTCCAGCAAAAAAAATGCTGTCTGGTAGGTTAAACAAACGTGATTTCCACGGATCAAACAAATGTCCACCCTTCTATTTTTAAGTGGTAAAAACGTGTCAAGTTTTATGAATAGGATTTCGACATTTTCTATAAATTGATACAAGATGTGTGAGAAAAAATTCAAGGAACGTTTCGCGGTAACGAGTTTTTTTTACTTCTTATTATCTCAGGGGTTTTTGTCTTGACAATCCTTTGTGAGTCCTGATATATTCCCTGTTTAATACTTAAACTTAGTTTTCGGAACACTCAGCATGGTATGTGGATGCTATGGAGAATATATTTCTAATTTATAATGATCATCTGTTTTTAGAGCCATTAGCGCAGCATTTGACAGAGCAAGGGTATCACGTGTTTCCGTTGCAAACGCTTGAAACATTGGAAGAGTCGCTTGAGGCGCATTTTCCGGATGTCATTATCGTAGATGCGCTGTTGCAGAAGATGAATGGCTTCGAACTCTGCCAAATGCTGAAAGAGCATCCGCAATACAAGCGTATTCCGGTGATTATGACCTCTGCGATTTATCTTTCCGACGACGAGCGAGAACATGGGATTCGTTTTGGCGAGACCGTCTATCCGATTTTGGCGGATCGCTGGCTGATGAAACCGATCGAGCCTGCCGAAGTCGCGAAACAGATCGCATACGTGTTAGGGCGAGACATCGAGCCAGCGTATGTTCCGATGGTCTTTATTGTTGATGATGAAAAAGATATTCGCGAATTGCTGCGCACAACGCTCGAACGCCGCAATTATCGCCCGATGGAATTTTCTACCGGCCAGGCATGTCTGGACGCGCTCGCCGCAGGTTCGCTGCCGGATGTCATTTTATTAGATTATAAACTTCCCGATATTTCCGGCATGGTCGTCTTAAACCGCATCCGCGAACAATTTCCTGATATCGGCGTGATTTTGATGACGGCGTATGGCGACGAAGAGTTAGCCATTCATGCCATTGAAGAAGACGTAGACGCCTACATTCGAAAGCCCTTTTTAGTCGATCCGATGCTGATGTTGATTTCACAAACATTAGAGCGCAGTGTCATTAAACGAGAGCGGACTCGCCTGTTTGCCCAATTACGCGAATCGAACCGCGAAGTCATGAAACATTACGCGATGTTGGAACATGCTAATCGGCGACTGAGAGAGTTAGATCAACTCAAATCCGAATTCCTCGCCAATGTGGGGCATGAATTACGCACGCCGCTCAACTCGATTATCGGCTTCACCGAATTGCTGCTGCAAGGCTATAGCGGTCCCTTGAACAATAATCAATGCCGCCAATTGAGCATGGTGCTGAATAGCGGTAATCACTTACTGCGCGTGTTGAATGACGTGATTGAAGTGGCGATGCTCAACGCCGGGCAGGTGGTGTTGAAACATGACACTGTACCGATTTCGGCAGTTGTTCAGGAAGTGTTGCAAGAGCTTCGCAAAAAAATAGACCAAAAACAACTCAATATTCGACAACGGCTTGAAGATGACCTTGCAGATGGGGATGGCAGCCGGGAGAAAGTCAAACTTATTTTGTATAATTTAGTAGATAATGCCGTAAAATTTTCGTCGTCCGGCACAATTACGATTGCGGCATGTCATGCGTTACGATGCGCGCCAGAGGATATCAGAAGAGCGCATCCTCCGGAACATGCGACCGCCAATGGCGACTACTTAGTCATTAGCGTTCAGGATGAGGGCATTGGCATACGAGAAGAAAATTTCGACATTTTGTTTGATGAGTTTCGCCAGGTAGATGGATCGTTGACGCGCGAATATAACGGTACCGGATTGGGCTTAGCGATTTCGAAAAAACTCCTTGAACTCTATGGAGGAAAGATTTGGCTCAAAAGCCAAATAGGTGTAGGAAGCACGTTTTATTTCACCGTACCGATAAAAGATGAACGTGAATTGACGTGAACATAAGCGCGTAAAGCAACGCTTTAGGCGCTTATGTTCATGTTCGCTGTTTCTGTATGATAATCCGCCGCTTTTGTTCTGCTGCTGTTTTGGGTATTGTTCTGTTTGCGCTCTCATTCGCTGCTCCAAGCATCCTCCTGGCCGCTCCGGCGTTCTCTCCTTCCGCCTGGCCGCAAGATACCGGCGCGCCGGTCAATTCGTCGCCTGTGTTAGGCGATCTGGACGGGGATGGCGTGTTAGAAATCGTCGTCGGCTCGGATAACAATAAAGTCTATGCCTGGAAACCCGACGGTACGCTTATGCCGGGTTGGCCTGTCACCACCAACGACTCCGTGCGATCTTCTCCGGCGTTAGCTGATTTGGACGGCGACGGACATCTTGAAGTGATTGTCGGTTCGTTCGATAATAAAGTCTATGTCTGGAATTTTCATGGCAGCATTCTGCCAGGCTGGCCGGCCTCTACCGGCAGCGTCATCTATTCGTCGCCTGCTGTCGGCGATATTGACGGCGATCAACTGCCGGAAGTCGTGGTCGGCTCATTCGATAACAAAGTCTATGCCTGGAATGCCGACGGCTCGTTAGTCCGCAATTGGCCGAAACCGACCGGGCTGTTCGTCTATTCGTCCCCCGCGCTCGCAGACATCAATCGTGACGGCGTGTTGGATGTGATTATCGGTACCGACAACAATCGTGTATTTGCGTGGAAAGGCGACGGGACGGATATTGATGGCTGGCCTGTGGCAACCGAACATGTCGTGCCTTCGTCTCCGGCGGTTGGGGATTTGGATAATGATGGCGAAGTCGAAATCGTGGCCGCCTCCTGGGATAAAGTGTTTGTTTGGAATACGCGAGGCGAGCGCAAAGCCGGTTGGCCGACGACTGCCGGACATCAAATTCCATCTTCTGCGGCCTTAGCCGATTTGAACAACGATGGCAGATTAGAAGTGATTATCGGATGTAAAGACGGCAAAGTGTACGCCTGGGATGCCAATGGGCAGCCTGCGCCCGGCTGGCCTGCCGTGACGGATGGCGAAATTTCAGGCGCGCCGGCAGTCGGCGACGTGGACGGCGACGGCATATTGGAAGTTGTCATCGGTTCGAAAGATAACAAAGTGTATATGTGGACGGCGCAAGGCGTACTGGTTCAGGGCTGGCCGCGCCAAACCAACGGAGCGCTCACGTCTTCGCCAGCAATGGGCGATCTTGACGGTGACGGCACGTTAGAAGTTGTCATCGGCTCGAAAGATCAATTTGTGTACGCCTGGACGTTTCCCCGCGTGGGAGCGCAGACGCCGAAAATCGCCTGGCAGGGATTTCGTGGCAATCCCGCGCATTCCGGCCGCTATGGCGATGCAATGACAGGCATTTCTGTCGCAGCGCTGACCCCGGCGACTCAGAAGCCCGGCGACTCACAGACGCTTGCAGAACCCTCGACAGCCTTTCGACAGGTGGTGATTCCAACAATCGCAGGGCAGATTCTTGACTTGACCGTCACCAATTACGATAAAACCTCGATGACTCTGACCTGGACGTCGCCGCCCGGCTTGTTCTCGCCGCAAGCGGTGTATGATTTACGTTTTGCCGCGCAGCCGATCACAGATGAATCGTGGGAACGCGCGACAAAATATCAGGAAACAATTCATCCTGCTCCGCCTGGAACCCAGGAAGTGCTGAGGATCAAAGACGTGCAACTCCCCGCGCTGCAACCGGATGGAATGCTATATATTGCGTTGAAAGTGCTTGACGGCGCCGGACAGACGAATCCTCTTTCGAATGTCGTGCGTTTAGAACAGATGGATGAGCAAACTCCGGCGAAAATCGAGTCATTCGCCGTTAGGGAATTAGACCAGAATACGTTGGAATTATCGTGGAAAGCGACTGGCGACGATGGGAGTCAAGGGACGGCAACCACGTATGATATTCGCTATTCCGATGTGCCGCTGACCGATTTGACGTGGGTACGAGCGATTCAGGCCGCGAACGTGCCAGCGCCCCTTCCCGCAGGTACCGCGCAAACGTTTCAAGTGCTGAAACCCTGGAATGATAAAGATATGTTTTGGGCGATTCGCGCCATTGACGACGCCTTGAATCTGTCTCCGCTGTCTGATGTGGTGGCATGGGGGCCGAATACCATAAACATCCCAGCCCCAGAGTCAATTGCAGATTTGGCAATCGAAGCGTTGGAGGAAGGCAGCGTCACGCTGAATTGGACGGCTCCACAGCAAGCGCTTGAAGACAAAACTGTCGGAGTGGCCAAATATGAGGTGCGTTACTCATTAACGCCATTAACGGAAGAGTCATGGAATGCCGCCTCTGTTGCGCAAAACGTCCCGACGCCCGCATCGCCCAAAGCCTTAGAAACATTCACGTTGAAAGATGCGCCGAAAGACGCGGCATATTATATCGCCGTAAAATCGTTTGATGAACGGGGGAAAGCGTCGCCGCTTTCCAATGTATTGCGCATCCCGCAATTCGATGCGATTGCGCCCGCTCCGATCATTGATTTGGCCATTGAAGACGCCGGAAAAGACTGGGTGAAGATTTCCTGGACAGCGACGGGAGATAATAATAGCGAAGGCCAGGCCGCTAAACAGCTTATTCGGCGCGCGCCAAGTTTGAAAGCTGTGAAAGAGTGGTCGTCCGCAACAGACGTGGAAAACGATGTGTTTCCATCAGTGGCAGGGACGAAAGACTCATACACGATCAGCGGATTAGACCC